>DATJJN010000144.1:0-48486 GCA_035492135.1 Paraburkholderia sp. | reverse complement strand
CAGGAAGCCGAACTTCGCACGCGCTTCTTCCGCGTTGATCTTCAGCGCGCGGAACACCTTGCTCTGCACTTCCTCGCGATAGATACGCACCGAACCGCCGCCGATTTCCCAGCCGTTCAGCACCATGTCGTACGCCTTCGCGAGGCAGCGGCCCGGATCCGTTTCCAGATACTCGAGATGCTCGTCCTTCGGGCTCGTGAACGGATGGTGCGCGGCGACGTAGCGGTTCTCTTCCTCGTCGAACTCGAACATCGG
The DNA here is from genome assembly GCA_035492135.1 of Paraburkholderia sp. Classification (GTDB taxonomy): domain Bacteria; phylum Pseudomonadota; class Gammaproteobacteria; order Burkholderiales; family Burkholderiaceae; genus Paraburkholderia. The sequence continues at coordinate 48,231 of DATJJN010000144.1, read as the reverse complement.
GAAGTCGATCACCCACAGCGGCTTCCAGCCCGCCTCGACGAGGCCGTTCGCACGGCCGAACTCCGAGTGGCCGATCTTCAGGCGCAGCGCGCCGAGGCTGTCGTTGACGACCTTCGCGCGGTCGGCCGCGAAGAAGATGATGTCGCCGTCCTGCGCAGCGGTGCGCTCGAGAATCGCGGCGATCGCGGCGTCGTGCAGGTTCTTCACGATCGGGCTTTGCAGACCGTCACGGCCTTTCGCGGCTTCGTTCACCTTGATCCACGCGAGACCCTTCGCGCCGTAGATGCGCACGAACTCGGTGTAGCCGTCGATGTCGCCACGCGACAGCTCGCCGCCCTTCGGCACGCGCAGCGCCGCGACGCGGCCGTCCTTCGTGTTCGCCGGCGTGCTGAACACCTTGAAGTCGACGTCCTTCATCGCGTCGGTGAGCTCGGTGAATTCGAGCTTCACGCGCAGGTCCGGCTTGTCCGAGCCGAAGCGGCGCATTGCTTCCGAGTACTGCATCACCGGGAATTTCTCGTCGAGGTCGACGTCGATCGTTTCCTTGAACACGTGGCGCGCCATGTTCTCGAAGAGATCGCGGATTTCCTGCTCGTCGAGGAACGACGTCTCGCAGTCGATCTGCGTGAATTCGGGCTGACGGTCGGCGCGCAGGTCTTCGTCGCGGAAGCACTTGACGATCTGGTAGTAGCGATCGAAGTTCGCGACCATCAGCAGCTGCTTGAACAGCTGCGGCGACTGCGGCAGCGCGAAGAACTGGCCCGCGTTCACGCGCGACGGCACGAGGTAGTCGCGCGCGCCTTCCGGCGTGCTCTTCGTGAGCATCGGCGTTTCGATGTCGATGAAGCCGCGCGAGTCGAGGTACTTGCGCACGGCCATCGTCACGCGATAGCGCAGACGCAGGTTGTGCTGCATCTGCGGACGGCGCAGGTCGAGCACGCGATGCGTGAGACGCGTCGTTTCCGACAGGTTGTCGTCGTCGAGCTGGAACGGCGGCGTGACCGATGCGTTCAGCACGGTCAGCTCGTGGCACAGCACTTCGATCTGGCCGCTCTTCAGGTTCGCGTTGACCGTGCCTTCCGGACGGTTGCGCACAAGACCCTTCACCTGCACGCAGAACTCGTTGCGCACGCCTTCGGCGACCTTGAACATCTCTGCGCGATCCGGATCGCAGACGACCTGAACGAGACCCTCGCGATCGCGCAGGTCGATGAAGATGACACCGCCGTGATCGCGGCGGCGTTGCACCCATCCGCACAGCGAAACGGTTTGGCCCAGCAGCTGTTCGGTCACCAGACCGCAGTATTCAGATCTCATCGACATGATGTTCGTCTTTCGTTATGCATGAATTGAACGGAACGCGCGGCGCACGCGCGCGACTCCGGTATTAAAGTGGAGGATCGATGGGACGCCGCGGCGGCGCGGACGGCGCGACGACCCCCATCGAAACAATATACTTGAGCGCTGCATCGACCGTCATATCGAGCTCGACGACCTCGCTCTTCGGCACGATCAGGAAGAAACCGGACGTCGGATTCGGCGTCGTCGGCACGTAGACGCTCACGTGGTCCTCGTGCAGATGGTTGACCACGTCGCCGCCGGGCACGCCGGTCAGGAACGCGATCGTATACGAGCCCTTGCGCGGATATTCGATCAGGAGTGCCTTGCGAAAGGCGTTGCCGTTGCTCGACAGCAGCGTGTCGGACACCTGCTGGATGCTGCTGTACAGCGGGCCGACGAGCGGAATCCGGCGCACGATCGCATTCCACCACTCGACGAGCTTCTGGCCGATGAAGTTATGCGTGAGCAGCCCGACGAGGAAGATGAACGCGATCGTCAGCACCGCGCCAAGCCCCGGCAGCTTCACGCCGAAGAGCCGCTCCGGCTGCCACGACTCGGGCAGCAACAGAAGCGTCTGGTCCATCGTCCCGATGATGAGGCTCAACACCCACAGCGTGAGCGCGAGCGGCACCAGCACGAGGAGTCCGGTCAGGAACACCGCCTTGAGCGTCGCTTTTTTGGTCGTCGTCATGTAACCGCCGTCAGGCCGCCCGGCTACCGGCGCGGCAGATGCGTGGCCGCGCGGGCAGGCGTCGGGCCACCGTTACTCAGGAACCGCCTGCCGTGCTGGCCGCGGGACTAGCCGATCCGGCCGGAGCCGCAGCGGCGCTGCCCGCGCCGCTGTCGCCACCCGCCGCGCCGGCGCCGTCCGGGGACGACGCGCCGGCAGGCGTCGCGCCGGTCGCCGGCGCGCTCTTTCCACCGCCTTTTCCACCATCGTTGCCGCGGAAATCGGTCACGTACCAGCCGGAGCCTTTCAGCTGGAAGCCCGCAGCGGTCACCTGCTTGCGGAACGCGTCCTTGCCGCAGCTCGGGCACTGATTCAACGGGGCATCGCTGATCTTTTGCAGCACGTCCTTTTCGAAGCCGCAGGCGTCGCAGCGATAAGCGTAGATCGGCATGATCTCTTTCCTGATGAAATTCCGGTAAATGCTTGCAAAGCCTTGAATTATAGCCGCAAACGGTCGGCCGCCCCGGGATTCGCCAGCGCGGCCGCCGGCCCCGGCGTGCGCGCGCGAGCGCCGGGTCTGCGACGAGGCGTCAGTGCAGATGGGGGCGGCTTGTCGCCGATCAAGTGCGGGGCGCCGGCTCCGGGGCGCGGCGGCGCCACGTCAGCCAGCGTTCGCGACCGACGAACACCGGCATCGAGCCCTCGACGGGCTGGTCGTCGACCAGTTCGAAGTACGGCGTGAAGAGCGCGTCGAGCTCGCTGCGGTCGATGCCGAACGGCGGCCCGGACGGCGTATCCGCGAAGAAGAAAAATCCGGCGAGCAGCCCGCCGGCCGGCAGCAGTTCGGCCATGCGCGCGGCGTAGCGGCTGCGCTGCGCCTTCGGCAACGCGCACAGGAATGCACGCTCGAAAATCCAGCCTGGCGCGAAAGGCGGCTGATACGTGAAGAAATCGGCCTGTTCGACGATCCCCGCATGCGGCCCCAGCGCATGCCGCGCGCTCGCAACGGCCGCCGCCGCGAAGTCGATCGCGCGCACTTCGTAGCCGTGCTGCGCGAGCCAGCCGGCTTCCCACGCGTTGCCGCAGCCCGGCACCAGCACCGGCAACCCCGGATGCGCGGACGCGAACGCTTCGAACGCCGGCTGCACGCCGGCCTGGTCCCACGGCGTGAAGCCGCGCTCGAAGCGTTCGTCCCAGAACGACGCGAGCGCCGGATCGCGGGTCGTGAAGTCCGGTGCTGACGCGTCCGGCTGCGGCGGCTGTTTCGGTTCGGTCATGCTCGTGTCTCCCGACGATCGGCGCGCGCGTTACCCGCCATAAGCGAACGCGATCCACACGCGCGCCGCCACCATGCCGACCCCGACCGCGACGCCGAACATCAGGAGTCCCTGCAACAGCCGGTTCGTGCGCCGCTGTTCGGTGAGGATCATCCGGATCGCTTCGTCGTTCTCGGGCCGCGCGAGGTCATGCCGATGCAGCAGCGCCTGATGCACGAGGCGCGGCAATTGCGGTAGCGTCTTGCTCCACTGCGGCACCTCGACCTTGAAGCGCTCGTACCAGCCGCGCAAGCCGATCTGCTCGGTCATCCAGCGCTCCAGATACGGCTTGGCGGTCTTCCAGAGATCGAGTTCGGGATCGAGCGAGCGCCCGAGTCCCTCGACGTTCAGCATGGTCTTTTGCAGCAGCACCAGTTGCGGCTGGATCTCGACGTTGAAGCGACGCGACGTCTGAAAGAGGCGCAGCAGCACCTGGCCGAGCGAGATGTCTTTCAGCGCGCGGTCGAAGTACGGCTCGCAGACCGCGCGGATCGCGCTTTCCAGCTCCTCGACGCGCGTATGCGGCGGCACCCAGCCGGACTCGATGTGCAGCGTCGCGACGCGATGGTAGTCGCGCTTGAAGAACGCGAGAAAGTTCTGCGCAAGATAGTTCTTGTCGAAGTCGGACAGCGCGCCGACGATCCCGAAGTCGAGCGCGATATAGCGGCCGAAGTGCGCGGGGTCGAGGCTCACCTGGATGTTGCCGGGGTGCATGTCCGCATGAAAGAAGCCGTCGCGGAACACCTGCGTGAAGAAGATCTCGACGCCTTCACGCGCGAGCTTCGGAATGTCGACGCCCGCCGCGCGCAGCCGGTCCACCTGGCTGATCGGCACGCCGACCATCCGCTCCATCACGAGCACGGTCGGCGTGCAGAACTCCCAGTACATCTCCGGCACGAGCAGCAGATCGAGACCGGCGAAGTTGCGCCGCAGCTGGCTGCCGTTCGCGGCCTCGCGCATCAGGTCGAGTTCGTCGTGCAGATACTTGTCGAACTCCGCGACGACTTCGCGCGGCTTCAGCCGCTTGCCGTCGGCCCACAGCCGCTCGGCCCACACGGCGATGTCGCGCAGCAGCGCGAGATCGGAGTCGATCACCGGCAACATGTTCGGCCGCAGCACCTTCACCGCGACCGGCTTGCCCGCGTGCTGGCCGGTGCGGATCTTCGCGAAGTGCACCTGCGCGATCGACGCGCTCGCGACCGGCACCTTCTCGAACTCGTCGAACAGCACGTCGACCGGCGCGCCGAGCGACTTCTCGATGATCGCGATCGCGACGTCCGAATCGAACGGCGGCACCTGGTCCTGCAGCTTCGCGAGTTCGTTCGCGATGTCGAGCGGCAGCAGGTCGCGCCGCGTGGACAGCACCTGGCCGAACTTCACGAAGATCGGCCCGAGGCTCTCCAGCGCGAGACGCAGCCGCACGCCGGGCGGTTGATCGAAGCGACGGCCGATCGTCGTGAGACGCAGCAGCAGGCGCACGCGGCGGTCGTGAATCCGGCTCAACATCATCTCGTCGAGCCCGAAACGGATGACCGTCCAGGAGATCTTCAGAAAACGCAGAAAGCGCATGTTTCGTGGTCCGTTGACTAGCGCGTACCGCGCGAGCGCGTGTCGCCGCGCTCCTGGAGTGTCTTTTCGATGCGCTCGATGCGCTTTTCGACCCGGGCGAGCGCATCGCGCGCACGCGACAGTTCCGCGTTGAAGCCGTCGAGCGCCGCGCGCCGCACGAGCTGCGGGTTCTCGTCGAGCAGATACTCGGCCACCGAATCGAGCACGTTGCGCCCGGTGCGGCCCGCCTGCGCGGCCGCCGCGCGCGCGAGCGACGCGGCGCGCGACGCCGGCGCGTCGCCGATCAACTGCGCGAGGTCTTCTTCGGGCTCCCAGCGCAGATGCTCGGCGAGCTTGCCGAGCGTCTGCGCGAACTCCGCGTCGCCGTCGATCTTCACGTGTTTCATCACGGCGGCCTGACCGCCCTGCACGTACGTGGGCAGCGCGGCGGCCGGCACCGTCAGCGTGACGTCGACTTGCTGTGCATCGTGCGCGTCGACGGCGGCAAGATAGCCGTCCGGCTGCACAAGCAGCGTGAGCACGACGGGCGGACACGACAGACGCGCGGTCTTGCCGGCATACGGAGCGAGGCGCTCGCGAGCCCACGATTCGCGGGCGAGCAGATGATTGACAGCGGCGGCGAAGGGCTTGGCGGCGAGAGTCATCGGGCGTGGAATGAAAAAACCCGCGCGAGCGAGAGGCTCGCGCGGGCTCCTATTGTAACGTTCGATTGCGTTGCGGCCGGTGCTGGCCAACCGGCCAGCGCTTATGTGGCGCACGACCTGGCACATCACGCGGCGCCCCTATGGCGCGCGCCGCGTGACGCGAACCGCGCGCGAGTCGGGTCAGTGTGAAGTCAGTGCGACTCCACCTGCTGGATGCCGGCGAGCAGCCAGCCCTCGCCCGTCAGACGCGACTTCGACAGGTTCCACACCTCGACGAACGGCTCGGCCGCGACGCCCGCGCTCTCGCGGATCAGCCCGTGAAAGCGCACGCTCGCGAAGTATTCGTTGTCGCGCTCCTCGACGCCGAGCAGGTCGGCGTTCAGCTGCACGACGTCGGTCTGGTTCGACTGCGAACCGCGGCCCGCGAGATCGACGCGCACCTCGGCGAACATCTCGGGCGTCGTGAACTGGCGGATGTCGTCGACGTTGCCCGCGTCCCACGCAGCCTGCAGGCGCACGAAGTAGACCTTCGCGTTGCGCAGGAACGTTTCGGTATCGAAGTTCGCCGGCACCGACGGCACGCCGCCGACCGGCGGCGTCGTCAGCGGTCCGGCTTCGGGTGCGAGGCTCGGGCCGGTCGGCGGCGCGGTGTAACGCGGTTGCATGTCGCCCGTGCGCAGTCCGCCGGACGGCAGGCCCGCGCCGCCGCCCGTCATGTACGACGGCTCGACCGGACGGCGACGACTCGTGAACTTGCGGATCAGCCAGATCGCGAGCGCCGCGATCAGCGCGACGACGATCACGTTCGCCATCGCACCCGCGAACGCCTCGCCGAGGCCGAAGTGCGACAGCAACGCGGCGATCCCGAGGCCCGCGGCCAGACCGGCGATCGGTCCGAGCCAGCGCGAACGCGCGGGCGCGGCGCCAGGCGCGTTGCCGGGCGCGCCGTTGGGCTGCGCGCGCGGCGCCTGCGCCGGTTGCTGCGACGGCGCCGGCTGAGCGGGCGGCGGCGTCGCACTGCGCTGGCTCGCGATCGACGACTGCCGCCCGAAGCTGCGCCCGCCGCCCATCCTCGCCGCTTCCGCGTCGAGCGACGCGACGCTCGCGACGACGATCACACCGACGGCAGCCAGCATCCCGATCCGCCTGCCCCACATCGATGAAAGCTTTACGAAAGCACTATGGCGGGGCTGTGACATGATGGGATCTCCTTGAAGGACGGTGGATTGAGGCCCCTAGTACTTGGTGCCGACGTGCAAGGCTACCACGCCAGCTGACAAATTGTAATATTTGACGGCATCGAGCCCGGCCTGCTCCATCATCGTCTTCAGCGTTTCCTGGTCCGGATGCATCCGGATCGATTCGGCGAGATAGCGATAGCTTTCCGCGTCGTTCGCGAAGCGCTCGCCGAGCCACGGCAGCACGCGGAACGAATAGACGTCGTACGCCTTCTTCAGCGGCTCCCAGACCTTCGAGAACTCGAGCACCAGCAGACGGCCGCCCGGCTTCAGCACGCGCCGCATTTCCGCCAGCGCGACGTCCTTGTGCGTCATGTTGCGCAGGCCGAACGCGACCGTCACCACGTCGAAGTAGTTGTCCGGAAACGGAATCTTCTCGGCGTCGCACAACAGCGCCGGCGTGATCACGCCGTGGTCGAGCAGCCGGTCGCGGCCGACGCGCAGCATCAACTCGTTGATGTCCGTATGCCAGACCTCGCCGGTCGACCCCGCCTTCTTCGCGAACGCCATCGACAGGTCGCCGGTGCCGCCCGCGATGTCGAGCACCTTCGCGCCCGGCCGCACGTTCGCCTGCGCGATCGTGAACGCCTTCCACGCGCGATGCATTCCGCCCGACATCAGGTCGTTCATCAGGTCGTAGTTCGAAGCGACGGAGTGGAACACGCCCGCCACCTTCTTCGCCTTCTCCTGTTCGTCGACCGTCTGATAGCCGAAGTGGGTTTTGCTCATCGCGTTCGTCCTTTCGCGCAGTGTCGTCGTTCAAATCGTCGTGGGATTGCTGCGCCGCGACAGGCGGCGCCGGCCCGGATCGTATCAGGAACGCTCAGTGGCAGTGGCCATGCGACGCCGCAGGCGGCGGCATCGGCGTGTCGCGCTCGACGCCGGCCGCCTTCAGCTTCGCGAAATAGTCGGCCCACAGCTCGTCCTGTCGCGTCGCGAGGTCGTACAGCAGATCCCACGAATAGATGCCGGTCGCATGGCCGTCCGAGAATGTCGGCTGCAGCGCGTAGTGGCCGACGCCTTCGAGCGCGGTGATCGTCACTTCGCGCTTGCCGGTCTGCAGCGTTTCCTGCCCCGGGCCGTGCCCCTGCACTTCGGCCGACGGCGAATACACGCGCATCAACTCGAACGGCACGCGATAACTCTCGCCGTTTGCATACTGCAGTTCGAGCACGCGCGACAGCGCATGCACCACGACGCCGGTCGGCACCGGCGTGTCCTTGTTCAATCCACTCATTTTTATGACCTCAGGCCTGTGCCTGTTCGATTTCCTGACGCACCGCGTCGCGCAGCAGCGTCGCCTGCGCGCGGCGCTGCGACAGCAGCGCCTCGGAGACGGTGCGTTGACGCGGCGCCCACACCGCAAGCGGAAAGTGCGCGTCGTTCGTATAGCGCGGAATCACGTGCCAGTGAACGTGCGGCACCTGGTTGCCGAGGCTCGCGAGGTTCACCTTCACCGGCTGCATCACGCGGCGCAGCGCGCGCTCGACCGCGTAGACCGCGCGCATCACATGCTCCCGGTCGTCTGCGCCGAGATCGGAAAACTCGGCGACGTGCGCGTTCCAGACGACGCGGCAAAAGCCCGGATAGTCCCGCTCGGACGTCGCGAGCACGATCCGCAGGCGATCGTCCTGCCACAGCACGTCGCCGCCTTCTTCACTGCAGAATACGCATCCCATCATCGCCCTCGTCACGCTGATAGCCATCAAGCGACCGGGAAACCGCGACCCGGCACCGTGCGCCGCCGTTACACCAGCACGCGTTCGATCCCGCCATTGTTCGCGCGTTCCACGTAGTCCGCCATCCAGTTCTCGCCGAGCACGTGTCGCGCGATTTCCACCACGATGTAGTCTGCCTCGATGTTCGCGTCCTCGTTGTAGCGCGACAAGCCCTGCAGGCACGACGGACAGCTCGTCAGGATCTTCACGTCGGCGCCGTTGCCGTTGGCCGCGCTGGTGACCGCGCCGTTGCCCCCGCCGTTGCCCCCATTAGCCGCCGCCCCCGAACCATTGCCGACCGGCTGCTCGACCGTCGCTTCGTTCGTGCCGCTGTCGAACAGAGGAATGCCGCGCAGCTTCGCCGCGCCCTTGCGGATTTCCTCTTCCTTGCGAAACCGCACCTGCGTGGAGATGTCCGGCCGCGTGACCGCGAGCGTGCCCGACTCGCCGCAGCAGCGGTCGTTCTTCTCGATCCTGTAGCCGTCCTTCTCCGAGCCCATCAGCTCGTTCACGAGCTTCACCGGATCCATCGTCTTGATCGGCGTGTGGCACGGGTCGTGGTACATGTAGCGCGTGCCCTTCACGCCGTCGAGCTTGATGCCCTTCTCGAGCAGGAACTCGTGGATGTCGATGATCCGGCAGCCCGGGAAGATCTTCTCGAATTCGTACCCCGCGAGCTGGTCGTAGCAGGTGCCGCACGACACGACGATCGTCTTGATGTCGAGATAGTTCAGCGTGTTCGCGACGCGGTGGAACAGCACGCGGTTGTCGGTGACCATCTGCTCGGCCTTGTCGAACTGCCCGGAGCCGCGCTGCGGATAGCCGCAGCACAGGTAGCCCGGCGGCAGCACCGTCTGCACGCCCGCCTCCCACAGCATCGCCTGCGTCGCGAGGCCGACCTGCGAGAACAGACGCTCGGAGCCGCAGCCCGGGAAATAAAACACCGCTTCCGAATCGACGTTCGTCGTCTTCGGATTGCGGATGATCGGCACGATCTTGTTGTCCTCGATGTCGAGCAGCGCGCGCGCCGTCTTCTTCGGCAGATTGCCCGGCATCTTCTTGTTCATGAAGTGGATCACCTGCTCGACGACGGGCGGCTTGCCGGTCGTCGCGGGCGGGCGCGCGGTCTGCTTTTTCGCGACCTTCTTCAGCAGATCGTTGCCGAGACGCTGCGCCTTGTAGCCGATGCCCATCATCGCGGTGCGCGCGAGGTTGATCGTCTGCGGATTCGTCGCGTTCAGGAAGAACATGCCGGCCGCGTTGCCCGGATTGAACTTCTTCTGGCCCATCTTGCGCAGCAGGTTGCGCATGTTCATCGTCACGTCGCCGAAGTCGATCTTCACCGGGCACGGTGTCACGCACTTGTGGCACACGGTGCAGTGATCGGCGACGTCGTTGAACTCGTCCCAGTGCTTGATCGACACGCCCCGGCGCGTCTGTTCCTCGTACAGGAACGCCTCGACGAGCAGCGACGTCGCGAGGATCTTGTTGCGCGGGCTGTACAGCAGGTTCGCGCGCGGCACGTGCGTCGCGCACACCGGCTTGCACTTGCCGCAGCGCAGACAGTCCTTCACCGAATTCGCGATGTCGCCGATGTCCGACTTCTGCATGATCAGCGACTCGTAGCCCATCAGGCCGAAGCTCGGTGTGTACGCGTTGCGCAGGTCCGCGCCTTCGAGCAGCTTGCCCGCGTTGAAGCGGCCTTGCGGATCGACGCGCTGCTTGTACGCGCGGAATTCGGCGATCTCCGAGTCGGTCAGGAATTCGAGCTTCGTGATGCCGATGCCGTGCTCGCCAGAGATCACGCCGTCGAGCGAGCGCGCGAGCTTCATGATCCGCGCGACCGCTGCGTGCGCGTCCTGCAGCATCTCGTAGTTATCCGAGTTGACCGGGATGTTCGTGTGAACGTTGCCGTCGCCCGCGTGCATGTGCAGCGCGACGAACACGCGGCCGCGCAGCACGCGCTTGTGGATCGCCTGCGCCTCGTCGAGGATCGGCTTGAACTCGCCGCCGTTGAAGATCTGCCGCAGTTCCGCGCGGATCTCCTGCTTCCACGACACGCGCACGGTGCGGTCCTGCGTGATGTGGAAGACGGTGGCGCCGGGTTGCGCGTCGACGCGATCCGCGAACTTCTCGGCCAGCGCCTCGTAGCCGAGCCCGACCAGATAGTGCTGCGCCTCGCGCAGCGGCAGATCGAGCTTGTCGCGCAGGAACTCCCAGCGCGCACGCACCTGCTTGAGCAAATCGAGCGCCTGTTGCACGCGGTCTTCGAGCAGTTCTGCGCTCGGGATTTCGCTTGCGTCGTCGCTCTTGCCGAGAGGAAGATTGCCCGCCTTGAAGAACGCTTCGAGCGCATCGACGAGCTGCAGCTTGTTCTTGATCGACAGCTCGATGTTGATGCGCTCGATGCCGTCCGTGTACTCGCCCATCCGCGGCAGCGGAATGACGACGTCCTCGTTGATCTTGAACGCGTTCGTGTGCTTCGCGATCGCGGCGGTGCGGCTGCGGTCGAGCCAGAAGCGCTTTCTCGCCTCCGCGCTGACCGCGACGAAGCCCTCGCCGCTCTTGCCGTTGGCCATGCGCACGACTTCGGACGTGGCGGCGGCGACCGCATCGGCGTCGTCGCCGACGATGTCGCCGATCAGCACCATCTTCGGGAACGCGTTGCGCTTGCTCTTGGTCGCGTAGCCGACCGCGCGCAGATAGCGCTCGTCGAGGTGTTCGAGGCCCGCGAGAATCGCGCCGCCCTGCTTCGACGTTTCGAACAGATAGTCCTTGATCTCGACGATGCTCGGAATCGCCTCGCGCGCCTGGCCGAAGAATTCGAGGCAGACGGTGCGCGTATGCGCGGGCATCTTGTGCAGCACCCAGCGCGCGGACGTGATGAGCCCGTCGCAGCCTTCCTTCTGCACGCCCGGCAGCCCCGCGAGGAACTTGTCGGTCACGTCCTTGCCGAGCCCTTCCTTGCGGAAACGCCGGCCTTCGATGTCGAGCGACTGCGTGCGCAGCAGCTTCTCGCCCGGCGCGAATTCGCCGTCGAACCACTTCAGCTCGAAGCGCGCGACGTCGATGTCGTGGATCTTGCCGAGGTTGTGATCGAGACGCGTGACTTCGAGCCAGTTGCCGTCCGGGTCGACCATTCGCCACCACGCGAGATTGTCGAGCGCGGTGCCCCACAGCACCGCCTTCTTGCCGCCCGCGTTCATCGCGACGTTGCCGCCGATGCACGACGCGTCGAGCGACGTCGGATCGACCGCGAACACATAGCCCGCCTTTTCCGCCGCCTCGGTCACGCGGCGCGTGACGACGCCCGCGCCGGAGAACACCGTCGGCACCTGGCGCGCGACGCCGGGCAGGTCGGTCAGCTCGACCTGGCCGAGATGTTCGAGTTTCTCCGTGTTGATGACCGCCGAGAACGGCGTGAGCGGCACCGCGCCGCCCGTGTAGCCGGTGCCGCCTCCTCGCGGGATCACCGTGAGGCCGAGTTCGAAGCACGCCTTCACGAGGCCGGCGATTTCCGCTTCGGTGTCCGGGGTCAGCACGACGAACGGATACTCGACGCGCCAGTCGGTCGCATCGGTCACGTGCGACACGCGCGCGAGGCCGTCGAACCGGATGTTGTCCTTCTGCGTGCGGCGGCCGAGTTCCTTCATCGCGCGGCGGCGCAGCTCGCCCATCCGGTCGAACTCGGCCGCGAAGCTGTCGACCGCGCGGCGCGCGGCGGTCACGAGCGTCTCGACGCGCGCGGCGCGCTCGACGGCGCCTTCGTCGCGGCGCTCGACGAGGTCGGCGCGGCGGCGCTTTTCAATTTCCGCGAGCCGGTGGTTCAGCGCCTCGATCAGCATCGCGCGGCGCTTCGGGTTGTCGAGCAGATCGTCCTGCAAATACGGATTGCGGCGCACGACCCAGATGTCGCCGAGCACTTCATACAGCATCCGCGCCGAGCGGCCGGTGCGGCGCTCCGAGCGCAGTTCGGCGAGCACCGTCCACGCGTCCTCGCCGAGCAGGCGGATCACGATCTCGCGGTCGGAGAACGACGTGTAGTTATAGGGAATTTCGCGCAGGCGCGGCTCGATGTCGGCGGCCACGGTGGTGGCCGCGCCGTGAGGATCGAATACTTGAGGTGCGTTCATGTTGGACGACTCGTTGGGTCAGTAGCGCGCGCTGTTTTCGTTCGAGGCAGGCGCCGGCTGTGGCTGACGCTCGTGTGGGGCGCAGTGCTGGATGCTGGTTGTCCGCTCTGGCATGCGCGGCGGACTCACGGATATGGGAAGCGCGGGCGGCGGCGCAACACTGCACGCCCGGACTCACGTCCTTTATGCCGACGGCTTCCCGTCGCTCAGGTTCCGCGACACGATCGTGCGTGGCGGACGTGCCGCTGCGCCGCGGGGCGGGTCTCACGCCGGGCGGGCATCAAGTGGGCAATCCGTGGCTGCCAGTGCATCATCCGATCCTTGTTCCAAAAGCGAATTTTAACCCATGATCCGAACCCGCGCTGACGTTAGGCTGACGCCGCAAAGGGGCTTCGCGAGCGGTCGTTGGCGCTATCATTAGCGTTTTCGCGTCGGTATTCCGCTCCGGTTTCCTGACTCACCCGCCTCTCACACGCGCATTGGGCGTCCCTCGCATGGCCTCTCACGACGATTACCTGAAAAAGATCCTCACCGCCCGCGTCTACGACGTGGCCCGCGAGACCGAACTCGAACCCGCGCGCAACCTGTCCGCCCGCCTGCGCAATCCGGTGTTCCTGAAGCGCGAGGACAACCAGCCGGTGTTCTCGTTCAAGCTGCGTGGCGCGTACAACAAGATGGCGCATCTGCCGGCCGAGGCGCTCGCGCGCGGCGTGATCACCGCGTCGGCGGGCAATCACGCGCAGGGCGTCGCGCTGTCGGCGGCGAAGCTCGGCGTGAAGGCGGTGATCTGCGTGCCGGTGACGACGCCGCAGGTGAAAGTGGACGCGGTGCGCGCGCACGGCGGACCGACCGTCGAAGTCGTGCAGGCCGGCGAGTCGTACAGCGACGCGTACGCGCATGCAGTCAAGCTGCAGCAGGAACTGGGTCTCACGTTCGTGCATCCGTTCGACGACCCGTACGTGATCGCGGGCCAGGGCACCGTCGCGATGGAAATCCTGAGCCAGCATCAGGCCCCGATTCACGCGATCTTCGTGCCGATCGGCGGCGGCGGGCTCGCGGCCGGCGTCGGCGCGTATGTGAAGGCGGTGCGTCCCGACATCCGCGTGATCGGCGTGCAGACCGACGATTCGTGCGCGATGGCGAAGTCGATCGCCGCCGGCGAGCGCGTCGAGCTGCCCGAAGTCGGGCTGTTCTCGGACGGCACCGCGGTCAAGCTCGTCGGCGAGGAAACCTTCCGCCTCTGCAACGCGTATCTGGACGAGGTGCTGACCGTCGACACCGACGCGCTGTGCGCGGCGATCAAGGACGTGTTCCAGGACACCCGCAGCGTGCTGGAACCGGCCGGCGCGCTGGCCGTCGCGGGCGCGAAGCGCTACGCGGAGCGCGAACGCATCGAGAACGAAACGCTGATCGCGATCACGTCCGGCGCGAACATGAACTTCGACCGGATGCGCTTCGTCGCCGAGCGCGCCGAAGTGGGCGAGGCGCGCGAGGCGGTGTTCGCGGTGACGATCCCCGAGGAACGCGGCAGCTTCAGGCGCTTTTGCGAGCTGGTCGGCACGCGCAGCGTCACCGAGTTCAACTACCGGATTGCCGATGCCGAGCGCGCGCACATCTTCGTCGGCGTGCAGATCTTCAATCGCGGCGAGTCGCAGCAGATCGCGCAGACGTTCGAGGCGCACGGCTTCCCCACCGTCGACCTGACCGGCGACGAGCTGTCGAAGCAGCACGTCCGCTACATGGTCGGCGGCCGCTCGCCGCTCGCGCACGACGAGCGCCTGTTCCGCTTCGAGTTCCCGGAGCGGCCGGGCGCGCTGATGCGCTTCTTGTCGTCGATGGCGCCGAACTGGAACATCAGCCTCTTCCACTACCGCAATCAGGGCGCCGACTACAGCTCGATCCTCGTCGGCCTCCAGGTGCCGGCCGCCGAGGACGCCGAATTCCGGCGCTTCCTCGCGACGCTCGGCTATCCGCACTGGGAAGAGACGAACAATCCCGCGTACCGGCTGTTCCTCGGCTGACGCGCCGCCCCTCGTCCGGACGCCCGTCACCATGCCCGTCTCGCTCACCGACAAGCTGGTCGTCGCGATCTCGTCGCGCGCGCTGTTCGACTTCGAGGAAGAAAACCGGGTGTTCGAGACCGGCGACCTGCGCGCGTACGAAGCGCTGCAGCGCGAGCGGCTGAACGTGCCGGCGCGGCCGGGCGTCGCGTTCGGGCTGATCCGCAAGCTGCTCGCGCTGAATACGGACGCGCACCGCGTCGAGGTCGTGATCCTGTCGCGCAGCGATCCGATCAGCGGACTGCGCGCGTTCAGCTCGTGCCGCGAGCACGGGCTCGATATCCAGCGCGGCGTGTTCACGCGAGGACGGCCGCCGTTCGGCTATCTGTCGCCGCTCTCCGCGTCGCTCTTTCTGTCGGCGAATCGGGACGACGTGCGCGGCGCGCTCGACGCCGGTTTCCCCGCCGCACGCGTATTGCCCGAATCGGCGACAATGGCGGAACGCAATGCAGGCGAAATTCGCATCGCGTTCGACGGCGATGCCGTGCTGTTTTCCGACGAAGCCGAACGCATCTTCCAGCGCGACGGACTCGAGTCGTTCATCAGCCACGAGCGCGACAACCGCGAACTGCCGCTCGCGCCGGGGCCGTTGAGGCCGCTGCTCGACGCGCTGTTCCGGTTGCAGAATCTCGCCGACCGCAACGCGCAGATGCGCATCCGCACCGCGCTCGTCACCGCCCGCTCCGCGCCGGCGCACGAGCGCGCGATCCGCACGCTGATGGCCTGGAACATCGAAATCGACGAAGCGATGTTCCTCGGCGGACTCGACAAGGGACCGTTCCTGCGCGAGTTCGAGCCCGACTTTTTCTTCGACGATCAGATTCGCCACTGCGAGTCGGCGAGCGCCGTCACCGCGACCGGGCACGTCGCAAGCGGCGTGGCGAACGCAGTCTCTCGCGAATCCAACACCGCAGCACACGCATCATGACCCCGGAACAATCCCCGCTCGGCAAGCCCGCCGCCTACTCGGAACACTACGACGCCACGCTGCTCTTCCCGATCGCGCGCGCCGGCGCGCGCGAGGCGATCGGCGTCGGCGCGCAACTGCCGTTCTTCGGCGTCGACATCTGGAACGCGTACGAGCTGTCGTGGCTCAATGCGCGCGGCAAGCCGCAGATCGCGATCGCGACGTTCCTCATTCCCGCCGATTCGCCGAACATCGTCGAATCGAAGTCGTTCAAGCTGTATCTCGGCTCGTTCGCGCAGACGCCGTTCGACTCCGTCGACGTCGTGCGCGATACGTTGAAGCGCGACGTATCCGCTGCGTGCGGCGCGTCGGTGTCGGTGCGGCTCGATCAGCCGGCCGCGTTCGGCAAGCTGCAGTTCGAGGAATTCGACGGGTTGTCGCTCGACCGGCTGGATCTCGACACGGACATCTATCATCCGGATCCGTCGCTGCTCACGGCCGCATTCGACGAAGCGCCGGTCGAGGAAACGCTGTTCTCGAACCTGCTGAAGTCGAACTGCCCGGTGACCGGCCAGCCGGACTGGGGCAGCGTGCAGATCCACTACGTCGGGCCGCAGATCGACCACGCGGGCCTGCTGCGCTACATCATCTCGTACCGCAATCACACGGGCTTTCACGAGCAGTGCGCGGAGCGGATCTTTGTCGACATCCAGCGCGCGTGCAAGCCGATCAAGCTCGCGATCTACGCGCGCTACACGCGGCGCGGCGGGCTCGACATCAACCCGTTTCGCACCAGCTACAACCTGCCGATGCCGGACAACGCGCGGCTCGCGCGGCAATAGCGAATAGCGCTCGGGGCGACCTCGCGCGTGCGCGTGCGGGTCGCGAGGCTAATGCGGCAGTTCCGCCGCGCCCATCCGTCTTGCGATCACCGCCGCGCGTTGCGCGAGATACGGCGACGAACGATGCGCGTCGTAGTAGCGCGGCCGCGGCAGCATCACCGCGAGCCGCGCGGCCTGCGCGGCGCTCAGTTTCGCGGCCGACGTCTGATAGTAGTAATGCGCGGCCGCTTCGGCGCCGTACACGCCGTCGCCCCACTCGACCGAGTTCAGGTAGATCTCGAAGATGCGTTCCTTGTCCAGC
Organism: Paraburkholderia sp.; assembly: GCA_035492135.1. GTDB lineage: Bacteria > Pseudomonadota > Gammaproteobacteria > Burkholderiales > Burkholderiaceae > Paraburkholderia. The sequence continues at coordinate 31,492 of DATJJN010000144.1, read as the reverse complement.
AGCGTCTCGAGCATCCACGTGATGATCAGCTCCTGCCCCTTGCGGATGTAGCTCTGCTCGCGCGACAGGAACAGGTTGCGCGCGAGTTGCTGCGAGATCGTCGAGCCGCCGCGCACGATGTGTCCGCGCGCGCGGTTGCGCTCCCATGCCTGCAGCATCGCGTCGGTTTCGAAGCCGGGATTGTTCACGAAGTTCGCGTCCTCGGACGCGATGATCGCGCGCTTCAGGTTGCGCGAAATCTGGTCGTACGGCACCCATATCCGCTGGATCGTCGCGTCCGGACGCTCGCGCGCGAGCCGCGGCTCGTCGGCGCGCATGAACGCGGTCGAGCGCGGATCGACGAAGTTCCAGACGGCAATCTGCGAGAAGTAGAAGAGTTGCGTCGCGATCCACGCGAACGCAAACACCGCGCCGACGTAGACGACCCAGCGCGCGAAGCCGGGAGAATGCGCGGTTGTCGTCGTGGCGGGCATCGTCGTCACTCTCCGTTCGTACCGATGGCGGCGCGTTCGGGAAACGCGTGAGTTCCCGCGCCTATCGCGCCGCCAACTGCGCGCGCAGCGTCGCGAGAACCGGCGCGCTGTCGGGACGCACGCCGCGCCAAACATAAAACGATTCGGCCGCCTGCTCGACCAGCATCCCGAGGCCGTCGGCCGCGCGCGCGCCGAGCGACACCGCATGGCGCATGAACACGGTCGGCTCGGCGCCATACATCATGTCGTACGCGAGCGTGCGCGCGCCGAACGCGCGGTCGTCGCACTCCGGCAGCGCCGCGTCGAGACTGCCGGCCGTCGCGTTGACGATCACGTCGTACGCTTGCGGCTCGACGGCTTGCGGGCCGCTGCCCGTCAGCGCGCATCCGGCGTCGCGCGCCGCGCCGGCGAACTGCGCGACCAGCGCGTCGGCCTTCGCGGCGGTGCGATTCACGATCGTCAGCTGGCGCGGGCCGCGTTCGAGGATCGGCAGCACCGTGCCGCGCGCCGCGCCGCCCGCGCCGAGCAGCAGCACGCGCGCACCAGCGAGCGCCACGCCGAGGTTCACCTCGATGTCGCGCACGAGCCCGAAGCCGTCGGTGTTGTCGCCGAAGACGCCGTCGGCGTCGAAGCGCAACGTGTTCACCGCGCCCGCCGCCGCCGCGCGCGGCGACAGCCGGTCCGCCAGCGCGTGCGCTTCGAGCTTGAACGGCACCGTCACGTTCAACCCGCGGCCCCCCGCCGCGATGAACTCGCGCACCGTCGCGACGAATCCGTCGACGGGCGCGAGGAGCCGGTCGTACACGATGCGCTCGCCGGTCTGCTGCGCGAACTGCGCGTGGATCGCCGGCGACTTGCTGTGCGCAATCGGATTGCCGATCACCGCGTAGCGATCGACACCCGCGCCGGCTTCAGAAAGCGTGTTCCCGGTCATTCGCGTGATCCCTCCGCGTGATGGGTCGCCGGTTCGGACTCGTCGCCGTTGCCGGCAGTCTGTTCGCCGTTCGCTTCATCGTTCGCTTGCCCGTCCGCCTCGGCCGAGGCTTCCTCTTCGCTTTGCGCGGATTCGTCGACCGCTTCGATCAGCTCTTCGTCTTCGCCCGCGTCGTCGCCGGCGTCCGCGTCGCCCGCGACGGTCGGCGCGTCGAGCACGCGCAGCATCCGCACCGACGCCTCGATCGTCAGCTCGTCCACCGACATCAGTTCGAGCAGCACGCGCGTGCCGCGCGCGTGCACGCCGAGCCCCGGCACGTGCATCAGGAGCGGCACCTCTTCGAAACGCACGAGATCGTCCTTCACGACGCTCGCCGCGAACTCGCGCCGGTTTTCCTGCTCGAGCCAGCGCAGACACCAGAAGTACTCCATCCGCCGCTGATGGTCGGCATACGCGGTGTACGTCTCGTCGAAGCCCTGCACGACTGCGAACAGATCGGCGTCCTTCGGCTTGAACGGCGCGACGAGCTTCGCGGCGACGCCATGCTGCACGCACGCAAGCAGTTGCCACTGGTTCACGAGGTCGACGTAACGGCGCAGCGGCGACGTGCTCCACGCGTACTGCGCGACGCCGAGCCCTTCGTGCGGCGCGGCGGTGGTCTGCATCCGCGTGCGCTTCGGGCCGCCCGGCGCGCCGAACGCGCGCTGCGACCGGTAGATGCCCGGCACGCCGTGATCGTTCAGCAGCGCGCCCCACGTCGAGTTCGCGAGAATCGCGAGTTCGGCGACGATCAAATCGAGCGGCGACCCGCGCCGGCGCGGCGTGATCGTCACGTGCTCGCCGTCGACGTAGAAGTTGTAGTCGGTATTGCGCTGCACCTCGCGGCGCAGACCGTAACCGGCGCGCGCCTGCTGGCGCTTTTCGAACAGCGCCTGCGCGAACGGCCACAGCACCGCGATGTCGTCCTTGTGCGGATAGTCGCCGGTGCCCGCGGCGAGCGTCTCCTCGGTGACGACGTCGTCGAGCGTGTTGTGCCGCAGATTGCTCTTCACGAACACGCGTTCGGCGCGCGTCTCGGTCGCGACGATCTCCTGCGTTTCGCGGTTGACGATGTTGTACAGCGACAGCGCCGGCCGCAGCCCGCCTTCCTTCAGCGTGAACGCGTCGACGAAGTCGTCCGGCAGCATCGTGATCTTGTCGCCGGGCATGTACACCGTCGAGAGCCGCGCGCGTGCGACCGTATCGGCGGTGTCGCCGCGCACGATGCCGAGCGCCGGCGCCGCGATGTGGATGCCGATGCGCACCCGGCCGTCCGACAGATGCTCGATCGAGAACGCATCGTCGATTTCGGTCGTCGTGACGTCGTCGATCGAGAACGCGTCGACGTTCGCCTCCGGCAGATCGTCGGGCAGCGCGCCGACTTCGACCGGCGGGAAGCCGGTGCCGTGCGGGAAGAATTCGGCGAGAAACCGCGCCTCGTGAAGCGCGCGCGGCGACGCGATGCCGCCGCATTCGAGCATCAGACGCGCCTGCGAAATGCCGCGCGCGGCCGCCGCCGCTTCGAGCGCCTTGTATTCGATCGAGTTCTTGTCGGGCTTCGTCAACAGACCGAGCGCCTTGCCTTCGAACGCGGCCGGCAGCTTGCCGGCCTTCAGCTCTTCTTCGTAGCCGGCCTGCACGAGTGCCTGCTGGCGCTTGCGTTCGAGCGACGCGAGCGCCATTTTCAGCTGCTCTTCCGGCGCGCGCTGATACTGGCCGCGTCCCTTGCGGCGGAAGTACACCGGCGACCCGTGCAGACGCAGCACCAGCGCCGCGCGCTCGACCGCGCCGTATTTGTCGCCGAAATACTCGTCGGCGAGCGCCGCGAACGCGAACTCGTCAGGCGGCGCGCACTCCCACAGGAAGTCGAGATCGATTTCCTGCGCGGCGACGTCGGCCGCTTCCATCAGTTCGGCCGCCGTCGGCTTGTCGAACTCGATCAGCACGTCCTTCGCGCGCACCTTCGCGCGGCGGCCGCCCGGCAACTCCACCTGAAACGCATCGCCCTGGCGCGACATCACGCTGCCGGCCTTGAAACTGCCCGATTCCTCAAAGAAGACGTTCACTCAATACTCTCGTTCTGACTGGCATTGACCGTCGCGGTCACTGGCCGCAGCGGTCCTGTATACATATAGTGGCCGGCGCCGCTCATCGGCGGCGCGGCGGGGTGCGGCCCGCAGGGTGTGGGTCCGCAGGTCAGTCGGCGTCGCAAAAAGCGATCACGTCGTCGACGTAGTCCGCGAATTCGCTGATGCCGTGGTCGCTGCCCTCGATCAGCCGCGTGCGCACCCCGGCATAACGCGCGAGCATTTCGCGGTAGTCGAGCACCCCGTCGCCGGTCGCGGCAATCAGATAGTAGCGTTCGGGTTGCGTGAGCGCAGCGACGTTCAGCGCGCGCAGTTCGTCGAGATGCCGCGGCTCGACGACGACGCTGCCGCCGCCGTGCCACAGCGGCTGCTCGCCGAGATAGCCGCTCAGATCGCGGTCCGGCACGACGGCCGGATTCAGCAGCACCGCGCGCCAGCCGTGTTTTTCCGCGAGACAAGTCGCGTAATAGCCGCCGAGCGAACTGCCGATCAGCGTCACGCGTTCGCCCGGCTGCAGGCGCGCCGCGACTTCGCGCTCGGCCACGGCAATGGCTTCGGCCGGCGACACCGGCAACGTCGGGCAGCTCCATTCGCGCGCGCGGCCACGTTCGGCAAGTCGCGCCGCGAGAAGCCGCGCCTTGAACGACTGCGGCGACGACCGAAAGCCGTGCAGGTAGACGATCACGCGCCGCCCCGCGTCGACAGCGCGTCGAGCAGCTTCTGATGGACGCCGCCGAAGCCGCCGTTGCTCATCACGAGCACGTGGTCGCCGGGTTGCGCGCGGGCGACGACCGCCTTCACCAGCGCATCGATGTCGCTGAATGCGCGGGCCTTGTCGCCGAGCGGTTCGAGTTCCGCCGCGAGGTCCCAGCCGAGCGCGTCGCGCCCCTGGTGCGCGCCGTAGCCGAACACGAGGTCGGCGTCCGCGAGGCTCGCGGGCAGTTGCGCCTTCATCACGCCGAGCTTCATCGTGTTCGAGCGCGGTTCGAGCACCGCCAGAATGCGCGTGTTCGCGCGGCCGACGCGCGTACGCAGGCCGGCGATCGTCGTCTCGATCGCGGTGGGGTGATGCGCGAAGTCGTCGTAGACGGTCACGCCGTCGACGCTGCCGCGCACTTCCATCCGCCGCTTCACGTTGCGGAACGTCGCGAGCGACTGCGCGGCCTGCACGGGCGGCACGCCGACGTGGCGCGCGGCGGCGATCGCCGCGAGCGCGTTCAGCCGGTTGTGCTCGCCCTGAACCTGCCAGTCGACGACGCCGACACGCAGACTGTTGTGATAGACCGCAAAGCGCTCGTCGACCGGCTCGCCTTCGTCGGCCGCCAACGCCTGCCAGCCGCCGTCGACGCCGAAGCGCTCGACTTCGCTCCAGCACCCGCGCGTGAGCACGCGTTCGAGCGCGTCCGAGCGGCCGTTCGTCACGATGCGGCCGACGCCCGGAATCGTGCGAACAAGGTGATGAAACTGCGTTTCGATCGCGGCGAGATCGGGAAAGATATCCGCGTGATCGAACTCGAGATTGTTCAGGATCGCGGTGCGCGGCCGGTAATGGACGAACTTCGAGCGCTTGTCGAAGAACGCGGTGTCGTACTCGTCAGCCTCGATCACGAAGAAGCTCGAATCGGTGAGCCGCGCCGACACGCCGAAGTTCAGCGGCACGCCGCCGATCAGGAAGCCGGGATTCAGGCCCGCGTCTTCGAGCAGCCACGTGAGCATCGAAGTGGTCGTCGTCTTGCCGTGCGTGCCGGCGACCGCGAGCACCCACTTGCCCGCGAGCACGTGCTCGCCGAGCCATTGCGGACCGGACACGTACGGCAGCCCGCGGTCGAGGATCGCCTCCATCAGCGGATTGCCGCGCGTGACGACGTTGCCGATCACGAACAAATCGGGTTTCAGATCGAGCTGGCTCGCGTCGTAGCCTTCGATCAACCGGATCCCCTGCGCTTCGAGCTGCGTGCTCATCGGCGGATATACGCCCGCGTCGCAGCCGGTCACCGTATGGCCCGCGCTCCGTGCGAGGACCGCGAGACCGCCCATGAACGTGCCGCAGATGCCGAGGATGTGGATGTGCATAAGCCTGTCGCGCCGCGGGCGTCGTGAAAGCCGCGCAGTGAAATCGGGTTGGGAAGGGAAACGGTTGAACGGCGGTCGCCCGCCAGGCGCCAAGAGCGTCATTGTACCCGACGCACCGGCCATTTTCGGCCGCCGCCCGGCCGCACGGCGGCCCGCCGCGGCCCGACGCGGCGGGCCGGACCGGGGCTTCCCCAGGGTTGTCACGGGTTCTCTAGTATGATGGCCGGATGGTTCGCAGATCACATTTCGATCCGCAGCGCGTGCGAGAGGAAATCGCGATCGCCGCCGCGCGGATGATTGCCGAAGATGGACTCGATTACTCGACGGCCAAGCGCAAGGCTGCGCGGCAGGTCGTCGGCGAGGCGCGCATCGAGGGGGCCTGGCTGCCCGACAACGACCAGGTCGAGGAAGAGATCCGCGAGTATCAAGCGCTCTTTCAGGGCGAAAGCCAGCCGGCGGTGCTGCGGCGCCTGCGCGAGATCGCGCTCGACTGGATGCAGCGGCTCGACGCGTTCAATCCGTACGTGACGGGCGCGGTGCTGAACGGCACGGCGGGCGAGCACTCGGACATCCATCTGCAGATCTTCTGCGACAACCCGAAAGACGTCGCCATCTACATGCTGAACGCGAACATCCAGTACGACGTGTCGGAGACGCGCCACTTCGCGGCGCGCGGCGTCCCGGCGCGCGACTATGTCGAAACGCTCAGCTTCATCTGGAAAGCGTCGCGCGGCGACGAGCCGGTCGGCATCCACGTCGCGCTGTACGAGACCGATGATCTGCGCGGCGCGGTCCGCGCGGACGCACGGGGCCGGCTGCCGCGTGCGAACGTGCAGGCCTTGAAAGCGCTGCTCGACGAAGACGGCACGACCGCACCGTCCCCCACCAACTGAACGACGACGGACTTCACGACAGATGAACCAACAGCGGATTCTGGCCGCCGCGGCGGCAACGGCGCTTGCAGCCTGCGGCATGCTCGGTGCGTTCGCGCTCGGCAGCGCTCCGGCGCTGGCCGCAGCGGCCACCAACGCATCGATCCAGCCGAATGCGGTCGGTCAGCTCTGGTCGGCGGCCGTCACCGGCACCGACGGCAAGCCGCAATCGCTCGCCGCCTATAAGGGCCGGCCGGTCGTGATCAACTTCTGGGCGTCGTGGTGCGGACCGTGCGTGGCGGAAATGCCCGAGTTGTCGGCGCTCCAGCGCGAGTATGCAAAGAAAGGGATCCGGTTCGTCGGCCTCGGCGTCGATTCGGCCTCGAACGTGAACGCGTTCCTGCAAAAAGTGAAGGTCGACTATCCGGTTTACATCGTCGGCTTCGGCGGCGCGGACCTCGCGCGCGCGTTCGGCAACAACGCGGGCGGACTGCCTTTCACCGTCGTAATCGACGCAAAAGGCACCGTACGGTCGACAAAACTCGGGCAGATCAAGCCCGACGAACTGCGCCGCACGCTCGACGCGCTTTGAATCCGCGAAACGATTGACGGCAGATTGCGCGCCGAACGCGCCCTTTCGTGCCAACTTTCAGCGAATTTGAGCGAAGATCGCGAAAGCGATTCCACGTCGCACCCGTTCGGAGACATTCCGCGCGCCCGGAAAACTAGACAAAATTCTCTAATCGGCGCTAAAGTTCGCGCAATTCCACGGAAAACCCTTGGCGACCATGACGCGACTGCTGGTTCTGCACGGCCCCAACCTCAATCTTCTCGGCACGCGGGAACCGGAGGTCTATGGGCACGTGACGCTGCCGCAGATCGACCAGGCACTGGCCGACCGCGCGGCGGACGCGGGCATCGAACTCGCCACCTTCCAGAGCAATCACGAAGGCGCGCTCGTCGATCGCATCCAGGCCGCCCGGAACGAGAAGACCGATTTCATCCTGATCAACCCGGCCGCGTACACGCACACGAGCGTCGCCATCCGGGACGCGCTGGCGGGCGTCGGCATTCCGTTCGTCGAGATTCATCTGTCGAACGTGCATCGCCGCGAGTCCTTCCGGCATCACTCGTATTTTTCCGACCAGGCCGAAGGGGTGATCTGCGGCTTCGGCTGGAAAGGCTATCTGTACGCGCTGGAGTACGCGCTCGACCGGATCGCCGCCGGCGCCGGCAACTGACGCGCGCCGAGTGGCCATCCACGACTGACCGACAACACCAATCCCGTGCCGGCGCACACCGTCGCCGGCACTCCACGCATTGAAAGGGGCTGCACAATGGATCTACGTAAGCTGAAGACTCTGATCGATCTCGTCTCGGAGTCGGGCATCTCGGAACTCGAAGTGACCGAGGGCGAAGGCAAGGTGCGCATCGTCAAGAACGCGCCGCCGGTTTACGTGCAGTCGCCTGCCCCGCAGTTCGCGGCGCCGGGCAGCGCGCCGGCTGCGATCGGCAGCACGCCGGAAGCGGCCGCCCCGGCAGCGCCGGCGCCGGCCGCGCCGCAGGGCCACGTGGTCACGTCGCCGATGGTCGGCACGTTCTACCGCGCGCCGTCGCCGGGCGCCGATCCGTTCGTGCAGGTCGGCGACATGGTGAAGGAAGGCCAGACGCTGTGCATCATCGAAGCGATGAAACTGCTGAACGAAATCGAGTCGGACGTCGCCGGCGTCGTCAAGGAAATCCTGGTCGACAACGGCCAGGCGGTCGAATACGGCCAGCCGCTCTACGTGATCGCGTAACGAGCTGCCGCCATGTTTGAAAAAATTCTCATCGCCAACCGTGGCGAAATCGCGCTTCGCATCCAGCGCGCGTGCCGCGAGCTAGGCGTCAAGACGGTCGTCGTCTACTCCGAAGCGGACAAGGAAGCGAAGTACGTGAAGCTCGCCGACGAAGCCGTCTGCATCGGACCGGCGCCGTCGAACCTCAGCTATCTGAACATGCCGGCGCTGATCAGCGCGGCCGAAGTCACCGACGCCGAGGCGATCCACCCCGGCTACGGCTTCCTGTCCGAGAACGCGGACTTCGCGGAGCGCGTCGAGCAGTCGGGCTTCGTGTTCATCGGCCCACGCCCGGAAACGATCCGGATGATGGGCGACAAGGTCACCGCGAAGCAGACGATGATCAAGACCGGCGTGCCGTGCGTGCCGGGCTCCGAAGGCGCGCTGCCCGACGATTCGAAGGAAATCGTGAAGATCGCGCGCGCGATCGGCTACCCGGTGATCATCAAGGCAGCGGGCGGCGGCGGCGGGCGCGGGATGCGCGTCGTGCACACGGAAGCGGCGCTCGTGAACGCGGTCAACATGACCCGCGAGGAAGCCGGTCGTGCGTTCGGCAACCCGCAGGTGTACATGGAGAAGTATCTCGAGAACCCGCGTCACATCGAAATCCAGGTGCTCGCGGACTCGTTCAGGAACGCGGTGTGGCTCGGCGAGCGCGACTGCTCGATGCAGCGCCGTCACCAGAAGGTGATCGAGGAAGCGCCGGCGCCGGGCATCGCGCGCCGTCTGCTCGATCGCATCGGCGACCGCTGCGCGGACGCGTGCAAGAAGATGGGCTACCTCGGCGCGGGCACGTTCGAGTTCCTGTACGAAAACGGCGAGTTCTACTTCATCGAGATGAACACGCGCGTGCAGGTCGAGCATCCGGTCACCGAACTGATCACCGGCATCGACATCGTGCAGGAACAGATCCGCATCGCGGCCGGCGAAAAGCTCGCATTCCGTCAGCGCGACATCCAGCTGAAGGGCCATGCGATCGAATGCCGGATCAACGCGGAAGATCCGTTCAAGTTCACGCCGTCGCCGGGCCGGCTGACGTCGTGGCACATGCCGGGCGGCCCCGGCATCCGCGTCGATTCGCATGCGTACAACGGCTACTTCGTGCCGCCGAACTATGATTCGATGATCGGCAAGCTGATCGCTTACGGCGCGACCCGCGACCAGGCGATCAGCCGGATGCGGATCGCGCTGTCAGAGATGGTCGTCGAAGGCATCCAGACGAACATCCCGCTGCACCGCGAGCTGATGCTCGATGCGAAGTTCGTCGAAGGCGGCACCAGCATTCACTATCTGGAGAACCGCCTCGCGGAGCGCCAGCAGGTGAAGGAAGAAGCGTAATCCATGAGCTATCGCGAACTGATCGTCGAGCTGACACGCGAGCGCGCCGAGGAGCTGTCCGACGCGCTGCTCGAACTCGGCGCGCTATCGGTATCCGTCGAGGATGCCGACGCCGACACGCCCGACGAACAGCCGCTCTTCGGCGAGCCGGGCCTCACGCCCGAGCGGACCGCATGGCAGCACTCGCGCGTGATCGCGCTGATCGGCGACGATCTGGAACCGGCCGTGCTGCTCGCGGCCGCCGCGAACGAACTGGGCCTCGCCGACACGCCGCGCTTCACGCTGCGCGAAGTCGAGGAGCAGGACTGGGTGCGGCTCACGCAGTCGCAGTTCGAGCCGATCAAGATCGGCGAGCGCATCTGGGTCGTGCCGTCGTGGCACGACGCACCGGATCCGGACGCGCTCGTGCTGGAACTCGACCCGGGCCTCGCGTTCGGCACCGGCAGCCATCCGACGACGCGTCTTTGCATGGAGTGGCTCGAGCAGAGCGTCAAGGCCGGCCAGTCGGTGCTCGACTACGGCTGCGGCTCGGGCATTCTCGCGATCCTCGCGAAGAAGTGCGGCGCGAATCCCGTCATCGGGATCGACATCGACCCGCAAGCGGTCGAATCCGCGCGGCACAACAGCGCGCGCAATCACGCGGACGTCACGTACGGCCTGCCGGACGACTGCCCCGACGGCACGTTCGATATCGTCGTCGCGAACATCCTGTCGAATCCGCTGAAGCTGATGGCGTCGATGCTCAGCTCTCGCGTGAAGCCGGGCGGACGCATCGCGCTTTCCGGCGTGCTCGCGCGCCAGGCCGAAGAAGTCGCGCGTGCCTACGAGCGGTGGATCGACATTTCCGTCTGGAAAGAACACGAAGGCTGGGTGTGCCTCGCGGGCACGCGCCGCGCGCAGTAAACACGCTCGCGCAGTACCCGGCAGAAGGCGTAGTCTGCGATCGAATGCCAGTAGAATGGCGGGTATTGCCAACTTACCGGTCTGTCCAGATCCGCGGCCCACATGCTCCTTGCAACGCGCTGTCCCTTCTGCGAAACCGTCTTCCGAATCCAGCCGCAACAACTCGCGGCACGGCACGGGCTTGTGCGCTGCGGGCATTGCCAGGAATCGTTCGACGCGTCGGGAAGCCTGTTCGAGATGCCTGTCGGCGGCGACTTCTCGCAGGCCATTCCGCTCGCGGCGACCGCTGCCGCCGATCTGATCGCGGCGGCTGCTTCGGGTGCTCTGGACACTTCGGCCTCGCCCGCGGCGACGTCACCTTCATCGGCGGCCGGCGGCGCGCCGGACTTCGCGAATCCGTCGTGGGACGCCTGGGCGCCCCGTTCCGATTCCGCACCCGGCAATCCGCTGCGCTACAGCGGCGATCGCCTGCCCGAGCCGTCGGTTGCGCCCGACATCGCGCCGCGCGCGCAGAGCGGCCCCGCCGAGCCGCGGCTCACGCCCGAAGCCAACGCCGCGCCAGCCCCCGCGCCGATGAGCTGGAAGGAAGCGAACGCACAACCGGCCGAACCCGCCAAACCCGCTGCGCCCACCGAACGTGCAGAACGCGCCGAACGGACCGGTCCACAGGAACCGACGTTCTCGCCCAACGCGGCGCTGACGCCGGATGCCGCGGAGCCGCATCTATCCAGCCAGTCCACGGGCGCCGCGTTCGGCGACTTGCCGCCGCCCACCGGCACGCCGTTCGCGATGACGCGCGAAGCGCCCGCGCGAGCGCCGCGCCGCACCGGCTGGCGCATCGTCGGCGTGCTGTTCGCGCTCTTGCTGCTCGCGCTGCTCGGCGCGCAGATCGCGTGGTGGCTGCGCGAAACGGTGATGGTCTATGTGCCGGATTCGGTGCCGCTCTATCAGCAGGCCTGCGCGAAAATCGGCTGCCACGTGCTGCCGCCGCGCGACATCGACGGGCTTCAGGTGGAGCCGTCCGATCTGCGACAGGTCGACGATCCGCACCATCTCGAATTGAAGATGCCGCTGCGCAACCACTTCGACGTGGCGCTCGCATATCCGGCGATCGAGTTGACGCTGCTCGACCGGCAAAACGCGCCGGTCCTGCGTCGCGTGCTGTGGCCGCAGGACTATGTGCCGCCCGGCACGGCGATCGAAGCCGGCCTGCCCGCCCACACCACGCAGACGATGATCGTGCGCCTCGACACCGGCAACGTCGTCGCGTCGAACTTCCGCATCGAAGTTTTCTACCCGTAGAAAGGCGCGCATTGCGTCCGCTTCGTTTCATCGCGTCCGGCGCCGCCGGACGCCCATTCCACAAAGACATCCATTTCCGGAGAGCAGATCATGAGTCAAGTCACGCTGGGCGGTAACCCGATCGACGTCGCGGGCACCTTCCCGTCCGCCGGTCAGAAGGCGCCCGAATTCTCGCTGGTCGGCAAGGATCTGAAGCCGGTGTCGCTCGCCGACTTCGCCGGCAAGCGCAAGGTGCTCAACATCGTGCCGAGCCTCGACACGCCGGTCTGCGCGACGTCCACCCGCAAGTTCAACGAAAGCGCCGGCAAGCTCGACAACACCGTCGTGATCGTCGTGTCCGGCGACCTGCCCTTCGCCGCGTCGCGCTTTTGCACGACCGAAGGCGTCGATAACGTCGTCACCGCGTCGACGTTCCGCGGCCATGACTTCGCGAAGGCGTACGGCGTCGACATCACGAGCGGCCCGCTCGCCGGACTTACCGCCCGCGCGGTCGTCGTGGTCGACGGCAACAACAACGTCGTCTACGCCGAGCGCGTGAGCGAAATCAAGAACGAACCGAACTACGACGCCGCGCTCGCCGCGCTGAAGTAACGTCGCCGGGCGTGCCGCGGGTTACCGCCGCTGCGCGGCACGCCCGCCTCGCACGCCCGCCTGCCCCGCACCTTGTCGGGGCTCCTTCCCTTCCACGCCCTACAGGAATTCCAGCCTTGGCTACGCTGATTTGCGGCTCGCTCGCCTACGACAACATCATGACCTTCGAAGGCCGGTTTCGGGAGCACATCCTGCCCGAGCAGGTGCACATCCTGAACGTGAGCTTTCTCGTTCCGACGATGCGCCGCGAGTTCGGCGGCTGCGCCGGCAACATCGCGTACGCGCTGCATCTGCTCGGCGGCGACGCGCGCATCATGGCGACGCTCGGCGCCGCCGACGCACAGCCGTACCTCGACCGCCTCGAGCGCCTCGGTCTGTCGATGGAGCACGTGCGCGTGCTGCCGGACACGTGGTCCGCGCAGGCGATGATCACGACCGATCTCGAAAACAACCAGATCACTGCGTTCCATCCGGGCGCGATGATGCAGTCGCACACGAACCGCGCGGACGAAGCGGCCGGCATCAAGCTCGGCATCGTCGCGCCGGACGGCTACGACGGGATGGTTCAGCACGCCGAACAGTTCGCGAAAGCGGGCGTCCCGTTCATCTTCGATCCGGGCCAGGGGCTGCCGCTCTTCGACGGGCCGTCGCTGCAACACGCGATTGAACTGGCCACCTACGTCGCCGTGAACGACTACGAAGCGAGCCTCGTGAGTCACCGCACCGGCTGGTCGCTGGAAGAAGTGGCGAGCCGCGTCGACGCGCTGATCGTCACGCGCGGCGAGCACGGCTCGCAGATCTATCACGGTGGCCGCATCGAGGAGATTCCTCCGGTGCGCGCCGAACGCGTGCTCGATCCGACCGGGTGCGGCGACGCGTTCCGCGGCGGCCTGTTGTACGGCATCGAGAACGGCTACGACTGGGCCACCGCTGGGCGCCTCGCGAATCTGATGGGTGCGCTGAAGATCGAGCATCAAGGCCCGCAGAACTACGCACCGACGCGCGAGCAGATCAACGCACGATACAGGCAGGCGTTCGGCCACGATCTGCCGGCCTGAACGAGCGAGCTTTCGGGGGCTCCCGCATCGGGAGCAATACGAATGAAAACAATGAATCATTGGATGGGGACGGTCGTCGTCGCGGGTTCGCTCGCGGTGACGGGCTGCGCGTACAACAGCAGCTCGGCCAACGTGTACACCGCGTCGCAGGCGCAGCGCGAACAGACGGTCCGCCTCGCGACCGTCGAGACCGTGCGCCCGGTGCGGATCAGCTCCAACGACGGGCAGCCGAGCGGCCTCGGTGCGATCGGCGGCGGGGCGCTCGGCGCGGTCGCGGGCAGTTCGATCGGAGGCGGAAACGGCTCGATCGTGACCGGCATCATCGGCGGCATCATCGGCGCGATCGCGGGCAATACCGTCGAGAACGCGTCCGCGATGCGCGACGGCGTCGAAATCACGGTGCAACTCGACGACGGCGACCTCCGGGCGATCACGCAGAGCGCAACCGGCGAAACCTTCAGCGCCGGCGACCGCGTGCGTCTGCTGTCGAGCGGCGGCGTCACGCGCGTCACGCACTAGTCCGCGTCCGGTCTCCGGTTCACAGACGAAAAAAATCCCGCTGCCGGTACAACCGGAAGCGGGATTTTTTTTAAGTTTTGCGAAGCACGCCGGCGGCGCGCTTCGCTAGTGCAGCGTATTACGGACGGCTGCCGGTCGGAAACGGCCATGCAGCGGCCGGGTTCAGAGCGGTCTTCACCGTTGCTGCGGGTGCGGCCGGTTGCGCAGCAGGAGCAGCGGGCGCGGCAGGGGCAGCCTTCTTCGCGGGCGCCTTCTTCGCAGCCTTCTTGGCGGCGGCCTTCTTCGCCGGTGCAGCCTTCTTCGCGGGCGCTGCCTTCTTTGCCGGCGCTGCCTTCTTCGCCGCGGTCTTCTTCGCTGCGACCTTCTTCGTCGCGGCCTTCTTCGCCGGGGCCGCCTTCTTCGCGGCAACCTTCTTCGCTGCGGCCTTCTTCGCCGGGGCTGCCTTCTTCGCTGCGGCCTTCTTCGCCGGCGCTGCCTTCTTCGCGGCAACCTTCTTCACTGCGACTTTCTTCGCTGCGACTTTCTTTGCCGCAACCTTCTTCGTCGCGACCTTCTTCGCCGCGACTTTCTTCGCAGCAACCTTCTTCGTCGCGACCTTCTTCGCTGCGACCTTCTTCACTGCAACCTTCTTCGCAGCGGCCTTCTTCGCCGGTGCTGCCTTCTTCGCGACGACCTTCTTTGCAGCGGCTTTCTTCGCCGCCGGCTTCTTCTTGGCAGTTGCCATTGTTTTCTCCTTCAGGTTCAGATGAGAGTCAGTTCAAACTACACCCTTCGTCAAAACCCGCTTCCCGCGGACGCTTCTCACGGCGCGCGCTGCGAAGCGGGCTATTCATCGGCGTACGCAGATGCTTCGCGCTTACGCTAATGAATGCGGTAAGGCGCGCTGCATCGTCGATCGACACAGCGCGCCAAGTCCTTCCGGCGCCATACACAGGCGCCGGGCAACGTTTGATAAGGGCGTCGGCCATCAAGCCGGCGCCCTTTTCGGGGGGAAGTTTGCCCATCCCTCTGAAGGGTTCGCAAAGTGCCTGTCATGGTCGTGGGCCGCAAGGGCACCGGGCACGCTTTGCATCAGGCGTTCCTGCTCCTAATCATCCTGCCGGCCGCGACGACGGTTTCCACCCGCCGCGCCGGCATCCCCAAAAGACCTCCGCAGTGCGCCCGGGTCATTCCCAGGACAGCGCACCGCCCGTCTGATACTCGATCACCCGCGTCTCGAAGAAGTTGCGCTCCTTCTTCAGGTCGATCATCTCGCTCATCCACGGGAAAGGATTCTCTTCGTTCGGGAACAGCGGATCGAGACCGATCTGCTGGCAACGACGGTTGCAGATGAAGCGCAGATAGCTCTTGAACATCGCGGCATTCAGACCCAGCACGCCGCGCGGCATCGTGTCCTCCGCGTAGCGGTATTCGAGGTCGACCGCGTGCTTGAAGATCTCGCGGATTTCCGCACGGAACTCAGGCGTCCACAGGTGCGGATTTTCAAGCTTGATCTGGTTGATCAGGTCGATACCGAAGTTGCAGTGCATCGACTCGTCACGCAGGATGTACTGATACTGCTCCGCGGCGCCGGTCATCTTGTTCTGGCGGCCGAGCGCCAGAATCTGCGTGAACCCGACGTAGAAGAACAGCCCCTCCATCACGCACGCGAACACGATCAGCGACTTCAGCAGCTTCTGGTCGTTTTCAAGCGTACCGGTCGTGAACGACGGATCGGTCAGCGTGTGGATGAACGGAATCAGGAATTCGTCTTTCGCACGGATCGACTCGACCTCGTGGTACGCGTTGAAGATCTCGCCCTCGTCGAGGCCGAGCGATTCCACGATGTACTGGTACGCGTGCGTGTGAATCGCCTCTTCGAACGCCTGGCGCAGCAGGAACTGGCGGCATTCGGGCGCGGTAATGTGCCGGTAGGTGCCGAGCACGATGTTGTTCGCGGCGAGCGAGTCGGCGGTCACGAAGAAGCCGAGGTTGCGCTTGACGATGCGACGCTCGTCGTCGGAAAGACCGTTCGGGTCCTTCCACAGCGCGATGTCGCGGGACATGTTGATTTCCTGCGGCATCCAGTGGTTCGCGCAGCCGGACAGGTACTTCTCCCACGCCCACTTGTATTTGAACGGAACCAGCTGGTTCACGTCGGTCTTGCCGTTGATGATGCGCTTGTCGGCGACATTCACGCGGGCTTCCGCCGACACTTCGGGGGCCGCCGGCGGCGCGACGGCAAAGTCGTTCGCGAAGATGTTCTCCGCGAGGGACATCTGAGGAGCTGATCGCAATCCGAACTGCGAATCGACAGCCGGGACAGTCGCGCCGGCGGCGTTGCGCAACGTAGTGTGTTGCGTACCGCTCGACGGAGTTACGGCCGTGTTCTCGTCATCCCAGTTGAGCATACATGTCACCATCAATTTAGATCGGTTTGTACCATCTTTTCGTGAGCGTTAAAAGGGTTCGCACACGAAAACTCGAGTTTTTCGATTCGTGTTGAGACCTCGATACAACACTTTGTCTTCGCGATGTATCGACTGCGTCGAACGCGCGATGCGAATGTGTCGTCGACGTGGGTCTTCACATTGATCGAGAGAGCGTTTGAGAAGCGTGAGTCCGCGCTGCTGCATCGACGCTCTGCGACGCGCTGCGGTACTGCTTCCTGGCAGACTTCGCCGCCTTGCCGCCGCTTCATCGCATACCGGATGAAGCGGCGTCGTCCGTCGCGTGCCGGCGAAGACACCAGGCATTCCTGATCCCTCGCCGACGACTTCTCCGTGAGTCGCGGCCTGCTGGCGCCGCACGCTTTCGGAACAAGCGCCGTCGGCTGTTACGGACGACGCTTCGACTCATCGGCGGGCGACGACGGCTGCTCTTTTCGTCGCCCGCGTTGTGCGCTGCGCGCCGCGCGTCACCTCGCGCACGGCATCGCGTCGCTTACCTGCGTTGCCGGCTTACTGGCACGCTTCGCACTCGTCGAAGCCCGGATCGCCCGGACGCATCATGCAGACGGGACCGTCCGCTTCCGGCGCGGCAGCCACTGCCGACGCCGCTGCTGCCGGCGCCGCCTGCAGCGTGCCTGCCCCCGTCGCACTCGACGAACCCGCCGCGCCGAATCCCGCGCCGCCGCCGAACGAGCCGCCGTGGCCGCCTTCGCCGCCGTTCGTCGGCACCGCGTTCAGCGCGCCGTGCGCGACCGTCGACTTCTCGACGTGCGTCGCCGCCATCGTGCGCAGGTAGTACGTCGTCTTCAGACCGCGCACCCAGGCGAGCTTGTACACCTCGTCGAGCTTCTTGCCTGACGCGCCCGCCATATAGATGTTCAGCGACTGCGCCTGGTCGATCCACTTCTGGCGACGCGACGCTGCTTCGACGAGCCACGTCGGATCGACTTCGAACGCCGTCGCGTAGATCGCGCGCAGATCGGCCGGAATGCGGTCGATGCGCGAGAGCATGCCGTCGAAGTACTTCAGGTCGGCGACCATCACCTCGTCCCACAGGCCGCGCGCCTTCAGGTCGCGCACCAGGTAGTCGTTGACCACCGTGAACTCGCCCGACAGGTTCGACTTCACATAGAGGTTCTGGAACGTCGGTTCGATGCACGCGGACACGCCGATGATGTTCGAGATCGTCGCCGTCGGCGCGATCGCGATGCAGTTCGAGTTGCGCATGCCGTGCGTCGCGATGCGCGAGCGCAGCGCCGACCAGTCCATCGACTCGGACCGGTCGACCTCGACGTAGCCGCCGCGCGCCTCTTCGAGCAGCTTCACGGTGTCCTGCGGGAGGATGCCGCGATCCCACAGCGAGCCGCGATAGCTCGAGTAGCGGCCGCGTTCGGCGGCCAGCTCGGTCGACGCGTAGTACGCGTAGTAGCACACCGCTTCCATCGACCGGTCCGCGAACTCGACGGCTTCGGCCGACGCGTACGGCGTGCGCAGCAGATGCAGGCAGTCCTGGAAGCCCATGATGCCCATGCCGACCGGACGGTGCTTCAGGTTCGAGTTACGCGCCTTCGACACCGCGTAGTAATTAATGTCGATCACGTTGTCGAGCATGCGCATCGCGACGCTGATCGTGCGCTTCAGCTTGTCGTGGTCGAGCGCGTACGAGCCGTCGGCCTGCTTCGCGAGGTGCGCGACGAGGTTCACCGAGCCGAGGTTGCACACGGCGATTTCGGTGTCGCTCGTGTTCAGCGTGATTTCGGTGCACAGATTCGACGAGTGGACGACGCCGACGTGCTGCTGCGGCGAGCGCACATTGCACGGATCCTTGAACGTGATCCACGGGTGGCCGGTTTCGAACAGCATGCCGAGCATCTTGCGCCACAGCTGCGCCGCCGGAATCTTCTTGAAGAGCTTCAGCTCGCCGCGCGCGGCCTTGTCTTCGTAAGCCGTGTAAGCCGCTTCGAATTCGGCGCCGAACTTGTCGTGCAGATCCGGGCACGTGGACGGCGAGAACAGCGTCCAGTCGCCGCCTTCCATCACGCGCTTCATGAACAGGTCGGGAATCCAGTTCGCGGTGTTCATGTCGTGCGTGCGGCGGCGGTCGTCGCCGGTATTCTTGCGCAGCTCGAGGAACTCCTCGATGTCGAGGTGCCACGTTTCGAGGTACGCGCACACCGCGCCCTTGCGCTTGCCGCCCTGGTTCACCGCGACCGCGGTGTCGTTGACGACCTTCAGGAACGGCACGACGCCCTGCGACTTGCCGTTCGTGCCCTTGATGTGCGAGCCGAGCGCGCGCACGCGGGTCCAGTCGTTGCCGAGGCCGCCGGCGAACTTCGACAGCAGCGCGTTTTCCTTCAGCGCCTCGTAAATGCCGTCGAGGTCGTCCGCGACCGTCGTCAGGTAGCACGACGACAGCTGCGAGCGGCGCGTGCCCGAGTTGAAGAGCGTCGGCGTCGACGACATGAAGTCGAAGCTCGACAGCACGTTGTAAAACTCGATCGCACGCGCTTCGCGGTCGATCTCGTTCAGCGCGAGGCCCATCGCGACGCGCATGAAGAACGCCTGCGGCATCTCGATGCGCGTGCCGCCGACGTGCAGGAAGTAGCGGTCGTAGAGCGTCTGCAGGCCGAGGTAGCCGAACTGCAGGTCGCGGTTCGCGTCGAGCGCTTCGCCAAGACGCTTCAGGTCGTATTGCAGCAGCTTGTCGTCGAGCAGCTCGGCGTTCACGCCGCGCTTGATGAACTGCGGGAAGTACTCGGCGTAGCGCGTCGCCATGTCCGCCTGCGTGACTTCCTCTTCGAGGATTTCGCGACGGATCGTGTGCAGCAGGATGCGCGCGGTGACCTGGCTGTACGCCGGGTCCTTCTCGATCATCGTGCGTGCGGCGAGGATCGACGAGTCGTAGACCTGCGTCATCGGCACGCCGTCGTACAGGTTCTTCACCGTCTCGGCGACGATCGGCTCGGGGTTCACCGCATCGCCGAGACCGTCGCACGCCGACACGATCAGCGCGCGCAGCGCGGCGAGGTCGAGCGGGCGCGTGACGCCGTTGTCGATCACGTTCAGGCCCGGCGTGGCCGGCGCAGCGGCTTCCTGTGCCTGGCCGCGCTCCTGGTTGCGCTTCTCGCGATACAGCACGTACGCACGCGCGACGTTGTGCTCGCCGCCGCGCATCAGCGCGAGTTCGACCTGGTCCTGGATGTCTTCGATGTGGAACGTGCCGCCGTTCGGACGGCTGCGCACGAGCGCGCGCACGACGCTTTGCGTGAGCTGCTCGACCAGCTCGCGCACGCGCGCCGACGCCGCACCCTGCCCGCCGTTGACGGCCAGAAACGCTTTCGTCACGGCGATGGCGATCTTCGACGGCTCGAACGACACCACGCTGCCGTTACGGCGAATCACCTTGTAGTCGGCGTACGTGGCCTGGGCGAACGTCTGGCCTCGCTGCGGCTCGCCGCTGGGCACGTGCCCGGCGGTGGGGCCATCATGGCGGGTCGTGACGTTATCGGTCGTTTGCATGGTGCAAAGCTCCTGGTCCTGGAAAGGTGCGAAGGAAATTTCGCGGGATTAAAACGGATGCCGCGCCCCCGAGTGCGCGGACAGGTGGGCGGAGAAAGAGGACCAGCCTGGCGAGGCTGCCGGATGCGCAAACGCAGATGGGACGTTCGATACGCCGTTCTTCATCGTGGATGCCGCGATCATGGCTGTGCCCTTCCCCCCGGTTTGCGACGCGCTGGCTCTATCGGCCGTGCGCTGTCGGCGTGTCCATGCTGCTAATGCGCGCGGCGCCGTGCTCAAGGAGCGGGCGCCGCCAAAAACCACAATATATGGTGCAAAGCTCAGTTTCAGGCACCAAGTATAGTGAAGATTCCGGATCGGTCAAATCGAATTATTTGCGGGTGGAGGGTTGACTTTTTGGACCGCGACGAAAGACCGGGGACTTCGCGAGAAAGCAAGTGCTGATGCGGGGTTCGACGATGGCCGCGCCGCGCGTCAGCGCTGCGGGGGTGACGAATCGTGGCGATGGAGGTAGGGAAAATAGGGGTCCGCGAGTTGAGTGTCGCGCTGCAATCGCGTCCAGTCGAAGTGCGGGCCCGGGTCGGTCTTGCGACCCGGCGCGATGTCGGCGTGGCCGGCGAGCGCGTCGACCGGATAGCGCGCGACGAGCGCCTGCACGAGCGTCGCGAGCGTGTCGTATTGCGCGGCTTCGAACGCGGTCGTGTCGCTGCCTTCCAGCTCGATGCCGATCGAGAAGTCGTTGCAACGCTCGCGCCCGAAGAAGTTCGACACGCCCGCGTGCCACGCGCGCTCGTCGCACGACACGTACTGCTCGAGCGCACCGTCGCGGCGAATCACGAAGTGCGACGACACGCGCACGCCGCGCAGATTCGCGTCGTAGAACGGATGCGCGTCGCAGTCGAGCCGGTCGAGGAAGAGATCGGTGATGCCGGGGCCGCCGAACGTGTCCGGCGGCAGGCTGATGTTGTGAATGACGATCAGCGAAGGCACCGCGCCCGCAGGCCGCGATTCGAAGTTCGGCGACGGCAGGCGGCGCGCGAGCGGCACCCAGCCGTGCGCATCGACGCCGAACGCAGCCGCGGATGCAGCCCTCGGCACGGCGCGTTCGCTCATCGCGGGGCGCGGTCCTGCCCGGCCGCGCGAGCCGCGTACTGGCGCGCGTGCTGGTCGCAGCAGAACGACTGACCGATCGCCGACACCGACTCGCTTCGCGGCGCATGCACGCCGCACTCGGCGCAGCGGACCATCGGTTCGGGCAACGACGCGGTGCCCGCACGTGCGCGGCCGCCGCGCGAAGCGCCGGCCGCGCCGCCGTTCGCGGCACGCCGCGACGCCTGCTGCTGGGAGCCCGGACGCGTGTGCGTCTGCGCGCGACGCAGCGCCTTCACGAACCACTGTCCGACGACGAACAGCAAGATTAGAAGAAAAATCTGTCTCATCGATAGACTGCGCGAACCGAAGCGCTTTAGACAATGGGACGGTGCAACAGCACCTCGAAGACGAACCGGCTGCCGACATACGCGAGCAGCAGCGCGGCAAACGACGCGAGCACCCAGCGCAGCGCGGCGCGGCCGCGCCAGCCCGACAGCTTGCGCGCGGTGAGCAGCGCGCCGAACATCAGCCACGACAGCACCGCGAACACGGTCTTGTGATCGAGACTCAGCGCGCGATCCATCAGTTGCTCGCTGAACACGATGCCCGAAACGAGCGTGAGCGTCAGCAGCACGAAGCCGGCGCTGATCAGGCGAAACAGCAGCTTCTCCATCGTAAGGAGCGGCGGCAGCGTTTCGATCCAGCCCGACAGCCAGCCGTCGCGCGCACTCGCCGCGCGTTGCAGCGCGGCACCGCCGCCGCGCAGCGCATGCAGGCGCCGCTCGACCGCGAGCATCAGCACTGCGTGCAGCGCGGCGATCGCGAAGAGCCCATACGCGACGTTCGCGATCACGAAGTGCAGCTTGAAGAGCGGCGCGGCCGCATACGGCAGCACGCGCACGCCGCCGAACACGAGCGGCAGCAGCGACGCGAGCGCGGCGAGCGGCAGCAACAGGAGCCGCAGCCCATCGAGCGCGAAGAAGAAGCTTTCTATCCAGTAGATGCCCACGCCGAGCCAGAACATCGCCGACAACGCAAACGCGAAGCCGAACACCATCTCGTTCTGCGCGAAGATCGTCGAGTGCAGCAGCACGCCGTGCACGACGAGCGCGGCGAGCAGCAGCGCACGCGAGAGCGGCCCGAGGCCGGGCGCGCGCGCAGCCGGCGCTCCGCCGACGGCAACGCGCATTGCCGACGCCGCGCCGCCGAGTACCGGCTGAGCAGGCGCGTGCCGCACGGCCCGCCAGTCGGCCGCGCACAAACCGCCGTACAGGAGCACGGTGAGGGCATACAGTACAATATCCATGTTCGAAGTTTACTATAGGCCCCCCTCCCGCGACGGACCGCTCTTGCGACCTGACCGCGACACCTGGGCCGCACCGCCTACGCACTCCCCATGCTCGACAATCTCACCCAACGGATGGCGCGCGTCGTCAAGACGCTGCGCGGCGAAGCCCGGCTGACCGAGGCCAACACGCAGGAAATGCTCCGCGAAGTGCGCCTCGCGCTGCTCGAGGCCGACGTCGCGCTGCCGGTCGTGCGCGACTTCATCGGGAAGGTGAAAGAGAAGGCGCTCGGCGAGGAAGTGATTTCGAGCCTGTCGCCGGGCCAGGCGCTCGTCGGCGTCGTGCAGCGCGAACTGACCGCGGTCATCGGCGGCGACTACGAGGGCAAGGCCGCCGAACTGGATCTCGCGGTGTCGCCGCCGGCGGTCATCCTGATGGCCGGTCTGCAAGGCGCCGGTAAGACGACGACCGTCGGCAAGCTCGCGAAGCTCCTGCGCGAGAAGTACAAGAAGAAGGTGCTCACCGTTTCGTGCGACGTCTATCGCCCCGCGGCGATCGCGCAGTTGAAGACGGTCACCGAGCAGGTCGGTGCCGACTTCTTCCCGTCGCAGCCCGACCAGAAGCCGGTCGACATCGCGAATGCGGCCGTCGACTGGGCGAAGCGCCACTATCACGACGTGCTGATCGTCGACACGGCGGGTCGGCTCGGCATCGACGAGGCGATGATGCAGGAAATCGCCGCGCTGCACGCGGCGCTCAAGCCCGCCGAAACGCTGTTCGTCGTCGACGCGATGCTCGGTCAGGACGCGGTCAACACCGCGAAGGCATTCAACGACGCGCTGCCGCTCACCGGCGTCGTGCTGACGAAGCTCGACGGCGATTCGCGCGGCGGCGCCGCGCTGTCCGTGCGTCACATCACGGGCAAGCCGATCAAGTTCGTCGGCGTCGCGGAGAAGCTCGACGGCCTCGAAGTGTTCCACCCGGACCGGATGGCCAACCGGATTCTCGGGATGGGCGACATCCTCGCGCTCGTCGAGGAGGCGCAGCGCGGCGTCGACGTGAAAGCCGCGCAGAAGCTCGCCGACAAGGTGAAGAAAGGCGGCGACTTCGACCTGAACGACTTCCGCGCGCAACTCTCGCAGATGAAGAATATGGGCGGCCTGTCGTCGCTGATGGACAAGCTGCCCGCGCAGTTCCAGCAGGCGGCGGCCGGCGCGGACATGGGCCAGGCCGAGAAGCAGATGCGCCGCATGGAAGGCATCATCAACTCGATGACCCCGCAGGAGCGCGCGAAGCCCGAGCTGATCAAGGCGACGCGCAAGCGCCGCATCGCGGCGGGCGCGGGCGTGCAGGTGCAGGAAGTGAACCGGATGCTCAATCAGTACGAGCAGATGCGCACGATGATGAAGAAGCTGAAGGGCGGCAACCTGCAGAAGATGATGCGCGGAATGAAGGGCATGATGCCCGGCCTGCGCTAACCTTTTTTCTTACGGTAGAGTCCCCCGCGAGGCGTTATGAACCGCGAAGAAGCCCTGCAGATTTTCAGCCGCTCCGAAGAAATCGTCTCCGAGCGCGACGTCAATGCGTCGATCGGCCGGATGGCCGACGAAATCCGTGCACAGATCAGCGACGACTTTCCGCTCGTGCTGTCCGTGATGGGCGGCGCGGCGGTGTTCACCGGCATGCTGCTGCCGCGCCTCAACTTCCCGCTCGAGTTCGACTACATCCACCTCACGCGCTACCGCAACGCGATCAAGGGCAGCGCCGAGATGCAGTGGCGCGTCGCGCCGGCCGAGTCGGTGAAGGACCGCGTCGTGCTCGTGCTCGACGACATCCTCGACGAAGGCGAGACGATGGCCGCGATCCGCGAGCGCATCCTCGCGATGGGCGCGAAGCGCTTCCTGTCGGCGGTGCTCTGCGAGAAGACGATCGCGAAGGCGAAGCCGCTCTATCCCGACTTCTGCGGCTTCCAGGTGCCGGATCGCTACGTGTTCGGCTGCGGGATGGATGCGAAGGGCTACTGGCGCAACCTGCCGACGATCCGCGCGCTGACCGCCGACGTGTGATCCGCTCCCGATCCGGCTAGCCACCAACGAAAAAGCGACCTTCGCAAAGGTCGCTTTTTTGTTTCATCGCGCTCACAACTGGTGCACGAACTTGCTGATCCCGCCGAGTATCATCTCGACCGAGATCGCGACCAGCACGAGTCCCATCAAGCGCTCGAACGCCGTCACGACGCGCTCGCCGAGCAGCGCCTCGATACGCTCCGCGAGCACCAGCACGATCGCGCAGACGATCATCGTCACGGTGAGCGCGGCGATCCACTCGAGCGTCTTGCCGGGCGCCTGCGACGACAGCAGCATCACCGTCGCGAGCGCGGACGGGCCGGCGAGCGCCGGAATCGCGAGCGGCACGATCAGCGGCTCGCCGCCCTTGTCGCTGCCGAACAGGCCGCCCGGATGCGGGAAGATCATCCGCAACGCGATCAGGAACAGCACGATCCCGCCGCCGATCCGCAGCGACGTGTCGGTGAGGCCCATCATCCGCAGGAAGCTGTTGCCGGCGACCATGAACACCAGCAGGATCACGAACGCGATCGCGACCTCGCGCAGGATCACGACCGCGCGGCGCCGCTTCGCGACGCCACGCAGACAGCTGATGAAAAGCGGAATGTTGCCGAGCGGATCGGTGATCAGAAGCAGCAGGATCGTCGCCGATACGAACGTATATTCCACCGCGCTATGCCCGCCGCGTGCCGGTGACCGTCAGCGCGCGAGCGCCGCGCGGACCTTCTGCGCGACCGTCGCCGCGGCCTCGCCGGCCGGCAGCAGTGTCGCCTCGGTGTCGCGGCGGCCCTGGTACTCGATTTTGCCGTCCTTCAGGCCGCGCTCGCCGATCACGAGCCGGTGCGGCACGCCGATCAGCTCCCAGTCCGCGAACATCACGCCCGGACGCTCGCCGCGATCGTCGAGGATCACGTCGACGCCGGCCGCGACCAGTTCGTCGTACAGACGATCCGCGTGCTCGCGCACGAGTTCGCTGCGGTCATAGCCCATCGGGCACAGCACGACCTCGAACGGCGCGATCGACTCCGGCCAGATGATGCCCTTGTCGTCGAAGTTCTGTTCGATCGCCGCGCCGAGAATCCGCGTGACGCCGATCCCGTAGCAGCCCATCACCATCGGCTGCGGCTTGCCGTTCTCGTCGAGGAACGTCGCGTTCATCGCGTCCGAGTAGCGCGTGCCGAGCTGGAACACGTGACCGACTTCGATGCCGCGGCAGATGTCGAGCACGCCGTTGCCGTCCGGCGACGGATCGCCCTTCTTCACGTTGCGGATGTCGGCGACGACCGGCTCCGGCAGATCGCGGCCCCAGTTCACGCCGGTGATGTGGAACCCCGCGTCGTTCGCGCCGACGACGAAGTCGCTCATGTTCGCGGCCGTCGAATCGGCGATCACCTTCACCGGCTTCTTCGTGCCGATCGGGCCGAGATAGCCCGGCGGCGTGCCGAACCATTCGACGATCTCGCTTTCCGTTGCGAAGCGCGACTCCGCGAGGCCCGGCAGCTTCGCGACCTTGATCTCGTTTAACTCGTGATCGCCGCGCAGGAGCAGCAGCCAGATCGTCGGTTCGGCGCCTTCGCCGTTGTCCGCATTGTTGTCGGTCGCGAGCACGATCGACTTGATCGTGCGTTCGAGCGGGATGCCAAGCTGCTCCGCGACCGCCTCGCACTTGGCGGCGCCGGGCGTCGCGACCTTCTGCATCGGCTCGGCCGGCGCCGCGCGCTGCGCGATCAGCGGCAGCGCGTCGGCCGCTTCGACGTTCGCCGCGAAACCGGAACTCGGGCAGTATGCGATCGCGTCTTCGCCGGTATCCGCGATCACGTGGAATTCGTGCGAGCCACTGCCGCCGATCGAGCCGTTGTCGGCCGCGACGGCGCGGAACTCGAGGCCGAGCCGCGTGAAGATCCGCGTGTACGCGTCGTACATCTTCCGATACGACTCCTTCAGACCGTCGACGTCCTTGTCGAACGAGTACGCGTCTTTCATGATGAACTCGCGCCCGCGCATTACGCCGAAACGGGGACGGATTTCATCGCGGAACTTCGTCTGCACCTGATAGAAGTTCACCGGCAACTGACGGTAGCTCTTGATCTGGTTGCGCGCGATGTCGGTGACGACTTCCTCATGCGTCGGCCCCATCACGAAATCGCTCTGCTTGCGGTCCTTGAAACGCAGCAGTTCCGGCCCGTATTTCACCCAGCGTCCCGATTCCTGCCACAGCTCGGCCGGCTGCACGGCCGGCATCAACAGTTCGATCGCGCCGGCGCGGTTCATCTCTTCGCGCACGATCTGCTCGACCTTGCGGATCGAGCGCAGCCCGATCGGCAGGTAGTTATAGATACCGCCGGCGACGCGCCGGATCATGCCGGCGCGGACCATCAATTTGTGGCTGACGATTTCGGCGTCGGCGGGCGCTTCCTTCAGCGTGCCGATAAAGAAACGAGAGGCTTTCATTCAGGAATTTTCCAAAGGCGAGCGGCAGGCGGCAGGCCTGCCAATGAGGCGAGTGAAACGGTGGGATTGTCGAAGCCGCACGACACGCTGTCTGACGATGTTGCCCCATGTTAGCCGGGCGAGCGCGCGAACCCGTCCGCCAGGCTCGCGGCAAATCGTTTCAATCTCGTGTCCGTCCGGTGCGTCAGGACCGTTATCTGTTTATAATCAAAGCAATTTTAAAGGATTCGAAGGTGGTTGTATGCTGGATCGTGAAGGCTTTCGCCCGAACGTCGGCATCATCCTCTTGAACGCGCACAACGAGGTGTTTTGGGGCAAGCGGGTTCGCGAACATTCCTGGCAATTTCCGCAAGGGGGCATCAAGTATGGTGAAACCCCCATGCAGGCGATGTATCGGGAGTTGCACGAGGAAACCGGCCTGCATCCGGAGCACGTCAAGGTCATCGGTCGCACGCGTGACTGGCTGCGTTATGAGGTGCCCGACAAGTTCATCAAGCGCGAGATTCGCGGCCACTATCGCGGGCAGAAACAGATCTGGTTCCTGCTGCGCATGGTCGGGCGCGACTGCGATATCTGCCTGCGCGCTACGGAGCATCCCGAGTTCGATGCATGGCGCTGGAACGAATACTGGGTCCCGCTCGAAGCGGTGATCGAGTTCAAGCGCGATGTCTATCAGCTCGCGTTGACCGAGCTGTCGCGCTACCTGCGGCGTCCGGCGCCGCGTCCCGAGCGCGCCGGCGTGCATGGGCACGAGGTGCGGTATCCGCGCATCATCACGTCGTCGCGGATCGCGAAAGAGGTGCTCGCTCCTGCGCTCGCCGTTCTCGACTCGTCCGCCGACCTGCAGCACGACGCGTCGATCGAAAGCGATTGCGAAGCCGCGCAGAGTATCATCGTGCCTGCGCCCGACGGGCGCGATTGAACGGACGATCAATAGCCGGCGCGTCATGCGTGCGGCCGAGGCGGTGCGGAGCGATCCGCGCCGCCGCGTTTTTTTTCACGTGCGCGGCGCGACATCGACGCGCCAGCTGCTTCCTGGGGAAAACCAGTTTGAAACGAATTGCTCTCGTCGCCGGATGCGTCGCCGCCGGCGTGTTGCTGGCTGCATGCGCGGGCTCGAAAACGCCGTCGAACAAGGATGACGGCACGTTCAAGTACCTTCTCGACCGCGCCGGCCCCTGGACGGAAAACAAGGTGACGTCGCTGCCGCCGCTGCCGCAGCCGGGTGCGCACCTGCTGCCGTTCGACGTGTCGAACAACACGTCGCTCACGTTCGCGGTCGATCCGGCGTCGGTGTCGGTCGGGAGCGACGGCGTCGTGCGCTACACGATCGTGATCACCACGCCGACCGGCGGGCGCAACGTGAACTACGAAGGCATCCGCTGCGAGACCTACGAGTGGCGTCTCTACGCGAGCCTGAACGCCGACCACGACGGCTGGGACGAAACCGTCGCGAACGATTGGGAGCGCATCCAGAAGGGCACGCTGAACGCGTACCATTCGGCGCTCTACACCGACTACTTCTGCGCGAACAAGATGCCGGCCGGCAATACGCACAAGGTCGTCGACGATCTGCGCTACGGGCGCACGCAGTCGTCGCAGATGCATTGACGAGCCCGGCGTCCGCCGGCAGCATGAAAAAAGCCGTTCCGGCTCGATGCCGGAACGGCTTTTTGTTTGTCCGCCGCGAGCGAACAACGCTCAGACGATCACGAGGTTGTCGCGATGGATCAGCTCCGGCTCCAGCATGTAGCCGAGCACCGATTCGATGTCGCCGCTCGGACGCCGCTGGATCAGCTTCGTCTCCGCGCTGCTGTAGTTCGTGAGCCCGCGCGCGACCTCGACACCGTTGCCGTTCAGGCACGCAATCACCTCGCCGCGCGCGAACGCGCCCTGCACGCCCACCACGCCGATCGGCAGCAGGCTCTTGCCTTCGGCGGTCACCTTCTGCGCGGCGCCGTCGTCGATGACGACATGTCCGCGGACCTGCAGGTGATCGGCCATCCACTGCTTGCGCGCCGCCATCCGCGCGGTCCGCGCGACGAGCTGCGTGCCGATCGCCTCGCCCGACGCGAGCCGCACGAGCACGTCCGGCTCGCGGCCGCTCGCGATCACCGTGTTCGCGCCGCTGTGCGCGGCGCGCTTCGCGGCGAGGATCTTCGTCAGCATGCCGCCGCGTCCGAGGCTCGATCCGGCGCCGCCCGCCATCGCCTCGAGTTCCGGCGCGCCGGCGTTCGCCTCGTCGACAAGCGTCGCCGCGGGGTCCTTGCGCGGATCGGCCGTGTACAAACCGCGCTGATCGGTAAGGATCACGAGCGCATCGCCTTCGATCAGGTTCGCGACAAGCGCGCCGAGCGTGTCGTTGTCGCCGAACTTGATCTCGTCGGTGACGACGGTGTCGTTCTCGTTGATGATCGGCACGACGCCGAGGCGCAACAGCGTCAGCAACGTCGAACGTGCGTTCAGGTAGCGTTCGCGATCGGCGAGGTCGGCATGCGTGAGCAGGATCTGCGCGGTGCGGATGTCGTGCTCCGCGAAGCGGCTTTCGTACACCTGCGCGAGACCCATTTGTCCGACCGCCGCGGCGGCCTGCAACTCGTCGATTTCGCGCGGGCGGCGGCTCCAGCCGAGCCGCTGCATCCCTTCGGCGATCGCCCCCGACGACACGAGCACGACTTCCTTGCCCTGCGCACGCAGCGCGGCGATCTGCGCGGCCCAGCGGCCGATCGCCTCATGGTCGAGCCCCCGGCCGTCATTGGTGACGAGGCTGGAACCGACTTTCACTACCAGACGCCGGGAATCGGCGATGACGGAACGCATACTGCGCGGTCTCCCAGATGACTTGATGACGCGTGAAGCGTCCGGCACGCGCGGCATGCCGGCGCGTGCGGCGGTTTATTCGCGGGATTGGGCGGCGTCGTCGTCCGCCGCGGGTGCCGGCACGTCGCCCGCGCCGCGAAAACGCACATCCGACGCGAGGTCTTCCGCATCGGCCGCGCGCCGCGCGTCCGAGTGCGACGACACATAGTCGTACACCGCGTAGCACAGATTTTCGCAACCCTGCCCGGTCAGCGCGGAGATCTCGAACACGGGGCCGTCCCATTCGAAACGCTTCACGAAGTCGGCGACGCGTGCCGCGCGTTCGTCTTCGGGCACCATATCGAGCTTGTTCAGCACGAGCCAGCGCGGTTTCTCGTAGAGCGCCTCGTCGTACTTGCGCAGCTCGCCGACGATCGCCTTCGCCTCGGCGACCGGATCGACGCCTTCATCGAACGGTGCGAGGTCGACGAGATGCAGCAACAGGCCGGTGCGCTGCAGATGGCGCAGGAACTGGTGGCCGAGCCCCGCGCCTTCGGCGGCGCCCTCGATCAGCCCCGGAATGTCGGCGATAACGAAGCTCTTGCCGGGCCCGACGCGCACGACGCCGAGATTCGGCGCGAGCGTCGTGAACGGATAGTCGGCGATCTTCGGCTTCGCGTTCGACACCGACGAAATGAACGTCGACTTGCCGGCATTCGGCATGCCGAGCAGACCGACGTCCGCGAGCACCTTCAGTTCGAGCTTCAGCATGCGGCGCTCGCCGGGCTTGCCGTCGGTCTTCTGGCGCGGCGCCCGATTCGTCGACGACTTGAAATGCAAATTGCCGAGGCCGCCCGCGCCGCCCTGCGCGACGAGCACGCGCTGGCCGTGCTCGGTGAGGTCGGCGATCAGTTCGCCGGTGTCCTGGTCGGTGATCGCCGTGCCGACCGGCATGCGCAGCGTGACGTCGTCGCCGCCCTTGCCGTAGCAGTCCAAGCCGCGGCCGTTCTCGCCGTTGCGCGCCTGATGCTTCTTCGTGTAGCGATAGTCGATCAGCGTGTTGATGTTGCGGTCCGCGATCGCGTACACGCTGCCGCCGCGCCCGCCGTCGCCGCCGTCCGGCCCGCCGAACGGGACGAATTTCTCGCGCCGCATCGACGCGCTGCCATCGCCCCCATCACCGGCGATGACTTCAATCCTCGCTTCGTCAATGAACTTCATGCGTTACTCCGTCCCGTGGATTCCGTTATTTTGCCGCGCGCCGCCGCGCTTGACCACGCGCGGCGCTGAAATAGAAAAGGCCCCGCCAACTTCGCGGGGCCTTCTTGCGTCAGTTGCGCGCGTGCCGGGTGACGACTCAGGCCGCTGCCGGAACGACGTTGACCATGTGCTTCTTGTCCGCACCCTTGGTCGAGAACGTGACGTGGCCGTCGACCAGCGCATACAGCGTGTGGTCCTTGCCGATGCCGACGTTGTCGCCGGCATGCATGCGCGTACCGCGCTGGCGCACGATGATGCCGCCAGCCAGGATCGCCTGACCGCCGAACACCTTCACGCCCAGACGTTTCGACTCGGAGTCGCGGCCGTTGCGCGACGACCCGCCTGCCTTTTTGTGTGCCATTTCGTTTGCTCCTTTACCGTCTTGCGCTTACGCGTTGATCGCGTCGATGCGCAGTTCGGTGTAGTTCTGGCGATGGCCGCCATGCTTTTGGTAGTGCTTCCGGCGACGCATCTTGAAGATGGTCACTTTGGCGTGCCGACCTTGCGACACAACAGTAGCCTTGACGGAAGCCCCACTGACCAGCGGCGTACCGAACTTAATC
>DATJJN010000143.1:0-55198 GCA_035492135.1 Paraburkholderia sp. | reverse complement strand
CGTTTTTGGAGCTGCTCGACGAACACAAGGCTGCCATTGAGTTGGCGCGATGGGCTAGCTTAGCGCGGACGAAGATGGTGGGCGCTGGAGCTATTGGAAGAACTGGAGAGGGAGGGGGAAGCGTGAAAGCCCACTTCAAAGCGGAACGACCCGCGGACATTCAGATGACGATGACGCTCACCATGTCGCTTGGCGAGTGGAACGAGATCGCCGAGCACCTGATTGACACGCGCCACTATCGGCCGGACGGAAAACTGCTGGACGCAATCAGGACGATGGCCCGTAAGGCTGCGCAGCATTTCGACGAAGCGGCGGAGGAAGCGTGAGCATCGCATTTAGAGCAATGCAGTTCGCGCGCGAAGCTCACGCGACGCAATTGCGAAAGTACACCGGCGAGCCGTATTGGAAGCATCTTGCGGAGGTCGCCGGGATAGTAGCGACAGTCGCGGACAACAACGGTCTATCGGTTGCCGTCGCGTGGTTGCATGATGCGATCGAAGACACGAACGCGACGCAGAAGCAGATCGCCGACGAGTTCGGGATTGCGACCATGAAAGCCGTGCTCTTACTATCCGACCTCGAAACCGGAAACAGAGCCGAGCGCAAGGCCGCTTCTCGGGCTCGCCTCGCGCAGGCGCCGGGCTGGGTACAAACCATCAAATGTGCCGACCTCATCAGCAACACGTCGAGCATCGTTCAGCACGATCCGAAGTTTGCGGTCACGTATCTGGAAGAAAAGCGGCTGTTGCTTGATGTGCTGACGAAGGCCGACCCGCGGCTGGTCGAGATCGCAAGGGCGCAGGCGGCATGATCGAAGCAGCAGAACGCGTACTGGCCGTCACGGCGGCCGAATGGTTCGGGAGAGTGAAGTGAGCGTCAGATATCTTACGATCAGTAAATTCGCCGCTGAGACGGGCTATACCGAAAAGGCTGTCCGCGGCAAAATCCATGACGGCACATGGGAGGAAAACAAGATCTGGAAGAAAGCCGCGGATGGGCGGATCCTGATTGATGTGCGAGGGTACGAAGAATGGGTAGAGACGGGCGGGGTGTTCGGGCGGCTTCGAAAAGCAGTATCCAGATCTCGTTCACCTATCGAGGTGTCGAATGTCGAGAGCGGATTCGAGGTCGGCCCACTGCGGCTAACCTGAAGAAAGCGGAGCAGTACCGCGCCGAAATCCTTGGGGCGATCGACCGCGGAACATTCAACTACGCGAAGGCATTCCCAGACTCTCCGCGGGCAATCCAGTTCGCAGAGTTTAAAGGAGAGGTCCGAACCGTCGCGGACTACCTGGGGCGATGGCTGGAAGGTCAAAAGAAGCACCTCAAAGCCAGTACCTATGACGGCTACCGCAAGATCGTCACCTATCACCTGACGCCCAGGTTCGGCAAGTCCATGCTCGGCGCGCTGAAGCGCGCCGATTTCCGCGAATGGCTGGCTGGCATGGAGTGCTCGAACAAGCGGCTGGCAAACATTCAAAGTGTCATCCGAAAGGCGCTGGATGATGCCGTCCGGGACGAGCTGATAAGAGATAATCCAATGGCGGGCTATACCTATCGTGTCAAGGAAGGCCCGCAGGAAGAGGATGACGTCGACCCGTTCACCACTGACGAGCAGTCCGCGATCATTGCGGCGTTGCCGGACCAGGCGAACCACATGATCCAGTTTGCCTTCTGGTCCGGGCTGCGAACCTCAGAGCTGGTAGCGCTGGATTGGGGTGACATTGACTGGCGAAAAGGTGTCGCGGTAATCCGGAGGGCGCTCACGCAGACCGCCGACGAGCCCGAGGACACGAAGACCCGATCCAGCCGGCGTGAAGTCAAGTTGCTGCCACCGGCGCTCGCAGCACTTGAGGCGCAGAAGGCGTTTACCTTTCTGTCTGGTAAGGAGGTGTTTCAGGATCCCCGTCATGAGAGGCCGCAGCGATGGTCGGGTGATCTGCCCATTCGCCTCGTATGGACGCGGGCGCTGAGAAAGGCCAAGGTGCGATACCGCAAGCCATACCAGACCCGGCATACTTACGCGTCGATGATGCTGTCGGCCGGCGAGCATCCCATGTGGGTAGCCCGGCAAATGGGGCATTCCAACCAGAACACGACCGTCCGGATTTACGCCCGCTGGATGCCGCAGGCGGATCCTGACGCGGGCGGAAAGGCTGTCGAGAAGTTCGCGGCAAAGGTGATGAAGACGGTCGGCGCAGCAAAAGAAGGTTGACGACGGAATCGCAGCAACATCGCAACATAGAGGCGCTGAGGCAATATAGAAGGGCAATCACGGGGGTTCGAATCCCCCTCTCTCCGCCAGAATGCAATGAAAAACGGGCCGAAAGGCCCGTTTTTTATTTTTACCCGCCAAAGAACCCGCCAAACAACAAAATGTCCGTTGGATGGGTCGTCTCAACTTTGACTCGTCGACCGGCGCATGAACGGCAGAACGCGCTCTCAGAAGAGCGCTCCTGGCAGGCTGCATGGATGCGGGTCAGGGTTTATTACTTATCCCTGTCTTTTCCATTCTGGCCGATGTCCGATCAGGCGACGGTATTAATGATGCTGCCAACCATACCGTTCGAGCTAACCTGCGGCGCGGTGGCGGCTGCCGCTTCGACGAGCGCAAGCGCACCTCGCTGTGAGGAAGCGGCCGCCCCGTTGGCCGAAGACGAGGGTTGCTGCATGACCTGCATGGCTACGCTGCTCGCGGTTTGACCGATATTCATAGACTCATCCTTAACGAAAAGTGGTCAGGCTACCACGGCGTATAGATTTCTGCCGACGATTGATTTGCCCATCGTCCTGATGTTCCTGTCGCGCTGTGGTTGCCGCTCGGAGGTGGCCGCGCAAATTCGGGCAGTCGGATAAGTGGAATGCTCGGAGCCTGAACCGACGACAATTGCCGACAAGGGAACCAGCACGATGACGAAGAGAAGCAGACGGACGCACTCAGTGCTGAGCGCAAAGCGATGATCGATTGAGCAAACCAGGCCCGGGCACTGGATACCAGTTATCGTCATGCCAGGCTGTATTGGCAACGAGCGGCGGTCGACGTGCCTTTCCGAAGAACAGCTATCTTGTCGATGAGGTACAAGGCACCTGTAAGGCGGCCCGCGCTGAACTTCTTCGCGCTGACGTCCGGCGCCGGCGCGGCAGATCGCTTATAAATGCGCGAGCAACGTGCGTGCGTTCCGCAAAACGCACGCACCGTACACCGCTGCATCGACCTCGGCCCCCATCAATTCTTCCCGCAAAGCAACAGCAACCGCTCCTGATCCGAGCATGGCCGTCCATCGTTTCTCTGCGTGGTGGCGGTGCTTTGCGGCGAATCCGAATCTCGCGCCGCCTGCATTGCGGCGCGATGTGCGAGGCAGGCCTTCAGGCGTCGCTGGATCGGCGGATAGTATTGCCAACCCCTGCCGAGACTGGGTAGTTCGAGCTTCACCTGCTTCCACTTCGGGTGGCCGTGTTCCTGCAGATTGTCGAAGTTCTCGCACAGTGAATCGGCAAACCGGTTCAGCGCGCCTACCGTATCGCGCATGTTGTAGTCATAGGTGACAAGAAACGCCTTCACCGTCCACGTCGGCACGTCGTCTTTCAGCCAGTTCGGGTAGCTCGCTGCGTGGATCGTCGCGGGAAAGTAGGTCTGCCTCGCGCGCACCGTCTCCGGGGCCGTCGGATCGAGACGCAGAAAGCGGATCTGCTGCAGCAGATCGGGGTTCATGTCGGTGAAGAGCGTCGCCGGCTGCCCGGCGACGATGATCGCGACGTCGATCTTCTTCACGATCAGCGCGGCAAGCGCGTCTTCGTTGCTCAGGTGCTGCGCGTTCTGCTCGGGAATCGGCTGGTCGAACATCAAGCGGTAGAGCGTCGTGGCCGATTGCGCGGTGCCGCTGCCGATCGGGCCGACGCTGATCACCTTGTCCTTGATCTCGTTGATCGTCTTCATCGGCGAGTCGCTTCGGACGACAAAGTAAATCTCCTCGTCGTAGAGCGGCATGATGAGCCGCAGCGGTCGAATCGTCCTGCCGGCGTCTTCGTTGCCGGCGTTGGCCATATCGACATAGGCCTGGTAGACGTCCGACTGAACGAGCGCCAGCTTCACGCCGGGTTCGAAACGCATGCGCTGCACGTTTTCCGCCGAGCCTTTTGACGGAACCACTTCAAGGTCGATGCCGGCCGGCTGTGCAACCCATTTCGACAGGTCCCGGCCAATCTGGATGTACGTGCCGCGTTCCTGTCCGGTCACGATCTTGTAGTGCACATCCACGTCGCCCGCATGGGCCAGCGTCACGAAAAGCAGGGCGATGAATGACACCAGCCCTGAGAAGGTCGTCTTCAGCATGATCTCTCCCCCCCAAAAAACTCTGGATACGATGTGCAGCAGACCCGATATGCTATGGAACCCGTATCAATGTGCGTCGCTGGATGGCTTGGCGTTTTTCCACCCCGACTGGAGGATCGCGCGTATCTGTGCATCGGCACCGTTGTCGTTGCTGGCCGTACTGGCGGGGCTCACTGTGCCGGATTGAATCGTGGCGGTCGTCGTGACGTCCGCATTCTGGCTTTCCACATTCGCGGGACTTCCGGAAACCGGTGGTGTGACTGGCGTGTTTGCCGGTGCGCTCATCGGTGTAATCACCGGTGCATCTGCCGGTGCGATCGCCGCATTGGCTACATGTGTGGGCCTCGGCACACGCGAGGGCAACGGCGGTGGCGATGCCGATGCGTCCCAGTTCTTCGGTGCGGGCGGTATCGGCGCGTCCCAGTCCCGCGACGACGGCAGCGGAACGCTGGTCATTCCGCGCGGTAGCGGCGCCGCCGCGCCCGTTTGCGCCGCGCTGTATTGCGCCGCGCTACTCGGCGAACGAGGCGCCGTCGGCAAACGAGGCGCGGCCGTCGAACGAAGCGGCTTCCACGCCGATGACAAAATCGCCTGCTCCATCAGCGACTGCGCGCGCGCGTTGGACGGATCCATCGCAAGCGCCTCCGATGCCTGTTGCCGCACGCAGGCCCAGGCGCCCAGGTCTGCGCACCGTTCGGCGATCTGCAATGCGCTGTCGCGCCGTTGTGTGCTCGCTGCGGCGTCCGACTGGAACTGGCGCGCGTCTACCGTGTTGTCGGCGCTGCGCGCCATGGCGGCTTCGTCAGCGGCTTTGGCGTCAAACGATTCGGGATCCAAAGGAGTCGTACGCGCCGCGCGTGGGATATCCGGCACGTCGTTGGATCGCGCGAGCGCGGTGGGCGTCGGCGCTGCGGATTGCAGTCCCGCGTCAGCAGTCGAAGCCTTCGAGGTCGTCTGCTGCTGGGCGGAATCGCTCGATTCCGGATCGCCCACCAACTGCGCGGTCTGTTCGTCGATGGTGTTCTCGCGCTTGCGGTTTTCACTGAACACCACATAGGCGGCATATGCGATCGCGAGAAAGAACAACGCAAGCAAGAAGCCCTTGATGAACATCCAGCGCTCCGTGCGCCAGAACGGCGACCGATATCGGATCGGCGGCGGTGGCGCGTAGTCAGGGTCCACGCGCGGGCGACTGGATGCGGATGCTGATGCTGATTCGGCGACGGCTGATAACCTGGCGGCCGACGGCACTGGCGGCGCCGCCGCCGTGGGGCCGAGGGCTCTCAATGCAGGTTTGGGACGCGTGCGCGCGAGCGTGTCGAGTGGACGATGCACACCGCAGTTAGGGCAGAAATCGACGTACTGGTCGAGCACCACGCCGCAACGCTTGCACGGCGCAGGAAAACTCTGGTCAGGAGTCATCTGAGCGGACATTCTATTGACCCACCGTTATGGCGATGCCATTTCGGCATGCTCAGGATCGTCGTTGAAGCGATCGTCTAGATTCGCGGAACTCACGACCTGCATGCGCAGGAGAGCAGCAGGGTCGTGCCGGGCACCGCCGCTTTGATCAAAATATGGTTGCTTTCTAACAGGGAGTCAATCGCACTTGTTGGCTACCGCACATAGGCGATCGACACATGCGCGCTAACCATCGGTTTGCCGGTTAATTAACTGATATGCACGCTCCGCATGAGCGCGTTATTCATACAAATTGCTTTCGGTGAACGCGGTTGCGGTAACGACGACGTGTTCGCCACAACGAAAACCCGCCTCCCGAATCGCGCGAGTGCTCCCATTTGTATGATCCGTAAAGCAGGGTTAACACTCGCGCGCATTGAAGGCAAATTTAAAGGTGACATTAGTATATTAAGTGCTGGGTTCCATATCAGATCGCCGCGCCGCGCTTCTCGCACTGTCGATCCACCGACAACCTGCTTCGGGACCCATAAGCAATCTGCTTTTCGTCTCACTTGAAGAACGGCAAGCCCCATTCGAACCGCTTCGCTCATCACAGGTTCATTGCCGTTTCGGCTGTCTCATGTTGTCGATTGATAACCGCAATCCAGACCAACAGAAAGGGACGACTGTGAAGAAAAACATTTGCGTAACCCGTCTCGCATCGCAGTTGCTGGCCGCCGGCATCCTGACGGCGACCTTGTCGCTCGGCATGGCGGAACTGACGCCCGCTGCCGCGCAGTCCACGGCGAGCACGCCGACGATCGAGGACTTCACCAAGACCGCTCAGGATTCGTCGAACTGGATCCTCACGGCCAAGAATTACAACAACGATCGTTACGTCGATTTGACCGGCATATCGCCCGACAATGTCGGGCAGCTGAAACCCGTGTGGACGTTCAAGGTGTCCGATAACGGACCGATCGAAGCGGCGCCGCTGATCTGGAACGGCATCGCGTTTATCACGTCCGCGCACGATCACGTGTATGCGCTCGACGTGAAGACGGGAAAGGTGAAGTGGGAATTCACCAATAACCCGCACGTCATTTCATTTGCCGCGAATCGCGGTGTTGCGCTGCTCGACGGGAAGGTCTATGTCGGTACGCTCGACGGGCACCTGATCGCGCTCGATGCGCAAACCGGCAACAAGGTGTTCGACGTGTTGGCCGTCGACGATACGGCGAATTCGTTCTTCACGATGGCGCCGATTCCGTATCGCAATCCGACGACCGGCAAGACGGTGCTGATCCTCGGCGTGTCGAACGGCGACTGGGGCGGCATCGGCAATATCGGCGCTTACGATCCGCAGACCGGCAAGCAGCTGTGGCGCTGGAACACGGTGCCGGGACCGGGCGAACCCGGCCACAACACGTGGAGCGGCGACAGCTGGAAGCGCGGCGGCGCGGCGGCGTGGACGCAGATGGCGATCGACACGCAAACCGGCATCCTGTACGCGAACGCGGGTAATCCGCAGCCGGACTTCAACGGCCCTGCACGCAAGGGCAAGAACCTGTATAGCGATTCGCTGGTGGCACTGAACATCTCGGGCGCGAAGCCGAAGCTCGTCTGGTACCACCAGTTCATCGCGAACGATACGCACGACTGGGACCCGGTGATGCCGCCGATCCTGTTCCAGGGCAAGGTGCGTGGCGAGACGATGCCGCTCGTCGCCGACGGCGACAAGGCCGGCAACTTCTGGCTGCTGAACGCGAAGACGGGCGACGTGGTCAATCACCTCGTCGTCAGCATGCAATATGGTCAGGATACCCAACCGGCGCTCGACAAGAAGGGTAACGTCGCGTGTCCGAACACGAACGGCGGCATCGAGTTCAACGGCGGCTCGTACAACCCGAAGACGAACATGATCTACGTGCCGAGCGTGAACGAGTGCGGGATCTGGCATGCGACGAAGGATGTCACGTACATCGCGGGGCAGTTCTATCTCGGCGGTTCATTCCCGAAGTTCGTCGGGCCGAACACCGGACAGATGAACGCGATCGACATCGACACGGGCGTGTTCGCGTGGCGTAGCCCCGACAGTCTGCCGATGGCAGCCGGCGCATTGGCGACGTCGACGGGCCTCGTGTTCAGCGGCAAGCTCAACGGCGACTTCGTCGCGTACGACGCGAACAACGGCAAGGAACTGTGGAAGTACGGCACGGGCTCGCCGATCATCGCGCCGCCGGTTGCGTTCATGAACGAGGGCACGGAATACGTCGCGGTCGCATCGGGTCCGGCCGGCAACCAGCAGGTTCCTGAAATGCCGAAGGACAATCAAGGCACGATGCTGACGATGTTCGCCGTTTCGAAATGACGTTGAGCCGGTACGTACTCAGGCTCGCTGGCGCGGGCGCGATGCTGTCGGTCGCGCTCGCCGCTTCAGCCGCTGGCGCGGTCACTACGCGCGCCAGCGATTACACGGCAACCGTCGATACCCTTTCCGACATCCGCTCAGCCATTGCCGAGATCACGCGCGCGTCTGGCGCGCCGTGGAGCGGCCCCGATCAGTACAAGGCGTCCGCGAAGCGCGTGCTCGTCATTTTGCAGGGCACGGGCGGCGCCGAACTCGAGGGCAACAGCACGGGCGGCGCGATGGGCCGCATCGAGCATCTGCTCGACCGTCAGGAAGAGCGGCCGTGGGAGCCCGTGATGGAAGGGGTGCTCGCCAATCTGCGCGCGGCCGTTGGTCATCTGCAGGATGCGGGCAGCGTGCGCAGCCTCGACGACTACACCGAGGCGATGTCGCTCGCGCTCGAGAACCTCGAAGTGGCGCAGGGGCGGCCGGGCGACATCGGCGTGCTCGGCGGCGTGACGGGCGCCGCGACCAACACGGAGCTTGCCGTGCCGCCGGGCGCGAAATCGCTCGATGGTTGCAGGCTGCCGCACGAGGCGGGCTACGGCGTTCACGGCGGGTATCTCGCGTATCGCGCCGTGCCGCTCAGTCAAGGCCGCGAGCAGGTTGTGCCGCTATCCGGCGGAGAAAACATCCGGGTAGCCGGCGATCTGCTCGTCATTTATACGGCGGCGGCGCCGCTCGTGAAGCAGCAATGCGAAGAGCAGCATTGAGCGTACAGCGGTGACGCGCGGGCACGGCACGCGGCACGCTATCTGCTCACTCGCAATTCATTGCATTCCAATTCAACAGGACCGAACCACCATGCACTCGATTGTTCGAGCCGCCCTGACATTGACGATGGCGAGCGCTGCTTCCGTCGCGCTGGCGCAATCCGGATCCGGCGGCAATGCCGCGCCGTTCACTGAAGATCAGGCGAAGCAGGGCCACGACGTTTATACGCAGCACTGCGCGAGCTGCCACGGCGACAAGCTTCAGGGCCTCGCGGCTCCGTCTCTCGCGGGCAAGGACTTCCTGAGCACGGCCGAACACAACGGCTGGACGATGGGCATGCTGCAGACGATCGTCACGCAGAACATGCCGTTCAACGACCCGGCTTCGCTGTCCGACGAGCAGTACGCAAACGTCATTGCGTATCTGCTGGCGTCGAACTGCTTCCCGGCCAGCGGGAAGAAATTTCCGGAAGAGTCCACGCCTGCGCTCGCCAGGATCAAGATCGCGACGCCGAGCCATCCGTCGGGCACGCCGGACGCAGGCGGCGTGTGTGCGGTGAATTAGGTGGCGGCGCGAGGGGTTTGACGACCGCCGCTGGCTACAGCGCGTGCCGGATCTTTTGCGCGAGCGCTTCGAGCGTCTCGCGCGGCGCCATCTCGCGTGCGTGCAGACGCAGTTCGCGTCCGGCCCAGCGCGGAATCACGTGGAAATGCACGTGCGGCACCGTTTGCCCGGCGGCCGCGCCGTTGAACTGCGCGATCAGCAGGCCGTCCGGCGCGAGTGCGCGGCGGACGGCCGACGCGACACGCTGAACCGTACCGATACAGTCCGCGCCGGCTTGCGCGGACAGTTCGTCGATTTCGACCGCGGGCTCTTTCGGCAGCACGAGGACGTGGCCGTCGGCCTGGGGCATCGCGTCCATGATCGCGAGCGTCGTTTCCGACTCGCAGATCCGGATGCAGGGAGCTTCGCCACGCAGGATGCGCGCAAAGATGTTGTTGCTGTCGTACGCCATCGTGTCTCCTCGTGCGCGTTTGCGGTTGCTGCCCCGGCAGGCGTGGAGCAGCGGTCTCGAGCCTTCAATTATTACGCACTGGGAAGGCGCTGAGCGGTCCGCTGCACGCTTTTTTTGCCCGGTGCATCATAGCGTTTTCAAGGATGCACGAAGGCGTTAGCAACGGTACGGAGCACCTATGGCAACGACAGATCTGGAGAGTTCACAACCTGTCCGTAGTGAAACTGCGGGCTTATCTTCCGCAGCGCGACTCATCGCGTCACTGCTCGAAAAAGCCGACATCAAGGTCGGCGGCACGCGAGCGTGGGACATTCGCATACTCGACGACCGCGTGCCAGAACGCGTGCTCGCAGCCGGCAATCTCGGCCTCGGCGAGGCCTACATGGATGGCCAGTGGGAATGCGACCGGCTCGACGAGTTCTTCACGCGCGTGCTGCGTGCGCATCTCGACGAGCAGATCGACCCCGCGCGGCTCGTATTCCACGCGCTGCGCGCTCGCCTGATGAACCGGCAAACGGCGCGTCGCGCATGGAAGGTCGGCGAGCAACACTACGACATCGGCAATGCGTTCTACGAGGCGATGCTCGATCGGCGGATGACGTACACGTGCGGCTACTGGTCGGGCGGCGCGACGACGCTCGACGAAGCGCAGGAGCACAAGCTCGACATGATCTGCCGGAAGCTCGGCCTGAAGCCGGGCATGCGTCTGCTCGACATCGGCTGCGGCTGGGGCAGCCTGATGCAGTTCGCGGCCGAGCGCTATGGCGTCAGTTGCGTCGGCGTGACGATCTCGAAGGAGCAGGCGGAACATGGCGCCGCGCGTTGCAAGGGGCTGCCGGTCGAGTTCCGTCTGCAGGACTATCGCGATCTCGACGAGCGCTTCGATCGCATTGCGAGCGTCGGGATGTTCGAGCACGTCGGCCCGAAAAACTATCGCGCTTATATGGAAGTCGCGCACCGCTGTCTCGCGGACGACGGCCTCTTTCTGCTGCACACGATCGGCAAGAACCGCCGCAACACGACGCCCGATCCGTGGATCGACAAATACATCTTCCCGAACGGCGAGCTGCCGACCATCGGGCAGATCGCGGATGCGTCGGGCGGTCTGTTCGTCACCGAAGACCTGCACAACTTCGGCGCGGACTACGACCGCACGCTGATGGCGTGGCACGCGAATTTCGAGGCGGCGTGGCCGCGTTTTGCGGAGTCGATGGGCGAGCGCTTCCACCGGATGTGGCGCTACTACCTGATGTCGTGCGCGGGGGCGTTCCGCGCACGCGACATCCAGCTGTGGCAGTGGGTGCTGTCGAAGAACGGTTTGCCGGGCGGCTATGTGCGGCCGGCGCTGGCGTGATGTCGCGAAGCTGAGGGTCGAAAAGGACGGGGCGCGCGGCGCCCCGTCTTCGTTTTCAGCGCATCAACAGCGCGACCGTTGCGAAGCCGAGGATCGTCATCGCGATCGATGCGCACACATGGATCGCGATTTCACCGGCGGCCCAACCGAGCCGGCCGTGCTGCAAGTGGGAGACGACTTCCGCGGAGAACGTCGAGAACGTCGACAGGCCGCCCATCAGTCCGGTGATCACGAAGAGGCGCCAGTCGGGCGACAGCGACGGCATTCGCGCGAAGAACGCGATGGCCACGCCGATGATGTAGCCGGCGATCACATTCGACGCGAGCGTGCCGAGCGGCAGGTCCGGAAAGAGGCCGTTCATGCGCAGGCCGAGCACCCAGCGCAGCAGCGACCCGAGCGCGCCGCCGATGCCGACGGCGAGGATGGACAGGTACATGGTCGTGATCGGATTGAAGGCTCGCCGAAGGCGAGGGCAGCAACGGTCGATTCAGGCAGCCGAGTGTAGCATCGCGCCGCGGGCCTTCAAAACCGGTGCCGCCGCGGGTGCCGCCGCTCTTCGCGGCACCCGCGGCGGGCATCGCGTCAGGCGAGACCGCCGTTCGCGCGCAGCGTCTGGCCGTTGACCCAGCCGCCGTCGGGACCGGCGAGGAACGACACGACGCCCGCGATGTCGGCGGGCTCGCCAAGGCGCTGCAGCGGCGGCATGCTCGCAAACTGGCGGATCTGTTCGTCGGTCTTGCCGTGCAGGAACAGTTCGGTGGCGACCGGCCCCGGCGCCACGGCGTTGACCGTAATGCGGCGTCCGCGCATTTCCTTCGCGAACACGCGAGTCAACGCTTCGACGGCGGCCTTGCTCGCGTTGTAGATCCCGTATGCCGGCAGATTCAGCGCGAGCGCCGTCGTCGAGAAGTTGATCACGCGGCCGCCGTCCGCGAGTTTCGCGGCGGCTTCGCGCATCGTGTTCAGCGTGCCGCGCACGTTGATGTCGAATGTTTCGTCGTAGACGGAGTCCGCGAATTCCGCGATCGTCGCGTTCTTCATGATGCCCGCGTTGTTCACGAGCACGCTCGGCTTGCCGAATTCGGCGATGGTCGTATCGAACAGACCGCGCACGTCGGCGGGCTTCGAGATGTCGGCGCGCACCGCGACCGCGCGGCCGCCGTCGGTGACGATCTTCGCGACGAGCGCGTCGGCCGGGCCGGCACTCGATGCATAGTTGACGGCGACTGCAAAGCCGTCTTTCGCGAGACGTTCTGCAATGGCCGCGCCGATGCCGCGCGACGCGCCGGTGACGATGGCGACAGGGCTTACGTTTTGCGTGTTCATGCTGGGCTCCTTCGTGGTGGTTCGGGAATGGCGCTCATCATGAAGGAGTTCGCGTTCGCGATCATCGCCTGCAAATGGGCTTCATCGTTCCATTCGTGATAACAATGCGGACGGCGCTTGAACGCCAACGCGCGGCGAAGCGGGATCGACCCGATGGAAGCGCGTTCGCGTCGGCAGTAGAATCGCGAACACTCCACCTCCCGTGGGAACGACACGACATGAAGGTCGCCCTGTTTGTCCCGTGCTTCATCGATGCGTTCTATCCCGAGGTCGGCATCGCGACGCTCGAATTGCTCGAGCGCTTCGGCTGCGAAGTCGACTATCCGCAGGACCAGACATGCTGCGGCCAGCCGATGGCCAACAGCGGCGCGCAGGCGGAGGCCGCCGGCGCCGAGCGCGTATTCGTGCGCGCGTTCGCGGGCTACGACTATATCGTCGGGCCGTCCGCGAGTTGCATCAATCACGTGCGCGACCACCTGAACGCGATCGGGCAGACCGATGAAGTAAAGCAGGTGCGCCGCAATTCGTATGAACTCGTCGAATTCCTTCATGACGTGCTCGGCGCACGCGAGTTTCCGTGGGCCGAATTTCCGTATCGCGTCGGCCTGCATAACAGTTGCAGCGCGTTGCGGCATCTGAACGAGGCGTCGGTGTCGGAGATCGCGTCCGCGCCTTTTTCGAAGCCGCTCGAACTGCTCAAACGCGTGAAGGGCATCGAGTTCGTCACGCTGACGCG
Organism: Paraburkholderia sp.; assembly: GCA_035492135.1. GTDB lineage: Bacteria > Pseudomonadota > Gammaproteobacteria > Burkholderiales > Burkholderiaceae > Paraburkholderia. The sequence continues at coordinate 41,909 of DATJJN010000143.1, read as the reverse complement.
CCCCGACGAATGCTGCGGATTCGGCGGCACGTTCGCGGTGACGGAGGAAGCCGTGTCCGTGAGGATGGGGCAGGACAAGGTGCTCGACCACGTCGGCGCAGGCGCGCAGTACATCGTGTCGGGCGACATGTCGTGTCTGATGCATCAGGCCGGCTGTGCCGAGCGGATGAAAGCGGACGTGCGCTTCATTCACATCGCGCAGGTACTGAACGGAGCCCGCGAATGAAACGTCTCGATCACGCGAAGGCGGCAGGCGCGTTCATCGCGCATCCGGACCATCTGGCATTCCACGACAAGCGACTCTGGGACCTGCGCACGAAACGCGACGCGCAGGCCCACGCGATCCCCGAGTGGGAGACGTTGCGCTCGCTCGCATCGGACATCAAGGCGCATACGCTGTCGCATCTCGCGGATTATCTCGACCAGTTTTCGCGCGCGGCAGAAGCGAACGGCGTGCAGGTGCACTGGGCGAGTGACGCGCAGGAGCACAACGAGACGGTCTATCGAATCCTGAACGAACGGGGGATGACCTCGCTCGTGAAGAGCAAGTCGATGCTGACCGACGAGTGCGAACTGCGCGATTACCTGCAGTCGCGCGGAATCGCGGTGATGGAGACGGACCTCGGCGAGCGCATCCAGCAACTCGATGAAGAGCCGCCGAGCCATATCGTCGTGCCGGCCGTGCACAAGCTGCGCGACGACGTGGCGGTCGTTTTCGGGCGCACGATCGGCACCGATCCGAAGAACAACGACATTCACTATCTGGCCGAAAGCCAGCGGATGAACACGCGGCCGTGGTTCGTGCGCGACAGGACCGCGGGGATGACCGGCTGCAACTTCGCGGTGGCGGAGACGGGCACGGTCGTCGTCTGCACGAACGAAGGCAACGCGGATCTGTCGGCGAACGTGCCGCCGCTGCATATCGTGTCGATGGGCATCGAGAAGCTGATTCCGCGCGTGTCCGACCTCGGCGTGTTTATCCGGATGCTGTCGCGCAGCGCGCTCGGCTCGCCGATCACGCAATACACGTCGCATTTTCGCGCGCCGCGTGCTGGCGCGGAAATGCATTTCGTGCTCGTCGACAACGGCCGCTCGGACCGGCTCGCGATGCCCGACTTCTGGTATTCGCTGAAGTGCATCCGCTGCGGCGCGTGCATGAACACGTGTCCGGTCTACCGGCGCAGCGGCGGGCTGTCGTATGGCAGCACGTATGCGGGGCCGATCGGTGCGATCATCAATCCGGCGTTCGATTTGAAGCGCTTTAGCGCGTTGCCGTTCGCGTCGACGCTGAACGGCAGTTGCACGAACGTGTGTCCGGTGAAGATCAACATTCACGAGCAGATCTACAAGTGGCGCGAGGTGATCGCCGCGCGTCAGGAGGTGCCGTTCGTCAAGCAGGAAGTGCTGAAGATGGCCGGCAAACTGCTCGGGAATCCTTCGCTCTATCGCGGCGCGGTCGCGTCGCTCGATGGCGCGCTGCGGCGTCTGCCGAACTTCATGTTGTATAACCCGCTGAACATCTGGGGACGGCAGCGCGATCTGCCGCATGCGCCGAAGATGACGTTCCATGCGTGGTATGAAAAGAATCGCGGCAAGAAGAACAACGGAGGCGGCCGTGGCGAATCGTGATGCGTTCCTCGCGAAAGTGCGCGCCGCGCAGCCGGCGGCGCAGGCGCTGCCTGACGTGCCGCTGTTCGACGCGCCGGCCGGCGACCTGCGCGAACGGTTTACCGCCGCGCTCGCGGTGCTCGGCGGCACCTGCCGCGACGCGGCTTCGGCCGATGACGTGCTTGCGATGATTCGCGAGCGCTTCGGTGCGGGCGCAACGATCGCGTCCGCCGCGCCGGAAGTGCAGGGCACGCGCGCGATCGAAGCCGATACGCCGCCGGCATCGCTCGAAGACGTCGACGTGGGCGTCGTGCGCGCGCGTTTCGGCGTCGCGGAGACCGGCTCCGTGTGGCTCAGCGAACGCGAGTATCGTGTGAACTCGCTCGGCTATCTGGTTCAGCATCTGGTCGTGCTGCTCGATCCGGCGCAGATCGTCGCCGGGCTGCAGCATGCGTACCGGCGCGACGACTTTCGCTATGCGCGTTACGCGGCACTCGTCACCGGGCCTTCGGCGACGGCCGACATCGAGGGCGTGCTGATTCAGGGCGCGCAGGGCGTGCGGTCGCTGACGGTGGTGTGGCTGGCCGACACGGTCGCCTGAAGCACAAGGACAATCGATGGCGAGAAAGACGTTGAACGCGTCGCGGCTGCAGCAGGAAGTGAGCCGCCGCATCCAGCGGTTGCAGGAGGTCGTGGACGACGGCGTGTCGATCGTCGTCCCGCGCCCGCAAATGCAGTCGCCCGACGCGAGCGGTTGCAACTGGACGATGAAGCACTTCGGCAATGCGGCGGGATTCGAAGCGGCGATCGCGGACGTGCTCGCGCGGGTGCGAGCCGAATACAACCTCGCGGATAGCGCCGACGAGCCCGCCGTCACGCCGCCTGGCGGAACCCGCGCGACGCACGATCCGTTCGGCGGCGCTTCACGTGAACGCGCGGGGACGAATCCGTTCGGCGAAACGATGCGGCGCGAACGCGTGAATCCGTTTGGCGAAGCGCCCGCGCGGGACGACGAACACGATGCGGCCGCGCCGCCAAAGAAGCCGCCGCGCGATCCGTTCGCGAGCGACTAGCGGCAGCGCGCGGCCTGCCGCCACTCGCCGAAAACCGTTCAGCTTTGGTCGTCGGCCGCGGCCTTCGTCTGCGCACGCGGTGCGCTCTTCTTGCGGCTTTTCTTTTTTGCCGGTGCGTCGGCCGCAGGCGCGGCTTCGATCTCGACAGCGGGTTGGCCGGCCACCGGAGCTTCGGCATCGCGCGCGACGGCCTTCTTCGCCGCCTTCTTCGCGGTCGTCTGGCGCGCGCGACGCGCGGCGCTGCGTGGCGGCGTCGGCGCTTCGTCGGCCGCTCGTTGTTCCGCAGGCGTTGCCGCCTCGGCGACTTCGAAGACTTCACCGATCTGCTCGGCGACCGTGGACGGCTCGCCCGGCGCACGCGGAGTGCCGTGCCCGGAGAAAACCTCGCCGTGCGCGTCGGGTTGCCCGGTGTCCGCCGCGATCGCGTGCGTTTCGTGCGCTTCGTGCGCGACTTGCTCGACCACCGGTTCCGGCGCGCGCTTGCCCCTGGCCGCGCCTTCGCGTGCATCGCGACGGCCCTTGCCGCGCCGCCCGCGCGTTTCGTCCGCGTGCGGCGCGTGGTTTTCGTCGGCGGAAGCGGCAGCGGCTTCCGCAGGCTTGCCCGCGGCCGGCGTGGTCCGCGACACGAAGGCGCCCGATTTCTCGTCGCGCCCGACTTCGAGCAGCCCGCGCGCCTGCGCCTCTTCGAGCAGATTGCCGAATGCGCGGAACCCGTAACGCGTTTCGTTGAAGTCCGGCCGTCGACGCTTGATCGCGCTCTTGAGCACCGACGCCCAGATCTTGCCGCTCTCGCCGCGCTCCTGCACGAGCGCGTCGAGCGTCTCGACCGCGAACGCGATCGCTTTCGACTTGCGATCTTCCGAGTCGGGCTTGGGCTGCCGCTCGTCGGCCGTCGCGCCCGCGTCGCGTTTTTCATTTGCGCCGCTCTCGCGTTTCGCGGACGCGCGCGCGATCTCGCGCACGAGGTCGTCGTAGAAGATGAATTCGTCGCAGTTCGCGACCAGCAGGTCCGACGTCGAGTTCTTCACGCCGACACCGATCACTTTCTTCGCGTTCTCGCGCAGCTTCGACACGAGCGGCGAGAAGTCCGAGTCGCCGCTGACGATCACAAACGTATCGACGTGCGATTTCGTGTAGCACAGGTCGAGTGCATCGACGACGAGGCGAATGTCCGCCGAATTCTTGCCGGACTGCCGCACGTGAGGAATCTCGATCAGCTCGAAGCTCGCCTCGTGCATCGACGCCTTGAACGCCTTATAGCGGTCCCAGTCGCAATACGCCTTCTTCACGACGATGCTGCCCTTCAGCAGCAGCCGCTCCAGCACGGGGCGAATGTCGAAGCGGTCGATCTTCGCGTCGCGCACGCCGAGCGCGACGTTCTCGAAGTCGCAGAACACGGCCATGCTGACGTTTTCCTGGGGAGATGCCATGGGTTTTTCCATCTGGCGTGCGCGGCGCGCACGGGTCGTTGAGCGCACATGATAGCCGCAAGCGCGGCGCGGGCCGAGTTAACCCCGATCGGCGGCGCAAGCAATGTGTAATACATTTGCGCGCGGCGAAACGAACCCGGGGATGCGGTTCTTCGCGCCGTCCGCGTCAGCGCGCGTCGTCGAGCGATGGCGCCCGGGAAGCGGCAAAGGGCAACGACAGGATAACGACAGGAAGTAGCATGCGTCGACGTAGATGGAGCGATTCGCGCTCGCGGCTCGTGTCGGCCGCTCTCGCGCTGGCGAGGCGGCCTCATGGTCATCGCCGCGCGCACATGGATGCGCGGCCGCCGCATCGCGAGCGGCGTCCGTGTTTGTGGCGCGCCATCGGTGAAATGAATCTGAATCGATGATGAAATAATTCTGAAAGAAACCGGATTCCGGCGGCTGCAAGAACTGCTGCAAGAACCGCTGGAATCAGGTATGTTTCGCCCTCCTACAACATCCGGCGCGCATAGGTCTACGGCCATCCGCGCGAAAGAAGAAGCCGGAGAAGAGGCGAGCGCCGCGACTGAACCGTGCGCAGCGTCGCCGTGGTCGAAACAGAAGGAAGACTCATCATGGAACAGAGACCAACCCTCGCGTCCGCATCGGCCGGCCGCGAAGGCGGGCGCGGCGTCGTCGCCGGGCTCGTATACGTATTCGAGCAGGTGATGCCGGACCCGTTCGTGCTGTCGATCGGACTCACATTCGTCGTCTGCCTGCTGGCACTGGGATTCGGCCCGCACGCCACCGTTCCCACGATCCTCGACGCCTGGTACAAGGGCACGTTCAACATCCTCGGCTTCGCGCTGCAGATGATCCTGATTCTCGCGACCGGCTTCGCGATCGCGGACGCGCCGCTCGTGCAGCGCGGCCTGCGCGCGATGGCGACGCGCGCGAGCACGCCGGCCCGCGCCGCGCTGATGGTGTTCCCGATCGTCGGCGTCGCCGCGTGGCTGAACTGGGGCCTCGGGCTGATCGTCGGCGCGCTGCTGTCGCGCGAAATCGCGAAGCGCGTGAAGGTGGATTTCGCGTGGCTCGTCGCCGGCAGCTACTCGGCGTGGTCGATCTGCAATAGCGGGCTGTCGAGTTCGATCGCGCTGTCGCAGGCGTCGCACGGCAACGCGCTGAATCTCGTCGAGAAGGCGACCGGCCATGTCGTGCCGCTCACCGACACGATCTTCGCGCCGTTCGTGTTCGTGCCGAGCGTGCTCGTGGTCGTCGTGATGACCGCGATTTTCATCCGCATGCATCCGAAGCCCGAAAACGTCGTGTCGTTCAGCGAACCGGAAGCGGCGGGCGGCGGTGCAGACGCGGATCCGCACGCGCGCGGCGCCGCGCCCGCTTCGTTCGCCGCGCGCGCGGAGCGCTCGGTGCTCGGCACGCTGCTGATCGTCGCGCTGGGCGCCGGCTATCTCGGGATGACGTGGTCCGGGAAGGGCTTCGAACTCGACATCAACACGACGATCCTGATCTTCCTGCTGATCGGCCTCGTGCTGCAGGGCCGCCCGATCGCGTACGCGGACGCGATTCGCCGCGCCGCGCGGCAGACCGGATCGATGCTGCTGCAGTACCCGGTGTACGGCGGCATCATGGGCATCATGACCGGCACGGGCCTCGCGTCGACGATCGCGAAGACGTTCGTCGCGATCGCCACGCCGGCGACGCTGCCGCTGTGGAGCTTCCTCAGCTCCGCGATCATCACGTTGCTGATTCCGAGCGCTGGCGGTCACTGGGCCGTTCAGGGGCCGTTCGTGCTGCCGGCCGCGCTCGATCTGCACGCATCGGTCGCGCGCACCGCGATGGGCGTCGCAATGGCCGAGAACGTGTCGAACATGCTGCAGCCGTTCTGGGCGGTGCCGGTGGTCGCGATCGCCGGCATCCGGATCCAGCGCGTGATGGGCTACACGGCGATCACGTTCGTCGTGTCGCTCGCCATCTATGCGCTGTCGCTGTGGCTGATCCCGTGATCGCATGACCTGACGCCCGCGCGCCGGACGTGCTGCCGGCGCGGGTTCTATCGTTGTGTGGCGCACCGCCTTCGGGCGGTGCGCTATTTTTTTGTGCGCGATCGGCTTCGCGAACTCGGGCGGACCCTTCATACTGCGGACGAAAGGAGAGACGCCATGCTCGAACTCAGACCAGGCTGCGAATGCTGCAACAAGGACTTGTCGCCGGACTCGCCGGACGCGCGAATCTGTTCGTTCGAATGCACGTTCTGCGCCGACTGTGCGGACAACGTATTGAACGGGCGATGCCCGAACTGCGGCGGCGAACTCGTTGCGCGTCCGCGTCGTCCGGCGAGCAAACTCGCGAATCATCCGCCTTCGACCGAACGCGTATTCAATCCGGACTGCGCGGCGCAGCCGCGCTGAACGACGAACGGCTCACGCGCCGCCACTTTTCTTCCGCACGAACCGCAGCGCGAAACGCACGATCGACGGCATCGTGGTCGGCCGCAACAGCCTCGGATCGTAGCCGGCGAAGCGCCGGTCGTTTTCCGCGAGGCACACGCGCATCAGGTCGGCGACGCCGATGTCGGCGTCCGACACCGACTGCGCGCCGTTCATCGTGAAGTTGTTGTCGTGCCGATGCTCGTTGCCTTCGGCGTCCATCGCGCGCGCGAGGCCGATGCGCTCCCACGCGAGAAACACCCACACCGCGGCCGCCTTCAATTCGAAGCGGATGCGCCGATGCCACGGCAGCCGCGCGCGATGCCAGCCGAGCCAGTTCGCGAACAGCAGGATATGCCGGCACTCTTCCTGCATCACCGGCTCGAACGTGTCGATCAGCGCGGGCGGAAAGAGGCCCGAGCGCCGCGCGACCTCGAAGAGGCCGAACGCAAAAAAACTGTCGATGCACTCGCTATAGCCGGTCACCAGGTACGCCCATTCCGGGTCTTTCGGCCACGCGTAGGGCGGCTCGCTCGCGAGCGCGATGCCGTATGCGGCGACCATCCGCGCCAGCACTTCCTTGTGACGGTTCTCCTCCCACGCGTTCAGCGCGATCGCGTCGCGCATCGGCGGGTCGTCGAGCGTCGCCGCATAGGCGGCCATTCGCAGCCGCGCCTTGCCTTCGGTCTGTACCGCGATGTCCCAGATCGGCAGCGACACGATCCGTTCGAGCGCGTCGGGCGCGAGCCCCGGCCATTCGAGCACCGATGGGCGATACGGGTTGAAGGTGTCGCGAAACATCCGGCAGGTTTCGCTGGCATGTTCGCCGGTGCCGGGCGTAAGCGGCCCGGTGGCGTGACTCGTCCAGTGGCGCGTGTTGTAGTCGGCGGCGTCGAGCGCGGCGCGGTCCGGCGATTCGCGCGGCAGGTCGGGCGCGCTGAAGCCGGGAACCATTCGCGCTGCGTCGAACGCTTCGGTAACGATGTCGTTCATCGAAAGCTCGCGTGCGATGGCGCAATTTCGGCCGATTCTGGCACGGATTTGTGCGTGCCGGCGCAAGCGCAGCGCATCGTTGGTTCGCGACGCCACAGTCGTTATTTCAGGGCTATTCGAAGTGAGCGCTACCGCGCAGACTTCTCGCGTAACGCGAACCGTGTAAAGTAACGACCCGTTGAAGTCCGCACGAATGAGGCGGATGAAAAATGTCCGACGGGTGCCGGCCGCCGCCTCGCACCTTGGGCGAATCGATTAACGTGAGGTCTTTCCGTGCGTATTCTGTCGATATTCGGAACCAGGCCCGAAGCGATCAAGATGGTGCCGCTCGTGAAGCGGCTAGCGGCCGACGACGACGTGCAGTCGATCGTCTGCGTGACAGGCCAGCATCAGACGATGCTGCAACAGGTGCTCGATCTGTTCGGCGTCGTGCCCGAATACGATCTCGCCGCGATGACCGCGAACCAGACGCTCAATGGTCTCGCGGCGAGGCTCTTCGCCGGCATCGACGACGTGCTCGAAGCCGAAAAACCCGACCGCGTGCTCGTGCACGGCGACACGCTCACGAGCATGGTCGCCGCGATGTCGGCGTTTCATCGGCGCATTCCGGTCGGCCACGTCGAGGCGGGGCTGCGCACCGGCAATCTGTACGAGCCGTGGCCGGAGGAGATGAACCGGCGCATCGTCGATGTGGTGAGCGACCTGCTGTTCGCGCCGACGGCCAGTTCGCAGGCGAATCTCGAAGCGGAATCGCTCGGCGGGCGCGTGATCGTCACCGGCAACACGGTGATCGACGCGCTGCACCTGATGTGCGAGCGCCTCGCGCACGACGCGCCGCTGCGCGAGCGCATCGACGCGCAGTTTCCTTTCATCGAGCCCGAAGACGGCGGGCGTCCGCTGCTGCTCGTCACCGGCCATCGGCGCGAAAGTTTCGGCGAGGGCTTTGCAAACATTTGCGCGGCGCTCGCGATGCTCGCGCAGACCGGCAAGATGCAGATAGTCTATCCGGTCCACCTGAATCCGAACGTGCGCGGCCCCGTGCTCGGCACGCTGGGTGATCTCAAAGACGTCTACCTGACCGATCCGCTCGAATATCCGGAATTCGTGCGCCTGATGCAGCGCGCGTCGATCGTGCTGACCGATTCGGGCGGGGTGCAGGAAGAAGCGCCGGCGCTCGGCAAACCGGTGCTGGTGATGCGCGACGTGACCGAGCGCCCGGAGGCGCTCGCGGCGGGCACGGTGAAACTGATCGGCGCGCATCGCGACGCGATCGTGCAGTCGGTGCTGCAACTCGTCGACGACGAAGCGGAGCGGCGCGCGTTCGCGCGGCGCGTGAATCCGTACGGCGACGGCCATGCGTCGGAGCGGATCGTCGCCGCGCTGACCGGCAGGCCGTTCGAGCCGTTCCCGAGCCGCGAGCTGCCGGGCTACCGTCATCCGGGGCGCACGGTGCCGCTCGCCGAGGACTGAAGGCGTGAATTCACCAGCGGGTTTCGCGACCGCCGCGAGCGGTGCGCGCCACGGCGCGCGCCGACAACATGGGACATAAGGACGTGACTACCAATCTCACTTCGCGTGGCGGCGTGTCGGGGCTGCTTCGCCGCATTCTCCTCGGTCTGACGGCGCTCGCGTGGATGGGCGTCGCACGCGCGGCGCCGGGCGACGTCGCCGCCGCGTTCGCGCAGCTCGGCGCAGGGCATGTCGATTCGCGCACGGTGTCGCTGATGGATCTCGGCGTGCGCGAGCCGATCCTGCTGCGCGCGCCCGATGCGAGCCAGGAGCTGTATTTTCCGGTGCCGGTCGGCCTGCCGGTCAGCAACGCGACGCTGCAGCTCGACGGCGGCTATCTGCGCGGCGACGGCGGCCGCACGACGTTCGTGCTGTCGCTCGACGGCTCGCCGGTGCTCGCGCGCGCGCTGACCGAGCCGCAGGGCGACGGCGCGATCAGCATCGGCGTCGACGGGTCGCCGCGTCCGTCCGGCTTCGTGCGCGTGGGCGTGCAGTGGTCGTCGGTGGTCGACGAGCACGAGTGCGCCGACCAGACCGCGATCGGCAATCTGTGGCGCGTCGCGCCGACGTCGCGGCTCGTCTACCAGTTCGACACGTCGGCGATCGACGATCTGCGCGGCGCGTGGAGCGCGCTGCCGCCGAAACCGGTAATCGCCGTCGGCAGCCGGCGGCTCGCGGCGGGCGGCTACGACGTCGCGTGGCGCGTCGAGTCCTTGCTGATGCGCGCGGGCACGACGCCGGTCACGCAGGTCGTGCCGGCCGTCGGCGAGTCGGTGAATCTCGGCGACGTGTCGGTGCCGGCCGCGTTGCGGGCGGTGCCCGCGTTCGCGGCGCTCGCGGGCGGCGGCGAGCACCGGATCGCGAATCCGGCCGAACTCGGCGCGCTCGTTGCGCTCGCGCCTTCGGGCGTGTTCTCGCCGAACGTGCTGATCGAAGACGATGCATTGCGCGCGCGGCTTCGCGACGCGTTCGACGCGCTGCGCGCGCAGGTGGCGAGCGCGGCGCCGGATGCGCTCGCGGCGTTCGATGCGTGGCGCAACGGCCCGGCGGGGCCGCTCGCGGGGGCGGGCAACGGTCAGGCCGCCGCCGCGACTGAAACGGCGCAAGCCGCGCAAGACGGCCACGTCGGCGTCGGAAGGCTCGGCGGCGAGCCGGTGATCGTGGTGGGCGACACGGCGGGCGTTGGCGCGCTGTCGCGCACGTGGACGCCGATCATGGTGTCGAACCGGCTCACCGTCCACGCACTCGACGATGCGCCGAACCTGAGCGCCGGCGGCGACACCGACCGCATTGCGCTGTCGCTCGTCGGCGGCACGCCGCGCACGCTCAACGTGCAGACGAGCGCAACGTGGGACGCGACGTTCGATCTCGCGGCGGTGTCGGGCAACGGCAAGGTGCCGACCGGCGTCGCGCTCGATCTTGCGGCCGCGGCCGCGCCCACGCGCAACGCGCAGGTCGCGTCGGTGTTCTTCAACGGCGTGCTGATCGGCTCGCGCCTGATGTCGACCGACGGACGGCCGCAGCGTCTGTCCGCGAACATCCCCGGCTACGCGCTCGGCGCGGTGAACCAGTTGCAGGTGCAGTTTCAGCGTCAGCCGGAGGGCGGCTGCCAGTCGCGCGCGGCCGGCTATCCGGCGGCGGTGCTGCCGGGCAGTCATCTGCTGCTCGGCGACGGGCGTCTCGAAGACAACTTCACCGGCATGATCGTCCGCTATGCGCAGGGCGCGACCGTGCTGGTGCCCGATGCGTATCTCGACGATCCGGTCCATTCGCTGCCGCGTGTCGCGCGGCTTGCGAACGCGGTCGGCGTGACGCCGTTGCGCGCGACGCTCTCCGTCGTGCAACGCGGGCAGAGCGCGCGAGTGTCGGGCGCGTTTCTCGCGGCCGACGTCGCGCTCGACAGCGTGGCCGGCCCCGCGAGCTTCGATGGCGGACGGTTGACGATCCGCGCGCGCGGAAACCGCACGCTCGCGGACTTGTCGGGCCTGACGGGACTCGGCGTGCTCGAAGTGGTGCGCTCGGGCGGCACGGCGGGCGTGCTGTTTCGCAACGTCGGCGCCGCTGCGCCGGTGCTGCCGCCGACGCTGCAACTGCTGCGCGGCAACGTGGCGGTGGTCGACGGGAGCGGCGTGCTGCAGCCGTTCGACACGCAGAATCCGGGCGGCGTGCCGCCGACCGACCGTCAGCGCGCGTGGTTCACGCAGCACTGGACCGCGTGGGGCGTGCCGGCGATTCTGGTCGCGCTGCTGCTGTTGCTGATCGTCGGCGCGGGAGCGGCGCGGCGGCGGCACGAACGGGCGGCGGCCGCGGCGCGAGCGGAGCTGTCGAAGCCGGGCCAGGGTCCAGGCCAGACGCCAGGCCAGAATTCGAACTCCGACGACAAACAGGGCTGACCGTGAGCTTGGACGCGCTCAGATGGTGGGGCGGATTTTTCGTCGCGCACTACTACCACGCGATGGAATACGTCGCGGTGGTGATCGCGGTGATCATCCTGGTTTCGGGCATCGACGACCTGTTCATCGACCTGTGGTACTGGGTGCGTCTCACGTATCGCCGCTTCACGATCGAGCGTCGCTACCGGCCGTTGTCCGCCGACCAGCTGTTCGCGCGCGAGCAGCAGTGGCTTGCGATCATGGTGCCCGCATGGAAAGAGGACGACGTGATCGCGCAGATGGTCACCGAGCTCGTGCGCGTGCTCGACTACACGAATTACGTCGTGTTCGTCGGCACGTATCAGAACGACGCGCCGACGATCGCCGAAGTCGAGCGCATGCGCCGGCGCTACAAGCAGTTGCATCGCGTGGAGGTGCCGCACGACGGTCCCACCTGCAAGGCGGACTGTCTGAACTGGATCATCCAGGCGATCTTCCGGATGGAAGCCGAGACCGGCATCGAGTTCGCCGGCGTGATCCTGCACGACAGCGAGGACGTGCTGCATCCGCTCGAACTGTGCTTCTTCAACTACCTGCTGCCGCGCAAGGACATGATCCAGTTGCCGGTCGCGTCGCTGGAGCGCGAATGGTATGAACTCGTCGCCGGCACCTACATGGACGAATTCGCCGAATGGCACGCGAAAGACCTCGTCGTGCGCGAGAGCCTCGCGGGTGCGGTGCCGTCGGCGGGCGTCGGCACGTGCTTCTCGCGGCGCGCGCTGCTCGGTCTGTGCGCGGATACCGACAACCAGCCGTTCAACACCGAGACGCTGACCGAGGACTACGACGTCGGCGAACGGCTCGGCCGCATGGGGATGCAGTCGATCTTCGCGCGCTTTCCGGTGCAGTACGCGACGCGCCGCAAATCGTGGTTCGGCTTCGGCCCCGAGCGCGAATTCACGCTGACGATGCCGCTGTGCGTGCGCGAGTTCTTCCCGAATACGTTTCGGACCGCGTATCGTCAGCGCGCGCGCTGGACGCTCGGCATCGGTCTACAGGGCTGGCAGCAGACCGGCTGGCACGGGCCGCTCGCGACCCGCTACCTGCTCGCGCGCGACCGCAAGGGCGTCTTCACGTCGTTCGTCGGGATCATCGCGTACCTGCTGCTCGTGCAGTTCATCCTGTTCGCGTTCGCGGATGCGATCGGGCTGACGCAGCGTCTGATCGCGTCGCCGTTCATCGACTCGCGGTTCGTGGTGTTCCTGCTGTGGGCGAACGGCATCGCGATGACGATGCGCGTCGTGCAGCGCGTGTTTTTCGTCACGCGGCTCTATGGCTGGGAGCATGGGCTGCTGTCGGTGCCGCGGATGGTGATCGGCAACTTCGTGAATTTCATGGCGGTGTCGCGCGCGTGGAAGATGTTCCTCGTGCATCTCGCGACCGGCAAGCGGCTCGTGTGGGACAAGACGATGCACGACTTTCCGTCGTCGGATGGCTTCACCGATCGTCGGCAGCGGCTCGGCGAGTTGCTGCTGTCGTGGCGCGCCATCGACGAGGAGAAGCTCGAACATGCGCTCGGCAAGCGCGAGGCGGCCGAAATGCCGATCGGCCGCGTGCTCGTCGCGCACGGCTGGCTCGACGAGGAGACGCTTGCGGAGGCGATCGCGTTCCAGGCGGACCTGCCGCGCGAGCATCTGGATGCGAAGCGGCTCCTCGCGAACGCGTCGCAACTGCCGCTCGAACAGGTGGTGCGCAGCCGCGCGCTGCCGTACGGCGACGACGGCAACGGCCACGCGGTGCTGCTCGTCGCGAGCCCGCTGCGCGACGACGTGCTCGCCGCGCTGCACGCGCATCTCGCGATGCCGGTGGTGCAGCGGATCGTGCGCGAAGGCGAGATTGCCGATGGGTTGCGTCTGTTGCGCGGCGTGCCGGTGGTGGGGCCGCAAAAGGCGGGAACGCAGCCCGCGATGCAACGGGTAACGCAGCCCGCGAGGCCGCAGCCGGTGCCGCTACTCGGCGATCTGCTGATCGAGCGCGGCGCGGTGAGCCGCAAGGACTTCGAAGCGGCGCTGGAGCGCTATCGGCCCGCGGACCACGGACGCATCGGCGACTACATGGTCAAGCTCGGCGTGATCACGGTGGACGCGCTGAACGAAGCGATCGCGGAGCAGCAGCGCCGGATGCACGAGATAACGGCGGCGCAATGACGACGCGGATGCGTATTCAATCAGGCGGCGCGCGCGTCGCGAAGGCGGCGACAGCGGTGGACGTGGCGAACACGGTGACAGCGGCGAACGCGGCACGTTGCGCGTTCCTGCGCGCGAGCACCATACGTAACGCTCTCGCATCGACGGCGATGCTTTGCTCGGCGCTGTGCATCGGCGTGCCGGCGAGCGCGCAGACGCTGCCTGGCGCCGCGCTGCCGCTGCCGTTGACGGGCGCGGCGTACCGGGTCGCGCAGCAGGGCTACGACGCGTACGCGCGCCGCGATTACGCGGCCGCCGAGCGGTATGCGCGCGAGGCGATCCGTCAGCGGCCGGACGTGGCGTCGCTGCGTCTGTTGCTCGCGAACGCGCAGGCCGGCGCGCGGCGTCTTGCCGACGCGAGCCGCACGCTCGCCGACGCGCTGCGCGAACTCGGGCACGACGCCTCGCTCGCGGCGCGCAAGCGGCAGATCGATGCGCAGATCGCAGCCGCCGCCGCGCCGCCGTACACCGCGGCGCGCGGGGCGGGGCCGGCGCCGACGTCGCCGGATCAACTGACCGGCAGCGCGTACGACGCCGCGCAACGCGCATACGCCGCGTACGCGCGCCACGACTACGAGAGCGCGCTGCGCGACGCCAACGACGCGATCGCGCTGCGTCCCGACGTGCTGCGCCTGCGGCTTCTCGCGATCGATGCGGCGAGCGCGGCGGGTCAGCCGCAGACCGCGTGGCAGGCCGCGAACGACGCGACGCAACGTTTCGGCGACAACGACGAACTGCGTCGGCGGCGCCTGTTCGCGGGCGCGCAGCTCGCGCCGAAGGCGGCCGTGGCCGCGCAGGCGGCGCGCGACGCGGGCGATCTCGGGGAGGCGGTCAGCGACGCGCGGCGGGCGGTCGGCTACGCGCCGGATCGGCTCGGCTACTGGCTGCAACTCTTCGACTTGCTCGCCGCGCAACACGACATGCCGGGGCTCGAGCACGCGGCCACCGACGCGCTCGCGGCGGGCGCGCATCCCGCGTTGATGCCGTACACGGTGCGTGGCTATGCGCGGGCCGCGCAAGGCCGCTTCGACGACGCCGAAGCGGACTTCACGCGCGCCGCGCAGGCGACGGACGCGCCGCAGCGCGACCAGCGCGTGTCGCGCGCGATCGTCGCGGACGTGTGGACGGCGGCCGGCTATCCTCAGCGCGCGCTCGACGCGCTCGCGCCGCTTGCGCCCGTCGGCGACGACACCGACGCGTTGATCGTCGGCCGGCGCTTCGCCGCGCGCGACGCGCTCGAACATGCCGGCGCGCAGCCGGGCGACGCAGCGGCCGCGCGGGTCGCGACGGCCGCGCGCCCGGTCTTCGACTGCACGATCGATGCATACGGCAGCGCGTGCGACGTCTATGCGAACGATCCGGGCTTCGCCGCGCAGCGCGCGTCGATCGTGGCCGCGCAACGCGGCGACAAGGCCGCGGCGCTCGCGTACGCGCGCCAGTCCGCCGACGCGACGCCGCGCGATCCGCTGCGGCGGGTCGAACTGATCGACGCGCTCGTCGCCGCCGGCGACACCGCGGGCGCGACGCGCGAGGCGCGCGCCGCGCTGGACGCGGGTCTGCTCGACGGCCTGCCGCCGCTGCAGGCGGCCTACGTCGCGCAGCGCGCGGGCGACAGCCGCCGCGCGTTCGCGTATTTCGCGCAGGCCGACGCGGCCGGCCAGTTGCCGCCGCACGCGGCGGGCGACGCGGGCTATGCGGCGTTCCACGCGCATCGCGACGCCGACGCTGCGCGGCTCTTCCGGCGCGCGATCGACTACGGCACGTCGCCGCCCGAAGGCGTCGGGCCCGCGACGCTGCAGCAGTTGCAGGACCTGCGCAACGCGCACGCGGACGTCACGCGCACGTGGGGCGTTCTCGCGTCGCTCAGCTATCGCGGCGTGGGGCTGCAGCCGGGCGTCGCGACCGGCGCGACGCCCGGCGCGACCGACAGCTGGCAGACCGGCGTCGAAGCGTACTACCAGCCGTTCGGCTCGCTCGGCGACCGGATGTTCGAGGTCTACGCACGCATGTACCAGGACTTCGGCACCAGCGGCAATCAGCCGGGCGGGATCTCGACGGCGCTCGGCGCGATCGGCGCGCGCGCGAAGCCGTTCGAGTCGGTCAATGCGGTCGTCGCGTTCGAGCGGCTCGTGCCGATCGGCTCGCACGCGGTCGGCGACTGGCTCCCGCGTCTTGCGTATTCGGGCGGCTACGGCACCGAGCGGCGGCTCGACGTGCCGTCGTGGTGGACCGTGCAGGACTACGCGGAAATCGGCCACTACATCGAGCATGGATGGACCTACGGGACCGGCTATGTCGAGGCGGGCCGCACGTACCGGGTCGACCGGATCAGCCCGAAGCTCACCGTGTTTCCATACGGTGTCGTCGGCGCGGACTACGATTCGAGCATCGATCGCAGCGTGCCGCTCGGCATCGGTGTCGGCGTGTCGTCGCGCTACTGGTTTCGCGACAGCTTTTACGATTCGCCGCGCTCGTATGTGGACGTGTCGCTGCAGTATCGGTGGCGGATCAGCGGTGATTCGCGCGCCGGCGGCGTGTTCTTCAGCACCGTGCTGTCGTACTGAGCGACGCGCGCCACTGACAGGGAGTGATCCGGATGACGTCGACAATCGCGCATTGCCTCGCCGGGCGCGCATCGCGGCGCCGCCCGCGCGCGGCAGCCTCGCTGCCGGTGCGGTTCGCCGCGCTGCTGGTGTCGGCGCTCGTGTGCGCCGGCTGCGCGCTGCAGGCGCCCGCGCACGCGGATGCGCTCGCCCAAGGCGTCGTGTGGCAACTGACGAACGAGCGGCTCGACCTTCACGGCGACTGGCAGCGCCTCGGCGTGAACGAGCTGCTCCTGCAGTGGACCGCGGTGGACGACGTCGCGTTCGTCGCCGGCGCCGGTGTGCCCGCGCCGCGCGTGCCCGACTGGGTGCGGATCGCGAACGAGCCGTGGGCGCGCGGCGTGATCGTCGGGCTCGCCGGCTACTCGGACGAGAAGAAGGCCCGCGCGAATGTCGCGGAACTCGTCGAGCGCTCGCTGAAAGTCGCGGCGGTGCGCCCGCCCGTGCACATCACCGGCTGGTACTTCCCGGTCGAAGTCGATCCGACGTGGACCGACGCGCCGGCGATCGCGCCGCTGCTCGCGCGGCTGCCGCGTCCGTTGTGGATCAGCGTGTACGACAACAGCAACATCGGCGGCGATGCGCTCGCATCGTGGCTCGCCGGCTGGCTGCCGCGCGACGTCGGCGTGATGCTGCAGGACGGCTGCGGCGTCGAGGCGCGCGGCCCGCAGGTCGCGCGCGAATACGCGGACGCGCTGGCCGCGCGGCTCGGAGCGCAGCGCGTGCGGATCATCGCGGAAGCGTTCCGGCCGAAGGTGGGCGGGGGTTTTCGCCCGGCCACCGCCGACGAGCTCGGACCGCAGCTCGACGCGTATCGCGGCTATCGCGTGTACCTGTTCGACGGGCCGCATTACGTGTCGACGGAACTCGTCGATGCGTTGCTCGCGAGGCGTCGCGCCGGCCGGCAACCGTAGCGTCGCCCGTGTTTTTGGGGGAGGCCCTCGTGGAGAAAACGGCCGACGTGCCGGGCCCCGCGAACGTGCTGTCGAACGCCGATGCCGCGTGGCACGAAGCGACGAAGACGCGCTAGCGCAGTTGCGTGACGGCCAGCAGCAGCACCATCGAGCCGATTGCGCCGTCGAGCACGCGCCACGCGCCGGCTCGTTTGAAGAGCGGGGCGAGCGCGCGCGCGCCGTAGCCGAGCGACACGAACCACACGGCGCTCACCGCCATCGCGCCGAGCGCGAACGCCGCGCGCGAGCCCTCCGGCTCCCGTGCGCCGGCGGTGCCGATCAGCAGGAACGTATCGAGGTACACGTGCGGATTGAGCCACGTGAACGCGAGCGTCATCAGCACGACCGGCAGCGCGCGCTGCGCGGCAACGGGGTTGTTCGCGCCGCCCACGTCCAGCACCGCATGGCCGGGCCGCACCGCGCGCCGCAGCGCGCTTGCGCCGAACCACGCCAGATACGCGAGCCCCGCATACAGCATCAGATGCACGAACACCGGAAAGCGCCCGGCGAGCGCCGACGCGCCACCGACGCCCGCGCCGATCAGCACGAAGTCGGACAGCATGCACAGCACGACGATCTTCGTGACGTGCGAGCGCAGGATGGCCTGGCGCAGCACGAAGGCATTCTGCGCGCCGATGGTGACGATCAGCGACGCGCAGAGCGCGGCGCCATGGGAAAACGCAATCCAGTTCATGGGGAGTCGGGTTGGACAGGCGACGAAAACGGCGCTAGTCTGCCGCGACGCCTCGCATAAGCGAAGCTGATTTTCTTAAACCCGATTAAGGAACGCTAATGCTCGACTACGCGCTGCTCGACGCGCTCGCGGCCGTCGTGCGGCACGGTTCGTTCGACCGGGCCGCGTCCGCGCTGAACGTCACGCCTTCGGCGATATCGCAGCGCGTGAAGCTGCTCGAAGAACGCGTCGGCGCGGTGCTCGTGAAGCGCGGACAGCCGTGCGTCGCGACCGCGTCCGGCGCGCTGCTGTGCCGTCACACCGAGCGCGTGCGTCTGCTCGAAGCCGAACTCGGCGGCGGCATGCCGTCGCTTTCCGCGATGAGCAATGCGACGCGCCCGATTCTGCGCGTCGCGGTCAACGACGACAGCGTCGGCACGTGGTTCGTCGATGCGGTCGCCGACTTCTGCGTGGAGCGCGAGATTCTGCTCGACCTCGTGGTCGACGACCAGGACTACACGGCCGAGCGCATCCGCGACGGCAGCGTGCAGGGCGCCGTGACGACGCAGGCCGAGCCGGTGCAGGGCTGCCGCTCGACGAGGCTTGGCCGCATGCATTACCTCGCGGTGGCGTCGCCGGACTTCTTCGCGCGCTATTTTGCCGACGGCGTCACGCGCGAATCGCTGCGCCGCGCGCCGTGCATCGAATTCAATCCGAAGGATCAGCTGCAGAAACGGTTCATCCGCCGCATCACGCGCGCGCAGGTCGACGCGCCGCTGCACTGGATTCCGCACGTCGCCGGCTTCCTGCGCGGCTGCGTGAACGGGCTCGGCTGGGGGATGTGTCCGGAGCGGATGATCGCGTCGCATCTCGCGCGCGGCGAACTCGTCGAGCTGATGCCGGGACGCGGCCTCGACGTCGACCTGTACTGGCAGAGCTGGCGGCTTTCGATCGGCTGGCTCGACGAATTCGGTGCGATGCTCAGACGCCGGTCGGCGCAATTCCTCGACGAACGGCAGGGCGGCTGAGCGGGCCGCCGGCCATTGCGGCCCGCGCCGGACAGCGCCTGCGAGCGTGAAGCCGTCGACGAAGCACGGGCCGGATTACAGCGACGTGAATCGACTTGCACCGTTCATGTGAATCGGTGCGCGAATGCGCGCATTGATTCACGGAATTGCCATATGCGAAATTGTTAAACAAATTTCGCGTATTTTATTAACAGAAGCAAAATCATTCGGTTTGTCGCGAAAAGAGAGGGCTTTGAAAGGCGGCAACGGGAGTGCGACGGAGTCGTCGGACGGTGCTGGTGCACGGTATGCCACGATGCGATCGGCATTTGAGGTGGCCGCATCGCCCGCAATGACCTCGATTGTCGTTGTCTTGTGCATCGCAATATAGAACCTCTCTTACAACATTGTGAACTGCATGTGACGGACATAGACGGCCATGTCGCGGTGCGGAAAAAACTCATATGAGTTGAGCCTTTAAATATGATTGCCTGGTCAGATTTACGTCTGCAATTGTTATTTTTGCTATTGCTGCCTTGTCGTCGATCATGGCGTCATGGAATAACTTTCAAAAGGCCGGTTGAACTTGACATTAACGCCCGTCGAAGCCGCCAAATCGTTGCATTGTCTCCTTTTCTTAGCCGATTATCGTTTAGCACCTTAAATAATTTTCATGGGGATTGCGAAATGACGAGCTATAATCCGGGCGTGGCACAGCGGTTATTCGACCGGCATATTTGAATCGTTTTCACGTGCACGAGGTGCATTATGACGACACTAGATACCGGCAGCGTGTGGCAACAAACGATCGACCTCCTGTCCGCCGCGTCCGAGCCGTGGAGTCCGTCGGGGGATGCGGAGAAGAGCGGCAATTGCAAGCCGATGCCGCTTAGCCGCGGCGCATCCGAAGCGGCCAACCGGCGCCGTGCGGCCAGTCGGTCGTGGGATGCGCAGGGCATCACGCTGATCCGCCGATATGACCATGAGAGCATTTCCGTCTGCTGGAGCGATCCGACCTACGGGCGCTACTCCGACCAGCTATGGCGGGTTTGCACCGCGCGCCGCAGCGCGGTGTGCGCGTTGACCGGCGAGAAGATCCGCCGTGGCGACGCGGTGTTCCGTCCGAGCCCGAATCGCCGTCACCGGCCGGCCAACGCGGACGCGATGATTCTCGCGAGCAAGCTCGATCACCTCGGCAACATCGTCGCCGGCCGCGCGGACGAGGTGCTCGCCGCCTGACTTCGGCTGAACCGGCCGCGTCGCGCGGCAGCTTCCCGGCAGAAAAAACGCAGGCACTTTTCAGGTGCCTGCGTTTTTTTTGCCAGCCGCCTCCGTGCTGGCCGGCGCCGGCGCGTATCACATGGCGGTACTGGGGCTTTGCTCTTCCTCTTCCAGCGCTTCGCGCGTTTCCGGCATCGCGAACCACACCAGCAGCACTGCCGCCACGCCGGCCGCCGCGAGGCAGACAAAGCTGAAGGTATTGCCGAGATGGTCGGCGATGAAGCCCGCCACGGCGGTCGACAGCGTCGCGCCGATGCCCGCCGCGAGCCCGAAAAGCCCGATGCACAGGTTGTAGCGGCCCTTGCCGCCGGCGACGTCGGCGGCGATCAGCGGCAGCATCACGCCGAACACGGCGGCCGACAGCCCGTCGAGCATCTGCACGGGCACGAGGAAATACGGATTCGCGACCGCGGCGAACAGCAGCGCGCGCACCGGCAGCGCGCTGAAGCCGAGGATCAGGATCGGCCGCCGCCCCCAGCGCTGCGCGGTGCGCCCGACCCACGGCGACATCAGCGCGACGATCGCCTGCGGAACGATGATGCACGCCGCAATCACGAGCTGCACGTTGTCGCCCATGCCGGCCGTCACCTCGCCGGCCGCGAGGTTCAGCATCGCCGCATTCGACAGGTGGAAGAGCACCACGCACGCGGCGAACGTCAGCATCCGCCTGTCGCGCAGCAGTTCGATCAGCGTCTCGCGCTTTTCGGGCGACGGCGCCGCCTTCGGACCGCGCGCCGCCGCGGCGATGCCGGGTTGCTCGATCATGCCGAGCGCGACGAGCGCGGGCAGCGCGAGCGCGGCGGTCAGCCAGAACACCGAGCGCGGTGAGAAATACTCGCCGAACAGGCCCATCAGGCCCGCCGCCACCGCGCTGCCGATCGATGCCCAGCGCGCGTTGCGGCCGAGCCGGTCGCCGAGATTCGAGCGGCCGACGAGCGCGAGCGACAGCGCGGCCATCGCCGGCACCAGCATGCAGCTCGCGAAGCCGTGCGCGACCTCGGCCGCCATCACCGGCACGACGGTCGGCGACAGCGCGAGCAGCATCGCGCTCACGATGATCGCGGCGATCGCCCACGCGGCGGCGCCTTTCTTGTTGCGCATCGCATCGACGGCGGCGCCGGCGGGCACCTGGCTCACCATCGCGCTGATCGTGCCGACCGACAGCGCGAGACCGATCTCGCCCTGGGTCCACTTGTGCGACGCGAGGTAGGACGCGATGAACGGGCCGAAGCCGGTTTGCACGTTCGCGACGAAGAAATTCAGCCAGTCGAGCGCGCGCAGGCTTCGTACGGTAGCCATCGAACGGAGTGTCATTGGGCACCGCGGGCAGGAGCGGTCGACGCAGACGGCGCGGGCGTGGCCGCCGAAGCCGCCGACGCGGCGGCGGCCGGCGCGGCGCTCGCCGGCTTCGTCACCGCGCGCACCGGCTTGTCGCTCGCGTACTGCGGCGATGCGCCGATCTGCTGGTCCGTCAGATCGAGCTGCGCGCGCAGTTCCTTGTCGCGCGGCGCGAAGCGCAGCGCGGACCAGTCCGCCGCGATCGTGTGGCGGCTTTGCAGCGTGCCGCTCAAGTCGAGCACGATCGCGAGCGGGTCGGCGTTCGCGTCGAGCAGCACGTCGACCACGCGGCCGATCTTCGAGCCGTTCGGACGCTCGACGGTCGCGTCGATCATCGGCAGCCGGGTCGGCGTCGCGTCGTCGGGGCCGGGTTCTCCCTTGGTCGTCACCTTCGGCTTGTCGGTCGTCTGGCCGGGGCCGAGCGCGAGCGTGATCGCGGGCGTTTTCGCGCGCAGGTCGACGCGCACGGTGCTCCACGGGAAGTCTGCCTTGCGGTCGCCGACGCCCATGAAGCCCTGCAGATTCACGATGACGTCGACGGGCTTGCCGTCCGGCCCGGCGATCAGGTTGATCGCGCGGCCGACCACCTTGCCGTCGGGCCGCTGCACCTGCGCGTCGAGCAGCGTGCGGAACGTGCCGTGCTCGATCGGCCGCGTCGACACGATCGGCGCGGGAGCCGGCGCGGGCGGCGGCGCGGGGGGCGGGGGCGGGGGCGGTGCCGGGCGGGGACGCCGCACCGGTTCGCGGTGCGGCCTTCTCGGCACGGGCTTTGCGGTGGCCCCGCCTTCGGACTCGCTCGCGCCTTCGGGCGGCGTGGCCACCTCGGGTTCGCTCGCGGCCGCTTCGGATGCGGCTTCCGGCTCGCTGGCGGGCGCCGGCGCTTCCTGCTCGGGGGGCGGCGCGGGGCGGAACAGGCTGCAGCCGGACAGCAGGACCACGAACGCGAGGATCAATGCACGCGGGGAGATCGGCGCAGAACGCGCGAAGCCGCCTCTCATCAACGGGAACTCCTTGGGCTTTCTGGCGCGACGTCCCAGCTCACGGGCGGCGTCGCGAAGGAAACGGGGATTTGACAGCGTGAGAGTGTAACCCGCGCGGCGCGCGCCGCACGCATGTCGGGTCGGCGTTTGCGCCTTGACATTCGCGCGATGCTTTCTATGCTTAACCACATGGTTAAGCATGGCGACGCCCTCGACCGCACGTTCGCGGCACTCTCGGACCCGACGCGGCGCGCGCTGCTCGCGCGGCTCGCGCTGCACGACGAACTGTCGGTGAGCGCGCTCGCCGAGCCGTTCGCGATGTCGCTGCCCGCCGTGATGAAGCATCTCGACGTGCTGTCCGACGCGGGCCTCGTCACGCGCACGAAGACGGGGCGCATCGTGTCGTGCCGGCTCGCGCCGGGACCGATGGAGGACGCGATGCAATGGCTCGCCCACTATCAGCGCTTCTGGACCGAACAGCTCGATCGTCTCGCCGCATTCGTCGAACAGGAGGAACCCGCATGGCCCCCACCCAGGCCCCGACCCAGGCCCCGAGCCTCACCCTCCGGCGCCGGCTCAACGCGAGCGCGGCGAAAGTCTACGCCGCGTGGACGCAGCCGGCGCAGTTGATGCAGTGGATGCATCCGTTCGACACGGTCTGCACGCACGCCGAGGCGGACTTGCGGGTCGGCGGCCGTTTCCGGATCGTCATGCGGGCGCCCGACGGCGAGGAGCACGACGTGAGCGGCGTCTACCGCGAAGTCGTGCAGAACGAAAAGCTCGTGTTCACGTGGGCATGGCGCAGCACGCCGGAGCGCGAGTCGCTCGTGACGATCGTGCTGCGCGCGGACGGCGCGGCGACCGACCTCACGCTCACGCACGAACGCTTCTTCGACGAGGCCGCGCGCGACGCGCACGAAGGCGGGTGGTCGAGCGCGCTCGACCGGCTCGCCGAACAGTTCGGATGACGAAGCTAGCCGGCTGTCATCTGTGGCTCTTATCCGGTATCGACCGGATTCATCGACGGAGGACTGACCATGCAGACGCACCGCATCGCATCGCAGGACGAATGGCTGGCCGCGCGCAAGGCGCTGCTCGCGGACGAAAAGGCGTTCACGCACGCACGCGACGCACTCGTCGCGAAGCGCGAGGCGCTGCCGTGGGTGAAGGTCGACAAGACCTACACGTTCGACACGCCGGACGGCCGGCGCACGCTCGCCGATCTGTTCGGCACGCGCAGCCAGTTGATCGTCTATCACTTCATGTTCGGGCCGGACTGGGAAGAGGGGTGCATCGGCTGCTCGTTCGTGTCCGATCATATCGACGGCGCGCTGCCGCACCTGCTGCATCATGACGTGTCGTACGTCGCGGTGTCGCGTGCGCCGCTCGCAAAGATCGCCGCGTTCAAGAAGCGGATGGGATGGCGCTTTCCGTGGGTGTCGTCGCACGACAGCGACTTCAACTTCGACTTTCACGTGTCGTTTCGCGAGGCCGACAAGGCGCGCGGCAAGGTCGAATACGACTACGCCGAGCAGGACTACGCGAGCGACGAGCTGCCGGGCGTCAGCGCGTTCTGCCGCGACGAAGACGGGACGATCTATCACACGTACTCGGCGTATGCGCGCGGTGTGGAAATGCTGCTCGGCACCTACGCGCTGCTCGAATTGACAGCGAAAGGGCGCAACGAAACGAACGACATGCGCGACTGGCTTCGCTATCACGACCGTTACGAGAGCAGCGAGCCGCAGCATGCATGCTGCGCGCACGGCGACGACGCAAAGGGGAGCGCTTGAAGACGGGGTCTACAGCGCCATGTCGAACGCGGGTTTCAGGAACGCCTCGATCGCCATCACGACGAGTCCCATCGCGGCGGCGGACAGCGTGAGCGTCCCGCATTCGTCGTAGTGCGCATCGTAAAGGCACGCGACGACGAAGAGGATCGCCAGCAGGTTGGTTAGCCAGTCGAAGTTCAGCGCGAGCAGCATCGGCAATCGCGCGATTTCAGAAAAATCGCGTCGGCTGAGAGAGTGAAAACCGACGCGATTCTAGCGAGTACGCCTTACGAATCCGCAACAGCGAAAAAACGGCAAGCCGGCGCGGCGGCTTGCCGGGACCGGCTTCAGCGGATCAGCCCGCGCGTGGAGCGCTCGAAGAAGTCGTAGAACGGCTGCACTTCCGGATGCTCGCGCGCGATGTCCGCGACGCCGGCCTTCGCTTCGTCGAGCGTGTTGCCGCTGCGGTACAGCACCTTGTACGCCTGACGGATCGCCTGAATGCCTTCCTTCGAAAAGCCGCGGCGCTGCAGGCCGACCGTGTTCACGCCGACCGGCGACGCATGATTGCCCTGCGCGATCACGAACGGCGGCACGTCCTGCGCGACGCCCGAGCAGCCGCCGACCATCACGTGCGCGCCGATCGTGCAGAACTGGTGCACCGCGCACATGCCGCCGATGATCGCGTGGTCGTCGATCGTCACGTGGCCGCCGAGCGTCGCGTTGTTCGCGAGAATGCAGTAGTTGCCCACCACGCAGTCGTGCGCGATGTGCGCGTTGACCATCAGAAGATTGTCGCTGCCGATGCGGGTGATGCCGGTGTCCTGCACGGTGCCGCGATGAATCGTGACGCTCTCGCGGATACGGTTGCGATCGCCGATCTCGACGCGCGTCGGCTCGCCCGCGTACTTCAGATCCTGGTTTTCCTCGCCGATCGTCGCGAACGGGAAGATCACGTTGTCCGCGCCGATCCGCGTATGGCCGGTCACGACGACGTGCGCCTTCAGCACTGTCCCTTCCCCGATTTCGACGTCGCCGTCGATCACGCAGTAGGGCCCGATGCGCACGCGCTCGCCGATGATCGCGCGCTCGTCGATGACCGCGGTGGGATGGATAACAGCTGTCTGGTGTATCACGGAAGCAATCTCCGGAAGGCGTCGAGGAATGAAACGTCGGGGGCCGATTATAACGACAGGCGGCGCGAAGCCGCAGCATCGGCCGGCGGGCGTTTGTCGCACCAAACGCCCGTTGCGGGCCGCGCCGCGCGTGGCGACGCGCGGCCGGTACGCGCCGGCGCGCCGGCTGTCGCTCATGGATTTCCCCGACGCGGCGCGGTTGCCGCGCTGCGTTGGGCGCGCGATATGCTTGCGAACGAAGGACTGACCCGCGCCGACCCACGAAGCGCGCGAGACTCATTCGCAGGATAACGACATGGACACGACGTCTGACGCAGCGGCGGTGCCGCTGTTCACGCTTTCGCAGGGCACGGCCCCGCTGCTGATTTCGATTCCGCACGTCGGCACGATGATTCCGGATGGCATCGCCGCGACGATGACGCCCGCCGCGCGCCGCGTCGACGATTGCGACTGGCATCTCGACAAGCTGTATGCGTTCGCGACGCGGCTCGGCGCGTCGATCCTCGTGCCGTCGTGCGCGCGCTATGTGATCGACCTGAACCGGGCGTCCGACGGCGCGAGCCTGTATCCGGGGCAGGACACGACGGGGCTGCTGCCGCTCGACACGTTCGCGCGCGAGCCGCTCTACGAGCCGGGGCATCGGCCCGACGAGGCCGAGATGGCCCGCCGCCTCGACACGTACTGGCAGCCGTACCACGAGGCGCTCGTCGCCGAGCTGGGCGTGCTCACCGCGCGCCACGGACGCGTGCTGCTGTGGGAGGCGCATTCGATCCGCTCGGAGGTGCCGCGTTTCTTCGAAGGACGGCTGCCGGACTTCAACTTCGGCACCGCCGACGGCGCGAGCGCGCTGCCCGGTCTCGCCGACGAACTGCAGACCATCGTGTCCGGCTACGGCGGCTACACGGCGGTCGCGAACGGCCGCTTCAAGGGCGGATACATCACGCGCGCGTACGGCAGGCCGGACGCGGGCGTGCACGCGGTGCAGCTCGAACTCGCGCAATGCACGTACATGGACGAGTCGC
The DNA here is from genome assembly GCA_035492135.1 of Paraburkholderia sp. GTDB lineage: Bacteria > Pseudomonadota > Gammaproteobacteria > Burkholderiales > Burkholderiaceae > Paraburkholderia. The sequence goes on along the minus strand of DATJJN010000143.1, from coordinate 15,481 downwards.
CGCCCTATTCATACGACGACGCGCGCGCCGCGCAGGTGGCGCCGCTGATCGAATCGGTCGTGCAGGCGGCGCTCGCCCGGGTGATCGCCGGATGATTGCGGCGCGATCGCCGGATGATTGAGGCGAGATCGCCGGATGATCGTCGCGCGATCGCCCGACGAGCGTGCGCGGATGACGGCAGACCGCGCACGCGGCGCCGGTTGCAAGCCGTTGTTGCTGGTCGAGGTTGCAGGAACTCCCGTCAGGCAACGAATGCGCGTGGCGGATGGCGCGGCGCGGCAGTTGCGCACGGGCGCGCAGACCGGCTAACCTTCACGCGTGACCCTGTCGCTGGACGACGCATCGCGAGCCGGTACCAGAAGGCCAACCCGCTCGCGGCGCGTCGCACGAACGAGGGAGGAGCTTTGCGATGGACGATACCGGCACCGAGCTGCTGCCCGTATGGCGCGCGAATCTCGTGCTGCTGACCCGCGAAGTCGGCGCGGCCACGCGGCTTGCGCGGATGATGACGTTCTCCGCGTCGTATCTGAAGCTGATCCTGTCCGGCCAGCGCGATTTCAGCGAGGAATTCGTGCGCGGCGTCGAATCCGTGACCGGCCTGCCGCCCGGATGGATGGACGCGCCGCACGAGCGCGCCGACGTGCCGGACGACGCGCGCGCCGCGATCGACAACGAAGCGCCGCGCGCGCGATTTCGCGGCACCGCGCACCCGGTTCGCAAGACGTCGGTGCTGCGCGCGCCGGAGCCGATCTTCGGACAACAGCCGGTCGTCGCGAAGCGCGACGACGGCACGGCGGACCTGGAGGCGCATCGCCGCTTCGCGGGGACGCGCAAGTTTCGCGACCTCGCGGCGCAGGACGTGCGCAAGCTCGAACGCTATCTGAGCCTGCCGCCGGTCGACGCGCCGGCGCTGCGCGCGCGCATCGAGGACGTCATTGCGGCGATGGAGCCCGACGATCGCGTGCGCGCCGATCTCGCGGGCCGGCTCGAACAGATCGAGAAGCACCGCGAGCTGCTGCTGCGTCATGTATCGAAACTTCATGCGCTGCTCGCGCGGCTAGGCGACGAGTAGCGCGGGCTGCATCGCGTCGCTACAGCCGCAGTTCGGCGAGAATCTGCTCGGCGAGAAAATCGCACGGCGGGCGGTTCGACCGCGCGCTGCGCGCGAGCACCACTTCGAGCGACGGCAATTCCGGCAAACCTTGCGCGCGGCCGAGCGTGACGAACGACTCCGGCACCGCGCAGCGCGCGAGCGGCGCGATCGCGAGACCCGCGGCGACCATGCTGCACAGACCCATCAGACCCGGACTTTCATACGACGTGCGGTACGCGATCTTCGCGCGTTCGAGCGCGCGGATCGCATTCGTGCGCGCGACGCTGCCCGTGCCGAAGAGGGCGATCGGCAGCGGCCGCTCGTGCCAGATCTCGCGTCCCGTCGCGGCGCTCGCGCCGCGGGCGGACTGGCCGCGCGGCGCGGCCGGCGGCCCCGCCCACACCATCGGCTCCGAGCGGATGAATTCGCCCGCGAGGCCGCGCTGACGCGTGACGCACGCGAGATCGAGCCGGTTGTCCTTCAAGAGCGGCGCGAGCGCGCTGCTCGGCATGCCGATCACCTGGATCTCGACCTTCGGCCAGCTCGCGGAGAACTTGCGCAACACCGGCGGCAGCAACGACGACGCATAGTCGTCCGGCACGCCGATCGACACGCGTCCCTTCACCTCCGGATGCACGAGCGACGCCCACGCCTCGTCGCGCAGCGCGAGCATCTGGCGCGCGTACGCGATCAGCGTGTGGCCGTCCGGCGTCGGGCTCACGCTGCGCGGGCCGCGCACGAACAGCGTCTTGCCGAGCGACGCTTCGAGCGCGCGCACCTGCATGCTGAGCGCGGACTGCGAGCGATGCACGAGCGCCGCGCCGCGCACGAAGCTGCCGGTGTCGGCGATCGCGACGAGCATCGCGAGCACGTCGAGGTCGAGGGTCTTTGCCATCAGAAAACCTGATCGAAAAGTTCAATATAACGCGTTTGTCTGAATGGGGGACGGCTTGCATACTGGGCGGCCCATCCACGTGAACGACAGGAGCGCCTCGATGCCGATGACCTACGAACAGTTTCGCGAACGGGGGATGCGCCTCGACATGTCGCGCGGCAAGCCCTCGCCGGAACAACTCGATCTGTCGGCCGCGCTGATCGAGCGCGCCGCCGACGTCGGTCATCTCGCGCAAGACGGCTTCGACTGCCGCAACTACGGGCTGCCGAACGGCTTGCTCGAGGCGCGCGAACTCGGCGCGCAACTGCTCGGCGCGCCCGCCGCGCAGGTGATCGCGGCCGGCAATTCGAGCCTCGAATTGATGCACGACGCGCTCGCGTTCGCGCGGCTCCACGGCGTGCCGTCGGACGGCGGACAGAGCACGCGGTGGCGTGGCGAAGAGCAGATCGCGTTTCTGTGTCCGTCGCCGGGGTACGACCGGCACTTCGCGATCTGCGAGGCGCTCGGCGTGCGGATGATCGCCGTGCCGATGCGCGACGACGGACCCGATATGGACTTCGTCGAGGCGCAGGTGCGCGACGATCCGTCGATCAAGGGCATCTGGTGCGTGCCGCTCTACAGCAACCCGACGGGCGCGATCTATTCGGACGACGTCGTGCGCCGGCTCGCGTCGATGCCGGCCGCGCCCGACTTCCGGCTCTTCTGGGACGACGCGTACCGCTTCCATCATCTGACCGGCGAGCGGCTCGCGACGGCAGACGTGCTCGCCGCGTGCGACGCGGCCGGGCATCCGGATCGGGCGTTCGTGTTCGCGTCGCTGTCGAAGGTGACGTTCGCGGGCGGCGCGCTCGCGTGGTTCGCTTCGTCGCCGGCGAACATCGCGTGGTGGCAGCGTTGCGCGTCGGCGCGCACGATCGGACCGGACAAGCTGAACCAACTGCGTCACGTGCACTTGCTGCGCGACCGCGCGACGCTCGATGCGCTGATGGACCGCCATCGCGCGATCCTGAAGCCGAAGTTCGACGCGGTGGACCGCGTGTTTCGCGCGCGGCTCGCCGGCGTGCCGGACGTGCACTGGACCACGCCGCGCGGCGGCTACTTCATCAGCCTGTATGCGCCGCACGGCTGCGCGCGCCGCACCGTCGAACTCGCGGCGGCGGCGGGGCTCGCGCTCACGCCTGCGGGCGCGGCGTTCCCGTACGGCGTCGATCCGCGCGACAGTCACCTGCGGATCGCGCCGTCGTTCCCGTCGCTGGATGAAGTGACGCTCGCGGCGGAAGGCATCGCGGTGTCGCTGCTGCGCGCGATCGACGAGCGGCGGCGTTGACCCGGCGCGCCCGATAGCGCAGAGAAGCCCACAGCGCGCACAGCGCGGCGCGCGCTGCAGCGCGCCGGGGTCCGGCTTACCATCACGGGTGCGGTTGCCATTGCTGTCGCTATCGGCGCTTCGCCGGACACGAAAGAGGCCCATGCCCGTGACCCCTTCGAAACGCAGCGTGCGGATGTCGGCCACGCTGCGCCATCTTGCTTTCGGGCTGGCTTTCGCCGGCCCGGCGTTCGCGCAGCCCGGCACCGTGGCGCCCGCCGCCGACGACACGCCGCCGGCGACGATCGAGCGCGACGTCCATCTGTTCGTCGTGCAGAAGGACGGCTCGATCGACGAGCGCGACGACACCGTGCTGCGCGCGAACACGACGGCGGGCGTCGACGCGATCGCGCAGCGCTACGTGTGGTTCAACAAGGACATCGAGTCGATCACGCAGCTCTCCGCGGCCACGCTCGATGCCGACGGCCGCGAGCATCCGGTCGGCCCCGACGCGATCCGCGACGTACAGGAGCCGCGTTCGGCCGGCGCGCCGATGTTCGAGGACGGCGTGTTGCGCAGCGTGATCTTTCCGGGCGTGCAGCCCGGATCGCGCGTGCATCTGACGTTCGAGAAGCGGCGCGAGAAGTCGTCGAGTCCGGGCGGGTTTTCGTACTCGGTCGAGCCGTCCGGCGATCCGGTGGACTATCAGCAACTGATCTTCGACTTGCCGCAGGACGTGCCGCTCCATATCGACGCACGCGGCTACACCGCGCTCGCGCCTGTCACGGCGGAAGGCCGCACGCGCTACACGTTCGAGTATCGGCACGGCCCGTATGCGCCGGCCGAGCCGGGCGCCGCGGCGTACGCGAACTGGGGCGATCATCTGCTGGTATCGACGGTGCCGGACTATGCGGCGTTCGCCGAGCGCTACCGGATCGACGCCGCCGATCCGACTGCGACCGATCCTTCGATCGCCGCGCTCGCGCTCGCGCTGACCGCGGACGTGACGGACCCGCGCGACAAGGCCCGGCGCATCTACGACTGGATGCGCTTCAATATCCGCTACGTCGCGCTGTATCTCGGGCAGACCGAGACGATGCCGCATCACGCGATCGACATCCTGCGCAACCGCTATGGCGACTGCAAGGACCACGTCGCGCTGTTCGTCGCGCTGCTGTCGGCGGTGGGCATCCGCGCGGAGCCCGTGCTGCTGAACCTCGGCACGCTGTATTCGCTGCCGTCGGTGCCCGGCTACGGCGGCGATGCGATCGATCACGCGATCACGTGGCTGCCCGATCTCGGCGTGTTCGCGGATACGTCGTCGGGCGGGATCGCCTTCGGCTATCTGCCGGGCGCGGAGCTGGATCGTCCGGTGCTGCTCGTCGACGACGCGACGCTGGTCCGCACGCCGTCGGCGCAGCCGCGTACGCGCAGCGCGCGGCTCGCGATCTCGGTGGGGGACGACGGCAATGCGTCGTACGCGTACCGCGTCGACGACGCAGGCGCGAGCGCGGAGCCGGAGCGCAACGTGTTTCGGCGCGCGACGCATCAGCGCGCGCAGCGCATCGCCGCGGACCGTTTGCGCATGACCGGGCTGTCGGGCACCGCGCGCATCGACACGGATGCGGTCGCGCCGACGTCGGGCCCGTTCGGGACGACGATGCACGGCACGATCGATCATCTGGTGTGGACCGACGGCACGACGGCGCTGCCGGCGTTGAGCAGCCTGTCGGGCGGGATTCGCACGCAGGTCGACGCGTGGCTCGCGGAGCCGCGGCGCACGCAGCCGTTCGTGTGCATCGACGGCGACTTCGACGAGACCGCGCAGATCGCGCTGCCGGCGAACGTGCGCGTGACCGACGTGCCGGCCGATGCGAGCGTCGATGGGCCGGACGTGATGTTTCTGTCGCACTACGTGTTCGATGACGCGTCGCGCACGCTGCAGGTCACGCGGCGACTGACGACGCACTTCGGGCGGCAGATGTGTACGCCGGAGGAATTCGCGCGGATGCGCGACGCGCTGGTGCGAATCGAGCGCGACACGCATGCTCAGATCGTCGTGCGCGCCGCCGCGAAAGGCCGTACGACGCCGCGGGCGGATTGATTGCGGCGCGCGGCCGCCGCGCGGCTAGCGCGCAGTTACGCGCCGTACTCGCCCTGCAACGCGAGCACCGTATCGCGCAGTTGCGCGAGCGGCGCTTTCGTGTCGTCGCTCGCCCAGCCGTCGAGGTCGTCGAGCGCGCGATTGCAGCCGTCGAGCACCACGTCGAGATCGACCGGCACGCCGTTCGCGAGCGCGAAGCGAATCGTCTCGCCAAAGCGCGCGCATTCGTCGTCGCCGTACGAAATGTCGAGGTTGTCCGCGATCGTCTGGGCGATGTCGCTGCGCTCGCGATCCTCCTGATCGACGAGATCGATGATGCCGCGGGCGACCTCGGGCGCGTGATAGAGCGCGATGTCGAGCCACTGCGCGGCGTCGAAGTCGCTGTCGTGGCTCTGGGTTTCGAAATACTCGATCGCTTCCTGTTCGTGCGCGTCGCCGGCGTCGACGGCAAGGCAAAGCTGCTCGAAATATTCTTCCTGTTCGCTGCGGATGGGGTCGGACATCGGTCAATCTCTTCGGGCGGTAAAGGCGGGCGCGGTTCGCAAAGCGGCGCGCGGCACGCATTATAGGCCGTGGTTACGCGAGCTTCGAGCCGCCCGTGCGATACATCGCAGCGCGCCGCGACGCGCTTACGCCGAATCCGGCGACCACGCGTCGAACCATTCGCGCGGGCGCGCGATCTGGTCCTGTGCGGCGATCAGCTCCAGCTCGTAGCGCCCCGCGTCCCACGTCGCCTTGACGACCGCGTTGACGGCCGCGAGCGTGTGCTCGAACGCGGCGCGCAGCGAGTCGCCGAGCATCATCCGCGCGACGAACACGGCGCTCGTCACGTCGCCGACGCCGACCGGCTGCCGCGCGAACGGATACAGCGGACGCTGGCCGACCCACGCCTCGCGCTCGCTCACGACCATCATGTTGAAGCAGTCCGCCGGGCTGTTGCGGTCGAGCAGGTGCTTCACGAGGATGATCTTCGGGCCGCGCTTGAGCAGTTCGCGGCACGCCGCGAGCGCGTCGTCGACGGTTTCGAGCTTGCGGCCGACGAGCCGCTGCAGCTCGCTGTGATTCGGCGCCATCGCGTCGGCGACTTCGGGCATGTGCGTGACGAGGAATTCCTGGATGCCGGGCTCGACGCGGCAGCCGGTGGCCGTGCCCATCACCGGATCGCAGAAATACAGCGCGTGCGGATTCGCGCTCTTGACCGCGCGCACGATGTCGATGACCGCCTGCGCCTGGTCGGGCGCGCCGAGGTAGCCGGAGAGCACCGCGTCGCAACGCGGCAGCACGCCGATCGCGCCGATGCCTTCGACCAGCTCGACGAGCTGCGCGGAGTCGATCGCACTGCCGGCCCAGTGGCCGTACTGCGTGTGGTTCGAGAACTGCACGGTGTTGAGCGGCCACGCGTTGACGCCGAGCCGGCGCATCGGAAACACCGCCGCGCTGTTGCCGGCGTGTCCGAAGACGACGTGCGACTGGATGCTGAGGACGTTTTTCATGGTGGTTCCCGATGCCGCCGTGCGCCGTGGGGGAGGCGCGTCTCGCGCAACGTGCAGGTGCAGCAACGATAACCGAATTCGGGCCCGCCAGTCGATTGCCGCGGCACGCTCGGTTGTATCGCGAGAGACGGCGCGGCGATGCGGCGGTGCGTCATCGGGTCGGCGCGTCTTGCGCGTGCGTTCCGCGTGCCGACGAAACGGTCAGACGAATGCGCGCGCCGCGCCGCGCTCAAACCAGTTCGCGATAGAGCGCCATGTATTGCTCGGCCGACGCGGTCCAGCCGAAGTTCGCGCGCATCGCGCGTTGCTGCGTCGCGCGCCAGTCGCGATGGCGCTCGTTGAGCGCGAACGCGCGGCGGATCGCAGCGGTGATCCCGCGCGGCTCGAAGCGCTCGAATACGAAGCCGGTCGCGACGCCGTCCGCGAGGTTCTCGAGCGACGCGTCGACGACCGTGTCCGCGAGGCCGCCTACGCAGTGCACGAGCGGCAACGCGCCGTACGCGAGCGCGTAAAGCTGCGTGAGCCCGCACGGCTCGAAACGCGACGGCACCATCATCACGTCCGCGCCGGCGACGATCTCGTGCGCGAGCGTCTCGTCGAAGCCGAGTTCGATCGCCACCGACTCCGGATGCGCGTGCGCGATGCGCGACAAGCCCTGTTCGAGCGCCGCATCGCCGGTGCCGAGCACGACCAGCTGACCGCCGCGCTGCACGATTTCCGGCACCGCGGACAGCAGCAGGTCGAAGCCCTTTTGCTCGGTGAGCCGGCTCACGACGCCGAACAGCAGCGCGTCGTGTTTCTGCGCGAGCTTGAAGCGCGCCTGCAGCGCGGTCTTGCAGCGCAGCTTGCCGGTGAGCCGGGTCGGCGTGTAGCGCGCGGCGATCGCGGCGTCGGTGGCCGGGTTCCATACCGAGTAGTCGACGCCGTTCAGGATCCCCGTCAGGTCGTGCGCGCGCGTGCGCAGCAGACCTTCGAGGCCGCCGCCGTGCGCGACCGTCTGGATTTCGCGCGCGTAGTTCGGACTGACCGTCGTGATCCGGTCGGCGAAATAGAGCCCGCCTTTCAGGAACGAAAGCTGTCCGTAGAACTCGATGCCGTCCATGTCGAAGAAATCGGGCGGCAGGCCGAGGCTCGGGAACTGATACGCGGGGAAGATCCCCTGGTACGCTAGGTTGTGGATCGTGAAGACGGTCCGCGCGCGACGCGCACCGCCCGCGTGACTGCTTTCGCGCGCGGCCGCGCGCACATACGCGGGCGCGAGCCCCGCGTGCCAGTCGTGCGCGTGCACGATCTGCGGCGACCACTGCGGGTCCACATGCAGCGCGAGTTGCGCGGCCGCCCAGCCGAGCAGCGCGAAGCGCGCCGCGTTGTCGCCGTACGGCACCTGTTGCGCGTCCGCGTACGGATTGCCGTCGCGCGCATAGAACGCTTCGGCGCGGATCATGTACACCGGCAGCCCGTCGCCGGGCAGGCGGCCGAGTTCGAGCCGCGCGTCGGGTGCGCCGAACGTGCGTTCGAGCCGCGCGACCGGACGCAGGTCTTCGAGTCCTTCGGCGATTGCCGGGAAGCCCGGCAGCAGGAGGCGCGCATCGGCGCCCTGTTCGACGAGCGCGGCCGGCAGGGCGCCGGTCACGTCGGCAAGTCCGCCGGTTTTCAGCAGCGGATACAGTTCAGTGGCTACATGCAGTACGCGGATCGTCATCGGCAGGCGGGTCCGTGGTCGGTTGGCAGAACGAGCAGGGTGATGAAGCGTGCGGCGACTACAACCGGTCGAGCGCGTCGCGCGTGACGAGCACGACGCCGCTGTCGGTCCGGTAAAAGCGCCTTGCGTCGTCGTCCGGGTCCTCGCCGATCACCGTGCCGTTGGGCACCTCGCAGCCGCGATCGACGACGACCTTGCGCAGCCGGCAACTCGCGCCGACCGTCACGCCCGGCAACAAGACTGCCTCCGTAATGTTGCAAAACGACTTCACGATCACGCTCGACGACAGCACCGAACGCATCAGCTGCGAACCGGAGATCACGCAGCCGCCGCAGACGATCAGGTTCGTCCCCGAGCCTTGCAGTCCGTTCATGTCGCGCACGAACTTCGCGGGCGGCAATTGCTCCTGATACGTCCAGATCGGCCACGTGCGGTCGTACAGATCGAGCGACGGAATCGTCGACGCGAGGTCGAGATTCGCGGACCAGTACGCGTCGATCGTGCCGACGTCGCGCCAGTATGGCTCCGTGTGCGGCGCCGACGTCACGCACGACAGGCTGAACGGATGCGCGATCGCGACGCCGTCGGTGACGACGCGCGGAATGATGTCCTTGCCGAAGTCGTGGTCCGTTTCGGTGCGCGTCAGGTTGTCTTCGAGCAGCCGGCACAGGTATTCGGTGTTGAACACGTAGATGCCCATGCTCGCGAGCGCGGTGTCCGGCCGGCCCGGCATCGCGGGCGGGTCGTCCGGCTTTTCGATGAAGCCGGTCACGCGGCGCGACTCGTCGACGGCCATCACGCCGAACGCGCGCGCCTCGAGCCGCGGCACCTCGATGCAGCCGACCGTGCAGTCGGCGCCGCTTTGCTCGTGGTCCGCGATCATCCGCGTGTAGTCCATCTTGTACACGTGGTCGCCGGCCAGCACGACGACGTAGCGCGGCGCGATCGAGCGGATGATGTCGAGGTTCTGATAGACGGCGTCGGCCGTGCCGCGATACCAGTGCGCGCCCTCGACGCGCTGCTGTGCGGGCCACAGGTCGATGAACTCGTTGAACTCGCCGCGCAGGAAGCCCCAGCCGCGCTGCAGATGCCGCAGCAGCGAGTGGGCCTTGTATTGCGTGACCACCGCGATGCGGCGGATGCCGGAATTGAGGCAGTTCGACAATGCGAAGTCGATGATCCTGAACTTGCCGCCGAAATAGACGGCGGGCTTCACGCGCTTGTCGGTGAGCGGGCCGAGGCGGGTGCCGCGGCCGCCCGCGAGGACGATCGCGAGCGTCTTGCGTTGCAGGTCGTTCAGGCTGGCCGGAGTGCTCATGGGTGTCTCCTTGTTTTGCCAGCGTCTCCCGCGGAGCGGGGAACGCCGTTACCGTGATTGGCGCGTCTGTCCTGCGTGTCGTCAATGCGACCGCAGTGTGACCATTTCTAGCACCGAATGCAGCGCAGCACTAGCGCCCGCAGCACGCTGCAAAACGTTCGTATTCGTACGACGGATGCGGGCTTCGGCGCGTCAGGCGCGTTTAAGCAGATGCTGCAAATCATCGCTAGAATCACCGCACGAATCGCGCCCGCCGGCGATGCTGTGCGGAGCGCATCGTTCGTTCCTTTCACTCATCAATCGACCTGTCACCTGTGAAGCCACTCTTTGTCCGTCGCCGTCATCTGAACGCGTTCGCTGCCGCCACGCTTGCGCTGACGCTGTCGTTTTCCACCGTTGCCGCCGCTGCCGCCGACGTCGCCCCCGAAGGTCCTGCTTACGGCGCCGAACTGGAGGGCTTCGACTATCCGCTGCCGGTGCACCGGTTCGAATTCAAGTCGCAGGGACAGGCGTTGCAAATGGCGTATCTGGACGTGCAGCCCGCGCATCCGAACGGACGCACGACGGTGCTGCTGCACGGCAAGAACTTTTGCTCGGCGACCTGGGTGGACACGATCCATCGTCTGTCCGATGCCGGCTTTCGCGTGATCGCGCCGGACCAGATCGGCTTTTGCAAATCGAGCAAGCCGGCTGCGTATCAGTTCACGTTCCAGCAGCTCGCGCGCAACACGCATGATCTGCTGCACTCGCTCGGCATCGAGCGCGCGACGATCATCGGCCACTCGACGGGCGGCATGCTCGCGATCCGCTATGCGCTGATGTATCCGCAATCGACCGAGCAACTGGTGCTTGTCGACCCGATCGGTCTCGAAGACTGGAAGGTGAAAGGCGTGCCGTCGCTGTCGGTCGACGACTGGTACGCGCGCGAGTTGAAGACGAGCGCGGACAGCATCCGCCGCTACGAGCAATCGACGTATTACGCGGGACAGTGGCGCGACTCGTACGAGCCGTGGGTGCAGATGCTCGCGGGCATGTATCGCGGGCCGGGCAAGGAGCAGGTCGCGTGGGATTCGGCGCTGCTGTACGACATGATCTACACGCAGCCGGTCATCTACGAATTCGGCCGGCTGCAGATGCCGACGCTGTTGATGATCGGCGATAAGGACACGACCGCGATCGGCAAGGACGCCGCGCCGCCTGAAGTGCGCGCGAAGCTCGGCCACTATCCGGAACTCGCGAAGGCCGCCGCGGCCGCGATTCCGCACGCGACGCTGGTCGAATTCCCGAGCCTCGGACACGCGCCGCAGATCCAGGATCCGGACGCGTTTCACGCGGCGCTGTTGAAGGGGCTCGCCGCGTTGCCCGCGCGCGAGTGACTCGCTCGATGGGACTAGAGGCGCGGTTTGCAGACAGGTTGTGTTGCAGACCGCTGGCCGTCACCGAGTCACTGATAGTCGCGCGTGTCGACGACTTTGGTGATTTTCCAGATGCCGTCGATCTTGCGCAGAAAGACGACGTTCGTCTTTTTGTCGGCCGATCCGAGCGTGACCGGGACGAGCGCGACGTCATCGAGCAGGATGGCGGGGCGGACAGCGGTATGCGCGGTCCAGTCGGCCTCGTCGAAGTCCTGAACGTTGGTGAAATACTCCGCGTCGCCCGGCAACTCGTTGTGCCGGTATTGCGTTCTCAACGTATCGACGGTTTTCCTCGATACATATCGGAGTATTTCGTTGTCCATCAACGGATAACCCCGATCTTCGGCATCGCGCTTGATGAACCATTCGTAGAACGCTTTAACGGTCGCTTCGGGCGTGGACGATTGCGCCGTGGATTGCGCGGCGGCCGTCTGAAAGAAAGCCAGCCCGAAGACGATAACAACGGCCGACAATAAGCGGGCAAAGTTTGGTCCGTTCATATACGTCCTACTCGTGACGGTACATTTTGTAGGCCGGTTGAGCCGTACGATAAGACTGACCGGGATAGACGCCGTTGCGCTGCCTGAAATCGGAAATCCAGATCTGCCCGTCGTACATAGCCATGTGGCCGTCAGGGTGGCCGGGAATAGCCTGGATGACAATCACATCGCCCTTTAGAGGGGCGCGGCCGGTGACGTCATGGAATCCGGCATCCAATAAAGACGGACCATAGTTGCGTGCCGACTGAGTGCGTTTCAGTTTGATTCCGCCACGCTCGATTGCATTGCGCACGTAACGCGCGCAATGTCCTCGACTCGCTGCTTCGGCGTGCGATTGAAGGTGGCGAACCGCGTCATTTTTGTCCCACGACATCCGAATTTCCTGTTGAGTTAAAACTGCAAAATAAACGCAGGCATCCGAATGCTGGAATCTATTCGATAGTTTTTCGCGGTTCTATTTGATATGGGCCCGTAAAGTGGGTTCTTTGAGACTATAAGAGATGCAAAAACGTCGCCGCTCAGCCCGCCACCATCTCGTCGCGCACTTGCGCGGTGATCTCGAACGACCGCAAACGCGCAGCATGATCGAAGATCTGCGCGGTCACGATCAATTCGTCGGCCCCCGTTTGCGCGATCACCGATTCGAGCCCCGCGCGCACGGTGTCGCGATCGCCGACCACCGAGCACGCGAGCGAATGCTCGACGCCCGCCAGTTCGAAATCGGCTGCCTCGATCTTCCGGACCGGCGGCGGAAACTGACCCGGCGTGCCGCGCCGCAGGTTCACGAACTGCTGCTGCAGCGACGTGAACAGATAACGCGCGTCGTCGTCGGTTTCCGCCGCGAACACGTTCACGCCGACCATCGCATGCGGCTTCGCGAGCGTCGGCGACGGCCGGAACTGCGAGCGATACACCTGCAGCGCGCGCAGCAGATAGTCGGGCGCGAAGTGCGACGCGAAGGCGAACGGCAGCCCGAGCGCGGCCGCGAGCTGCGCGCCGAAGAGGCTCGAACCGAGGATGTACAGCGGCACGTTCAACCCGGCGCCCGGCACCGCGCGCACGCGTTGCCCGTCGACGGGTTCCGAGAAATAGCGCTGCAATTCGACCACGTCGTCCGGAAACGCATCGGCGCTGGCCTGCAGATCGCGGCGCATCGCGCGCGCGGTCGTCTGATCGGTGCCGGGCGCGCGGCCAAGTCCGAGATCGATGCGTCCGGGGTAGAGCGCTTCGAGCGTGCCGAATTGCTCGGCGATCAGGAGCGGCGCGTGGTTAGGCAACATGATGCCGCCCGAGCCGACGCGAATCGTCTTCGTGCCGCCCGCCACGAATCCGATCGCGACCGACGTGGCCGCGCTCGCGATGCCGGTCATGTTGTGATGCTCGGCGAGCCAGTAGCGGCGATAGTTCCAGCGTTCCGCGTGCTGCGCGAGATCGAGCGTGTTGCGCAGCGCGGCGCCGGCATGCGAGCCGGCGGGGATCGGAGACAGGTCGAGGACGGAGAACGGAATCATGACGTGACGAACGAAGCGCCGCGAGGCGCGCCGCGTGCGGAAACAGGAAGCGGCCATTGTGCCAAACGCGTTGCATGCGCGCTGGCGACGCCCGATAACCCATTCGGGCGTCAGGGTCTGACGGGTATCGCCGCGCACGTCGACGCGTGGCTGCCGTTTGCACGTCACGGGAATGGCGGCCACGAACGGGAAGCCTGCCCACGCGCGCGGACTCGATGCGGTAAACTTGCAGATCTGCTCAGCCGTATGCCACCGGCTCGAAGATGTAAATATCTGTTGCGCACCCGCCTGCCGGAACTGATTGCGCTGGATCATTCATGATAGTGACGACCCGCCCGTTGCCAACCGGCGCGGTTCGTCGGTGGCAGGAATCGACATTGGTGTCATCGGGGCGGTAAATGGAACGAAGTGAAATAGATTGCCAGGCCGGCATGTCTGCACGGCCACCGGTGCGTCGGCAACCCGGCGTCCGGGACCGCATCGGGACGAACTCGCATCGCGCTGCGGGTGCGATCGCGACGGGTCTCGCGCACGGACCGGCACGCGCGTTGCGGACGGCGGAGGCTCCCGCATGACGGTGCTGTTGCCGTCAGGCTGGTGGCTCGTCGTTGCCGCCTGTTGCATCGGCACGCTGTACGCCTTCTTCGCCGCGCTGACGATGCCGCGCTTCGGTTCCGCGTCGGTCGTGCGCGAGGCCGCGCGTCGCGCGCGCGCGAGCGGCCATGCGCCGGTCAGCGTGCTCAAGCCGCTTTGCGGCGCCGAGCCGCGTCTCTATGAGAACCTCGCGAGCTTCTGCGAGCAGAGCCATCCTGGTTTTCAACTGCTGTTCGGCGTGTCGTCCGCGAAGGATCCCGCGATCGCTGTCGTCAGACAGTTGCAGGTCGCCTATCCGCATTGCGACATCGAACTCGTGATCGATGCGAGCGTGCACGGCAGTAATCTGAAAGTCAGCAACCTGATCAACATGGCCGCGCGCGCGCGCCACGACCTGATCGTGCTCGCCGACAGCGACATCGCGGTCGAGCGCGACTATCTGCGCATCGTGACCGCGCCGCTCGCGGATCCGGCGGTCGGCGTCGTCACGTGCCTGTATCGCGCGCGCAGCATCGGCGGCTTCTGGCCGCGCGTCGGCGCGCTGTTCATCAACGAGTGGTTCGCGCCGTCGGTGCGCGTCGCGCACACGACCGGCTCGCGCGAGTTCGGCTTCGGCGCGACGCTCGCGCTGTCGCGCGCCACGCTCGAACGCATCGGCGGCTTCGCGGCGCTGAAGGACTGTCTCGCCGACGACTATCTGCTCGCCCGTTACGCGCGCGATCACGGTCTTGCGACGGTGCTCGCGCCGGTCGTCGTCGAGACCGATGTGATCGAGCCGACGTTCGCGACGCTGTGGCTGCGCGAGACGCGCTGGCTGCGCACCATCCGCTCGGTGAGCCCGGCCGGGTTTGCGTCGCTGCCGATCACGTTCACGTCGCCGTGGATCGCGCTCGGCGCGTTGCTGCTGCGACTCGCCGAACCGCACGGCGCGGCGTCTGCTGCATTTTTCAGCGTGCCGGCCAGCGCGCTGGCTCTGCTGGGAGCGAGCACGGTCGGCGGTATCATCGCGCGTGTGGCGCTGCATGCGCGCAGCAGCGCGGACTGGCGCGAGTTCGCGCGCGATCTGCCGCTCGTGCCGTTGCGCGACACGCTGCTTGCGTTGCAGTGGCTGAGCGCGGCGTTCGGTTCGCATGTGGTCTGGCGCGGCGTGCGCGTGCCGGTGGCGAACGCGGAGCACGACGCGCCGGTGAGGCCGCGCGGCATCGCGCGTTCGCCGACGCGCCGGCCGACTGTCGAGGCCGTCGAGGTATCGGACGGCCGCTGATCGAGCGGGCCTGCGATGCGCCGCGCACATCGCAGCGTCCGACGGATTAACCTGAATAAATCTGCACATAACTAAATCGCTGGAGTGTCACCCGATGAAAACGCTGTTCCTGCAAGCCCCTTCGTATGACGGTTTCGACGGCGGCGCCGGCTCGCGCTATCAGGCGAAGCGGGAAATCCGCTCGTTCTGGTATCCGACGTGGCTCGCGCAGCCCGCGGCGATGGTGCCGGGCAGCCGCGTGCTCGACGCGCCGGCCGACGGCCTGTCGGTCGAAGAAACGCTGAAG
>DATJJN010000142.1:0-3322 GCA_035492135.1 Paraburkholderia sp. | reverse complement strand
TCCGATATCTCCCGGCGATGTCTACGACACGCGCACCGTCGCCGAACTGCAGCGCCAGTTGCAGAACACGCCGTATTTCGCGAGCGTCGCGATCGACCTCGACAGCGATCCGACGAAGCCGCTCAACACGCCGGTGCACGTGAAGGTGTCGGAGTTCCCGTACCACAGCTTCCGTGGCGGCGTCGGCTATTCGACCGACAACGGTCCGATCGTGCAGGGCGCATATTCGTATCTGGATACCTTCGGCAAGGCGTGGCCTTTCACCATCGAAGGGCGTGCCGACCAGACCCAACAATATGGGCAGGTCCAGCTGTCGATGCCGCCGGGGCCCCGCGCGTGGACCAATAGCGTGCTCGCGTCCTACACGACCACCGACATCTCGGATACGCGCATCTACAGCATTCGCGGCGGCGTGCAGCGCTCGCGCACGTCGCAGTTCCTCGACTACAACTACTCACTGCTGTTCTATGACGACCGTCTTGACCAGAACGCGGCGCCGCCCACCACCGCGCATGCGCTGGTGCCCGCGTGGTCGTGGACCCGGCGCGATACCGACGACCCGCTGTTCCCGCGTCGCGGCAACCTGATTCACGTCGAGGCGGGCTTCGCCGTGAAGGGGCTGCTCGCCGACCAGTCATTCATTCGCGGCTATGCGCGCGGCCAGCAGTATCTGCCGATCGGCGCGAACGACATCGTGCTGATTCGCGCCGAACTCGGCGGCGTATTCACGAGCGGCAGTTCGAGCGGGATTCCGGCATCGCTGCTATTCCGCGCGGGCGGCTCGAATTCGGTGCGCGGCTACGCGTTCCAGAGCATTGGTAACAACGTCGCCGGTTCGGTCCTGCCGACCAAATATCTCGTGACGACCGCGGCCGAATATCAGCACTGGTTCTCGCACAACTGGGGCGCGGCCGCGTTCTTCGACGTCGGCACCGCCACCGATACCTGGGGCGAAAAAGTCTTTTATCCGGGCGCCGGCGTCGGTGCGCGCTGGCGCAGCCCGGTCGGGCCGGTCAACATCGATATCGCCTACGGGATCCGCGATCGGCGCGTGCGGCCGTACCTGACGCTCGGCATCGCCTTCTGACGTTTGATGACAGCTCGCCACCTCGTTCGCTACTTCAATCGCCAACTTATTCAAGCATGACCACGGACGTCACCGACCCGCCCCCCGCGCAGCCACCCGGCGATATGCCGCCCGGACAGCCCGGGCAGCAGCCGCCCGAGCCGCCGCCGAAACGGCGCTGGGGCTGGCTGTTGCTGAAAACGGTCGCGGGCACGGTAACCGTGCTGGTGTTGCTGGTCGCGCTCGCGGCCGGCCTGCTGTACGGCGCGCTGACGACTGAGCGCGGCACCGCGTACGCGTGGCATGCGGCGCTCAGGCTGCTGGGTGGGCGGCTCGCCGGCACGCTCGATGGGGGCACCCTCGCACACGGGGTGCAGTTGCGCGACGTGCGCTGGCGCAGCCTCGACGGCAGCGGCACCGAGATCCAGGTCGACCGCGTCGCGGGAAGCTGGACGCTCGCGCGCGAACCGTGGCGCTTCACGATCGAGTATCTGCACGTCGGCACGATCGACGCGCGGCTCGGCGCGTCGTCGTCGAGTAGCAGCGAGCCGTTCAGGCTGCCGAAGGATCTGCGCCTGCCGATGCAGCTCGAAATCCGCGATGTGCGGGTCGAGCAGTTGCTGCTGCACCAGGGCGCGTCGACGACCGAGCTGTCGCACTTCGCATTTCACGCACGCAGCGATGGGCGCCATCACGAGGCCGCGATCGACCGGCTCGATACGCCGTTCGGCGGACTGACGGCGTCGGTGAAGCTCGACGGCGTCGAGCCGTTTCCGCTGAGCGGCGAGCTCGGCTATGCGGGCAAGGTCAAGGACGAAGCCGTGCAGGTCGCCGGGCATCTGAGCGGCACGCTGGAACAGGTGGTCGCCGAACTCGATGCGAGCGGGATGAAACTCGCCGGCCATGCGCGGATCGAGGGGACGCCGTTCGCCGCCGTGCCGCTGCGACGAGCGATGCTGACGTTCGACCATGTGAATCCGCAGGCTTTCTCGGCCGGCGCGCCGCTGGCGGATCTGGCGGTGCGTGCGGAATTGCAGCCGGTGGAGTTGGCGGGGACGGGTGGGGCTGACGGGGTTGGGGGTGGCGCGGCGAGTACGGCGAGCGTGGTGACCGGCGTGATTGCGAGCGGACCTGCTGGCGTGCCAACGCCGGCCAGCACAGTGGGGGCGGCGAAAGCGGCAAGTGCTGCGAGCGCGGCGAATATCGCCAGCCAGGGCGTCGCCGCGGCCAGCGCTGCTCAAGCCTCCGCGCCCGCGGAGAGCCATGGCCACCACAAGGAGGCGAAATCCGTCGCGGGATTCGCCGTCGCCGGCCACCTGTCGATCGTCAACGCGAAGCCCGGCGCGATCGACCAGGACCTGCTGCCGCTGATTGACGCCAACGCGGACGTGCGGCTCGACGCGCAATCGCAAAGCATCTCGAACCTGAACGTGCGGATCGTGCGCAACGCGACGGTCACCGGTGGCGGCACGCTGCGCGGCCGCCGCGGCCAGTTCGATCTGCGTGTCGCGCGGCTCGATCTGAACGCGTTGCAGGCGACGGTGCGGCCGACTCAACTGTCCGGTCCGATCGGCATCCGCCTGAACGACGACATCCAGAGCGTTACGCTCGATCTCGCCGACCCTGCCGCCGCGCTGCGCGCTCAGGGCAAGATCACGTTCGACCCGGCGCGCATCAGTTTCAACGACGTGCGCGTCACGTCCGGCCGTGGCCGGATCGATCTGTCCGGCGCGCTCAAGCACGACGCAAACGCGACTTACAACCTGAAAGCGCAACTGACCGATTTCGATCCGCTGTCGCTGACTTCACAGATGCCGTCGCGCACGCCGGTCAATGCATCGGCCGCGCCGGCCACCAGCGGCGCGCAGCGCGCGCGGCCCACGCAGGCCGCCGCGCCGGCCGGCAGCACCGCCGGTGCGAAAAGCTCGGCGCCCGGCGATCAGGCAGCCGCCATCGCGAAGAACACCGCGAAAGCGGCGGTGCAGACCGAAGTGCTCGAGCGCGGGGCACCCACATCCCCGCCCGCGCATCGCGCGACGCATGCGGCGGCACCGGTGCGCAAGATCGAAGCCCGCGTGAATGCGACGCTGAATGCGACCGGCGTGCTTGCCCCGACGTTCACGACCCGCGCCGAATTCAAACTGGGCCCCAGTGTGTACAACGATCTGCCGCTGACCGGCGGCGGCATGATTCAGCTGGCTGGCTCGCGGATTCTGCCGAGCCGCGCGAACCTGTCGGTGGCGGGCAATCAGGTCG
>DATJJN010000141.1:0-49191 GCA_035492135.1 Paraburkholderia sp. | reverse complement strand
AACTGCTCGCCTGATCCTCTTTGAACGACGCGACCTGCGGGTGGTTGGCCGAGAAACTCGAGAGGTCGCCAGCCTTGATTTTTCCGCCGCACCGGCCATCGCCTTGCGAACCGATCGCATAGAACAGCTGCGGGTCGTTCTGCAATCCCTGGATCGCGGCCTTCAGGTCCGGAGGGGTGGAAGGATCGTTGGCCTTGTCCTGCAGCGATCCCCAGCTCAGTGGGCATTGATCCTTGTGACGGTCGAGCACGGATACGATTTGCAACTCGGTGTTGCTCAGCGTCCCGCTGTTCCAGGTCAGATTCGAAGACCCGGGTGGCGCGTTTTCCATGATCTTCTGTGCGGACAGGCCGCCGAAAACACCGCCGCCGTGCCCGGATGCAATGTTGTCCAGCAACGCCTTGTAGGCCGCATTCGAGTCGCCTTGCGGATTGGCTGACGGGTCGGCCGGCACCTGGCCGTTGGGCTGTGCCGCCTGGCTGTCTTGGCCGCGTGACTTTTTGTCGTCGGATTCGGTATCGCTGCCTACGAGCGTGCCCAGGGAGTTGGACAGCATCTTCTCCAACTCCGTGTAGACGTTTTGCAGCACGGGATCCGATACTTGGCCGGCAACGCCGGCGCCGACGAACGCAGCGCCGCCGGCGGCCGCCCCGGCGGCCCCCGAGCCGAGCAGTCCTTGGCCCGGAAGGCGTCGCTTCGTCGTGCCGTCAGGGGCGGGTGACGTTGGAAGCTCGGATGTTCGATTCGACGAGGAGGTATGACTCAAGGGCATGGGGGGCCTCTTCTGTTCAAGGTTGAGCCCGTGACGGAACTCCGCGCGCGTGGCGCTCATGCAGGTAGCAGCGCGTAGCCCGGGGAAACGCAATCGGCGTGGGCAGACAACAACTCGTTCAGCAAGAGCGTAGAGCGCGCCTGCGCGTTTTCGGGCAAATGTTGGCGAAAATGAGTCGCCACCCACGAAATGAACGAGTGCTGCCGTTGTGACCGGCGAGGGGAAGCCCTTGGTCAGAGGACGACGCGCAGCATGGAGAACATGCCCGTCACCGCGATGGAATCGACGCGGCAATGCGGTCGGCCAACTGCCCAAGCGCGCGGCTCAACGATGCCGCCTGGGCCGCGGCGTTGCTGTCCGGCATCTCTACGGAAAGCGTGGCCTGCCGTGTCAGCACCACGCGATCGGGGCGCCCCGTCGATAACGTCCAGGCGGCCTGCATCCTCAATGTCTTGCTCGTATCGATTTCGAGATCGAGGACGGTCACTACGAGCGCGCGTGTCTCGGTCGGTGCGGGCGAGTCCGGCAGGACGAACGAGCCTTCGGGCAAGCGCGATAGAAGATCCTCCGCGAGCGTGCGGCGCATCATGCGCGCAAGCGGCGCGCCCCAGCGGGTACCTTCATCGACCGACAACTGGTTCCCCGATATCTGCGTGACGACTTCGGGCCGGTCGAGTTCGCCGGGAATATGCAGGGCGGTGAGCTGCACCGGCTCGATTCGGCCGGTGGCGAGCGGCGTCGCGGCTGGCGCTGCGCTCAGCGTCACATAGCGCATGGGCGGGCTATGACTGCAGCCCGCGATCGTCATGGCGCCCGCGAGCGACGAACCGATGACGATCGCCGCCAGCCGCATCGCGTTCGTCCCCGGCAAGCGGCGCCTTGTCCGGTTTCCGGCAGTGCGTGTCATGGTGTTTTCTCCTGCCTGCCCCGAACGAGCGCCTCGGGATGCCGATCGAGATAATCGGCCAATGCGCGAATCGAGCGTGCGGCGTCGGTGAGCTCGCGCAACGCCGCCGGCAGATCGTTCTGGCTCGTCGCATCGCCTCCGAGCGTATGGTTGGCCGCGGCGGCGGCCTGATCGGCGGAGTTCGCCACATCGCGCAGCTGCGCCACCAGCGGAGCGACTTGCGGCGATACCTGCTGCAACGTGCGATCGATCTGCGTGACCGCGCGATCGATATGCTCGAGCGAGTCGCCGATGCGCGGCGACGAACTCAGGGCATCGATGTGTGCCGCGATGCTGCGCACGCGCTCGCCCGTTTCCTTGATGGGAAGGCTGTCCATTTTGTCGACGATGTCATTCGCTTTGGACGCGATCGTATCCATGTCGGCGGACGCGACACTCGGGATCACGGGTGTGCCGTTATCGAGCGCCAGTGTGGCGGCGGGTGCGTTCGCCACGAAATCGAGGCCGACCTTGCGAGGTCCGACGAGCGGTGGGTCCTGTGTGAGCCGTGCACGCAAGCCCTGGGCGATGAGGCGCTGCAGCATGCCGTCCACCGCGGGCCGCCAATCGCCGTTGGCCGGCGGCGGAGAACCGACGATGCCGAGCGCGGACGGATCGAGTGCGATTTGCACCGGTGTATCCAATGCACCGGTCGCGGCGTCGTAGCGCAAGTGCACATCGACGACCGTCCCCACCTGGAAGCCGCGCAACTCAACGGCGGCCCCGTCTTTGAGCGCACCCGCCGCACCTTGGAAGCGAACGGCGTAGGTGACGATGGGACCGTGCCGCGGGGGCAGGGCAGGCCGGCTATCGTCGCCGACGAAGTGAGCCGTCGGCTTGCCAGGCCCTGGCTCCATGACGATTTCAGGCCCGGCCAAAAGCGCCTTGAGCGAGGCGAGATCGTCGATATCGGGTTTCGCACCGCGCAGAAAAAATCGGGTGCCGCTGAGCAGATACCGCTTTTCGGCGTGATCGATCTTGAGCGTCGCTTCGACGTGCTGCCCGTCAGGTGCGAGGGTGACGTCCGATACGTTGCCGACTTTGACGCCTCTTAGCGTGACGTCCGTATCGTCCGCCTTCATTCCATAAGCATTGGCGAATGTCACCGTGACGGTCTCGCCTTCCTGAACCAGCGCACGGACGCCGAGCCAGATCGATACGCCCAGCGCGGCGATCGGCACTGCCCAGATCCAACCGGGCCAAGCGCTGCGCCGGACGTCGGCCTGCGTACGCCTCGATTTCGGCCTGTTCACGGACGCTTCCTATCGCGAACATCCCACATCATCCGCGGATCGAACGCGCGCGATGCCGCCATCGTCAACAATACGACGAGCGCGAAGGCCGTGGCTCCTATCGCGGGGCTCGACGAGGCAATGCCATCGAAGTGAATCAACGGAACGAACGCCGCGATCGTGAAAACGTCGACGTTCGACCATCGTCCCAACTCGTCGATCCAGTGATAGATGTGGGTCTTCTGACGCAGGTGCTTATGCGAGCGGCGTCTCACCGAACCGATGAACCAGGCCATTCCAGCGACTTTAGCGACCGGAATGACGATGCTCGTGCAAAAGATCAAAATGCCGAACGGCCAAAGGCCGACATGAAAGAGTTGGTAGACGCCGTCGATGATTCGATGGGACATGTGCCGGCCGAATTGCGTCGAAGCGGTCATCGGATAGAGATTCGCGGGCACTGTCAGGACCAGCGCGGCCAACGATAGCGCGCTTGCCCGCACGAGTGCATCCGTTTTGCGCGTATTGAGCTTCAATCCGCATCGGGGACACCGGTGGCCGACCTGTGAAGCCGGTTGAACGAGGTCGCATGCAAGGCAGGACACCACGGGCCCATCCCCGGCCGGTTCGCGTTCCGGGGCGATGGCTCGCCAGACGGTTCTCCGATCGAGCAGCGCGCGCGTGACCATCGACAAGAGGGCGGCGGCAATGAAACAGTAGCCGCCGGCGCCGATTCTGCCGGTCAGATCCTGTGTGACGCGGGCGTATCCGACGAAGCAGCCAACGAGGTAGACGTCCGGCATGGCCCAAACGTCGAGCGCCAAGGTCCAACGGAAAAGCCAGCCAATGCCCTTGAAGCGTCGTCCCGCGTACACCGCAGCGAGCACGAGCGCGAGGCCGCCGAAACGCACGAACGGCAAAACGATGCCGAACATGCCGAGCAACAGGGCGAGCAACACCCAACCGTCGTCCCACATTGCCGCGATGCCGGACGCAAGGACGGACGAGTGCTGAGTACCGAGTATTTGGACGGTCATCAGCGGCGCGAAATTGGCGGGCAATAACAGAATAAACGTGGTCGCGGTGCAAGCCAGCGCTGCTTGCGTGCTACGTCCGCTGCGACGCTCGAGCGGATAATGGCAGACTCTGCACCGTGCGACCGAGCGCGCGTCGAGCGGCGAGAGATCCGCGAGCGTGCCGCATTCCGGGCAACCGATCGTCATGGCGTTTCGCCCTCACTCTACGTCTCCGGGGTCCGGGAGAAAATAACAATGGCTCCCACGTGAGCAGCATGGTTCGTTCCCGGTGCGGATGTGAGGGCGCACGCGAGGCCCGGCGCGCCGATAGCGCGTTTTGCGCGCAACTATTGCGGCGGCGTAACGCTCAATCGGCGATCGCCTTCGCCTCGATATCGGCCTCTCGCATTTGCAGCAGCGGCGTGCGCGCGAACACATCGGCGACCCAGTCGGCAAAGATCCTGATCTTGCGCGGCAGATGCCGATTGCGCGGATACATGATCGAGATGGGCCGGGGCGGACAGGGGTAGTCTTTAAGAATTTCGCATAGCGCGCCGCTCTGGATATAAGGCCAAAGCGGGAAGACCGCGCCTTTGAGAATACCCAAACCATGCAGGCCGCATGTCACGTACGCATCGACTTCATTGACTGCGATCATGCTGCGCATGTCGATCGTCTCGATCCTGTCTCCAACGAGGAAATCCCAGCTTCTTATGCGGCCGGTGTTGCTCGAGACATAGTTGACGGCGACATGTTCGCGTAGCGCTTCCAGCGTTTTCGGCTCGCCGAATTTCTCGAGATACGACGGCGCGGCACAGGTGATGCGCGGCAGATTGCCGAGGCGCCTCGCGACGAGTCCTGAATCCTCGAGCTCACCGGTGCGGATCACACAGTCCACACCTTCTTCGATGACATCGACTTGCCGATCGCTGAGTCCCATTTCCACCTGGATGTCGGGATAGAGCGCAAAGAACTCGGGCAGCGCCGGGATGATCGCAGTCTTTGCGATCAACGACGGCAGATTGACCTTGATCCTGCCTTGCGGATTGAGCTTCGCGTGCGTGAGTTCGGCCTCCATTTCGTCGACTTCAGCCAGCACGCGCAGGCAACGTTCGTAATAAGCCTCGCCGTCTTCGGTGAGGCTGATGCTGCGCGTCGTGCGATTGAGAAGCCGTGCGCCGAGATGCGCTTCGAGCGCCGCGACCATTCTCGATACTTGCGGGGTGGCAAGCTGCAGCGATTCCCCTGCTTTGACGAAGCTGCGCGATTCGACCACGCGCGTAAATACTTTCATTGCCGCGAAGCGATCCATGGCGGCATCCTCCGATCGTTGTTGGAACAGCGAAACCGTTGCCCGCCCGGCGGTCATTGTTCTGTCAGGCGCACCAGTGAATTCTGGAATCGACTATTTATCCGCTGATTGAGCCCTTCTAAACTGATTCTACCTGCTGCAGATCGACATTCGCAGCGACGTATCGCACAACTTTTTGGAGCTCATCATGAAAGCATTGATCAAGGCAGCCGCGGTTGCCCTCGCATTGGCCGTACCGGCCCTTTCGTTCGCGCAATCGAATAATCAACCGCTCACGCGTGCTGAAGTACGCGCCGACCTCGAACGCGCCATGAAGGCCGGCTACAACCCGTCGGACCGTATGCATTATCCGGAGAATATTCAGGCTGCGCAGGCGCGTATCGCCGCCGAGAACGCCTCGCGACAAGCGGCTGCCCAAGCCGATACGAGCGGCGTCGGCGGCGCAGGCAATGCCGCGGAATCGGGCCATGCCGCCGAAGGCTCCGTGAGCTCGTATTCGCCTCCGATCTACAAACGGTATTGAGCTGTCGCGTGCGGCGCCGAGCCGCTGAATTGCCCGGTGGTTTTTGCCCAGACGTTTGTCTGGGCTTTTTTGTTCATGGGCGGCGAGACATCGAGAGTTTGCTTGCCGTAGCCGCAAGCATCGCGGTGACCTCATCGAGCGAAGGGGCGACGTAGCTGTCGATACGACGCATATAGGGGCTCGTCAGCGAGGCGATGGCCTGACCCGACGGTCCGAGAATCGGAAACGTGACGTCCGTGACGCCGAACGTCTGAGCGCTCTCCTTACGCAAATGCCCCTGCGCGCGGATCGCTTCGAACATCGTTGCGAGCTCGTTCGACGAGCGTGCGATCTCGCCTTTTACGCGAGTGTGCTCGGCGAGCATGCGCGCGCGTTCATCCTCGGTTTGAAAGGCAAGCATGACTTGCCCCGATGCCGTATCGACGAGACCGACGCGCGAGCCCAGGCGAATCGACAATCCCCATGTGCCGGGACCGTCCACTTGCGCGATGACGAGCAGATTGCCCCGATCGTAGACGGTGAGATGACACGACTGCTCGGCGGTATCGGCGAAGCGCTGCATTTCGGGCACAGCCTCGGTCAGGAAGCGGTGCATCGGAGGGTGGCGGTGCGCCAGCGCGAACAGCTTCAGGCTCAGCGTATAGCGGTCGCCGCCCGGCGAGCGCATGACGTATTGGCGGGCGACGAGGCGTTCGAGCATCCGGTAAATCTCGCTCGCATTGCGGCCCAGCGCTTTCATGATCTCGGCCCGCGTCAGTCCCTCTTTTTGTTCCGACAGCAGCTCGAGTATGTCCAGGCCCTTGTCGAGCGCGGGCGCACGGTAGCGCTCGGCCTCGTCGGCGGCTGACATGTCGGAGGCCTCGTCGGCCGCGGTCGCGTTTTTCTCGGACTTCAATTGATCTGCCCTCGGGCGAAGGTTAGGGAAAACACCGGTCATCGCGGTGCTTGCGGTCAATCATCCGTATATGAATAATACATTCATCAATGAACTTGGTGACGCGGACCGGTGACGGTGCGCGCGGCTGCCCCCGCAGGATAACCAAGCCGCCGACGAGCGGAGCAAAAGATGCCGGTCGATCTGCCGGCTGTTGCGTCGCACCGACGCTCAACGAGGAGGAGACGATGGCGTACGGTCCGGCGTTGGCGCGAAGCGGCGATGTGCAAGGCCATTCGCTGCACCTCGGGAGCGCGGCTGCCGGCGTCGCTGCCGTGCCCGTTGTGGACGTGCGCGGTGTGGTCAAGCGCTTCGGCGCCACGACGGCGCTGGCCGGCGTGGACCTTGCCGTCATGCCGGGCGAAGTGCATGCGCTCGTTGGCCGCAACGGTGCGGGCAAATCGACGCTCGTTTCGCTGCTCGCGGGGCTGGCGCGGCCAGACGCCGGGCAGATCCGTTTCGCGGGCGAGCCTGCGCTCGGCCGCGCCGGGCGCAGCCCGGGGTGCCCGAGCGTCGCCTGCGTTCACCAGCACTCGACGGCAATTCGCGAGCTGTCCATCGCAGAAAACCTGTTCCTCAATCGGCAGCCGTACGCGCGCGGCGCGATCGACTGGCGCACGATGCGGTGCGAGGCCCGAGCATTGCTCGACCGCTGGCATATCGATGTGCACGAGGACACCCGCTGCGCGGAGCTCGACGCATCGGCGCTTCAACTCGTCGAAATCGCACGGGCTTTGTCGCAGGGCGCCCGTCTGATCGTGCTCGACGAGCCGACCGCCCAGCTCGATCGGGGCGAGATCCGGCGGCTGTTCGGTCGCATCGAGGCGATGCGGCGCGAAGGTGCGACGTTTCTGTTCATCTCGCATCGATTGCAGGAGGTCTACGACATTTGCCAGATGGTGACGGTATTGCGCGATGGGCGGCGTGTGCTGACGGCGCCTGTCGAGGGACTGCCGCGCGAGACACTCATCGACGCGATGACAGGCGAGACAGGAGGCGATGGCATCGCCGACATCGGCATGCGAAAGATGCCGACTGCCGAACCGCTCGCGTTGGAAGTGGCGGGGCTCGCGGGCACGGATTTCGATGCTGTTTCGTTCGCGGTTCGACGCGGTGAGGTCGTCGGTCTGGTCGGAGCGTCGACGAGCGGGCGCGTGGAACTCGCCGAGGCGATCGCCGGCCTGCGCAAGCCGCGCTCGGGGGCGGTCCGCGTTCACGCACGAGGCGGGACGGCCGCAATCACGCTTCCCTACGGCGATGTCGAGGCCGCGCTCGATGCGGGTGTGGGCTGCGTGCCGAAGGCGCGCCACCGCGAAGGTCTCGTGCCGGGCCAATCGATCGCCGAGAACGTGACGATGACACTGGCTCGACGGCTCGGCCCCTGGGGCATCGTGCGCGATGCCGTCAAAAGCCGGCTGGGCGCCGAGGCCATTGCGTCGCTCGGCATCGTTGCGCGTGGGCCGCAGGTGCGTGTGGCGACGCTCTCCAGCGGCAACCGGCAAAAAGTCGTCATGGCGCGCGCGCTGGCGACGAATCCCGATGTGCTCGTACTCGTCGATCCGACGCTTGGCGTCGACGTGAAGTCGAAAGAGATATTGCTCGCCCAGATCGACCTCGCCCGCGACGCCGGCCGCGCGGTGATCGTCTCGAGCGGCGAGCTCGACGATCTGCGCAGCTGCGACCGCGTATTCGCGATGTTCCGTGGCCGCATCGTCAAAGCGTTTCCGGCCTTCTGGGCCGACCGTGAACTGATTGCAGCAATCGAAGGAGTCGACCTTGATAAAGCCTAGTCTGTCCGGCGCCGCCGTCGAAGTCCGCGCGGCCGGGTTCCCGTTTTCGACTGGGCAGCCCCGCCCGTCGCCCGTGCGCTGGGAAGTGGCGCGCCGGCGCGAAGTGGCGCGCTTCTCAGCGCTTGCGCTGCTCGTCGCGATAGGCTCGCTCCTCAATCCCGATTTCCTCACGCGCGCGAATCTCGTCAACCTGCTCGGTGCAACGTCAGCCTTGGCGCTCGTCGTGCTTGCCGAGTCGCTGATCGTGCTCGTCGGCCAGTTCGACTTGTCGCTCGAGTCGACCTTCGGACTGGCCCCGGCGGTCGGCGTCATGCTCGTCATCTCGGCCGGTTCCGGCGGCCCGGGCTGGGCGTGGCCCGCGGCGGCGCTTGCGGTCGTCGTGGCCGTGGGTGCCGTGATCGGCTGGATCAACGGACTGCTCGCCGTCAGACTGCGCCTGAACGCTTTCGTCGCGACGCTTGCGATGCTGATCGTATTGCGCGGCGTGCTGGCCGGTGTGACGCGAGGGGGGGCCACGTTCGCGCTGCCCCCGTCGCTTCACACGCTCTCGGCCGCGAGTGCGCTCGGGCTGCCAATTTCGGTGTGGTTCGCAGCCGCATCGTTCGCCGCGGCTGCGTTCATACTGCGCTATCACCGGCTGGGGCGCGCCCTTTACGCGATAGGCGGCAGCCGTGAGGCGGCGCGCGCGGCGGGCATTCGCGTCGAGCGTATCGTATGGGGTGTGTTCGTGATCGGCGGGGTCCTTGCGGCCGTCGGCGGTATGGCGGCCGTGGGCTACAGCGGTGCGATCGACGCGAGCGGTGGCGGCGGCATGATCTTCACCGTCGTCGCCGCCGCGGTCATTGGCGGGATCTCGCTCGATGGTGGCAAAGGGTCGATACTGGGTGCGCTCGCGGGCGCAATGCTGCTGGGCGTGGCGCAGAATCTTCTGATGCTCGCGCACGTGCCGTCGTTCTGGGTTCAAGCGATTTACGGTGCGGTGATCCTTGCAGCGCTGATGTTGACGAAACGGGCCGGCGGTGACGCATGACGACGATGACTTCTCCGACATTCGATCCCCGCCTGATTCTGCTCGCGCCGGAGGACAACTGCGTGATCGCCGCGACGACGCTCGAAGCCGGTACGGCGCTCGCCATCGACGGCGAAACCGTCGTTCTCGCGACGACGATTCCGCTTGCGCACAAGCTCGCGCGCCGTCCGCTCGCAGCCGGCGAGAAGGTCGTCCGCTACGGCGCACCGATCGGCCATGTGACGGCGAGCGTCGCACGCGGCGAGCATCTGCACATGCACAATCTCGTGAGCGACTATCTGCCCACGTACACCCACGACGAAGGCCACAGTTTCGTCTCCCACGACAAGCGTTGAGCACCTGTCCCTTTTCGACGGATACTTCGATGAACGAGCTCTCTTCCGAACCGGCCCCGCTTCGCGGTTACTTGCGCAGTGACGGCCGCAAGGGCATTCGCAACGTGATCGCAGTCGCGTATCTCGTCGAATGCGCCCATCACGTGGCACGCGAAATCGTCACGCGCTTTGGGCCGCGCTACGACGAGTCCGACGCCGACGCCGTGGCGGGCGACTTCGACGTCGCCAACGCCCACGACGAACAACCCGATGTCCATCTGATCGGCTTTCCCGGCTGCTATCCGAACGCCTACGCGGAGAAAATGCTCGCGCGTATCGCCACACATCCGAATGTCGGCGCGGTGTTGTTCGTCTCGCTCGGCTGCGAAAGCATGAACAAGCACTATCTGGCCGATCTCGTGCGCGAAAGCGGACGGCCGGTCGAGGTGTTGACGATCCAGGAAACGGGCGGCACGCGCAGCACGGTGATGCGCGGCGTCGACTGGGTGAAGCGCACGCGGCAGGCTTTGCGCGCGCAGGGCACCGTGCCGATGCAGCTTTCCGAGCTCGTCGTCGGCACGGTCTGCGGCGGTTCGGATGGCACGAGTGGCATGACGGCCAACCCGGCCGTGGGGCGCGCGTTCGATGCGCTCATCGAGCGCGGCGCGACCTGCGTCTTCGAAGAGACGGGCGAGCTCGTCGGGTGCGAATACCATATGAAGTCGCGCGCGGCGCGGCCAGAGCTGGGCGACGCGATCGTCGAGTGCGTGGCGAAAGCGGCGCGCTATTACACGATCATGGGACACGGCAGCTTCGCGGTCGGCAATGCCGACGGCGGGCTCACGACGCAGGAGGAGAAGTCGCTCGGCGCCTATGCGAAAAGCGGGGCATCGCCGATCGTCGGCATCGTCAAGCCGGGCGACGTGCCGCCGACCGGCGGGCTCTATCTGCTCGACGTGGTGCCGGACGGCGAGCCGCGCTTCGGATTCCCGAACATCAGCGACAACGCGGAAATCGCCGAGCTGATCGCGTGCGGCGCGCACGTGATCCTGTTCACGACCGGGCGCGGCTCGGTGGTCGGGTCGGCGATCTCGCCGGTCATCAAGGTGTGCGCGAATCCGCTCACGTACCGCAATCTCGCCGGCGACATGGACGTCGACGCGGGCCGGATCCTGGAAGGCCGCGCGACGCTCGACGAGGTGGGCCGCGACGTGTTCGACTGCACCGTCGACGTCGCGCGCGGCGCGCGCTCGAAGTCGGAATCGCTCGGGCATCAGGAATTCATTCTCACGTACAAGACGTTCGAGCCGGTCGGGCCCGCGTGCCTGCCGGCGAGCGCGCGCGTGCCGGTCGTCGACGTCGCGTCGAAGTGAGCGCGCGACGCGTCAACACCCAACCCGCAGCAGAGGAGAGCCAGAGATGACGCAGCCTTCCCATCCGCAGGTTAGCCGGCGGCGTCGTATCGGCCGCTCGTCGATCGAGGCGACCGCGCTGTCGCTCGGCACCGCGCCGCTCGGCGGCCTGTATCGCGACCTGACCGAAGAAGAAGCGCAGGCGACCGTCGATGCCGCGTGGGACGCGGGCATCCGCTTCTTCGACACCGCGCCGCACTACGGTCACACGAAGGCGGAGCATCGGCTCGGCGCTGCGCTGCGCCGCCGTCCGCGCGGCGAGTACGTGCTGTCGACGAAGGTGGGACGCCGCTTCGTGCCGCGCACGCATCCGGACGACGGCAGCGAGGGCTGGCAAAACCCGCTGCCGTTCGAGGCGATTTACGACTACACGTACGACAGCATTCTGCGCACGTTCGAGGACAGCCAGCAGCGGCTCGGCATCGTCGACATCGACATCCTGCTCGTGCACGACATCGGACGCTTCACGCACGGCGAGCGTCATCCGCATTACTGGCGGCAATTGACCGAGGGCGGCGGGTTTCGCGCGCTCGACGAACTGCGCTCGCAGCGCGTCGTGAAGGCGGTCGGCTTCGGCGTGAACGAGCGCGAGGTGATACTCGATGCGATCGCCGAATTCGACATCGACTGCGCGCTGCTCGCGGGCCGCTACACGCTGCTCGAACAGGCGCCGCTCGACGATCTGCTGCCGAAGTGCGTCGAGCGCGGCGTCAGCATTCTGGTCGGCGGCGCGTTCAATTCGGGGATTCTTGCGCATGGCGTCGAAGGCGATCTGAAGTTCAACTACGGCGCGGCGCCGCCCGAGGTGATCGAGCGCGTCGCGCGGCTCGAAGCCGTGTGTCGCGCGCACGGTGTGCCGCTCGCGGCGGCGGCGCTGCAGTTTCCGTACGCGCATCCGGCCGTCGCGACGGTGCTGAACGGCGCGCGCAGCGTCGCGGAGTTGCAGGAGAACGTCGCGTCGTTCGAGCGGCCGGTGCCGCCCGCGCTGTGGACCGCGCTGCGCGACGACGGATTGCTCGACGCGCGCGCGCCGCTGCCGCCGGCGTGAGCGCGCAGCCGACATGACCACGCCCCGCTCACGGCTGCCCGCGCTGCAGATCGACGCGCACCAGCACTACTGGGACCCGGCGCGCGGCGATTACGGCTGGCTCACGCCGTCGCTCGCGGCGC
This sequence comes from Paraburkholderia sp., assembly GCA_035492135.1. Taxonomy (GTDB): domain Bacteria; phylum Pseudomonadota; class Gammaproteobacteria; order Burkholderiales; family Burkholderiaceae; genus Paraburkholderia. Next base: position 36,740 of record DATJJN010000141.1, on the reverse strand, counting down.
TGTACCGGCCGTTCGGGCCCGCCGACCTCGCGCCGCTGCGCGCGCGCACCGGCGTCACGCGCACGGTCGTCGTGCAGGCCGCGCAGACCGTCGACGAAACGCGCTATCTGCTGAAACTCGCGAGCGCGGATTCGTCGATTGCGGGCGTGGTGGGCTGGGTGCCGCTCGACGACCCGTCCGCGCCGACGCTGATCGCGGAACTCGCGCGCGAGCCGAAGCTGAAGGGCGTGCGCCCGATGCTGCAGGACCTGCCCGACGACGACTGGATCGCGACCGCGCCGACCGCGCGAGCGATCGACGCGCTGATCGCGCACGACCTCGCGTTCGATGCGCTGATCTTCACGCGTCATGCGGCGGCGCTCGAAACGTTTCTGAAGCGGCATCCGGCGCTGCGCGTCGTGATCGACCACGGCGCGAAGCCGCCGATTCGCGACGGCAATGCCGGCTGGAAGGCCTGGGCGAGCGCGATCGGGCGGCTCGCGCATTATCCGCAGGTGTGCTGCAAGGTGTCGGGTCTCGCGACGGAGGCGCAGCCGGGCTGGCGCGACGACACGTTGCGTCCGTGGGTCGAGCATCTGCTCGCGTCGTTCGGCGCGCACCGGCTGCTGTGGGGCAGCGACTGGCCCGTGCTGAACCTGAACGGCGCTTACGAAGCGTGGCACGCGTGCGCGCACCGCTTGTTCGCGGGACTCTCCGACCTCGAACGCGCCGCGATTTTCGGCGGGAACGCGAACGCGTTCTACCGGCTGTGACGCGACACGCATAGCGGGATTCGATCAACCGATGACGGCGGCGCGTGAGTCTGCCGTGCATCCAATCGTGGAGTGTTCGATGGCAAAGACGGGACAACGGCTGGCCGGCAAAACGGCCTTGATTACGGCGGCGGGACAGGGCATCGGCCGAGCGACCGCGGAATTGTTCGCAAGCGAAGGCGCGCGCGTGATCGCGACCGACATCCGCACGGACGGCCTCGCCGGTCTGCCCGTCGACGCGCGCCCGCTCGACGTGCGCGATCGCGCGGCAATCGATGCGCTCGCGCGCGAACTCGGCCCGATCGACGTGCTGTTCAACTGCGCGGGCTTCGTGCACGCCGGCTCGATCCTCGAAGCGACCGACGACGACTGGGACTTCGCATTCGATCTGAACGCGAAGGCGATGTACCGCACGATCCGCGCGTTCCTGCCCGGCATGCTCGAAAAGGGCGCGGGGTCGATCATCAACATGTCGTCGGCGGCGTCGAGCGTGAAGGGCGTGCCGAACCGCTTCGTTTACGGCGCATCGAAGGCGGCTGTGATAGGGTTGACGAAGTCGGTCGCGGCCGATTTCGTGACGCGCGGCATCCGCTGCAACGCGATCTGCCCCGGCACGGTCGCGTCGCCTTCGCTGGAAGCGCGCATCGCGGAGCAGGCCCGCGCGCAGGGCACGAGCGTCGACGCGGCGCGCGCGGCGTTCATCGCGCGCCAGCCGATGGGTCGCATCGGCGAAGCGCGGGAAATCGCGGCGCTCGCGCTGTATCTCGCGTCCGACGAGTCGTCGTTCACGACCGGCCAGGCGCATGTGATCGACGGCGGCTGGGTGAATTGAAGCCACGCCGACATAACCACCTCACGTACAACCGAATCCGTACCCCTCAGGAAAGAACGACATGAAATTGCTTCGCTTTGGGCCGCAAGGCCAGGAGAAACCGGGCCTCGTCGATGCGGACGGCCGCATCCGCTCGCTCGAAGGCAAGGTGGCCGACATCGCCGGCGACGCGCTGTCCGACGCGGGCCTCGCGAAGCTGCGCGCGATCGATCCGAAGTCGCTGCCGCTCGTCGAAGGCAATCCGCGCATCGGCGCGTGCGTCGGCCAGGTCGGCAAGATGGTCTGCATCGGGCTGAACTACGCGGATCACGCGGCCGAATCGGGCATGCCGGTGCCGGGCGAGCCGGTCGTGTTCAACAAGTGGACGAGCGCGATCGTCGGCCCGAACGACGACATCGAGATTCCGCGCGGTTCGAAGAAGACCGACTGGGAAGTCGAACTGGGCGTCGTGATCGGCAAGGTCACGAAGAACGTCAGCGAAGCCGACGCGCTCGATCACGTCGCCGGTTACTGCGTCGTGAACGACGTGTCCGAGCGCGAATGGCAGATCGAGCGCGGCGGTCAGTGGGACAAGGGCAAGGGCTTCGACACGTTCGGCCCGACCGGCCCGTGGCTCGTCACGCGCGACGAAGTGCCCGATCCGCAGAACCTCGACCTGTGGCTCGAAGTGGACGGCCATCGCTACCAGAACGGCAACACGCGCACGATGATCTTCACGGTCGCGAAGCTCGTGTCGTATCTGTCGCAATGCATGAGCCTGCAACCGGGCGACGTGATCTCGACGGGCACGCCGCCGGGCGTCGGCATGGGCGTGAAGCCGTCCCCGGTGTTCCTGAAGCCGGGGCAGACGGTGCGCCTCGGCATTCAGGGCCTCGGCGAGCAGCAGCAGAAAACGCGCGCGGCCGAATAAGCGTCGCTGCTGTTTCGCGAGCGTCTCAGGAAGAAGGGCCGGTCGTCTCGCGCATCGCGAGGCGACCGGCCCTTGTCGCATCCGGCCATGCGTCGCCGTTAGCCGACGCACGCGTCCCGCACGCTCAGACGTGGCTCGCGGCGATCCGTTCCGCGAGCTTCGCGTCGTAGCTCGAATGCACGTGAATGCGCTTCTTGTCCGGAAACGCGTAACCGTACGCCTTGCGCAGCGCGAGCGACGCCTCGTGAAATCCCGACAGAATCAGCCGCTGCTTGTTCGGATACCCGGCGATGTCGCCGGCCGCGAAAATGCCGGGCAGGGAACTCTCGTAGTACGACGTGTCGACGGCGATGCGTCCGGCCTGCACGTCGAGGCCCCACTCCGCAATCGGACCGAGATTCGCGACGAGGCCGTACAGCACGATCAGATGCTCGGCTTCGATGCGCGTCGATCCGCCGGTCTGCAGCACGTCGATCGATTCGAGCGCGCCTGCTCGCGCGTTCAGCGCGCTGATCGTGCCGACGACGAAGTCCATCTCGCCCGCTTCGATTGCCTGCCGCACGCGCGCGGCCGTGGAATCCGCCGCGGCGAACGCATTGCGGCGGTGGACGAGCGTCAGGCGCCGCACGACCGGACGCAGCGCGAGCGCCCAGTCGAGCGCGGAGTCGCCGCCGCCCGCGACGACGATCCGCTTGTCCGCGAAGTCGTTCATGTTCGGCACGCTGTAGTGCACGTGACGCTCTTCGAGCGCGTCCGCGCCTTCCACGGCCAGCCGCTGCGGAACGAACGCGCCGTTGCCGGCCGCGATCAGAATGGATGCCGCTTCGAATTGCAGGCCCTCTGCGGTGCGGGCGCTCCAGCGTCCGTTCTCGTTGCGTTCGAGCGTTTCGATGCGCTGGCCGAGATGGATCGGCACGTCGAACGGACGGCACTGTTCGAGCAGCCGGTCGACGAGTTCGCGCGCCGTGCACGACACGATCGCCGGAATGTCGTAGATCGGTTTGTCCGGATACAGCTCGATGCACTGGCCGCCGATGCGCTCCGCGCCATCGACGATATGACACGACAACCCGATCACGCCGGCTTCGAACGCCGCAAAGAGGCCCACCGGCCCCGCGCCGACGATCAATACGTCGGTTTGCATCGGAGTGCAGATCGGTGTGGTGGTCGGAGCGTTCATCGCCATTCCTCGTGCTGATCGTCGACCCCCTTACGTTACGGGTTCAATCCCACGTCATCAACGAGGACACCACGGAGGGCAAGGAGACCGCCGGCGCGCCGCTCAATCGGTGCGAGCCGAAGCAAAGCGTTGTTCGTCGAGATCGGACATTCGCACGATGGTGCCCTGCGCGATCGCGATGAGCCGTTCGTCGCCGTCTTCCATCACGTACACGCTGCATTGGCAGGTTGCCTGCTGGCGTCCCGCGTGCAGCACCTTCGCACGCGCGACCAGGGTGCCGCCGAGCGCCGGCCGCAGATAGTTGATCTTGTATTCGCTCGTCACGACGCGCGGCCCGAGTGCGAGCGCACCCGCGAAAGTGAGCGCGTTGTCCGCGAGGTAGCTGATCACGCCGCCGTGCACGAAGCCGTGCTGCTGCTTGAGTTCGTCGCGCACCGGCAGGCACAGCGCCAGTTCGTTCATGCCCGCGTGCATCAACTCGGTGCCGAGCAGCACGCTGAACGGCTGTGCGTGCAGCGCGCCGCGCGCGCGATCCACCAGGTCTGTCATGGCCGGATTCCTCGGGACCGTGCCCGCATCGTCTCCTGACCACTCTAGAAAGCGGGTTGCGGCGGCGTCAAGGTAAATCGCACGGCACGCGTCGGGTGGGTGGCGCTCAGGTGGCGCTCAGGCGGCGCTCGATTGGCACATCGAGGGCCGCCGCGCCGCTTCACGCCGGCAGTGCCCGGTATGCGGTCAGCAGGTGATACGGCGTGGTCGAAGGCATGTCCGCGCGGGCGATGTCGCCCGTCGCGCTGCGGCATTCGACCCAGCCGTCGGGCGTCAGAAAGCGCGCCGCGAAGCGGGCGATCTGCGAGGACAGCGTTGCGCGCACCGACGCGTCGCCGTGCGTGGCGATCGCGCGCAGATATTCGGTCTGCGCCCAGATCCGCTGCGTCGGGTCGATCACCTGGCCTTGCTCGTCGAGGGCCGCGCAGACGCCGCCACTCGCCGGGTCCACCCCTTGCTCCACGGCGAACGAAAAGGCGCGGGCGAGATGCGCGTCGAGGCCCGACGCGCCGAGCCGGCCGGCCGCCCGATTCGCCAGATAGAACCATTCGAACTGATGGCCGGGCTCCAGCCGGTTGTTCGCGTCGCCGACGGGCAGTTCCGCGATGCAGCCGGTCGGCGCGTGCAGGAACGTGCGCGCGACGGCTTCGACGAGTCGCGTGAGCGCGGTATCGTACGCGGCGTCGCCGGTTGCGTCGCGCGCGGCGAGCCACGCTTCGGTCAGATGCATCAGCGGATTTTGCAGCGGCGTGCCGGTCACGTGCCCGAAGCCCGCGTCGAGCGACGCGTGGAAGAGACCGTCGTGCGCCGCGAACCGATCGACGATCAGCGCCGACGTGCGATTCGCGACATCGAGCGCGTCGCGCACGCCGAAGCGCTCGCCGAACGCGGCGCACGCGAACACGACGAACGCGTGCGTATAGAGGTCCTTCGTCGTATCGAGCGGCGCGCGCGCGGCATCGACGCTGTAGAACCAGCCGCCGCTTTCGCGGTCCTCGAAGTCGCGCACGAGCGATTCGAACAGCGTGTGTGCGTGCGCGGCGTCGCCGGCCTGCGAGAATACGAATAGCTGCCGCGCGCAGGCCATCGCGCGAAACCGCGCGACCGGCAGCGGCTGGCGGGCGGCGGGATCGAATGCCTCGTACGGCAGACGCCGCACGGCGTCGAAGCCGGGGCCGCGCCAGAGCGGCAGTACGATGCGGTCGAAGTGGTCGCGCAGGCCGGCTGCGCTGTCGATTGCGTTCATGGGTGGGGCGTGGGCGACGAGCGATGCCCGCGATTGTACGGCACGCGTCGCGGCCGGACTGGCGGGTCGGCGGTCGACCCGGCGGGGCCGATCGCAGCGATATCGGAGAGAAAAAAAACGATGCTCGGTAATCTTGAACTCGTGTTGCGGCTGGTGCTGGCCGCGGCGCTCGGCAGCGTGATCGGCTTCGAGCGCGAGCGGCTGTCGTGGGCGGCCGGGCTGCGCACGCACATGCTGGTGTGCGTCGGCTCGGCGCTGCTGATGATCGTGTCCCAGTTCGGCTTCGCGGGCGCGCTGGCGGGCGAGCACGTCGTGCTCGATCCGTCGCGGGTCGCCGCGCAGGTGGTGTCGGGGATCGGCTTTCTCGGCGCGGGTTCGATCCTGCTGCGCGGCGAGATCGTGCGCGGACTCACGACCGCAGCCAGCCTGTGGTCCGTCGCGGCCATCGGACTGGCGGTCGGCGGCGGGCTGTACACGGCATCGATTGCGGCGACCGTCATCATCCTGATCATCCTCGCGGGCGTGAAGCCGCTCGAGCGGCGCTTCATCTCCGCGAAGCAGCGGCGCCAGCTCACGCTGATCGTCGAGCGCGGCACGCTGACGTTCCATTCGCTGCACGACGCGCTCGGCACGTCGAGCCCGCGCGTGAAGCAGTTCGTGGTGCAGCTGAGCGACGACGGCGAAAACCTCGACGAAGTGATGATCGCGCTGAGCCGCGTGTCGCAGGCGGAATACGACGCGATCTGCGCGGTGCTGCGCGCGCTGCCGGGCGTGCGGGAGTTCCGCGAGAACGGTCGCCTTGGTTGACGACGGGCGGACGGCGCGGGGAGCCAGTCCGCGCGAGTCCGTGCTAAAAACGCGCATCCGATCCGGCGCGGCCGTGAGACAATGCGGTCCCCAAAAAAACGCATCCAGCTTCGCGCGGCAGCGTGATGGCCGCCGTCGCACGACCTCGCTTCGTTTTCCTCATGGCAGATCCCGCAGATTCCGCAGCACCTCGTCGTCCGCGCGTGACGCGCGGGGCGTCGTCGACGCGACGCGCGTCGTCCGCTTCTTCCGTTTCCACCGAGACCGAAAACAAGCTCGCGCGCGCGGTGCAGTCCGCGCAGCGTCTCGCGCAGCTCGCCGACGTGCCGCGCGACGACAGCACGCTCGACCTGTTCCCCGACGATCCGACGCGCGCGCTCGTCGAGTCGATGACGATCGACGTGCGGCAAGGCACGCTGTCCGGCTTCGAGTTGCCCGCGGTCGTGCGGGCGGCGGTCGAGGCGGCGCATGGCGCGAATGCGTCGGCGGGGGCTGCTTCGATGACGCCGCGGCGAGCGGCGCGGTCGAAGGGCACGGCGGGTGAGGCTTCCGACGCTTCGGCCACGGTTACGCAGATCGAGACCGCGGCGGCGCGGGAGCCTGAATCGGACGATGCGGCGATGAGTGCCGCGACCGTTGCCGACGAAGCGCAGGCCGATAACGGCAGCGTGGCGACGAGGGGCGCTGTCGCGGCGGATCGGGCTGCGGAGGCGGAGGCCAACGCCAACGTGGTGGCTGCTGGCAGCGCCCCGCCAAGAACCGGCGCTGCCGGCGGGGTCTTGGACACGGCGCAGAGCGCCGAACAGCGCGCCAGGGATGACGCACCGCATGCGGGCGGCGCGTTGCCTCTTCGCGACGCCGTCGCGGCGGGCACCGCGGCCGCGATGCCGGCGATCAGCCCCACCGGCCTGGAAAGCGACGAACGTGCACCAGAGGCGGCAGGCGCCTCCACGCCCCATCCGGAGCGCGCAGCACCGTCCATCGACGCGCCGTTGTCGCCCGGCCGCGCGGCCGCGCAGGCGCGTGCGGCGCGCGCGTCGGTTACGGGCGGCCCGAAGGCGGCGGCCACGCCCTTCACTCATCGCGACGGAAGACCGAAAGCGGGCAACGCGGCCGATGCCCAACCGCCGCTCCGCTCCGACACGCCGGCAGCAAGCGCAGACGCCGCTTTCGCGGCGGCCGCCCGCGCCGAGTCGTTCGCGCCGTCGCCGTCGCGCACCGCGCGCTCGCCGGTTGCGTCGCCGGAACTGGATCGGGCTCGCGCGACGGCGTTCGCGGACACCGTCGACGCACTCTACGGCGTGATCGCCGACCAGCGGCGCGCGGCGGCGGAGCTGACGCGGCGCATGAAGTGGATGGTGGCGATCGTCGCGGGTGCGCTGGCGGTGACGGTGGGCGTCGGCGTCACGCAGACGCTGCTGCTGTCGCGTCTCGCACGCGACACCGCCGCGCAGCAGCAGCGCACCGAGCAGATGCTGCAGACGCAGCAGGCCGCGCTCGCCGGGATGCTGGCGCGCGTTGCCGCGCCGGTCCCCGCACCCGCGCCGGCTGTCCCGGGCGCCGGCACCGCGGCCGAGCGTCCGGCCTCGCCCGCGCCGGCGTCGCGGCACCCTTCGCGCGCTCGCCGTGTCCATTCCCCGGCGCACTGACAGGCTCATCCGTTCCCGCTGACAGCCCGCGTGTGTTGCTCTGACACAACGCGTGTAGGGCTTGGACGATTTCTGCTGCGATGCACTAGCATTCTCCTAGGGAAAACCCTATAATCACTTCCGTTAGGGAAAACCCTTAAGCACGCTGATTGCACTAACCAACGGGAGTCGTCATGAGCTTTATCCTCGCACTGCTGCACAAGGTGAGCGACCACTTCGCCTCGCCGTTCCTGCCGATGGACGCCGAATATTCGTACGCCGCGCGCCACCGCGAAGCCGAGCGCATTCGCCGTTCGCGTTACATGCCGTTCGGCCTGCCGCGCGACTGATCGGGCGATTCGGGCGGGTATTCCGCCAGCCTGGCTGAAAAAGCCGGTCCTTCCACGGGACCGGCTTTTTGCGTTTACGGCCTGCCGCACGCGAGCGCTGCCCAAGCCGCGTCACGAGGGCCAAAACCGTTGCGAATCAGCGGTTTGCTGCAGCTATGCCCAGCTTGTCCACATCGCTCTCAACACATTCTGTGGACAACCGCGACGGCCCGTCACCCCGCCCGAGCCCCATTGCACGCTCCGACAGCCCGCAGCGAAAACGCTTATCCTTCAACGCGTTGACGGGGCTATGCGAGACTTACCCACAGCCTTCTCCACGTTTCCTGGGGATAACCGCGCCCCGTCCACGTTCGCCTGATTCCACCACCACCGCTTTTCTCCATGCCCCGATGAGCGACACAGACAATACCTACTTTTACGACCCGTCAACCGGTCACGGCCTGCCGCACGATCCGTTCAAGGCGATCGTCGCGCCCCGCCTGATCGGCTGGATCTCGACGCGCGCCGCGAACGGCGCGCTGAATCTCGCGCCGTACAGTTTCTTCGGCGCGTTCGGGTCGTCCCCGCCGATCATCGGTTTCTGCAGCGAAGGCCGCAAGGACAGCATCGCCAACATCGAGGCGACCGGTGAATTCGTGTGGAACTTCACGTCGCGCGCGCTCGCGGAGCAGATGAACCGCACGTCCGCGCCCGTCGCGCACGGCGTCGACGAGTTCGCGCTCGCCGGCCTCACGCCGGCTGCGGGGCGCAACGTGTCGGTGCCGCACGTCGCCGAGTCGCCGGCCGCGCTCGAATGCCGGCTGCTGCAGGTCGTCCGGCTGCACACGATCGACGGCGAGCCGATGAACAACTGGCTCGCGCTCGGCCAGGTGGTCGGCGTGCACATCCGGAACGCGTACCTGAAGGACGGCCTGTTCGACACGCAGGCCGCCCAGCCGGTCATGCGCGCGGGCTACGTCGCGGACTATGCGCAGATCGGCGAGAAATTCCAGATGATCCGGCCGAAGGCGTAGGCCGCGACAAACGCATCGATCAGAAGCGCGCGCGCAGGCCCGTCGTCGCGACGACCTGATTCGCCGTCGACGACGCGCCGCCCGCGGTGTTGATGAACGCGACGTAGATGTGTCCGGAGGCATGCTGAACCATCGCCTCCGCGTACAGATCGGTGCGCTTCGACAGCTTGTACACCGCCTGCAGATCGACCGAGTGCCACTTCGGATCGGCGCCGAACGTCGACGTCCGGTGGACGTGTCCGTCGGTGTACGTGTACGCGATGCCGAGGTTCGCGCGCGGCGTAGCGCGTAACGGCCGTTCACTTCGTAGTTGTCGAAGCTCACGTCGCCGCCACGGCTGTCGCGGCGAGCGAGATCTTGTAGTTCACTTCAAACACTCCTTGTCGATTTTTTTTGCAGTGAATCAAACTGCGGATGGAGTGCAAGAATCGGACGTCCGCAGAAAAGCGGCCCGGCGTGGAGAGGTCTGTTACCGGACGCGGCATAAAGGTGTCGTCGCGCCGACACGAAGCGGGAAACACGAAACGGGAAGCGGGCCGCCGCGACGCGCGATCACGCCGGCCGGCGATCGGCGCTATCGTGACGCTCATCGCCGGCCGGCCAGCCTGCCTGCACCGGTCCGGTCCACGGGAGCAACCGCCATGCGCTACACCGAAACCGTCGCGAACCGCACGTACCGGTTCGCCGATCTGAAGACGCTGCTCGCGAAGGCGAGTCCGCAGCGCTCGGGCGATCAGCTGGCCGGCATCGCGGCGCACAGCGAGGAGGAGCGCGTTGCCGCGAAGATGGCGCTCGCGCAGGTGCCGCTGCGCGCGTTCCTGAACGAAGCGCTGATTCCATACGAAAGCGACGAGGTCACGCGGCTGATCGTCGATTCGCATTCGCCCGAGGCGTTCGCGGACATCGCGCATTTGAGCGTCGGCGACTTCCGCGACTGGCTGCTGTCGAGCGCGGCCGACAGCGACGCGCTCGCGCGCATCGGTCCCGGCCTCACGCCGGAGATGGTCGCGGCCGTGTCGAAGCTGATGCGCAACCAGGACCTGATCGCGGTCGCGAGAAAGCGCCCGGTGATCACGCGCTTTCGCAACACGATCGGCTTGCCGGGCCGGCTGTCGGTGCGTCTTCAGCCGAACCATCCGACCGACGACGCGAAGGGCATCGCCGCGTCGATGCTCGACGGCCTGATGTACGGCTGCGGCGATGCGGTCATCGGCATCAATCCGGCGAGCGACAGTCTCGCGGCGATCACGACGCTGCTCGCGATGGTCGACGAGTTCCGCGAACGCTATCGCGTGCCGACGCAATCGTGCGTGCTCACGCACGTCACGAACACGATCGCGGCGATCGAGCGCGGCGCGCCGGTCGATCTGGTGTTCCAGTCGATTGCGGGCAGCGAGCAGGCGAATGCGAGCTTCGGCATTTCGCTCGCGCTGCTCAAGGAGGCGCGCGAAGCGGCGCTGTCGCTCAAGCGCGGCACCGTCGGCGACAACGTGATGTACTTCGAGACCGGGCAGGGCAGCGCGCTGTCCGCGAACGCGCATCACGGCGTCGACCAGCAGACCTGCGAGGCGCGCGCGTATGCGGTCGCGCGCGCGTTCGAGCCGCTGCTGACGAACACCGTCGTCGGCTTCATCGGACCGGAGTATCTGTACGACGGCAAGCAGATCATCCGCGCGGGCCTCGAAGACCACTTCTGCGGCAAGCTGCTCGGCGTGCCGATGGGCTGCGACGTCTGCTACACGAACCATGCGGAGGCGGACCAGGACGACATGGACAACCTGCTGACGCTGCTCGGCGTCGCGGGCATCAACTTCATCATGGGCGTGCCCGGCGCGGACGACGTGATGCTGAATTACCAGAGCACGTCGTTTCACGACGCGCTGTATCTGCGCGATGTGCTCGGCCTGCGGCGCGCGCCCGAATTCGAGGCGTGGCTCGAAGCCATGCGGATCGCCGATTCGCGTGGCGCGCTGTTGTCCGCATCGACGGACCAGCCGCTGCTCGAAGGCACGCGCAAATGGATGACGTCCGAATGAGCGACTCCGTCGAAAAAAATCCGTGGGACGCGTTGCGGCGGTTCACGTCCGCGCGCATTGCGCTCGGGCGCGCCGGCAACGGCTTGCCGACCGCGCCGCTGCTCGCGTTCGAACTCGCGCACGCGCAGGCGCGCGACGCCGTGCATCAGCCGCTCGACGCCGCCGCGCTGCACGACGCGTTGCGCGCGCGCGGGCTGGCGTCGCTCGACGTGCACAGCGCGGCGGCGGACCGCGAGCAGTATCTGCGGCGGCCCGATCTGGGCCGGCAGTTGTCCGCCGACAGCCGCGCGATGTTGAAAGCGGCGCGCGACGCATCGCCCGACGCGCCGGACATCGTGTTCGTGATCGCGGACGGCCTGTCGGCGCTCGCCGCGTCGCGCCATGCGATCCCGCTGCTGGTCGAAACGGTCGCGCGACTTGCGGATTGGCGCATTGGCCAGGTGGTCGTCGCGCGGCAGTCGCGCGTCGCGCTCGGCGACGAAATCGGCGAGCTGCTTCGCGCGACGTTCGTCGCGATGCTGATCGGCGAGCGGCCGGGGCTCAGTTCGCCGGACAGCCTCGGGGTCTATTTGACGCGTGCGCCGAAAGTCGGCCGCCGCGACGCGGAGCGCAACTGCATCTCGAACGTGCGTCCCGAAGGCCTCGGCTACGCGGCGGCCGCGCACAAGCTGCATTACCTGCTGACGCAGGCGCAACGCCTGAAGCTGACCGGCGTCGCGCTGAAGGACGACAGCGACGCGCAGCTCCCTCGCGGCTGACGCGCGGGCGCGCTTCCGAACCGGCGCATCGCCGGAGAACGCGGCGAATTTTGATACGATGCACGCTTTTCCAGCCGATTCCTGCCTGCGTGAAGCGTCATTTGCCGTCGATTCGCGACCTCGGTTCCCGATGGTTCGCCCGCCTTGCTTCTGCCGCCGCGGCGCCTGCCGGGTGGCTCAAACTCCTCTTCTACGCGCTGGTCGCGGCGCTCGGCATGCTGTTTTCGGCGGTGCTGCGCCGTCTGCGGCATCCGACGCGGCGCGGCGTGCTGATCGCCGTCGCTGCCGTGCCGACGCTTTTCGTGCTGTACGTGATCGCGCTGATTCCGTTCACGCCGGGCATCGGCGACATCCGCAAGGCACGGGTCGATCGTCCGGCGCAGATCCTGTCCGCCGACGGCAAGCTGCTCGCCGAGTTCAAGCCGTCGAACCGCGAGTGGGTGCCGCTTGCGCAGATCTCGCCGCACATGGTCGACGCGCTGATCTCGACCGAGGACCATCGCTTCTACGAGCATCACGGGATCGACTGGCGGCGCACCGCGGGCGCCGCATTGCGCACGTTTTCCGGCGACCGTCAGGGCGGCTCGACGATCACGCAGCAGCTCGCGCGCAATCTGTATCCGGATGAAATCGGCCGCGCGCCGACGCTCACGCGCAAGCTGAAGGAAGCGATCACCGCATTCAAGATCGAGGCGGTCTACAGCAAGCAGCAGATCCTGGAGACGTACCTGAACACCGTGCCGTTCCTGTACAACGCGTACGGGATCGAGATGGCGGCGCGCACGTACTTCGATCGCTCCGCCGACGAACTCGACATCCTGCAGGCCGCGACGCTGACCGGCATGCTGAAGGGCAACAGCTACTACAACCCGATCCTGAATCCGGAGCGCGCATTGCAGCGGCGCAATACCGTGCTCGCGCAGATGGTGAAGTACGGGAAGCTGTCGCAGGCGGACTACGAGCGGTTGAGCCGCAAGCCGCTGCGCGTGGACTTCGAGCGTCAGACCGAGCCGCCCGGCCCCGCGCCGCACTTCGCGCAGCAACTGCGCAAGTGGCTGATCGCGTGGGCCGACCGCAACGACTACAACATCTACTCGGACGGCCTGATCGTTCGGACCACGATCGACTCGCGGCTGCAGTCGATGGCGACCGCCGCGCTCACGCAGCACGCGAACCAGCTGCAGCCGGTCGCGAACGGCGCGTGGAACGCGCACGGCGGCTGCACCGCCAGCAACGACCTGCTGCGCACGTTCGTGCGCGAGACGCCCGAGTACCGCACGGCGCGCGGCGGCGGCCAGTCGGACAGCGACGCGCTCGCGCATCTGTTCGCCGATCACGCGTTCGTACGCGCGGTGTGCAAGAATAAGACCGACATCGAGGCGGGCTTCCTCGCGATCGATCCGCGCAACGGACAGATCAAGGCGTGGGTCGGCAGCCGCGACTTCGCGAGCGAGCCGTTCGATCACGTGCAGCAGTCGCGGCGTCAGCCGGGCTCGACGTTCAAGGCATTCGTGTACGGAACCGCGTACGCACAGGGCGCGAAGCCGACCGACACGTTCATCGACCAGCCGGTGCAGATTCCGCTCGCGGGCGGCGAGGTGTGGCAGCCGAACGACGACGTGCCGCCGAGCGGCAAGCCGATGACGCTGCGCGACGCGCTCGCGTATTCGCGCAACCGGATCACCGCGCAACTGATGATGGAGGTCGGGCCGGACCGCGTCGTGCGGACCGCGCGCGCGATGGGCGTGCGCGACAGCCAGCTCGACGCGGTGCCGTCGCTCGCGCTCGGCACGAGCCCGGTCACGCTGAAGGAGATGGTGTCCGGCTACAGCACGATCGCGAACGACGGCGAGTACCTGGAGCCGCGCATGGTCACGCGCATCGAGGACAGCAACGGCAACGTGCTCGCCGAATTCGCGCCGGCGACGCCCGAGCGCGCGCTGCCGGTCGCCGCCGATCGCACGCTGCTCGACACGATGCGCGACGTCGTGAATCGCGGCACGGGCTCGGCGATCCGCACGCGCTTCGGGATTCGCGCGGACGTCGCCGGCAAGACCGGCACGACGCAGGACAACACCGACGGCTGGTTCATCCTGATGAGCCCGCAGCTCGTCGCCGGCGCGTGGGTCGGCTTCGACGACGGCCGGATGACGCTCGGCAGCGACTACTGGGGTCAGGGCGCGCGCAGCGCACTGCCGATCGTCGGCGACTTTTTCCAGCGCGCGTTGCGCTCGAAGCTCGTCGATCCGCATGCGCGGTTCGCGACCGAGGTCGCGCCGGGCTGGTTCGACGTGTTCCGCGACAAGCTGCGCGCGTGGATCGGCGTGCTGTTCGGGCCGCGCGAGCAGGCGGTCAAGACGGCGCCCGCGCCGGTGCGGCGCGCGCCGCCGACTTCGGCGCCGGCGCGCCCGGCGTCGGAACTCGCTCCGCCGCCGACGCCGGCCGCGAGCGCGCCGGCTGCGGCGTCGCCAGGCGGCGCATCGCCGGCCGAAGCCGCGTCCGCGCCGGTCGTGCCGGCGCGTCCGCTCGGCGAGCCGCCGATCCTCGGTCCGGCCCCGACGAGCGAGCCGGCCGAATCGCCGTTCCCGCCGCAGGAGCCGGCAATCGCGCCGACGCCGACCCCGGACGCCCCGGAAGAGGGTACCGGTAACACCAATTGACGGCCGCTGCGGCGCGCTTTTTGTTGCGCCGCAGTACGCCGCGCCGGCATGCCGGCGGAGGTCGCCAAAGCGGCCCGCACGGCATCCGTCCCTATCTCGTTTACCCGCTTCGCCACGCGCTGCGCGCGCCCTTTTGGCCTTCCCGGCGACCTCGTTGTTTCCCTGTTTTCCGTCGAATCGACGCGCCGTTTTTGCGCGTGCTGCCGCTGCGTCGCATCAATTCGGGCCGCTAAAGAAATCCTTTTGCGCGCCGGGATTCATTGTGTAGTCTGTGACTACATAGATCGAATTGGCAGTGCCCGGCGGAGAACGCCGGTTTCAAAAGAACTGATTCGAACGGAGACAAAGCATGGAACTTGAAGCACGCACCATGGCGCGCGTGACGGCGCGTCTGGTACCGTTTTTGATGCTCTGCTATTTCGTCGCGTATCTCGACCGCGTGAACGTCGGATTCGCAGCATTGCAGATGAATACGGCGCTCGGTCTGTCGGCCAGTACGTTCGGCCTCGGCGCCGGCATTTTCTTCATCGCTTACTTCTTCTTCGAGGTGCCGTCGAACCTGATGCTCGAGCGGTTCGGCGCGCGTCGCTGGATCGCGCGGATCATGTTCACGTGGGGCCTGCTGGCCGGCGCGATGGCGTTCATTCCGGACATCGCGAAATTCACCGGCTTTTCGCCCGCAACCGTGTTCATCACGCTTCGCGTGCTGCTCGGCGTCGCGGAGGCGGGCTTCTTCCCCGGCATCATCTTCCTGCTCACGCTGTGGTTTCCGGCCGCGTACCGCGCGCGCGTCGTCGGCTACTTCATGGCCGCGATTCCGCTGTCCACGGTGATCGGCGGTCCGATCTCCGGCGCGCTGCTGCAGATGGACGGCATGGTGGGCCTCGCCGGCTGGCAGTGGCTCTATCTGATCGAGGCGGCGCCCGCGCTGATCCTCACGTTCTTCGTGCTCGGCTACCTGACCGACAAGCCCGCGCAAGCGACCTGGCTCGCCGCCGACGAGCGCGAGTGGCTCGTCGCGCGGCTCGTGCGCGAGCGCCGGCAGCGCGAGGCGGTGCGTTCGTTCAGCGTGCGCGAGGCGCTGTTCAACCCGCGCGTGTTCGTGATCGCGCTGATCTACTTCGGCGCGAACGCGACGAACTACGGCCTCAGCTTCTTCCTGCCGCAGATCGTGAAATCGTTCGGACTCTCGAACGTGCAGACCGGTTTCGTCACGTCGCTGCCGTACGTCGTCGGCGTGATCGGCATGCTCGTGTGGGGACGGCGCTCGGATCGCAAGCTCGAACGCAAGCGTCACGTGGCGATTGCGCTCGTCATCGCGGCGGCCGGCATCGGCGCGGCGGCCGGGCTGTCGAATCCGGTGCTGAAGATGGCGGCGCTGTCGATTGCGGGTTTTGGCATCTTCGGCTGCCTGCCGGTGATCTGGACGCTGCCGGCGGCGTTCCTGTCGGGCGCGGCGGCGGCGGGCGGCATCGCGGCCGTCAACTCGCTCGGCAATCTGTCGGGCTTTTTCGGCCCGTTCGTGATGGGCTGGATCAAGGACAGCACCGGCAGCTTCAGCCTCGGCTTGCTGACCCTTGCCGCGGCGGGCCTCGTCGGCGCGATTGCGGCGCTGCTGCTGCATCACAACTCGGCGCTCGAAAAGGCGGCAGGCGTCGTGCAGCCGGAAGAGCGCAGCGGCGCGGGAGCGGGCGCGCTGGAGTCGAGGACGTAATACGTTGTTTGCTTGCGCTGCGGCGGCGGGTGACACAACACCCGCCGCCGTTTCTTTTTCGTTGCCCGCTTTGTCCACAGTTTTCGTGCACAACACTGTGGACAACCTGTCCGCATCCCGGCCAACGCGCTGATCCACAAGCGATTTACCGCCGTGGTCACGCGCGCGGCCGGCCTTGCGTCACACGTCGCTTCCGACCTTGAACATGCTGACGAGCTGCGTGAGCCGCGCCGCCTGTTCGTGCAGCGTGGCGGCGGCGCGCTCCGCGTCGCCGACGAGCTGCGCGTTCTGCTGCGTCGCCTCGCCGATCTGCGTGACGGCCAGGTTCACCTGCTCGATGCCCCCCGACTGCTCGCGCGAAGCCGACGAGATCTCGCCGATGATCGTGCGCACTTCCTCGACGCGCGCGACGATGTCGCGCATCGTCGTGCTCGCTTCGCCGGCGATCCGGTAGCCGGCGTCGACGGTCGCCGTCGATTCGGCGATCAGCGTTTCGATCTCCTTCACCGCGGCCGCGCTGCGCTGCGCGAGCGCGCGCACTTCCGACGCGACCACTGCGAAGCCCTTGCCGTGCTCGCCCGCGCGGGCGGCCTCGACCGCCGCGTTGAGCGCGAGGATGTTGGTCTGGAACGCGATGCCCTCGATCACGCCGGTGATGTCCGCGATCTTCTGCGACGCGCGGCTGATGTCGGTCATCGTCGCGACCACGCGCTCGACCGCGCGGCCGCCGTCGAGCGCCGCGTCGGCCGCGCCGGTCACGACGGTGTTCGCGCGCATCGCGTGATCGGCGTTCTGCTGAACCGTCGACGTGATCTCTTCCATGCTGGCGGCCGTCTGTTCGAGGCTGCTCGCCTGGGTCGCGATGCGCGACGCGATCTCGCCGCTGCCCGATGCGATGCGCGCGGTCCCTTCGGTCATCTGCGCGGACGCGCGTCGCACCTGCGCGACGATCCGCGCAAGCCCCTCGCCGATGCCGTCGATCGCGTGCGCGAGACGGCCGATCTCGCTGTCGGCGCCGTGCTGTCCGGCGGCGTCGCCGGACCGGCTGATCCGCACGCTCAGGTCGCCCGCCGCGAGCCGGCCGGCGGCCTGCGCGGCCGTATCGAGCGGCCGGCTGACGAGCCGTCGCCCGGCGAACACCGACAGCGCGGCGAACGCGAGGATCAGCACGACGGCGCCCAGCGCGAAGCGGTTACGCGTTTCGTTCAGGCCGGCCAGGATTTCGTCGCTCGGCGCGATGCCGCCGATGAGCCATTTCCATTCGGGCACCGTCACGAACGACACGAGTTTCGGACTCGGCGTGTGCTCGCCGAGCGTGGCGTCGGCCGACTCGTATTCGATCTCGCCGCTGCCGGCGTTCAGCATCTGCGAGAACGGGCCGTTCGCGTCGTCGTAATGCTGGCCCACGGCGGCCGGATGCACGATGAACTGGCCGCGCGTCGGGCCATTCGACGCATCGAGCACGAAGAAGTAGCCGGTGTCCCCGATCTTCAGCTTGCCGATGTTGGCCTTCAGCGCCGCCATCTGGTCGGTCACGTCCACGCCGACGAACAGCGACCCGATCACGCGTCCGCTCGCGTCCTTCACCGGCCGGTACTGCGTGATGTACTGCCGGCCGAACAGCGGCGCGAGCCCGGTGTACGTCTTGCCGGCCATCAGCGGCGCGTACGCGGGACCCTTGCGGTCGAGCAGCGTGCCGATCGCGCGCGAGCCGTCCTGTTTCTTCAGCGACGTCGTCACGCGCACGAAGTCGTCACCGGTGCGCGCGAACACCGTCGCGATCGCGCCGCTCTTCGCGAGGAACTGGTCGGGGATCGAGAAGTCGAGGTTGAGCACCTTGTCGCCGGCCTTGAAGGTCGGCGTCGCGACGCCGGCGATATCGATTTTCTGCGTGTCGTCGACCGTGAAGTCGGAGGGCAGGAAGCTCGCGAACAGCGTCGTCGTGCGATCGACTTCGGCGTTCAGCGCATTGTCGAACAGCGCGATCGTCGTCGCGATCGCCTGGTTGCGTTCGGCGACACGCGCGCGCACCTGGTCGCGAATCTGCATGCCGGCGCTGTGCGTGAACGCCCACGTGAAGCCGGCGACGATCGCGGCGACGAGCACACAGGACAGCAGCGCGAGACGCAGACCAACGCTCATGCGGCGCAGAAAGGAAAAGTTCATCGGACGTTTCCGTAACGAAGTGGGCGGAGGAGGCAGGAGGGAATCGCTGTATTACGGCAAGCTGACGGGATACTTTAGGCGCCAGGCAAACGGTTGCTCGCGACGCGATCGGCCATTTTGCTGACAGAAACAGCGAAGTTCGGACGGAAGGGACTGTGGGGCGGGGAGGGGAAAGGAAGGACGGCGGCCGGCTGGACGAAGAGCGATCCAGCCGGCTAAATGGAACGTACTACGCGGAACGTACTACGCGTCGTTGCTGCGCCACGTGCGCAGCAGCAGCGCGTTCGTCACGACGCTGACGCTCGAAAACGCCATCGCGGCGCCCGCGATCATCGGGTTCAACAGGCCGAACGCGGCGAGCGGAATCCCGATCAGGTTGTAGACGAACGCCCAGAACAGGTTCTGCTGGATCTTGCGCCACGTGCGTCGCGAGATGTCGATCGCGGCCGGTACGAGCGTCGGGTCGCCGCGCATCAGCGTGATGCCGGCGGCATGCATCGCGACGTCGGTGCCGGTCGCCATCGCGATGCCGATGTCGGCGGCGGCGAGCGCGGGCGCGTCGTTGATGCCGTCGCCCGCCATCGCGACGATTCCGCCGGTCTTCATCCGCAGATCGCGGATCGTGCGCGCCTTGTCGTCCGGCAGCACCTGCGCGTGCACGTCGTCGATCCCGAGTTCGCGGCCGACCGCCGCCGCGCTGCCGGCGTTGTCGCCGGTCACGAGCACGCTGCGGATGTTCATCCGCCGCAGCCGGTCGATCGCCGCGCGCGCGCCCGGCTTCACCGTGTCGCCGAACGCGAGCAGCGCGAGCACGCGTTGTTCGCCGTCGTGCGTGCCGATGAGCCAGGACACCGTATCGCCGGAGCGTTCCAGTTCGCCGGCGCGCAGCGCGAGCGCGGCCGGCAGCGCGAGTTCCAGTTCGTCGACCCAGCGGCGGCTGCCGATCGCGATCCGCTGGCCGTTCACGTCCGCCTCGACGCCGCGCCCCGGCACCGCGCGCGCATGCGCGGCGGCCGGCAGCGGCGCGCTCGCGCGCGACGCGTCGAACGCCTTCACGACGGCCTTCGCGAGCGGGTGATCGCTCTGGCGCTGCACCGCGGCGGCAAGGGCGAGCGCTTCGTCGCGCGCGACGCCGTCGGCGGTCTCGAACGCGGTCAGCGACGGCTGGCCGAGCGTCAGCGTGCCGGTCTTGTCGAACGCGACCACGCTGATCGCATGCGCGGTTTCCAGCGCCTCGGCGTCCTTGATCAGCACGCCTTGCCGCGCGGCCGCGCCGGTGCCCGCCATGATCGCGGCGGGCGTCGCGAGGCCGAGCGCGCACGGGCACGCGATCACGAGCACCGCGACCGCGTTCAGGATCGCCGTCTCCGCGTTCGCGCCGGCGAGGAGCCACCCGCCGAGCGTCGCCGCGGCGACGACGAGAATCACCGGCACGAACACCGCGCTCACGCGGTCGACGAGCCGCTGGATCGGCGCCTTCTCTGCCTGCGCGCTCTCGACGAGCCGGATGATCCGCGCAAGCGTCGTTTCCGCGCCGATCGCGGTCGTGCGCACCGCGATCGCCCCTTCGCCGTTGATCGATCCGGCGGTGACCGGCTGATCCGGCTCCTTCGGCACGGGCAGGCTTTCGCCGGTGATCAGCGATTCGTCGACGTGGCTGCGGCCTTCGAGCACGATGCCGTCGACGGGCATCCGCTCGCCGGGCCGCACGACGACGACGGTGCCGACGCGCACCTGCGCGAGCGGCACGTCGCGCTCGACGCCGTCCACGCGGATGCGCGCGCGATCGGGCCGCAGCGCGTTCAGCGCGCGGATTGCGTCGGTGGTCTGGCGTTTGGCGCGCGCTTCGAGCCACTTGCCGAAGCGCACGAGCGTGATCACGACGGCGGCCGCCTCGAAGTACAGATGCGCGACGTCGCCCGGATGCGCGAGCATCGCGTAGACGCTGACGCCATACGCGGCCGACGTGCCGAGCGCGACGAGCAGATCCATGTTGCCCGCGCCCGCGCGCACTGCCTTCCACGCCGCGCGGTAGAAGCGCGCGCCGAACACGAATTGCACGAGCGTCGCGAGCACGAGCTGCACGGACGCGGGCAGCATCCAGTGCACGCCGAGCGGCGCCGAGAGCATCGGCACGATGAGCGGCACCGTCAGCGCTGCGGCCATCAGCACGGCCTGCATTTCGCGTCGCGTCTGGTCCTGCGCGGCGGCGGCCGCGGCGCCGGTATCGGTGGGCGGTTCGTCGGCGGCGACCGGCTTCGCGTCATAGCCGGCTTTCGTGACCGCCGCGACAAGCTGGTCCATCAGATCGCCGGTGAGCGGCGCGCGCAGATTGACGGTCGCCTGTTCGGTCGCGAGGTTGACCGACGCGAGCGCGACGCCCGGCACGCGCGACAGCGCCTTCTCGACGCGGTTCGCGCACGACGCGCAGGTCATCCCGCCGATCGCGAGCAGCGCGGTTTCCGTCGCGACCGGCACGGCTTCATAGCCGGCCTTCGCGACGGCCGCTTCGAGCAGTTCGGGCGCGACGCCGCTGGCGGCTTCGACCGTGGCCTTTTCGGTCGCGAGATTCACCGACGCGCGCGCGACGCCCGGCACCTTCGCGAGCGCTTTTTCGACGCGGGTCGCACAGGCGGCGCAGGTCATCCCGTGGATCTGGAATTCGGCGACGGTGGTGTCGCCGAGGTCGGCGACGAGGGGTTCGTTCATGGCAGGGGCGCGGCAAAGCGCGGCAAGGACGTGATGCTGCGCAGTATCTACATTCCAGGCATGGGAAGGTCAAGGCCCGCCGCACACCGGCCCGCGAAGAGCGTTTTATTTTGTCGGCGTCGGCGTCGGCGTCGGCGTCGGCGTCGGCGCCGCGTCGAGCATCGCGCGGCCGACCGCGTGCTGCATGTCCGATTCGCGCGCGAGCAGCGTCTCGCCGGCGTGGCGGATGTCGGCGGGCGTCTTGTTCTGGCTGAGCTTCCACTTGCCGGCGAGCTTCGTCACCTGGATCTCGATGCCGACGATCGCACCGAGCATCTGCGACAGATAGTCGGCCGGCGCGTCGCCCATCTTCCACGGCGTCGGCTCGCCGGCTTCCATCTTGCGCGTGAGGCGGGCGACGAGCCCGCGCACGAACGCGTCGTCGTCGTGCACGACGATCCGGCCGTGCGCGTGGACGACGATGTAGTTCCAGGTCGGCACCTGCCGGTGCGTTTCGTGCTTGCTCGGGTACCAGGTCGGCGAGATGTACGCGGCGGGCCCCTGGAAGATCACGAGCGCGTCGGGCGCCTCGCCCGCTTCGCGCCAGACCGGATTCGAGCGCGCGACATGCGCGCGCAGCGTGCCGAACGGTCCATTCGCCGGATCGAATTCGAACGGCAGATGGTTCGCATCGAGCCCGTTCGGCCCATGCGTAACGAGTGAACCGAACGGTTGCGCGGCGATCAGCGCATCGATCACGTCACGGCGGCTTTCTTCGAAATGGGCGGGCAGATACATGAGCGGCGAACTCCGGAACGAAAAAGCGGCGATTGGCGGCGGTGTATTACCCACAACGGTCACGCGGGATGACGCACAATTGTATGAGTACAGCTTTTCATGTTCCTGTGCGGGCGATACGATACGAGCCTGCGGTATCGAAGCTTTTTCGCGCATGCACATCGACGATGGAGGCATGCCTGGCGCGGGTGCCGGTCCGCGTTATCCCACGAATTGCCTGCTTTGCACAATCTACAAATGATAAAAAATCGTCGAGAGTTTCGCCCGCTTTCTTTCATTTGCGCGGCGCTCGCGGGAGTGGTGATGCTGGGCGGCTGCGCGTCGCCGCCCGGCGCCGCGCCGGCGAAGAGCACAGGCTGGATCAAGGACGAAGTTTCGGACTCGTACGTGTTCGGCTATCCGCTCGTGCTGATGGACGTCGCCCGCGAAGACGCGACCGGCTCAGGTCCTGGCCAGGCGCCCGTGAACACGCTGCATCACGCGCGCGCGCTGCCGCCCGTCGGCGCGGCGAACCCGCCCGCGCCCAATCTCGACATGCTCAGTTCGACCGGCTGGCTCGATCTCGCGAGCGAGCCGGTGATCGTCACGCTACCCGATTCGCATGGCCGCTACATGGACGCGCGCGCCGTCGACATGTGGACGAACGCGCTCTGGTCGAGCACGGGACAAACGCACGCGGCGCGCGTCGGCGGATTGAAGGCGCAAACGATTGCGTTCGTGCCGGCCGGCTGGAAGGGCGACCTCCCCGAGCATGCACAGCGCGTCGACGTATCGACCCGTTACGTGTGGCTGATCGTGCGAATCGAGACGCGCGGCAACGACCTGGCGACGATCCGCCGGCTGCAGGACGGCATCGGCATTGCGCCGCTGTCCCAGTACGCGCCGAAGGGCAAGGTCAAGCGCGCTCGCAATGACGAGACCGCCGGCGCGCGCACGAACGACGATCCGCTGGAGCCGGGGGCGCCGCGCGAGAAGGTGGCGGCATTCGGCCCGTCCGATTTCTTCGACCGGCTTGCGCTCGCGCTCGAAGACAACCCGCCCGTCCCCGACGATCCGCACGCGCTGAAGCTGCTGGACGACTTCGGCGTGCATCCGGGCGACGCGTCCGCGTTGCCGTCGGGCGCGAGCGATGCGGCCGCTCGCGCGGTCGCCGCGGGCGTCGAGGACGGTCGCCGCCGCGTCGCGACGCCGCCGTCGAACCTGCTGGCGGGCAACGGCTGGCTGTGGCTCGGCGACATCGCCGGCCGCTACGGCACCGACTACGCGTTGCGCGCGTATGCGGCGCGCACGCATCGGGGCCTCGGCACGCGCGACGACGAAATCGAGGCGCGCGTGACCGTAGACAGCGACGGCCATCCGCTGAACGGCGCCAATCACTACGTGATCCGGTTTCCGGCGAAGCAGTTGCCGCCGGTGCGCGGCTTCTGGTCGATCACCGCGTACACGAAGGACGGCGCGCTTGCCGACGACGTGCCCGTGCGCGTCGCATTCGGCGACCGCAACGGCGCACGCTTCGGCCGGGGCGGCTCGCTCGACGTGCAGGTGTCGGCCGAGCGGCCGCGCGGCGGCAACTGGGTGCCGGCGCCGCAGGGCGACTTCCAGCTGGTGCTGCGGATGTACGCGCCGAAGCCCGAGGCGACCGACGGAAGCTGGCAGCCGCCGGCGGTCGAGCGGCGCTAGGGAGCGACGCCGGGCGACGTTCTCCGGGCGACCGGCTGCGCTGGCGGCTGATGGCTGGCCGCACCGGCGGCCGGCCGCGGCGCCGGCGCCGGCGCCGGCGCCTCGCCACGGCGAACGCGCGCCGCTGTTCGCAGGCAGCACCGGGGCAGCCCCCACGCTGCCCCACGCAGCCAACAACCGGCTCGTTTTTCGGTCGCCGTCCTCTCGCGGGCGGCGAAGTCTTTGCGGTGTCCTCACATTCGCCGCGCCTATACTGGCGGCAGGCGGGTCCCCGGACAGCCTGTCATCCCACCATCGCGGCGCGCATCTGGCCGCGTCATCGACATCGAGCATGGCAAGCATCAACAAGGAAGCGCTCTCCTCCTCGCTGAAATCCGTGCGCGCCGTCGCGCAAGCGCCCCGCACGCGACGCATCGTGATCGGCGTGCTGATCTTTCTCATCGTGTTCGGGCTGCTCGGCTTCTTCGCCGCGCCGCCGCTGATTCGCTACGTCGCCGCGCAGCAATTGAGCAAGGAACTGGACCGCCCGGTCGCGATCGGCCGCATCGCGCTCAATCCGTACACGCTGAATCTCGAAGCCGATCGCGTCCGGATCGGCGAGCGCGGCGGCAACGGCGAGTTTTTCGACGTCGAACGTCTCGTCGTGCGGCCGTCGTGGACGTCGTTTTTTCATCTGGCGCCGATCATCAACGAAGTGCGGCTCGATTCGCCGCATGTGTGGATCGCGCGGCTCGACGCGCAGCATTTCAATTTCACCGACCTGATCGACAAATTCGCGTCGACGCCGTCGAAGCCCGGCAGCAAATCCATGCCGTTCTCCGTGTCGAACATTCGCATCGAGAACGGGCGGATCGATTTCGACGACCGTCTGCAACACGAGAAGCACGTGATCGACCGCTGGTCGCTCGGCATTCCGTTCATCGCGACGCTGCCGTCGAAGACCGACATCTTCGTGCAGCCGCTGCTGCGCGCGCGCCTCGACGGCGTAACGACGCTCGCGCTCGACGGCCGCGCGAAGCCGTTCGCCGCGTCGCGCGAATCGGAGATCGCGCTGCGCATCGACGCGCTCGACGTGCCGCGCCTCGTCAGCTACGCGCCGACGAAGCTGCCCGTCGACGTGAAGGCCGGCAAGCTGTCGACCGATCTGAAGCTCGCGTTCCTGATCGCGGGCGGCAAGCCGTCGCTGCGGGTGTCGGGCACCGCCGATCTCGCCGGCGTCGAAACGGCCGATGCGCGCTCCGGCGCGCCGTTTTTCGCGGCGCGCGGGGTGCATGTCGCCGCGGCGTCGCTGGAGCCGCTCGCGAGTGTGTACCGGTTCGACGAGATCCGGCTCGACGGGCCGGACGTGCACGTCGCGCGCGACAAGGCCGGCGCGCTCAGCATCGAGCAGATGTTTGCGAAGCCGGCGCCGGGCAGCGCGCCGGCTGCCGGCGCATCCACCGCCGCGGCGAGCGCCAGTGCCGCGTTGCCCTTGCCCGACGTGTCGATCCGGCGCTTCGCGCTGAACGACGGCACCGTGCACGTGCACGACGAGTCGAACGCGCGGCCGGTCGATCTGCTGTTCTCGAACGTCGCGACGACGTTGACGAATTTCTCGACCGTCGCGAAACCCCCCGCGCGATACACGTTCTCGACGGCGGTGTCGGACGGCGGGTCGATCGCCGCATCGGGCACGCTCGGGCTCGCGGCGAAAACCGCCGACGCGAAGCTCACGGTGAAGACGCTGTCGCTGCCGCTGCTGCAGCCGTATCTCGACGGCGTGAGCGCCGCGCGGATCACCGACGGCAAGCTCGGCGCGGACGCGACGCTCAGTGCGAACTGGGGCGCGTCGCCGGTCGCGTTGCAGGTCGGGCAGAGCACGCTGGACCTTCAATCGCTGAAGGTGACGGCGCGCGACGCGAGCGCACCGGCCATCGCGCTCGCGCACGGCCAGGTGCGGGTCGGCAAGGTCGATCTCGCGACGCACGATGCGCAAATCGCGGCCGTCGACGCGACGGGGCTCAATGTGAGCGCCGAGCGCCGCAAGGACGGCACGCTCGACCTCACGCAACTGGCGGGCGGCGGGCACGAGGCGCCGCCGGCGCGCGCGCCGGCGAAAGCCAGCGCGGCGACGAGCGCGTGGCACTACCGGATCGACGAACTGAACCTGAAGGACAGCGCGGTCGCGTTCACCGACAGTTCGACGGCGCGTCCGGTGAAAGTGGACATCGCGCCGCTGCAGGTGACGGTGCAGCACATCAGCGACGACCTCGGCAAGCCGTTGCCGCTCGATCTGAAGGCGACGATCAATCGCAAGGGCACGCTCGCGATCAACGGCGACGTGAACCCGACGCCGCTCAAGACGACGCTGAAGATCGACGCGAACCGGCTCGATACCGCCGCGTTCGAACCGTACTTCGGCGACAAGCTGAACGCGGTCGTCGCGAGCGCGCTGCTGAACGCGAAGGGCGAGCTCGCGCTCACGCAGGGCAAGGCGCTGCAGGCGACCTATCGCGGCGACGCGGCGCTCGTCGACGTGCGGATGCTCGACAAGACGACGTCCGCGCCGTTCGCCGGCTGGCGCGCGCTCGAACTGTCGAATCTGAAGGCGAGCTACGACGGCGACAAGGGCACCGACGTCGACGCGCGGCGTGTGACGTTCGCGGGGTTCTACGGACGCGTGCTGCTCGACGCCCAGGGCAAGCTGAATCTGAACGATGTCGTCGGGAGCCAGAAGGGGAACGCGGGCAAGGGCCCGGTGCCGTTGAACCCCGGCGCGGCGGAGCATGCGGCGGGGGCTGAAACCGGCACAGCGGGCACAGCGGGCGAGGCGGCGGCGGTGGTCGCGGGCGCGTCGGCGCCGGCGGCAGTGGCGGTCGCACCGGCGCCGGCTTCGGCTGCAGCGGCGTCACCGGTCGCGGCGTCGGCGCCTCAAGCCGCGTCGGGCGCGCAAGCGGTCGCGTCGACGCCGTCGCCGTCGGGTCCGCCGACGCGGCTGCACTTCGGCGAACTGGTGCTGCAAAACGGCAGCGTCAACTACACGGACAATTTCATCAAGCCGAACTACACGGCGGATCTCGTGCAGATCCACGGCCGGGTCGGCGCGTTCGGCACGCAGTCGACGACGCCCGCGCCGGTGGACGTGTCCGCGAGCCTCGCGGGCAACGGTCCGATTGCGATCAAGGGCACCGTGAATCCGCTGATCGCGAAACCGTCGCTCGATCTGACCGCGAACGCGCACGGCATCGAGCTGACCAACCTGACGCCGTACTCGACGAAGTACGCCGGCTACCCGATCACCAAGGGCAAGCTGAACGTCGATCTGCACTACCAGCTCGAGAACGGCGAGTTGACCGCTAACAACCATCTGTTCATCGACCAGTTGACGTTCGGCGACCACGTCGCCAACGACACCGCGACGAAGCTGCCGGTGCGGCTCGCGATCTCGCTGCTGAAGAACCGCGAGGGGCAGATCGACGTGAACATTCCGGTGTCGGGTTCGCTGTCGGATCCGCAGTTCAGCATCGGCAGCCTCGTCTGGCATGCGATCCTGAACCTCGTCGAGAAGGCGGTGACCGCGCCGTTCTCGCTGCTCGCGAACGCGTTCGGCGCCGGCCACGGCGAGGAACTCGGCTACGTCGAATTCGCGGCCGGCTCGGCCACGCTCACCGCCGCCGACAACCAGAAGCTCGACACGATCGCGAAGGCGCTCGCCGACAAGCCGTCGGTGAAGATCGACCTGATCGGCCGCGTCGATCCGGCCGTCGACACGCCGGCGCTGCGCGAGGCGTACGTGGACGACCTCGTGCGGCAGCAGAAGCTGAAGGACACGGTCGGCAAAGGCGAGAGCGTCGATCCGTCGACGATCAAGGTCGACAGCGGCGAATATCAGAAATACCTGACGCGCGCGTACAAGGACGCCGACTTCAAGAAGCCGCGCAACATGATCGGCATGACGAAGACGCTGCCGGCCGACGACATGAAAGAGGCGCTCGCCGCGCACGCGACGGTCGACGACGCGACGCTGCGCGACCTCGCGCAGCGGCGGGCGCAGGCGGTCCAGCAGTACTTCGAAGGCAAGGTGGATTCGAGCCGCGTGTTCATCGTCGCGCCGAAGCTCGACGCGAAGGGCATCTCGGACAAGGGGGCGACCACACGCGTCGATTTCGGACTCAAGTAGCGCGGCGACGGCAACCAGATCATGAGCGCGAGCGCTTTGGGACGAGTCCTATTCATTGGCGCTGGACTGTCATCCAGCCTGTAGGTTTCGCGCCCGGGGCGCCGGTTACGAGCCTTGCCAGACAATGAATCAGACAATGAAGCGCATCGTCGTTATCGACGACCATCCGATCGTAGTAAAGATGCTGTCGAACGTACTCAACGCCGAGTACGAACTGGCGGGGGACAGCGGGGACGGGGAAACAGGCCTGCGGCTCGTGCAGACGCTGCTGCCCGATCTGGTGATTCTCGATCTCGAACTGCCGAAGC
Organism: Paraburkholderia sp.; assembly: GCA_035492135.1. Taxonomy (GTDB): domain Bacteria; phylum Pseudomonadota; class Gammaproteobacteria; order Burkholderiales; family Burkholderiaceae; genus Paraburkholderia. The sequence goes on along the minus strand of DATJJN010000141.1, from coordinate 8,506 downwards.
TCGACGGCCTGTCGCTGATCCGCACGATACGCAGCAAGGCGCCGCGAACGCGCGTGCTCGTGCTGACCGCGAAGCCCGAACAGGTGATGGCGAATCACACCCGCATCGCCGGTGCAAACGGCTACGTGAACAAGAACCGGGGCATCGAGGAACTGCGCAGCGTCGCGAAGGCGGTGCTGCTCGGCTACGACTGCTTCCCCGCCGGCACAGTTGCGAAGGCAGCCGCGACGTCGCGCTGAACGGGCTGTCGCCGCGCGAACTCGAAGTGCTGCAATTTCTCGCGCGCGGGATGAGCAACAAGAACATCGCCGCGCGTCTTTCTCTGAGCGACAAGACCGTCAGCACGTACAAGACGCGCGTGCTCGACAAGCTCGGCGTGTCGTCGCTCGCGGCGTTGATCGAATACGCGACGCTGAACAATCTGATCGACTGAGCCGGCGCGCGCGTCGATCGAGCGCGCGGGCACGCTAGAATCTCCGCTGGGTGTTAGCCGCATGTCGCGGCGGGACAGGTTTTGCGCTGGTCGGGCCGCCGCGCAGGACGTCTTTCGCCCATGCTCCAGAATCGCCCTCCACCGTCTCCATCGCGCGCCGAGCGCATCGCCCGCCAGGGCTTCACCGCGCTCGAACATTTTCTGCATGTCGAAGCCGCGGGCGGCATCGTGCTGCTCGTCGCCGCTTTCGTCGCGCTCGTCTGGGCGAATTCGCCGTATGCGCATGCGTATCACGCGCTGTGGGAAACGCCGCTGACGTTCGGCGTCGGCGAATGGACGTTCGCGAGACCGCTGCACTTCTGGATCAACGACGGACTCATGACGGTGTTCTTTCTCGTCGTCGGTATGGAGATCCGGCGGGAAATGCACGAGGGTTCGCTGAGCGACGCGAGGCAGGCCATGCTGCCGCTCGCGGCGGCAATGGGCGGCGTGGCCGCGCCCGCGCTGATCTATCTCGCGATCAATCACGGCACCGGCGCGGCAAGGGGCTGGGCCATTCCCACGGCGACCGACGTCGCGTTCGCGGTCGGCGTGCTGGCATTGCTCGGCAAGTCGATTCCGGGCAACGTCCGCGTGTTCCTGCTGACGCTCGCCGTGGTGGACGACCTGATCGCCGTGCTGATCATCGCGTGCTTCTATTCTTCCGGCTTGCACGTCGCCGGTTTCGGCATCAGCGCGATCGGCGTCGTTATGGTGCTCGCGTTGCAGCGACTGGGCGTCGGCGCTGCGCCCGTCTATGTGCTGCCCGGTGCGGTGATCTGGGCGGGGCTCTTCGTCAGCGGTGCACATCCGACGCTCGCCGGGGTCGTGCTGGGCTTCATGACGCCGGTCGTGCCGATGCGGCGACGCGAGCACGTGCTGGTGGCCTTCTCCCGCGCCGCCAATAGTCTGAGCGAGCAGGGCGGCGCAACCGGCGACCTCGACCGGCTCGCGAAGCCGTTGCGCGCGCTTCGCTTCGCGCAGCGCGAGTTGCTGGCGCCGGTCGTGCGGGTGCAATGGACGCTGCACCCGTGGGTGGCGTACGCGATCATGCCGATTTTCGCGTTCGCGAATGCCGGCGTGAGCGTCGCCGGCATCGACTTCGGTCATGGCGAGACGCCGTGGGTGCTGGGCGGCGTGGCGCTCGCGCTCGTCGTCGGAAAGCCGCTCGGCGTATTCGCGACCAGCTGGCTGTCGGTGAAATCGGGTCTGTGCCGGTTGCCGACTGGGGTCACATGGCCGGGCATCGGGTTGATCGCGCTGCTCGCGGGTATCGGCTTCACGATGTCGGTGTTTATCGCGATGCTCGCGTTCGACGATCCGAATCTGCTGGCGGCCGCGAAGCTCGGCGTGTTGATCGGATCGGTCGTCGCCGGATTGCTCGGGTTCGGCTGGGGCGTCATTCATATGCGCCGGGAAATCGGCAATTCATCTGACGATTAAACGGTCTCAGCAATTAATTAAAAAGCCTGTTCGCTCGGCACGGCAATCCGCTATATGCTCACGACTGTAATTTTGAGACGATAAAATCGCTGCCAATAGCAGCCCGTCGATCCTTAGAAAACAAAATAACCGGGGATGTGGATGGAGAGTCGATTCAGCCGGCGGGGCCGCGCCGGCCTTGCGTCGCTCGCCGTGGTGTGCCGCCCGCGGTTCGTCGGATCGGGGCGCGTCAATCCGGTTTCCCCGTTTCGTGTCGTCCGGCGCCTTCATGCTTAACCCGCTCCACCTGTTCGGGATCCTGATCGTATCCTGCCTGATGAGCGTCGCGATCCTCGGTTCGCTGATGCGCACCGCCGTGCGCGGAGTCGGCCGCTGGTGCGCGGCCTATGCGCTCCTCGCGGTGGCTTCGCTGCTCGTGTGGCTCGTCGGCAATCGGTCCAACCCGGCGGCGATCGTTGGCATTGCGTTCATCGCGTTCGTCGCGGTGGCGCTGCTCGTTCAAGGCACGCGTGAGTTTCTGGGCGTACGCGCGGTGCGCCGCGACGAGACGGGCGCGCTGGTCATCGCGTTCGTTGCGCTGGTCTACGTGACGTGGGTGGCGCCGAACGTCCAGGTGAGGATCGCGCTGGTATCGGGCGTGCTGGCCTACGGACGGATCGCCGTCGGCACGCTGACGCTGCGACACGCGCCGCGAGACGGCGCGCGGTACGGCTACCGGTTCGTCACGGTTGCCGCTTATGCCGGAGCGGTGGTCCATGTCGCGCGCGCTGTCGCGACGCTGTTCGGCAGCGTGCCGCCGGTCACGTACTTTCAGCCGTCGCCATGGAGCGTCCTGTTCCTCGGCCTGCCGATCATCACGTTGCCGTGCATGTCGATCGGCATGGCGATGCTGGCCCACGATCAACTCGTCAGACGGATGGAAAAGCTCGCGACGATCGACGAGCTGACCGGCGCGCTGATGCGGCGCGCGTTCATGACGAAGGCGAGCGCGTTGCATGCCGACGCGCAGGCAGGCGGCGCGCCGCTATCGTTTGCGATTCTCGACATCGACAACTTCAAGGCGATCAACGACGGCTTCGGCCACGCCGTGGGCGATCGCACGCTCGCGCATTTCGCGTCGGTCGTGGCGGGCCGGCTGCGATCGAGTGATCTTTTCGGGCGCATCGGCGGCGAAGAGTTCGCGATCGTGTTCGTCGGCACCGCCAAGCACGACGCACAAGCGTTGACCGACGCGCTGCGGCTCGCGGTCGAGGAGTCGCCCGCCGGCGCGGTGCGCTGCACGCTCAGCGCGGGCGTGGCCGGCATCGATCCGGCCGACACGCTGGAAGACGCGATGGCACGGGCGGACGCGGCGCTCTACATGGCGAAGGCAATGGGACGCAACCGCGTGATGGCGGCGCCGGACGTCGATGGCCGGAGTGCCGTCGCGCCGTACTGAGCGCAAAGCAGCCGATACGACGAACGAAAAAAAAGCCCGACTCGCGCCGGGCTTCCAAACGTGGCGGCATCCGTTGCCGGACGCCGCACCTGCAAAAACTTACGCCGCCAGCAGCGAGCGCAGCACGAACGGCAGAATCCCGCCGTGCTTGTAGTAGTCCACTTCGATCGGCGTATCGATACGCAGCAGAACCGGCACGCGCTGCTCCTTGCCGTCCTTGCGACGGATCACGAGCGTCACTTCCTGCTGCGGCTTGAAGTTGTCGCCGAGGCCTTCGACGTCGAACGTCTCGTCGCCGGTGATGCCGAGCGACTGGATGCTGTCCGCGCCCTTGAACTGCAGCGGCAGCACGCCCATGCCGACGAGGTTCGAACGGTGGATCCGCTCGAAGCTGCGTGCGACCACGGCCTTCACGCCGAGCAGCTGCGTGCCCTTCGCGGCCCAGTCGCGCGACGAGCCGGTGCCGTACTCTTCGCCCGCGAACACGATGGTCGGCGTGTCGGCGGCGATGTACTTCATCGCGGCGTCGTAGATCGACAGCTGTTCGCCGCTCGGCTGGTGGATCGTCAGGCCGCCTTCGACGCGCGTGCCGTCCGCCTTCGCCGGGATCATCAGGTTCTTGATCCGCACGTTCGCGAAGGTGCCGCGCATCATCACGTCATGGTTGCCGCGACGCGAGCCGTAGCTGTTGAAGTCGGCCTTCTGCACGCCGTTTTCCTTCAGCCACTTGCCGGCCGGCGAGTCTTCCTTGATCGAGCCTGCCGGGCTGATGTGGTCGGTCGTCACCGAGTCGCCGAAGATGCCGAGCGCGCGCGCGCCCTTGACCTGCGGGATCGACTTGGCCGGCGACATCGAGAAGTCTTTGCCGAAGAACGGCGGCTCCGCGATGTACGTCGACTTCGGCCAGTCGTACACCTGGCCTTCTTCGCCCTCGATCTTGCTCCACAGGTCGCCCTTCTTCGTGAGCTGGCTGTAGTTCTTCTGGAACGCGTCGGCGTCGAGCGCGAACTTGAGCAGCGCGTTGACTTCTTCGCTCGTCGGCCAGATGTCGCCGAGGAAGATGTCCTTGCCACCCTTGCCCTTGCCGACCGGCTCGGTCATCAGGTCGCGCGTGATGTTGCCGGCGATCGCGTACGCGACGACGAGCGGCGGCGACGCGAGGAAGTTCGCGCGGATGTTCGGGTGGATACGCGCTTCGAAGTTACGGTTGCCCGACAGCACCGCAGCCGCGACGACGTCGTTCTTCACGATCGCATCGTTCAGCGCCGGCGTCAGATCGCCCGCGTTGCCGATACAGGTCGTGCAGCCGTAGGCCGCGAGTTCGAAGCCGAGCTTCGACAGGTACGGCAGCAGGCCCGTCTTGGTCAGGTATTCGGTGACGATGCGCGACCCCGGGGCGAGCGACGTCTTGATGTGCGGCGCCACCGTCAGACCCGCTTCGACGGCCTTCTTCGCGAGCAGGCCCGCGGCGAGCAGCACGCTCGGGTTCGACGTGTTCGTGCACGACGTGATCGCGGCGATCAGCACGTCGCCGTTGTGCAGCTTCACGTTGTCCGTCGTCGTGTACTCGGCCGACAGGTCGTCCGCCTTCTTCGCGAAGCCGTTTTCCGCGACCGGCTTCGAGAACAGGTCGGTGAACGTCGACTTCACGTTGCCGATCTCGATGCGGTCCTGCGGACGCTTCGGACCGGCGAGCGACGGCGTGACGGTCGCGAGGTCGAGCGTCAGCGTCTTCGTGTAGTCGATGTCGCCGGCCTTCGGGATGCCGTACAGTTCCTGCGCCTTGAAGTAGCTCTCGAACGCGGCGATTTCCGCTTGCGTGCGGCCCGTGCCCTTGAAGTAGTCGATCGTCTTGTCGTCGACCGGGAAGAAGCCCATCGTCGCGCCGTATTCCGGCGCCATGTTGCCGATCGTCGCGCGGTCCGGCAGCGACAGCGACGCCGTGCCCTGGCCGAAGAACTCGACGAACTTGCCGACGACCTTCTCCTTGCGCAGCATTTCGGTGATGGTCAGCACGAGGTCGGTTGCCGTGCAGCCTTCGCGCAGCTTGCCCTTCAGCTCGACGCCGACGACGTCCGGCGTGAGGAAGTACACCGGCTGGCCGAGCATGCCCGCTTCCGCTTCGATGCCGCCCACGCCCCAGCCCACGACGCCGATGCCGTTGATCATCGTCGTGTGGCTGTCGGTGCCGACGAGCGTGTCCGGGTAGTAGACGGTGTCGGCGCCTTCGGCCTTCTTGTGGACGCCGCGTGCCAGATATTCGAGGTTGACCTGGTGCACGATGCCGATGCCCGGCGGCACGACCTTGAACGTGTCGAACGCCTGCATGCCCCACTTCATGAACTGGTAGCGCTCGTTGTTGCGCTGGAATTCCAGCTTCATGTTCAGGTCGAGCGCGTCCTTCTGGCGGAAGTGGTCGATCTGGACCGAGTGGTCGACGACGAGGTCCACCGGCACGAGCGGCTCGATGACCTTCGGGTTCTTGCCGACCTGCTCGGCGACGCCGCGCATCGCGGCGATGTCGGCGAGCAGCGGCACGCCGGTGAAGTCCTGCAGCACGACGCGCGACACGACGAACGGAATCTCGTCCACACGCGCGGCGTTCGGTTTCCAGTTCGCGAGTTGCTCGATGTGCTCTTCCGCGATCTTCTTGCCGTCGTAGTTACGCAGCACGGACTCGAGCACGATACGGATCGAAACCGGCAGGCGATGGATCTTCACGCCGAGCTGCTTGCCGAGTTGCGGCAGCGAGTAGAACTTGCCTTTACCGGAACCGCTGTCGAATTCCTTGAGCGTTTTATGGAGGTTGTGGGCCATGGTGTTTTCCTTCGTTTAATCGCGGAAATTACGCGTTGCTACACGCTTTGCTTGCACTGATCCGGATGGAACTAAATCACGTACAGGTCGACGTATTCGTTGACCGGCATGGCTTCGAGCCGTGTCTGGTCTAGGGATGCGTCGAGAATCATCTGCTGCTGCTTCGCGGGAAAGCGGCGGGCGAGATTGGTGCGGAACTTCTCGATCAGCAGCGGGATGCCTTCGTCGCGGCGTCGCTTGTGGCCGATCGGGTATTCGACCACGACTTCGTCGAACTGCGTGCCGTCGCTGAACTCGACGGTCAGCGCGTTCGCGATCGAACGCTTGTCCGGGTCGTGGTAGTCCTTCGTGAACTGCGGGTCTTCGACACAGGCCGTCTTCGCGCGCAATGCGTCGATGCGCGGGTCCTGCGCGACCGTGTCTTCGTAATCGGCGGCGGTGAGGCGGCCGAAGATCAGCGGCACCGCGACCATGTACTGGATGCAGTGGTCGCGGTCCGCCGGATTGTTCAGCGGACCTTTCTTGTCGATGATGCGGATCGCTGCTTCGTGCGTGCGGATCGTGATCCGGCTGATGTCCTCGACGCGGCGGCCTTGCGCCGCGAGCCGGCCGTGCAGCGTCAGCGCCGCTTCGGCGGCGGTCTGCGCATGGAACTCGGCCGGGAACGAAATCTTGAACAGCACGTTTTCCATCACGTACGTGCCGTACGGGCGCTGGAAGCGGAACGGCTGCGAGTCGAACAGCACGTCGTAGAAGCCCCACGTTTTCGCGGTCAGCACCGACGGATAGCCCATCTCGCCCGTCTTCGCGATCAGCGCGAGGCGCACCGCGCGCGACGTCGCGTCGCCGGCGGCCCACGTCTTGCGCGAGCCGGTGTTCGGCGCGTGACGGTAGGCGCGCAGCGCGTGGCCGTCGACCATCGCGAGCGACAGCGCGTTGATCGACTCGTCGCGCGTGAGGCCGATCAACTGGCCGACGACCGCGGTCGATGCGAGCTTCACGAGCAGCACGTGGTCGAGCCCGACCTTGTTGAACGAGTTTTCGAGTGCGATGCAGCCCTGGATCTCGTGCGCCTTCACCATGCCGACGAGCACGTCCTTCATCGTCAGCGGCGCCTTGCCGTGGGCGACGGCGGTGCGCGAGAGCCAATCTGCGGTCGCGAGGATGCCGCCGAGGTTATCGGACGGATGGCCCCATTCGGCCGCGAGCCAGGTGTCGTTGAAGTCGAGCCAGCGGATCATCGCGCCGAGGTTGAACGCGGCAGCGACCGGATCGAGCTGGAAGGAAGTGCCCGGCACTTTCGCGCCGTGCGGGACGATCGTGCCCGGCACGATCGGTCCGAGCAGCTTCGTGCACGCGGGGTAGGAAAGCGCCTCGAGTCCGCAGCCGAGCGTGTCGATCAGGCAGTACTGCGCGGTCGAAAGCGCGATTGCGCTGTCGACGCGGTACCCCAGGACATAGTCGACGATATCGACCAGGACCTGGTCCGGCAACGGCCGGGCATTGGAGATCGGAGCGGACATCGGGGCGTTTTCCGCGGCGCGATTACTGCAGCTTCAGCGAGTTCGACTGCGTCGGCGCCGGAGCGCCCTGCGCCATCTCGGCGGTCTTGCACTCGTCGGCGAGACGCGAGCCGTCGCTGTCCGAGAACAGCATCGCCTTCGTCGGGATGACGACGAGGTCGAGGCCGCTCGCCGGATCGTGGAACCGGTCGGCGCCGGTCGTCGTCGGCTGGCGCGGCAGGTTGTAGTTCCGGTTCGCCCAGTGGACGGTCACGATCTGGTCACGCTTCATGTCGCCCTTCAGGTCGAACGACAGGCCTTCCGCGCAGGACCACAGCACGGCGCCTGCCGGGATCGGATCGACCCTGGCTTCGCGCGCCGGGTTCGGCTTGCGCTTGATCAGGCGTTTCGGGGCGGGCCGCTTGGCGGTGGTCTTCTTCGCCGTGGTCGACGAGGGTTGGGCGACGGCGTCGGTGGCACCGATGATCATCGTCGAGGACAGCGCACCCACTACGGCGGCGATCAGGAGTTTCTTCATGGAAATAAACCTTTCAATTTGCAATCGGTTAAACAGTGCGCGGACGCGGACGTCCGCCGGCTTGCACTGCGCGCGCCCCGAGAGCGCACAGCGGTCGCTATTTTCGCCTATTTAGCGGAGCGAACCGCAAGTTTTCCGGCCCGGTGTAGTTTGCGCTCGGCCGGATGATCTTGTTGTCGATGCGCTGTTCGATGATGTGCGCGGCCCAGCCGGACGTGCGCGACACGACGAACAGCGGCGTGAACATCGCGGTCGGCACGCCCATCATGTGGTACGACACCGCGCTGAACCAGTCG
>DATJJN010000140.1:0-109100 GCA_035492135.1 Paraburkholderia sp. | reverse complement strand
CGAGGAGATCTATCACCATCTGGAGAAGTTCTATCGCGAGTTCTATTTCCGGCCGTCGAAGATCTGGGCGATCGTGCGCGAGATGCTGACGAGCTGGGACATGATGCAGCGGCGCCTGCGCGAAGGCGTCGAGTTCTTCCGTTTCCTGCGCGCGCACGAGGCGTGATGGACGCCTCCCGTACGCTGATCGTCACCGCCGATGACTTTGGCCTGCATGAGCGGGTCAACGTCGCGGTCGAGCGTGCGCATCGCGACGGCGTGTTGACGGCGGCGAGCCTGATGGTCGGCGCGCCGGCCGCCGCCGATGCGATCGAGCGCGCGCGGCGGCTGCCGCGTCTGCGCGTCGGTCTGCATCTGGTGCTCGCGGACGGTCCCGCCATGCTGCCGCGCGCGCGGATTCCGGCGCTCGTCGACGCAGCCGGCCAGTTCGGCGACCGGATGGTGCGCGACGGCTTCCGCTTTTTCTTTCTGCCTCAAGTGCGCGCACAGCTCGCGGAAGAAATTCGCGCGCAGTTCGACGCGTTCGCGGCGACCGGCCTCGCGCTCGATCACGTGAACACGCACAAGCATTTCCATCTGCATCCGACGGTGCTCGGGCTGATCCTCAAAATCGGCCGCGACTACGGGCTGCGCGCGATGCGGCTGCCGTGCGAAGCGAACGCGCCGTGGTGGCTGCGTCCGTGGATCGGGCTCGTGCGGGCTCGGCTGCGTCGCGCGGGCGTTGCGCATAACGACTACGTGGTCGGCATCGCGAATACCGGCGCGATGGACGAAGCCGTGTGGCTCGACGCGATCGCGAATCTGCCGGCGGGCGTCGGCGAGATCTACAGTCATCCGGCGGCGGCGGAGGAGGGTCCGGAAAGCGGCCCGATCACGCCGACGATGCACGCGTATCGTCCGGAGGACGAACTGGCCGCGCTCGTGTCGCCGCGCGTCGCCGCTGCGCTCGACGCGGCGGGCATCGCGCGCGGCGGCTTCGCGGACGTGTTCCCGCAAGCGTTCGCCGCGCCCGGCGACACGCGCGCACGGCCTTGTGCGCCGGGAGCCCAACCATCATGAAATGGCTGAAGTGCGCGGGCCTGCCGGCCGGCATCGCGATCCTCGTCGTGCTGATCGTGCACGACGGCGCGCACGACGTGATGCGCGTGATCGGCACCGCCGGCTTCGCGCTGCTGTGGCTCGTGCCGTTTCACGCGCTGCCGCTCCTGCTCGACGCGCATGCGTGGCAACTGCTGCTCGCGCGACGCGTGTCGCTCGCCTACCTGTGGTGGGTCGCGACCGTGCGCGAGGCGGTGAGCCGGCTCTTGCCGGTGGTCGGCGTCGGCGGCGAGATCGTCGGCATCCGGCTCGCGCGCTGGCGGCTGAACGATGCGAGCGTGGTCAGCGCGTCGGTGATCGTCGAAGTGCTCGTGACGATCGCGGTCCAGTACGCGTTTTCGGCGCTCGGACTCGTGCTGATCGTCGCGGCGACCGGCGAGTCCGGCGTGGTGCGCACGGTCGGCGTCGCGCTGTTGCTGTCGCTGCCGCTGCCGCTGCTGTTCGTCGTGCTGCTGCGGCGCGGCGGGCTCTTTCATGCGATCGAGCGCTTCGCGTCGCGGATGCTCGGTTCCGCGCATCCGCTGTTGCAGGGCATCGACGGCGAGCGGCTCGACGCCGACATCGACGCGCTGATGTCGCGCACCGGGCTGATGGCGCGCGCGTTCGCGTGGCAGCTGCTCGGCTACATGACCGGCGCGTTCGAGACGTGGTGGGCGCTGCAACTGCTCGGCCATCCGGTGCCGATCGGCGGCGCGCTGGCGATCGAGGCGTTGACGCAGGCCGTGCGCCAGGCCGCGTTCATCGTGCCGGCGGGGCTCGGCGTCCAGGAAGCGGCGGTGGTGCTGCTCGCGCAGCTGTTCGGCGTCGATCGCGAGGTCGCGTTGTCGCTCGCGCTTGTGAAGCGGATGCGCGAGGTCATTTTCGGCTGCATCGCGCTGCTGTCGTGGCAGGCGGTCGAGCTTGCGCGCGGCCGCAACCGGTTGGTGCGCGATACGCGGCCTGCGCGTGAGACGACGGGCGGCGCCGGGGCACGGGCGGCCCGCCACGCGCCGGGCGCGCAACCGCAGCCGCAACCGCAGCCGCAGCCGCAGCCGCAATCGCAGCCGCAGCCGCAACCGCAGCCGCAAGCGAAGCCGCAACCGCAACCGCATCGCAGCAATGGCGCGACGACTTCACCCGAAGCAGCCGAGCGCCGCACGCACGAGAACATCCACTAAAGAGAGCCCGGCTCCGACCGTCGCGCGACGCGTGCCGGTGCGAAGTCAGGCGGAGGTCGTTCCACTGATGAGTGACCGGTTGTCGGCAATGCGTGGGGCCGCGCTCGCGGCCGTCGTCGCGACGGCGGCGGGCCTGCTCGGCGCGTGCGACGACCGTCAGGCGCAAGCGATGAACGAGACACTGAAAGCATTGTGGGATGCCGTGAAGCCCGACGCGCTCGCGTTGAAAGGCCTCACGCCCGGCGTATCGACGCTCGACGACGTGCGCCGCCAGATGGGCAAGCCCGAAACCGAGCGCGTGAACGACGACTTCTCGCGCCGGCTCGAATATCCGCGCGGACCGGCGGGCCTGAAGACCTGGATGGTCGACATCGGGCCGAACGGGCGGCTCGTCGCGATCACGCAGGCGCTGACGGCGGAGAACTTCGCGAAAGTCCACGTCGGAATGACCGAGGACGAAGTGCGCCGGCTGCTCGGCAAGCCTGGTCAGGTCGCGGCGTACCGGCTCAAGCAGGAGACCGTCTGGAGCTGGAAGTGGCAGGAGGGCGGCGTGACCCAGGAAGCGTATTTCAACGTGCACTTCGGCCCGGATGCGCGCGTCGTGACGACGTCGCGCTCGGACGTGATCCGCGGACACTGAACCCCAGGAGCGACACGCGACGATGCCACCCAGACGACGCAAGCCCCGTATCGGTCTCGTGCTAGGCGGCGGCGCGGCGCGCGGCTGGGCGCACATCGGCGCGATCCGCGCGCTCGAAGAGGCCGGCATCCGGCCCGACGTGGTGTGCGGAACGTCGATCGGCGCGCTCGTCGGCGCGGTCTATGCGAACGGCGACCTCGACTGGCTCGAAGACTGGGTCGGGCGCCTCACGTGGCAGATGGTCGTGCGGCTGCTCGATCTGCGGTTCGCGGGTGGGCTCTTCGGCGGACGCAAGGTGATCGAGGTGTTCTCGAACCGCTTCAACGGTCGCGACATCAGTGAATTGACGATGCCGTTCATGGCCGTCGCGACCGAGCTGGACACCGGCCGCGAAGTGTGGCTGCAGGAGGGCGGCGTCGTCGACGCGGTGCGCGCGTCGATCGCGATTCCCGGGCTCTTCACGCCGATCTGGCATGACGGCGTGTGGCTAGTCGACGGCGGCCTCACGAACCCGGTGCCGGTGTCGGCCGCGCGGGCGATGCGCGCGGACTGCGTGATCGCCATCGATCTGAACAACGACATCCTGAACGGCCGCGACCTGGGCGGCGCGATCAGCACGATCACGCCTCGCCCGGTCGCGCGTGCGCCGGTCGTCGATCCGGTGTCGGCCGCGATCGCGGCGAGCCGGCGCTTCGGCGGCCCGCTGTGGCGCTGGCTGCAGCCGCCCGGACCCGACGCGGGCGAGCCGCCGACGACGGCGGGGGCCGGTTCCCTGTCCGCTTCGGTGGCCGCCTCGGACGTTCGCGCGCCGTCGATGCTGAGTGCGATCGCGCAAAGCCTCGACATCATGCAGGTGCGTATCACGCGCAGCCGCCTCGCCGGCGAACCGGCCGACATCCTGATCCAGCCGCGCCTCGGCGGCGTGGGTATCTTCGACTTCCATCGCGCGCCGCCCGCGATCGCCGAAGGACGCGCGGCCGTGCAGATGATGCTGCCGGCGATCCGCGCGCTACTCGGGATCGCCTAGCACGCTCCGCCGCCACCCGGTGTCGACTGCGGCTGGCCGGTTCTTGACCTCGGACACGGACGTTTCCGCAATGAGATCACGCCTATTTACCGGGCGGGATCCGTGCGCCGACACTCCGACACTTCGTTTTTCGTGTCGTGGCCGTCAAGCGCGGTCCTTGTTCGAGGAGAAAGCAGGTGGTCAATATTCGCGTGGTGGAAAAAGCGACCGGGCATTCGCAGACGCCCGACAGCAACGACATACTGCTGCACGCACCGTCGAGGGTGACGATCGATGCGGTGCCGTCGCAGATTCTGGCGATTGCGCGCAACGGCAGTCGGCTTGCGCTGCGGCTCGGCAGCGGCGACATCGTCACACTCGACGATTTCTTCGCCGCGAACGGCGAGGCGGCGAGCGAACTCGTCGTCCGCGACGTCAACAGCGGCGCGTCGTGGAGCGCCGACTACTCGAACTCGACCGGCGAGGTGACGCTGTCGCCGGTCGTGGCGGCCGGTACGGCGCCGCTCGCGTCGCTTGCGCCGGATCCGGCAGTGTCGCCTGTCTGGACCGCGGTGCCGGATTCGCTGTCCGATGCGGCGTCGGCGGCTTCGTCTCCGGTCACGGCGCCCGCGTCGGCGGCGCAATCGGCGGTGGAATCGACCGTGGAATCCGGAGCCGCGTCGGCGATTCAATCGGGAGCCGCGTCGGTGGCGCAATCGGCGGCGCAATCCACGGCGCAGCTTGCCGACAACGCGCTGATCCAGCAGATCGCGTTCGGCGTGGCGGGCATCGGGATCGGCGCGGGGGCCGCGTGGGTCGCGAAAAACGATGCGGAAGAGACGACGTGGTCCACGGCGGGATCGGGCGACGGGCATAACCCGTTACAGGGCGTCGGCATCGAGTTGACGGCGAACAACCTGGCCGGCCTGTCGGGCACCGCCGACCCGGCCGCGACGATCGTACTGACGCTGCCGGACGGATCGGTCGTGGCCACGACCGCGAACGCGGACGGCACCTGGCAGTTCGCGCCGAATCCGCTCGCCGACGGCGAGCAAGGCACGCTCGCGGGATACCGTGCCGGCGGGACCGTGCTCGCTTCGGTCGACACGGGCATCGCGGATGTGACGCCGCCTGCGGCGCCCACCGTCGATCTGAACAATGCGACGGGCCTCGCGGGCACCGGCGAACCGGGCGACACGATCTACGTCGAGCTGGCCGATGGCCGCGTGCTGACGACGATTGTCGACGAGAGCGGCCAGTGGGGCCTCTACTCGAATCCGCTGATCGACGGCACCAGCGGCACGGTGACCGCAGTCGACGCGGCAGGCAACCGGAGCGATTCCACGCCGACGGGTGCGAGCGACCAGACGCCGCCTGCGGCGCTGGATGGCGCGAATCTGAGCCTCGTCGCCTCCGGCATCGCGACGGACCCCGTGCCGATCGGGCCGGGCGGCACCACGAGCAACGCGCAGCCGACGTTTGCCGGCCATATCGACGGCAATGACGTCGCGAGCGTGAACGTCTATGACAACGGCGCGCTGATCGGCAGCACGACGGTCGATGCAGCCGGCAACTGGCACTTCGCGCCCGGGACGCCGCTCGCGGACGGCGCGCACGACTTTCGGGCCGCGCCGGTCGATGCGGCCGGCAACGAAGGCCCGAAAACCGACGGCTGGGGATTTTCCGTGGAAGCGTCTGACGAGCTGACGCTCGCGAGCCTGCTGACGGGCGATACGGCGACGGCAGCCGCGAACGCCGCAGCAGTCGCCGGCGATTACGCGGCCACGGACCCGATGGCGTCCGTGAGCGCGCAAACGGATCTGCTGACGTTGCAGCAGAGCCAGCAGTCGATGATCTAGCGCGACGCATCCGCCAACGGCTTCAGCAGCCCACGGCAGACAACAGCAGACGGCCCGGACTGAAAGGACCGTATCGAAAGCGGAATCCGGTTAGCGGATTCCGCTTTTTTTTCGCCTGCGCCGTCCGCCCGGCCGCGCGCTCGCGGACCTTCGCGTTCGCACGGGCAAGACGTTTGCTGCATTCGTTGCCTACACTGAATTGGTCGCCGCCGCGGTCGGGACCGTCACGAAAGCAGCCGCGGCGTCATGAAACCGCCACGGAACCGCCACGAACCGCCGAGGAAAAGCCATGACCGATCAGACTGTGACTCGCCAGACGTTCGACGAAGTAATGGTGCCGGTGTTCACGCCCGCGCCGTTCGTGCCGGATCGCGGCGAGGGCTCGCGCGTGTGGGACACCGAGGGCCGCGACTACATCGACTTCTCGGGCGGGATTGCGGTGACCGCGCTCGGGCACTCGCACCCGGCACTGCTGAACGTGCTGCACGAGCAGGGCGCGAAGCTGTGGCACATCAGCAACGTGTACACGAACGAGCCGGTGCTGCGGCTCGCGCGCCGGCTGGAGTCGCTGACGTTCGCCGATCGCGCGTTTTTCGCGAACTCCGGCGCCGAGGCGAACGAGGCGGCGCTGAAGCTCGCGCGCCGCGCCGCGCTCGAGCGCCACGGCGCCGACAAGTTCGAAATCGTGTCGTTCACGCAGTCGTTTCATGGCCGCACGCTGTTTACGGTGAGCGTCGGCGGCCAGCCGAAGTATTCCGAAGGATTCGGGCCGGTGCCGCAGGGCATCGTGCATCTGCCGTTCAACAATCTGGAGGCTGCGCGCCGCGCGATCGGCGCGAAGACCTGCGCGGTGATCGTCGAGCCGGTGCAGGGCGAGGGCGGCGTGATTCCGGCCGATCCGGCGTTCCTGCGCCTGTTGCGCGAAGCGTGCGATGCGAACGGCGCGCTGCTGATCTTCGACGAAGTGCAGACGGGCGTCGGCCGCACCGGGCATCTGTACGCGTATCAGGACACCGACGTGACGCCCGACATCCTGACCACCGCGAAGGCGCTCGGCAACGGCTTTCCGATCGGCGCGATGCTGACGACCGCCGACATCGCCGCGCACTTCAAGGCGGGCGTGCACGGCACGACGTACGGCGGCAATCCGCTCGGCGCGGCGATCGCGGACAAGGTGATCGAGCTGGTCAGCGAGCCGTCGCTGCTCGCGGGCGTGCGCTCGCGCGGCGACGCGATCCGCGCGAAGCTCGCGGCGCTCGACCAGCGCTTCGACGTGTTCGAGCTGGTGCGCGGCAAGGGCCTGCTGATCGGCGCGGTGCTGAACGGGCGCTATGCGGGCCGCGCAAAAGACTTCACCGCGGCGGCCCCGGAGCGCGGCGTGTTGCTGCTGAACGCGGGGCCCGACGTGCTGCGCTTCGCGCCGTCGCTGATCATCCCGTCCGCCGACCTCGACGACGGATTCGAGCGGCTCGCGCGTGCGTTCGAGGACGTCGCGCGCACCGCGCACTGAACGCGCCCCCACCGACGATGCTGTTCGTCCGCGCCGCCACGCTCGCCGACCTCGACGCGATCGCGCAGATGGCGCGCGCCGCGCGGCCGGTGCTGCATTCGCTGCCCGCCGATCGCGACGCGTTGCGCACACGCATCGAGGCTTCCGAAGCGTCGTTTCTCGCGGACGGCTCGGCGCCGCTCGAGGAATCCTGGCTATTCGTGCTGCAGCACGGCGAGACGGGCGCGCTCGTCGGCACGTCGAGCCTGATCGCGGCCGCCGGCTATCCGGAGCCGTTCTACGCGTTTCGCAACGACACGCTGATTCATGCGTCGCGCGAACTGCACGTGAACCGCCAGATTCACGCGCTGACGATGGCGCACGAGTTGACCGGCATGAGCCGGCTCGCCGGCTTTTACATCGATCCGTCGCTGCGCGGCGGCACGGCCGCGCACCTGATTTCGCGCGCGCGGATGATGTATGTCGCGATGCACCGGCAGCGCTTCGCGCGTCAGGTGTTCTCGCTGCTGCTCGGCATAACCGATGCGTCCGGCGTGTCGCCGTTCTGGGAGGCGGTCGGCCGCAAGTTCTTCGGCCGCGACTTCCGCGACATCGAGATCGCGTCCGGCGGGCGCAGCCGCACGTTCATCGCGGAGGTGATGCCGGCGTATCCGCTGTATGTGCCGTTGCTGCCGGTGTCGGCGCAGCGCGTGCTCGGCGAGGTCGATCCGGGCGCACGGCTCGCGTACGACATTCATCTGGAAGAAGGCTTCGAGCCGGATCGCTACGTCGATATCTTCGACGCAGGTCCGGTGCTGACCGCGCAGGTGGACCGCACGGCGTCGGTCGCGCGCAACGAGACGCGCGTGGTCGCCGACGCGGCAGCCGCCGCGCACGGTGTCGAGTATCTGGTGGCAAGCGACGGCCAGGCTGAAGGATTTCGCTGTGTGATCGCGACGCTGCCGCCGCTCGCGCACGCGCGCAGCGTCGGGCAGGCGCCGCTCGACGCCGCGACGCGTGCGGCACTCGGCGTGAAGCCCGGCGATACGGTGCGCTGCGCGCCGGTCTGGCGTCGACGCAACGCCCATCGCCGCGACGAGGCAGACGATGCGGACGACGAAGACACGGGAGACATGCGATGATCGTCGTGCGCGTCGCGCAGGCCGCCGACCTCGATGCGATCGTTGCGCTCGCCGGGGAAACGGGCCCCGGCCTCACCACGTTCAAGCCCGACCGCGACGCGCTCGTGGCGCGCATCGCGCGCACGCGTCGCACGCTCGACGGGGTCGCTCACGCGCACGAAGCCGGCTACTTCTTCGCGATGGAAGACACCGCGACCGGCGAGATCGCGGGCGTCTGCGGGATCGAGACGTCGGTCGGCCTGCAGCAGCCGTTCTACAACTATCGCGTGAGCACGGTCGTGCACGCGAGCCAGGACCTCGGCGTCTGGACGCGCATGCACGCGCTGAACATCGCGCACGACCTGACCGGCTACGCGGAGGTGTGCTCGCTCTTTCTGTCGCCGCGGTATCGGACGGGCGGCGTCGGCGGTCTGCTGTCGCGCTCGCGCTTCATGTTCATCGCACAGTTTCGCGAACGGTTTCCGCAGCGCATCTGCGCGGAACTGCGCGGCCACTTCGATGCGGACGGCACGTCGCCGTTCTGGCGCGCGGTGGGCTCGCACTTCTATCAGATCGACTTCAACGTCGCCGATTATCTGAGTTCGCACGGGCGCAAGGCGTTCGTCGCCGAGTTGATGCCGCGCTTTCCGGTGTACGTCGAACTGCTGCCGGACGACGCGCAGCAATGCGTCGGCCTCACGCACGCGGACACGATTCCCGCGCGCCGCATGCTCGAAGCCGAAGGGCTGCGCTACGAGAATCACGTCGATATTTTCGACGCGGGTCCGGTGCTCGAATGCCACATCGCGGATTTGCGCACGGTGCGCGACAGCGTCGTCGTGCCGGTCGAGATCGGCGAGCACGCTGCCGACGATGCGGCCGCGGGCGTGCGCTCGCTCGTGTCGAACACGTCGGCCGCCGATTTTCGCGTGGGTTTTGCGGCCGGCGTCGTGCGCGATCGCCGGTTCATGCTGGATGCGCGGGAAGCGGCGGCGCTGCGGGTCGAACCCGGCGATCCGGTGCGCGTGCTCGGCCCCGCGAAGAAAACGCAGCAGGAGGCTTCATGAACGACCTCTACATCGACGGACAATGGTGCCAGGCGTCGGGTGCGCCGTTCGAGTCGCACGATCCGGGCACCGGCGACACCGTGTGGAGCGGCCGCGCGGCGAGCGCCGACGACACGAAGCGCGCGGTGCGCGCCGCGCGGCGCGCATTCGGCAACTGGTCGCAACTGCCGCTCGATGCGCGCTGCGATATCGCCCGCCGCTTCGCGGCGCTCGTCAAGCAGCACGGCGAGAGCCTCGCGGTCACGATCGGCCGCGAGACCGGCAAGCCGCTTTGGGAAGCGCGCACCGAGGCCGCGTCGATGGCGCTGAAGGTGGACGTGTCGATCCGCGCGCATGCCGAGCGCACCGGCGAGCGCCACACCGCGATGGCCGACGGCGCGGCCGTGCTGCGGCATCGCCCGCATGGCGTCGTCGCGGTGTTCGGGCCGTATAACTTTCCGGGGCATCTGCCCAACGGGCACATCGTGCCCGCGCTGATCGCGGGCAACACGGTGGTGTTCAAGCCGTCCGAACTCGCGCCCGATGTCGCGCGCGCGACCGTCGCGATCTGGGCGGACGCGGGCCTGCCGCTCGGCGTGCTGAACCTCCTGCAGGGCGGGCGCGATACCGGCGTCGCGCTCGCCGCGCACCGGCAGATCGACGGGCTGTTCTTCACCGGCAGCTCGGCCACCGGCGCCGCGCTGCACCGGCAGTTCAGCGGCCGCCCGGAGATCGTGCTCGCGCTGGAGATGGGCGGCAACAATCCGCTCGTCGTCGCGCCGGTGGCGGACCTCGACGCGGCCGTGCATCACACGATCCAGTCGGCGTTCCTGTCGGCGGGGCAGCGCTGCACGTGTGCGCGGCGCATCCTCGTGCCGGCCGGCGCGTTCGGCGAGCGCTTCGTCGAACGGTTCGTGGACGTCACGTCGCGCATCGCGATCGGCGCGTATGACGCCGATCCGCCGCCGTTCATGGGCGCGGTGATCAGCGCGGAGGCCGCGGCGAAGCTCGTCGCCGCGCAGCAGGCGTTGCTCGATCGCGGCGCGCATGCGTTGCTGCCGATGACGCAGCGCGATCCGTCGCTCGGCTTCGTGACGCCGGCGGTGCTCGATGTGACCGAGCTTGCCGATCTGCCGGACGAAGAGTACTTCGGGCCGCTTGCGCAGGTGATCCGCTATGCGACGTTCGATGACGCGATCGAGCGCGCGAACGACACCGCGTACGGGCTGTCGGCCGGGCTGCTCGCCGACGACCGCGCGCTGTGGCAGCGGTTTCATCGCGAGATCCGCGCGGGCATCGTGAACTGGAACCGGCCGACCAACGGCGCGTCGAGCGCGGCGCCGTTCGGCGGCGTCGGACGCTCGGGCAATCACCGGCCGGGCGCGTACTATGCCGCGGACTACTGCGCGTATCCGGTCGCGTCGGTCGAAAGCGAGCGGCTGCAGATGCCCGCGAGCGTCGCGCCGGGCCTTCATTTCTGATTCGGGAATCGACGATGCAATCCACTCTTGAAGCGAATTTCGACGGCCTCGTCGGACCGACGCACAACTATGCGGGACTGTCGTTCGGCAATGTCGCGTCGCAGACCAACGAGAAGTCCGTCGCGAACCCGTTGGCCGCGGCGCGCCAGGGACTGCGCAAGATGAAGCGGCTCGCGGACCTCGGCTTCGCGCAAGGCGTGCTGCCGCCGCAGGAGCGTCCGTCGATCCGGCTGTTGCGCGAACTCGGCTTTCGCGGCAACGATGCGGCGGCCATCGCGAAGGCCGCGAAGGAAGCGCCCGAACTGCTCGCCGCCGCGAGTTCGGCGTCGGCGATGTGGACCGCGAACGCGGCGACCGTCGGCCCGTCGGCCGACACGCCCGACGCGCGCGTGCACTTCACGCCGGCGAACCTGTGCAGCAAGCTGCATCGCGCGATCGAGCACGAGGCGACGCGCACGACGCTCGCCGCGATCTTCGCGGACGACGCGCACTTCGTCGTGCACGACGCGCTGCCCGGCACGGCGGCGCTCGGCGACGAAGGCGCGGCGAACCACACGCGCTTTTGCGCGGACTACGGCGCGCCGGGCGTCGAATGCTTCGTGTACGGGCGCAGCGAGTTTCGGAATGCCAGGGAGCCGAAGCGCTATCCGGCGCGGCAGACGTTCGAGGCGAGCCGCGCGGTCGCGCATCGCCACGGCTTGCGTGACGAGACGACCGTGTTCGTGCAGCAGAATCCGGATGTCATCGACGCGGGCGTGTTTCACAACGACGTGATCGCGGTCGGCAATCGCAGCACGCTGTTCTGCCATCAGCTCGCGTTCGTCGATCAGCGGGCCGTGTACGACGTGCTGCGCGCGAAGCTCGCGGCGCTCGACTGCCCGTTCGACGTGATCGAGGTACCGGACCGCGACGTGAGCGTCGCGGATGCCGTGTCGACGTATCTGTTCAACAGCCAGTTGCTGAGTCGCGCGGACGGCTCGCAGGTGCTCGTGGTGCCGCAGGAATGTCGCGAGCATCCGCGCGTCGCGAGGTATCTGGACGGTCTCGTCGCAGCGGGCGGCCCGGTGCGCGACGTGATCGTGTTCGATCTGCGCGAGAGCATGAAGAACGGCGGCGGCCCGGCTTGCCTGCGTCTGCGCGTCGTGCTGGGCGACGACGAGCGGGCGGCGGTCGCGCGCGGCGTGTGGATCGACGACGCGCTGTTCGCCACGCTCGATGCGTGGATCGAGCGGCATTACCGCGACCGGCTCGCGCCGGCCGATCTCGCGGATCCGGGCCTGCTCGACGAGTCGCGCACCGCGCTCGACGAGCTGACCCAGATCCTCGGCCTCGGATCGCTGTATGACTTCCAGCGCTGATTCGCCGCTGCGCGACTGGCTCGGGTACACGCTCGCGGGCACGCGCCCGGCTTCGGCGGAAGGCGAGGGCGGCGAGTGCGCGAGCGGCATGCGCTGGCAATGGCTCGACGAAGGCGTGCTGCGCATCGAACCGGCGCACGTCGACGGCGACACGCATAGCGTGTTGCTGTCCGCGGGCGTGCATGGCGACGAGACCGCGCCGATCGAAATGCTGTCGCGCATCGTGGCCGATATCGCGGACGGTCGGCTGGCGCTGGCGTGTCGTCTGCTCGTCGTGTTCGGCAATGTCGGCGCGATGCGTGCGGGCGAGCGCTATCTGGACGACGACCTGAATCGTTTCTTCGGCGGTCGTCACGCACGCATGCCGGCAAGCCGCGAGGCGCCGCGCGCGGCGGCACTGGAGCGCGCGGCGACGGCGTTCTTCGCCGCTGCTCCGAAAAAAGCGTTCGCGCGCTGGCACTGGGACCTGCACACGGCGATCCGCGCTTCAGTGTTCGAACGATTCGCGCTGTTGCCGCATACCGGCGCCGCGCCGTCGGACGCGCTGCTCGCGCGCCTCGCGGACGCCCGTCTCGCAGCCGTGCTGATCCACACGGAAAAGGGTGCGACGTACTCGCAGTTCACCGCCGATGCGTGCGGCGCGCTCGCGTGCACGCTCGAACTGGGCAAGGTGCGGCCCTTCGGGCAGAACGACCTGTCGCGCTTCGCGGCGGCCGATGCGGCGGTTCGCCGGCTCGTCGGCGGCATCGAGCCGGAGCGCGATGCGCCGATGCCGCGCCTCTTCACGGTCGTCGCGCAGATCACCAAGCAAACCGACGCCTTCGAGCTGCTGCTCGCGGCCGACGTGCCGAATTTCACGCCCGTCGCACGCGACACGCTGCTCGCGCGCGACGGCGATTATCGGTACGTGGTCGGTCACGACGAAGAGCGAGTCGTGTTTCCGAATCCGTCGGTGAAGCCGGGGTTGCGCGCGGCGCTGCTGGTCGTCGAGACGACGCGCGACACACCCGGTGTCCCGCATCCGGATAATCCCTGACACGCCGCGGTAACGCGTGCGAACCGGCGTATTCTTCCCCGACGCATCGACCGGTCCAATCGAAAAGGGGACGCGCAATGAAGCTCTCGAAGTCACGGCTCGCAAGGATGTTCGTCGTCTCGGCCATCGGCTTGACTGCGCTCGCGGCGCACGCGGAAGACCTGCTCGACCAGGTGAAGCAGGCGGGCGTGCTGCGGATCGGCCTCGAAGGCACGTACCCGCCGTTCGATTCGCGCAATGCGCAGGGCGAACTGGAAGGCTTCGATGTGGACGTCGCGAAGGCGGTCGCCGCGCGGCTCGGCGTGAAGCCGGTGTTCATTCCGACGGAGTGGAGCGGCATCATCGCGGCGCTGCAGGCCGGCAAATTCGATGTGATCGTGAACCAGGTGACCATCACGCCGCAGCGGCAGCAGGCGCTCGACTTCAGCCAGCCGTACACGTACTCGGCGGCGCAGCTGATCCAGCGGGCCGACGACAAGCGCCAGTTCGCGTCGCTCGACGAGTTCAAGGGCGACAGGAAACTCGGCGTGACGCTCGGCACCAACTACGACCAGATGGCGCGCGCGGTGCCCGGCATCAACGTGCAGACCTATCCGGGCGCGCCCGAGAAGCTGCGCGATCTCGCGGCGAGGCGGATCGACGCGACGATCGACGACCGGCTGATGCTGCCGTACATCATCAAGACGTCGCAACTGCCGCTGCGTCCGGGCGCGGTGCTCAAGGGCGCCGATCAGGACATGGGGATTCCGTTCCGCAAGGGCAATCCGAAGTTCGCGAAGGCGCTCGACGACGCGATCTCTTCGATGAAGCAGGACGGCACGCTAAAGAAGATTTCGATGCACTGGTTCGGGTCGGACGTCACGCAGCCGCTCGCGCATTGACTTCGCGTCTCGGCATGCGGCGCGCGGCGCGAGCGCTTTCGCGTCGCGCGCCGCGCCGAGTGCGTCAAGCCGCTTCGATCGCCGTCGGGTAAAAGAAGCGCGCCAGTTCCCGCGCTAGTGCGTTCAGCGCGGTCATCTCGCGCTGGGAGATCCGGCGCGGCTCCTGCGACGTGAGCCAGTCGCCGTATAGCAGCGCGATCGGCGCTTCCTGTCGTGGCGCGGACGGCAGCAACACGAACGCGCGCGTATCGCCGAACGCCTCGCGATACCACGCGGGCTGACGCGCGATCATCTTCGGGTCGTTCGCGTTCTCGATGAAGATGCCGACCGAGTTCGCGATCGCGAGATGAAACACGTCCGGCTGGAACGTCGCGTTGAACGACAGCGTGGTGAGCGCGTCCGCCACGCCCGGACCGAACCCGAGCCGCGCTTCGAACATGCTGGAGCCGCGCCGCACGAACGCGATCGTGCGCGCGAACCCGAGGCTCGTGCGCACGGTTTCGCACGCGAGCGTGAGCGCGGTCGCGAACGGGCTGTCGGACGGCAGCGCGCGCAGTTCCGCGATCCCGCTCTCGATCACCTGTTCCGGATCGACGGCTTCGGCGCGCGCCATCGCGTCGGCGTTCGCGCGCAGCTCGACGATCTCGCGCATCACGCCATCGTCGGCTTCCTCATGCGCGAGCGCGAGGCTCGTACGCACGAGTTCCGCGGGATCGGCGCCGAGTGCGCGGCCATAGCGGCGTGCGAGATCGGTCACGCCGGCTTCGCGTGCGTCGTCGGTCAGGCCGGGCGTGCTGAGCACCTTCGCGACGTCGGTCGAATAATGGGTGATCGCGCGCAGCCATTGCTGCGGCTGGCCGTCGTCGACGCCCGGATCGTAGCGGCTCATGCCGGCCTGGATCGTGGCCGGCAGACGCCAGCGCGTGGCCGCTTCCTGGCCGAGTTCGTCGTAGGTGACGCCGAGCACCGCGCGGCACGCGTCGTCTTCATGCGCGCCGCACTCGCAGCGCTGGCGGATCTGGTCCCACTCCGCGTCGAGATAGAACACGACGAGCAGCTTGCCGACCTGGCGCATCAGCGTGCAGACGACCGCTTCCTCGGCCGCGCGCAGGTCGCCGCCCTCGGTGAGCTTGCGCGCGACGCAGCCCGACAGCATCGTGCGGTTCAGCTCCAGCTTCGCGTCGATGCGCCGTGGCGCGCTGTGATGGAAGTGGTCGACGATCTTCAGGCCGACCACCAGGTGGCCGACCGCGTCCATGCCGAGGATCATCAGCGCGCGCGTGACGGTCGTCACGTTGCCGCCGAACGCGAGGTACATCGCGGAGTTGGCGAGGCGCAACACCTTCTGGGTGAGCGCGAAATCGGACAGCACGACTTGCACGAGCGCGCTGAAATCGATTTCATCGTTGCTCATGGCGGCGGCCGTCGCGCGCAGCGACTGGGATAGCAGCGGAAAGTCGCCGCGCTCGTTCATCCGCGTCCACAGCTGTTCGAGCAGGACCGCCTTTAGCATCGTGAGCTTGCCAAATCCATGAAACGTCTGTCGTGAAAGGGAGTCATCAGTCCGCTTCGTGCAGGCGCAACGTTCGCGATTCGAAGCACCGGGCGAGTTCGTCGGACGGCAGCGCCTTGCACACGAGCCAGCCCTGAATCTGGTCGCAGCCGAGCTTTTGCAGCAATTCGCGCTGGGCGTGAGTTTCCACGCCTTCGGCCACGAGTTCAAGTCCCAATGTGCGCGCAAGGCCGACTACCGCACTAACGATCGCCTGGTCGTTATGTGACGTGATCAGGTTTTCGACGAAGCTGCGGTCGATTTTCAGCTTCGACAGCGGGAAGCGCTGCAGGTAAGCGAGGCTCGAATAGCCGGTGCCGAAGTCGTCCACCGCGAAACGGATGCCGAGCGCGGTCAGTTCTTCGAGCAGCAGCGTGGCGTGCGCCGGGTCCTGCATCAGCAGGCTTTCGGTGATCTCGAACACGAGCCGGCGCGGATCGACGCCCGACAACTCCAGCGCTTCCTTCACGCTGTCCTTGAAGCGCGGATTGCGGAACTGCTGCGGCGACACGTTCACGGCCACGTATTCGAGCGAGATCCCTTGTTCGTCCCACTGCATCAGCTGCATGCACGCGGCCTTCAGCACCCAGTTGCCGAGGTAATTGATGAGCCCGACCGATTCGGCGAGCGGAATGAACGTCGACGGCGGCACGAGCCCGTGCAGCGGATGCTGCCAGCGGATCAGCGCCTCGACGCCGACCACGCCGCCGCTCGCGCTGCTCGTGATCGGCTGGAAGTGCAGCGAGAATTCGCCGTTGCGCACGCCGTCGTACAGGTCCGATTCGAGCTTCAGCTGGCGCGCGTCGTGGGTGCCGTCGTCGGGGACGTGGAGCATCAGGCGGTTGCCGCCGTTGAGCTTCGCCTGCTGCAGCGCCTGGTCGGCCCAGCGCAGCACGGGGCTCGCTTCGCCGTGGCCGCGCGACTCGTCCGGCGAATGACGCGGGTCCGGGTAGAACGCGATGCCGATGCTCGCCGACAGGTGGACCGGCTGGTCCGCATAGCTGTATGGCTGCTGGATCGCCGTCAGGAGCCGGCGCGCGAGGGTTTCGGCGTCCGCGTGCATGTCGGCGGGCGTCGCGTGCGGCTGCGGGGTGATCAGGATCGCGAACTCGTCGCTGCCGGTGCGCGCGATCAGTTCGTCGCGCAGCGCGAGGTGCGTGAGACGCCGCGCGGTCTCGCGCAGCAGCTCGTCGCCGGCGGCGTAGCCGAGCGCGCGGTTCACGCGCTGGTAGTCGTCGAGGTCGAGCAGCAGCACGACGACCGGCGCGCGCCGTCTGTCCGGGTCGTCCTGCATGCGCGCGAGCGCGGCGGCGAGCGCGAGCTGGTTCGGCAGCCCGGTCAGCGCGTCGTGGTGGAGCGCGTGGTACAGCGCTTCGTTGCCGTCCTGCCACGCGGACACGTCGAAGCCGGCGACCGCGAAGCCGTCGGCGTCGCCGTAGCGCGCGCGCTGCACGCGCAGCTCGACGGTGGTCGGGTAGGTGAGCGACTTCAGCAGCTCGAGGGTCTCTTTTTCGAGCTTGCCGCTTTCGGCCGCGCGAGCGAAGAGCGAGTCGAGGCGCGCCGCATCGGCGGGCGCGACGAGGTCGTGCAGCGTCGCGCCGGACAGGAACTGGCGGTGGTAGCCGGCAAATCGCAGGCTCCCGTCCGACACGTACAGAAAGCGCAGCTTCGGGTCGACGTGTGCGAGGAAATCGACGACCCCGACCGTCGATTCGACGCTCGACGTCGTCGACATGCCGGCCTGAGCGTGCGCCGGCTGACCCTCGGCCGACCCGCCGGACGCACCGGCGCCACGGCGCCACAGCGTCCGCAGCCAGCCGGTGAAGGCCTGCCTCGGGCGCTGACGTGCTGCGCTGATCCTGTTTGCTTCCATGTAAGTCGCTGACGAATGTTGCCTCGCGGCGGCATGCTGGCGAAGTGGGGCGGTCGCGTTGCAGGCCGCGCCTCGCGGCTTGCTGACACCGCCCATCAGAGGAAGTTATCGACGCCCGAATGAAAATCTTTAGTGCCGACCGGAAAAAAATGCACAATGGCTGGCGCCATTCGGGGATGGGCGGATCGGGCGGATCCCCGGCGCGCGACGCGCCGCCCGCCGGGCGCGGCCGACGCCGCGTCTCACGCGCTCGCGCGGACTGTGCTCCAATACGCGAAAACGAGGACCGCGACGCGACGCTGAGGACATGGCCGCCCGCGTCGACCAGCCAACCAGCCAACCAGCCAGGCGGCACGGCGCCGACAACCCGATCACCCCAACCGAGGACAACGGACATGAAACGTAGCTTCATTGCGGCGCTCGCCTGCGCCGGCTTCACGTTGTTTGCGTCGAGCGCCCACGCGACGCTGAAGCCTGGCGACCACGCGCCCGACTTCACGACGCAGGCGTCGCTCGGCGGCAAGACCTACACGTACTCGCTCGCGGACGAACTGAAGAAGGGGCCGGTCATCGTGTACTTCTATCCGGCCGCGTTCACGAAGGGCTGCACGATCGAGGCGCACGAATTCGCGGAGGCCGTCGACGAGTACAAGAAATACGGCGCGACGGTGATCGGCGTGTCGCACGACAACATCGGCACGCTGACGAAGTTCTCGGTGAGCGAGTGCCGCAGCAAGTTCCCGGTCGCGGCCGACGAGGACAGCAAGATCATCAGGTCGTACGACGCATCGATGCCGATGCACGAAGGGATGGCCAATCGCGTGTCGTACGTGATCGCGCCGGACGGCACGATCCTCTACGAATACACGAGCCTGTCGCCGGACAAGCACGTCGAAAACACGCTGAATGCGCTGAAGCAGTGGGCCGCGCAGCATCCGCGCCAGCAGTAGCCGTCGCGGTCGGCGGTGCGGGTCGTCGCGAGCCGGCGGCGGCCTGTGCCGTGCCGACGGTGCGCGAGCCGGTTTCGAATTTTTCCGCTGGCGGTTTTTGTTCTGCTTTTCGCGCTGATCTACAGCGCGGTGCGTGCGTTCTACTCGCTCGCGCTCCGCTTTGGCAGTGACATTGCGATCGGTGTGGCCGCACGGGTTCACCGGCGTTGCGGGGCAGTCTGATGGCAAATCCGTTCTGGCGCAGGAGTTCGACGATCACGACATCTGTGTCGTCTCGCGCCCTCGACATAAAAGGCCGATGTTCAATCATGACGGAGCCCGGTTCGAGTACGCAGGGCGCGCATGGAGAGCGTCGAAGACCGCGTCCACCGCACGCCGCGCGCCCCGGCGACGCTTAAACCTGCTGCTGGCCGCCGTCGACGAACAATTCGATGCCGTTCACGAAGCTCGCGTCGTCCGAGGCGAGGAACAGCGCGGCGCTCGCGATTTCATCGGGCTCGCCGAGGCGCCCCATCGGGATCTGGGCAGCCAGGTAATCGGCGAGACCCTGGCGCTGGGCGGCGTCGTCGCCGGCGAGATCCAGCAGTCCCGGCGTGCGGGTCGCGCCCGGGCTGATCGTGTTCACGCGGATCTGGCGGTCCTTGAGGTCCAGGATCCAGTTGCGTGCGAAGGAACGTACCGCAGCCTTCGACGCCGAATACACGCTGAATGCCGCCGTGCCCGCGCTACCTGCCGTCGATCCCGTGAGAATCACCGATGCTCCCTTGGCGAGCAGCGGCAGCGCCTTTTGCACCGTGAACAGCACGCCCTTCACGTTGCGATTGAAGGTGTCGTCGAAGTGTTCTTCGGTGATGCTGCCGAACGACAGCAGCGAGCCGCCGCCGGCGTTCGCGAACAGCACGTCCAGACGGCCCTGTTCTTCCTTGATCTGCGCGTACAGGGCGTCGAGTTCGGCGAGCTTCGTGGAATCGACGCGCACGCCGGTGGCCTTGCCGCCCGCTTCGTGGATGCGCTTCACGGCGGCATCGAGTTCGGCCTGACGGCGGCCCGTGAGATAGACGTGTGCGCCTTCGGCTGCAAAGCGCCTGGCGGCGGCGAGGCCGATGCCGCTGGTTGCGCCGGTGACGAGTGCGATCTTGTTGTCGAGTTTGCGTCCCATGGTGTTGCTCCTTTCGTGGGCTCAGTGGAAGGGGATGTTCGTGTTGCGTGCTGCGATGTGAGAAGAATATCGACGGCCCGGTGCCTTCGAAATAGAATTGATTGCAATCCAACGTTGCGAAAATGAAAAGATGAGGGCGAATGGGGAAACTGCCTGATTTCGAAGGACTCGCGATGTTCGCGAAGGTCGCCGAGGAGGGATCGTTCGCGGCGGCGGCGCGCGTGATGGGTGTGTCGGTGGCGACGGTCTCGCGCGCCGTGGCCCGCCTGGAAGACCGGCTGGGCGCGCGGCTTTTCAACCGCACGTCGCGCCAGCTGTCGCTCACGGAGTTCGGCCGGACGATCTGCGAGAAAGCCAGCCAGATCTATCGCCAGGCCGAGGAGGCGGAAAGCGCCGCGCGCGAGATGTCGGTGCAGCCGCGCGGGCTGGTGCGCCTCGCCGTGCCGATGTCGTTCGGGCTGCGCTGGGTTGCGCCGCTGCTGCCGGGCTTCTTTCGCCTGTATCCGGAGGTGTCGATCGACCTCCATCTATCCGATGCGTCGGTCGATCTGGTTGCCGATGGCTTTGACGCCGCGCTGCGTATTGCTGCGTTGCCGGATTCGTCGCTGGTGGCGCGGCGGCTGTGCGCGGTGACGCAATTCGTGGTGGCGTCGCCGGAATATCTGACGCGCGAAGGACGGCCCACGCATCCGCGCGAGCTGGTGGATCGTCCTTGTCTCTCGTACGCGTATCGCGCGCGTAGTGCGGTATGGCGCTTCACGAACGATGCGGGCGACGAGGAGCCGGTGATGCCGGCGGGCCCGCTGCGCGTGACGAACGCCGACGCGCTGTTGCCCACGCTGCTCGATGGCCTTGCAATCGCGGAACTGCCCGAGTTCATCGCGGGCGAATATCTCGCCGATGGCCGTCTCGAAGCGATCCTCACCGACTGGTCGCTGACGACAGGCGGTCTTTACTTCGTCACGCCTTCGGCACGCGCGCGGCCCGCGAAAGTGGCGGCGCTGTCGGATTACTTTGCCGAGCATCTTTCCGAGCCAACATGGCGATGGCCGAAATGATGCATCGGCGCAGCGAATCAGCCGGCGTTTCGATTTGACGAATGGGAAACCATCCTCCGCAGAATTCCGCGGAGAAATAAAAACAGATTCATCGCCGATTTCCGGGGAGGGCCCTTGCGACGAGGGTAATCGGCCCCGAAGAGCCATTCGGTATGACTGTCTGGATGACCATTCATTGCGCCGGAGCAGTCACACGCGGATTGATGGCCGAATTCTAATTCCGGCAGCGTCTGACGTTAGTTCATGTCGACTCGCAATTCCATCGCAGTTGCAGAACTCAGACTTGAATGCCTCCGGGTAACAACTCTCGTACACGACAGACCTGTGCATCGGGATAGTGCGTTGCACTCACTGAGCGCGAGGATCTTCGAGTCTGGCCGCTGGTCCCGTTAAACCTCGCGTTCACAATATCTGCCATCAAGTATTTGTGAAAACGTTGTTGTGGCCGACTCCTCCCAGAAAGCGTAACTCGGAAAAAGCCAATTCCCTGACAACCCGAGACGGCCCAGGATGCCCGGCAAATGAAAACTTCGCAGGGCTGTAGTCGGTGTGCAGGCTTGAGTCGTCCATCACCAATAGACCACCCTGAGCGAGCGCGTCTCGGCAGACCTTGTAGTCGGCCAATGCGACTTCATAATCGTGATTGCCATCGACATAGATCACGTTCCAGGCTCTGGAGCGAATGTATTCAACGGCAATCGTGTCCGTCGACAGTGCCTTGAGAAACTGCGGGGCAGACAACCCGAAACGCCGATTGGACGCGAGCGTATCCTCAAGGTAATCAACGCGCTTGAGGTACTTGCTTACCGCATCTGCGGCAGGAGAAAATGGTGAGATGCCGTGGACATCACACTCGAATGCGCACAATTTCGCAATCAGTCCCATGAGGGAGGTGACCTGTCCGCGATATACGCCGATCTCCAGTGCATGCCGAGGTCGATATTCGCGCAGAAGGAGCCACCACATTGCATGGAATGCGTCCTCTCCGAATCCACGCCGTCGATGACTGAAGTAGGATCGATGATCGCGAATCTCTGCAGGCGCTACATGCCACAGATAGTGATGCATGTACGCGTATAGCGCATTTCGGTCCGGATATTTCTTAACCGCTTGGGTAAAGGTCAAGTCTTCCGCGAATGGTTCGCGATAGTGCGAAAAGGACTTGCGCTGCAAAGCAGCCTGAAAGTGAGAAATTCGTGCCGAGACCGAACCGGTTACAGAGAACATTTCACCTTCCCCCTAAGGCCGACGCAGGCGGTCAATCCATAAGCGCAGTTTCCGCATCGGCCCGTATTGAATGCGCAGAGCCGCATCGCGAAAGCGACCGCCCAATCATAGGCGACCACGCGAGAGCGATCTGAAATTTGTCGAAAGTGGACAGTTGAATGGCGGGTCGAATTGACGTGCTGGAAATCATGTAGGCAGCGATCGCAGGTCAGCACTCTACAGTCTGGAAAGTTTCACCAGTGCGGTGGCTGAGGGCACCGGCGCCATTGACGATCGCATTCGCGCGGAAGCCCAATGGGTCAGAGCGACCGCTTGCGGACGAATTTCAGACCGCCATTTTTCGTTGGGGACGGGCTGCAACGGGTCGAAGAGAGCCCTTCCGCGGCAATCCGCGAAGAACAAAAAAAAGCGGCCCCGACGGGCCGCCATTCTCCTATGACCGCGCGACTCACTCCACCGCCTGCGCCGGAGTCGCCGGCCGCCCGTGCCGTTTGTCCCACCACACGCGCAGCCGGTCCATGTACAGATACACGACCGGCGTCGTATAGAGCGTGAGCATCTGGCTCACGATCAGCCCGCCGACGATCGCAATCCCGAGCGGCGCGCGCAGCTCCGCCCCCTCGCCACGTCCGAACGCGAGCGGCAGCGCGCCGAGCAGCGCCGCGCACGTCGTCATCATGATCGGCCGAAAGCGCAGCAGGCACGCCTGATAGATCGCATCGCGCGAACTCAATCCCTCGCGCGACGCCTCGATCGCGAAGTCCACCATCATGATCGCGTTCTTCTTCACGATGCCGATCAGCAGAATCACGCCGATCAACGCGATGATGCTGAACTCGGTATTGAACAGCAGCAGCGCGAGCAGCGCGCCGACGCCCGCCGACGGCAGCGTCGACAGGATCGTCAGCGGGTGGATGTAGCTCTCGTACAGCATCCCGAGCACGATGTAGACCGCCGCGAGCGCCGCGAGGATCAGCAGCGGCTGGTCGTTCAGCGACTGCTGGAACGCCTGCGCGGTGCCCTGGAAGCTGCCGTGGATCGTCGCCGGCATGCCGATCTGCGCCATCGTGCTGTAGACCGCCGCCGTCGCGTCCGATAGCGAGCGGCCGGGCGGCAGGTTGAACGAGATCGTCGACGCGACGAACTGCCCCTGGTGATTCACCGACAGCGGCGTGCTGCCCGGCCCGAAGCTCGCGATCGACGACAGCGGGATCATCGTTTCCTGCGCGGTCGACACCGCCGCGCCCGACGACGCGCCCGACTTGCCGCTCGCCGCGAGCGAGTTGATCGCGAGATTGCGGGCGGAGTCGAGCGCGATCGCGGCGGCGCTCTGCGCGGTCGTGCCGCCCGCGCCGCCGGTGGCCGCGGCGACGGCCGACCCGGTGACGGTGCCGGCGCTCGCATTGGTCGTCTGCGCGCCGCTCGCGCTGCCGCCCGACGTGCTGACCCACAGCTCGTTCAACATCGACGGGTTCTGCCAGTATTGCGGCGCGACTTCCATCACGACGTGGTACTGGTTCAGCGGGTTGTAGATCGTCGACACCTGGCGCTGGCCGAACGCGTCGTACAGCGTGTTGTCGATCTGCGACGGCGTGATGTTCAGGCGCGCGGCGGTCTGCCGGTTGATCGTCACCATCGCTTCGAGGCCGCCTTGCTGCTGGTCCGAGTTCACGTCGGCGAGTTCGGGGCGCGCCTGCAGCGCCTCGGTCAGCTTCGGCCCCCACGCGTACAGGTCGGCCGTGTTGTCCGACAGCAGCGTGAACTGGTATTGCGCGTTCGACTGCCGGCCGCCGACACGAATGTCCTGCACCGCCTGCAGGAACGTGCGCGCGCCGGCCACGTGCGACAGCGGCCCGCGCAGCTGCGCGATCACCTGGTCCGCGGACAGCTTGCGCTCGCTCTTCGGCTTCAGCGACACGAACATGAAGCCCGAATTGGTCTGCCGCCCGCCGGTGAAGCCGACCACCTGATCGACGGCCGGATTGTCCTGCACGATCCGCATCATCTCGGACAACTTCACCTTCATCGCCTGGAACGACGTCGACTGGTCCGCCTGGATGCCGCCGACGAGCCGTCCGGTGTCCTGCTGCGGGAAAAAGCCCTTCGGAATCACGATGTACAGCGCGACGTTCAGCCCGATCGTCGCGAGGAGGATCAGCATGATGAGGCGCGGCCGCTCGAGCGCCCAGCCGAGCGTGCGCTCGTAGCCGCGCTGCAGCGACGTGAACTGCCGTTCGAGCCACTGCGCGAAGCGGCCTTCCTTGTGCTCTTCGTGCGGTTCTTCGAGCAGGCGCGAGCACATCATCGGCGTGAGCGTGAGCGACACGACGAGCGACACCGCGATCGCGAGCGACAGCGTCAGCGCGAACTCGCGAAAGAGCCGCCCGACGATGCCGCCCATCAGCAGGATCGGCAGGAACACCGCGACGAGCGACACGCTGATCGACAGCACCGTGAAGCCCACTTCGCGCGCGCCGAGCAGGGCGGCCTGCATGCGCGGCACGCCGTTCTCGATGTGTCGCGAGATGTTCTCGAGCACGACGATCGCGTCGTCGACGACGAAGCCCGTCGCGATCGTCAGCGCCATCAGCGACAGGTTGTCGATCGAGAAATTCATCAGGTACATTGCCGCGAACGTGCCGATGATCGAGATCGGCACCGCGACGCTCGGAATCAGCGTCGCGCGCCAGTTGCGCAGGAACAGGAACACGACCATCACGACGAGCGCGACCGCGATCACGAGCGTGCGCTCGGTGTCCTTCAGCGACGCGCGGATCGTCGTCGAGCGGTCGACGGCGGGCGTCACGTCGACGTCCGCCGGCAGCGACGCCTTCAGTTGCGGCAGCATCGCCTTCACGCGATCGACGGTGTCGATGATGTTCGCGCCGGGCTGCCGGTACAGGATCACGAGCACCGAGTGCTTGCCGTTCGCGAGGCCGAGGTTGCGCAGATCCTCGACCGAATCGACGACCTCGCCCACGTCGGACAGATGCACGCCCGCGCCGTTGCGGTACGCGATCACGAGGTCCTTGTACTCGCTCGCCTTGTTCGCCTGGTCGTTGGTGTACAGCTGAAAGCGGTTCGGGCCGAACTCGATGTCGCCCTTCGGGCTGTTCGCGTTCGCCGATGCGAGCGCCGCGCGCACGTCTTCGAGGCCGATCCCGTAGTGGAACAGCGCATGCGGCGTCAGCTCGACGCGCACGGCCGGATTCGCGGAACCGCTGACGTCGACCTCGCCGATCCCGCTCACCTGCGACAGCGACTGCTGCAGCACGGTCGCCGCCGAGTCGTACAGCTGGCCGGGCGTCAGCGTCGGCGACGTCAGCGCGAGGATCAGGATCGGCGCGTCGGCCGGGTTGACCTTGTGGTACGTGGGGTTCTGTCGCAGGCTCGTCGGCAGGTCGGCGCGGGCGGCGTTGATCGCGGCCTGCACGTCGCGCGCCGCGCCGTCGATGTTGCGGTTCAGGCCGAACTGCAGCGTGATCCGCGCGTTGCCGACCGAACTCGTCGACGTCATTTCGGTGACGTCGGCGATCTGCCCGAGGTGCCGTTCGAGCGGACTCGCGACGCTCGTCGCGACGGTCTCCGGGCTCGCGCCGGGCAGCGTCGCCTGCACCGAGATCGTCGGAAAATCGACCTGCGGCAGCGGCGCGACCGGCAGCTTCACGAACGCGAACACGCCGGCGAGCGCGATGCCGATCGCGAGCAGCGTCGTCGCGACGGGGCGGGAAATGAACGGGCGCGACAGGTTCATCGCATCAGTTCTCCGGCGTCGTGGCGGGCGGCGCGGCGCGGCCGCCGTGATCGCCGCGGCCGAAGCGGCGGCGCAGCCGCTGCGCGATCGAATCGAACGCGAGGTAGATCACCGGCGTCGTGAACAGCGTCAGCGCCTGGCTCACGATCAGGCCGCCCGCGATCGCGATGCCGAGCGGCCGGCGCAGCTCGGAACCCGCGCCGCTGCCGAGGATCAGCGGCAGCGCGCCGAGCAGCGCCGCCATCGTCGTCATCATGATCGGCCGAAAGCGCAACAGGCACGCCTGATAGATCGCCTCGCGCGGCGGCTTGCCTTCGTGGCGTTCGGCGTCTAGCGCGAAGTCGATCATCATGATCGCGTTCTTCTTCACGATGCCGATCAGCAGCACGATCCCGATGATCCCGATGATGTCGAGGTCGTGGCCGGTCAGGATCAGCGCGAGCAGCGCGCCGATGCCGGCCGACGGCAGCGTCGACAGGATCGTGACCGGATGCACGAAGCTCTCGTACAGCACGCCGAGCACGATGTACATCGTGACGATCGCCGCGAGGATCAGGAACAGCTCGTTCGCGAGCGACGCCTGGAACGCGAGCGCCGCGCCCTGGAAGCGCGTCTGGAACGAGCCGGGCAGCCCGATGTCCTTCTCCGCCTGACCGATCGCGCGCACCGCGGCGCCGAGCGACGAGCCGGGCGCGAGGTTGAACGAGATCGTCGTCGCGGGGAACTGGCTCAGGTGCGTGACGAGCAGCGGGGAAGGGCGCTGGTGGAACCTCGCGATCGCGGACAGCGGCACCTGGCCCAACGTCGACGTGGACGACGGCAGGTAGATCGAATTGAGCGAGTCGGTGTAGTGCTGGTCGCGCGGCGTCGCTTCGAGAATCACGCGGTACTGGTTCGACTGCGTGAAGATCGTCGAGATGATCCGCTGGCCGTACGCGTCGTAGAGCGCGTTGTCGATCGTCGCCGGCGTGATCCCGTAGCGGGCCGCGCTCGCGCGGTCGATCTCGATGAACACCGACTGGCCGTTGTTCTGCAGGTCGGTCGCGACGTCGGCGAGTTCCGGCGCCTGCTGCAGGCGCGCGACGAGCTTCGGCACCCACGTCGAGAAGTCGTCGATGTTCGGCGTCGTCAGCATGAACTGGTACTGCGTCGGGCTCACCGTCGAGTCGATCGTCAGGTCCTGCACCGGCTGCATGAAGAGCGACGCGCCCGGAATGTGCGCGACGCGCTTCTGGATGTCGCGGATCACCTGGCTCGCGGTCTCGTCGCGGTCGTCGCGCGGCTTCAGGTTGATCAGCATGCGCCCGCTGTTCAGCGTGATGTTCGTGCCGTCGACGCCGATGAACGACGTGAGGCTCTCGACGTTCGGGTCTTTCAGCACCTCGGCCGCGAGCTGCTGCTGGCGCTCGGCCATCGACGCGTACGACACCGACTGCGGCGCCTGCGTGATCGCCTGGATCACGCCGGTGTCCTGCACCGGGAAGAAGCCCTTCGGCACGATCACGTACAGGATGCCGGTCAGCACGAGCGTGAGGACGGCGACGACGAGCGTGAGCCGCTGGTGGTCGAGCACCCACCGCAGCGCGACCGCATAGCGCGCGATCACGTACTCGATGTACCGGTGCACGCGCGCCTCGAAACGGCGGCTTTCCGGCGGCGTGTGGCGCAGCATCTTCGCGCACATCATCGGCACCAGCGTGAGCGACACGATCGCCGAAATCACGATCGTCACCGCGAGCGTGATCGCGAATTCGTGAAAGAGGCGCCCGACCACGTCGCCCATGAACAGGAGCGGGATCAGCACGGCGATCAGCGAAACCGTGAGCGAGATGATCGTGAAGCCGATCTGCTTGCTGCCCTTTAACGCGGCTTCGAGCGGCGGGTCGCCTTCCTCGACGTAGCGCGCGATGTTCTCGATCATCACGATCGCGTCGTCGACGACGAAGCCGGTCGCGATCGTCAACGCCATCAGCGACAGGTTGTCGAGCGAGAAGCCGAACAGGTACATCACCGCGAGCGTGCCGATCAGCGACAGCGGCACCGACAGGCTCGGGATGATCGTCGCGTAGATGTTCGCGAGGAACAGGTACATCACGAGCACGACCAGCACGACCGACATCAGCAGTTCGAACTGCACGTCGCGCACCGAGGCACGGATCGTCGTCGTGCGGTCGGTCACGACCTGCACGTCGAGCGCGGCCGGCAGCGACTGCTGCAACTGCGGCAGCAGCGCCTTGATGCTGTTGACCACCTGGATCACGTTCGCGCCCGGCTGGCGCTGCACGTTCAGGATGATCGCCGGCGTGCCGTCGACCCACGCGCCGAGCTTCGTGTTCTCCGGGCCCGAGATGATCTGCGCGACGTCGGTCAGCATCACCGGGCGGCCGTTGCGGTACGCGATCACCGCGTGCTGGTATTCGTCGGCGTCGGTCAGCTGGTCGTTCGAGTTGATCGCGTACGCGCGCGTCGGGCCGTCGAAGTTGCCCTTCGGCGTGTTCACGTTCAGGTTCGACACGTTCGTGCGCAGATCGTCGAGATTCAGTCCGTACGCGGCGAGCTTGCGCGGATCGGCCTGGATGCGGATCGCCGGCCGGTTGCCGCCCGCGAGACTCACGAGGCCGACGCCCGCGACCTGCGAGATCTTCTGCGCGAGGCGCGTGTCCGCGAGGTCCTGGATCTGCGTGAGCGGCAGGGTTTTCGACGTGATCGCGAGCGTGAGGATCGGCGCGTCGGCCGGATTGACCTTCGCGTAGATCGGCGGCGCGGGCAGGTCGGACGGCAGCAGGTTGCCGGCCGCGTTAATGGCGGCCTGCACTTCCTGCTCGGCGATGTCGAGCGGCAAATCGAGGCTGAACTGCAGCGTGATCACCGACGCGCCGGCCGAGCTTTGCGACGACATCTGGTTGAGCGACGGCATCTGCCCGAACTGCCGCTCGAGCGGCGCGGTGACCGACGACGTCATCACTTCCGGGCTCGCGCCCGGGTAGAAGGTCTGCACCTGGATCGTCGGATAGTCGACCTCGGGCAGCGCGGAAAGCGGCAGAAAGCGCAGCGCGACGAGGCCGACCAGCATGATCGCCGCCATCAGCAGCGCGGTGCCGACGGGGCGCAGGATAAACGCGCGGGATGGATTCATGCTGGATTACTGGGTCGCGCCCTGGGCCGGCCGACGATGACGCCCGCCGTGATGCGCGCCGGATGCCGCCGCGGGGCTCGCGCCGCTCGCCGCACCGGCCGCGCCGGCGCCGTGTTGCGGGTGTTCGGCCGGAATCGTGATCTTCGCGCCTTCGCGCAGACGGTCGGAGCCGTCCGTGACCACGCGCTCGCCGGCGGCGAGGCCCGACGCGATGCTGGTGCGTTCGCCGTCGACCGGGCCTGGCTTCACGAGCCGCACGGTCACGGTGTTGTCGGGCTTCACCACGTACACGAACTGGCCCTGCGAGCCGTTCAGCACCGCGGACGTCGGCACGATCACCGCGTTGTGCAGCGTGTCGACGAGCAGACGCGCGTTCACGAACTGGTTCGGGAAGAGTCCGAGGTCGGGGTTGCCGAAGTTCGCGCGCAGCCGGACCGTGCCGGTCGTCGTGTCGATCTGGTTGTCGATCGTCTGCAGGTAGCCGTGTTCGAGCAGCGTCGTGTTGCTGCGGTCGTACGCGTCGACCGGCAGCTTTGTGCCGCCCGCGCGGTACTGCTTCATGATCGCCGGCAGGTCGTCCTCCGACGTCGTGAAGATCACGCTGATCGGCTGCAGTTCGGTGAGCACGACGATGCCGTTCGTGTCGGCCGACGTCACGTAGTTGCCCGGATCGACCTGGCGCAGGCCGACGCGGCCGGACACCGGCGCGGTGATCCGCGCGTAGATCAGGTCGAGCTTGTACGTGTCGACGTTCGCCTGATCGGACTTCACCGTGCCTTCGTATTGCCGCACGAGCGACGCCTGCGTGTCCACCTGCTGGCTCGCGATCGAGTCTTGCGCGAGCAGCGTCTGGTAGCGCTTCAGGTCGAGGCGCGCGGTCGCGAGCAGCGCCTCGTCGCGCACGAGCTGCCCCTGCGCGTTGCGCAGCGAGATTTCATACGGGCGCGGGTCGACCTGCGCGAGCACGTCGCCCTTCTTGACCATCTGGCCTTCCTGGAAATAGACGTCCTGCAGCGTGCCCGCGATCTGCGTGCGCACCGTGACCGTCGCGAGCGGAGTGACGGTGCCGAGCGCGGTGATCACGATCGGCATGTCGCCGGTCGTCGCGGTCGCGACGCTGACCGGCTGCGCGAGATTGGCCATGCCGCCCGGGCCGCCTGGGCCGCCGCGCCGCATGTGCGCGGCGCCCGCGCCCGGCGCACCCGCGGCACCCGGCGCGCCCGACAGCGCCTTGTTCCAGGGGTGCCAGCGCAGCAGCACGATCGCGGCGATCGCGATCAGCACGAGGAGCGCGATCAGCCGGCCGCGGCGGCGCGGCGGCGGCGTTTGCGGGCGGGGAGGTTCCGGGTGCTTGTCTTGTTGGTCCATCGGTCAGATCGATAACGGGTGGTCGGGCCGGGTCGGCGTCGGGGCGTGCGTCGTGTCGGTGCGGCGATGCCGTGCGACGCAGCAGCAACGTGATGTCGGTCGCGCGCGCGGCGGCGAGCGTATGGATCGCGCCCGACTGCGACGGCCGATCCGGCAGACAGGCGGCGCGGCCGGCGAAACCGCGCGCCGGCCGCCGCGCCGCGAGGAACCATGATGCTAGTGGCGGCCGGCACAACCGTCCACCCGGCTTTCTTTCAACCGGTTACGACGGTTACAGGCGTCGTATGGCGCGGCGCCGCGACATCACGGGGCCAGGCAAAACGCAGACGATTGTAGCGGAACGCCTCTGGCCGACTCAGTTGCGCCCGGACCGGCGCGGTCTTTGCGCTGGCGTACGGAAGGGTCGATAAAGAGCTTGACTTGGTCAGTTACGCCATGAAAAATGCGTCTTTCGCAAGACGGGCCCGACGACATTGACGCACGAAGCGGGGTTTTGGTCGGGCCGGTAATATGCGATTTGCATATCGCGTTGTAATTCGACGCGGTATCCGGATTTTCAGGCTCTCAGGTTCTAGCACGGCCCTCGGAATAGCTAGAACTTTTAAGGCGTCATGCTTTTTGGCATGACGCCTTTTTTTATATCCGTTCCCGACGGCCTTCATCGAATCGATTATGAACAACAAGAAACGATTCATTGAAAAACGATAGCCGGTGATATGGAAATGGGGGATGCGGAAATCGTCTGAAGCGTCCTGCTCATGCAGGCGCCCCATTGGTGCGTGCAATGGTTCGCGAATATCCGCGCGCGAGTGAGGTCGGCACTTTTTTCGAACCGGCTGGCGGCGCTTTATTCGATTTCGAACGGATTTAGTCCCCGGAATCGTTTCTCGACGTTATTGGCGCGTACATTTTCGATGCGCGAAAAAATTAAACGCGGACTTTGCAAACATTAATCGCACGCCGATTTTCGATGCTCTCCGTGAATGCCTCAATGGCAGTAGAAGAAGGAGTGACCGCCATGCCGAGGGTTCTAACAAGGCTTCCGGGTTCAGTGCTGTTGCTGTGCATCGGGATGCCGTCGCGGGGTTCAACAGCGGCGCGGTCGGCCTGGGCGCGCGTGTTCGGCCAGCAGATCGACAACCGCTACGAGACCTACACGGATGCCCCGCGAACGGTCACGTGATCGGCGTGCAGGCGGGCCTCGATCTGTGGCGCGGCGCGTGGCTGCCCGGCCATCGCGACGTCGCCGGCGTCTATTTCGCGTACGGCAACGCGAACGTCGGCGTGGACGGCCTCGTGACCAACGCGGACGCAACCGGCTATGCGCTCGCGCATACCGGCAAGGTGAACCTCGACGCGTATTCGGGCGGCGCGTACTGGACGCACTACGGTCCGGCTGGTACGTCGACGCGGTGCTGCAGGGCACGCACTACGACGGCGATGCGACGACGCAGTTCGCCCGCCTGCCGATTTCCGGGACGGGGATCGCCACTTCGCTCGAAGCGGGTTATCCGTTTCCTCTGCCGCTCGGTCCGGGCTTCGTGCTGGAGCCGCAGGCGCAGGTGATCTGGCAGCACGTCGGGATCAGCGAGGAGAACGACGGGCTCGGCGCGGTCGATCCCGGCTCGACGTCGGGCGTGAGCGGGCGGCTCGGCGTGCGCGGCCGGTGGACGATCGAGCGCGCGAACGGCGAGGTGTGGCAGCCGTACCTGCGCATGAACCTGTGGCGGGACTGGGGCGCGCGGGCGACCACCACGTACTCGGGAGTCGACCAGGTGCCGCTCGCGCAGCAGATGACGCGCATGGACGTCGCCGGCGGCGTCACCGCGAAGCTCGACGAGCAGATGAGTCTGTACGGGCAGTTCGGCTATCAGTTCGCGCTCAGCGATTCGGCGAGCGGCAGCCGCAAGGGCGTGTGGGGCGCCGTCGGGCTGCGCTACGCGTGGTGAGCGCGGGTCTGCCGCGCGGCGTGCGTCACCCCGGCTGCCCGTTTGCCACGGACGCCGCCGCGCCGCCGTGCGACGCGGCGAACAGCGCGTCGACGTCGCGCGACGGCATCGCCTTGCCGAACAGATAGCCCTGCCCGAACTGGCAGCCCTTCTTCCTGAGCGCGCGTTCCAGTTCGCGCGTCTCGACGCCTTCCGCGACCGTCGCCATCCCGAGGTTCGCCGACAGCGCGACGATCGCGTCGACGATCTTCGCGGTTTCGTCGCGCTCCAGCATCGACAGCACGAACGACCGGTCGATCTTGACCTTGTCGAACCGCAGTTCGCGCAGATGCTGAAGGCTCGAGTAGCCGGTGCCGAAGTCGTCGAGCGACATGCGCACGCCCGCGCGCCGGAAATCCGCGAGCACGCCGCGCGCCGTGTCGAGATCCGACATCAGCGCCGACTCGGTGATCTCGATTTCGAGGCGCGACGGCGGGAATCCCTCGTCGGCGAGGATCGGCAGCAGTTGCGCGGCGAGCTGCTGATCCGCGAGCTGCGCCGGCGAGATATTGAGCGCGAGATACGGCTCGCCCGGCCACGCGAGCGCGTCGCGGCACGCGGTGCGCATGAGCCGCGCGGTGAAGGCGGTCATCATGCCCATCTGCTCGATGATCGGAATGAACGTGTCGGGCGGCACCCAGCCGCGCACCGGATGATGCCAGCGGGCCAGGATTTCGAAGCCGGTGATGGCGTCGTCGACGAAGCGGACGATCGGCTGGTAGTGGGGCACGATGTCGCCGTTCAGCAGCGCGCGTCTCAGATCCGATTCGAGCGCCGCCTGCGCGCGCAGGTCGTCGTCCATCTGCTGTTCGAAGAAGCGGTACGTGCTCTTGCCTTCCTGCTTCGCGCGGTACATCGCGATATCGGCCGCGCGCAGCAGGTCGTCGGGCGTCGTGCCGTCGCGCGGCAGACACGCAATGCCGATGCTCGCGTCCACTTCGACCCGGACGTTCGTGACGAATATCGGCACGCGGATCGCCGCGAGAATCCGCGTGGCCAGCTCGCGCGCGGCGTCGACCGGTTCCTTCTTCTGCACGCGCGCGACGACGGCGAATTCGTCGCCGCCGAGGCGCGCGACCGTGTCGGTATCGCGCACCGCGCGGCGCAGCCGGTTCGCGACCTCGCACAGCACCGCGTCGCCGGCGGAATGCCCGTACAGATCGTTGACGGGCTTGAAGCGGTCGAGGTCCATCACGAGCACCAGATAGCGCGCGCGCCGGCGCTCCGATTCGCGCACGGCCGCGCGAAGCTCCGACGACAGCAGACGGCGATTCGGCAGCCCGGTCAGCGGATCGTGGCGCGCGAGCATCTGCGCCTGTTCCTGCGCGGCGCGCGTCGCCTCGTGCGCCGCCTTCAGTTCGGCCGCCTTTTCGCGGAACACGTCGAACGCCTTCGCCATCGCGCCGATCTCGTCGCGCCGCTGCGTGCCCGGCATCGCCGGCATCTCCTCGCCCTGCGCGAGGCGCACGAGCGAGCCGGTGATCTGCAGCATCGGGCCGAGCACCGCGTGCTGCACGTGGCGCATCATCAGCGTGCCGAACACCAGCGCGCCGATGCCGAGCGCGAGCGCGGCGAGCAGCGTGACGTCGACGAGCCGGTCGGCCCGCGCCGCTTCGGCGCGTGCGGCGGCGCGATTCGCGCGGGTCACCTGCTGCACGGCGCGCTCGACCGCTTCGTAGCGGTCGCTCAGCAGATGGGCTGCGGCGGGTGTCAGCGCATGAGGCGCGTTCGGGTCGCCGAAGCCGCCGTCGTGCGCCGCGAAGTACGCGGCGAGGCTGGCGCGCAGCGCATCGACGTCGGCTTGCTCGCGCGCGTCGCTGACGGCCGAGTAGCGTGCGAGCAGCGCGTCGATCGCGCTGCGGTGCTCGCGCAGCTCGGCTGCGGCCTCGTTGCGCATCGCGGCGGTGGTCGGCATCGCGAGCTCGGCTTCGGCGAGCCGGAACGACGTGAAACGCCCGCCGACATCCGACAGCAGGCCGGCGCTCGTGAGCCAGGTGTTGTTGAAGCGCTCCAGCGTGCGATCGACGGATACGAGACACGCGGCGACGATCGCCGTTTGCACGACGAACAGCATCAGGATCAGCGCGATGTCGAGCTTCGCCATCGCGCTGATCGACGTGCCGCGGCCCAGCGACAGATGGATGGACCAGCCTTTGCGAGATTTTTTTTCGTTCATGCGTTGCGTGGCCTGTTCTACGCGTGTGCGGCGACGTCGAGTGCGGCCGGCAGCGTCGTGGCGCTGCCCGGTCGCGCAATCGGCGTGCCGATATGCCGGACGCTTGTTGCCGTGTGCTCCGTGCCGTCTGCCGCGTCATCTTTATTCCGACAGCGGATGTCCCGTTTTACGGACGCGACGCGGCCTAAGTTGAGCGCCGGGCGCGAGTTTTTTCGTTGTGCAGTGCGATCGATTGAAAGGCCACGGACAGGGACAGAATGCGGCGCGCCGCACGGCCATCCTGTTAGCGGTTTTCCTACGATGCGGACACTACTTTATTGGGCGGCGCGTCGCGACTAGCCTTGTCTGCCACGCTCAACCAGGAGATTTCACCATGCGCGTATTCGTTACCGGAGCCACGGGTTTCATCGGCACGGCTGTCGTCGCGGAACTCATCGGCGCGGGGCATCAGGTGCTCGGCCTCAGCCGCTCGGACGCCGGCGCGGCGGCGTTGACGGCGGCCGGCGCCGAGGTGCACCGCGGATCGATCGCGGAACTCGACCGGCTGCAGGAAGGCGCGGCCCGCTCGGACGGCGTGATCCATCTCGCGTTCAATCACGATTTCTCGACGTTCCTCGCCAATTGCGAAGACGATCGCCGCGTGGTCGCGGCGCTCGGCGAGGCGCTCGCCGGCTCCGGTCGTCCGCTCATCGTCACGTCGGGCACGCTGGTCTCGCGCGCCGAGCCGGGCAAGGCGGCCACCGAGGACCTCCCGCCGCTCGGCTCGGACGTGAACCCGCGC
This sequence comes from Paraburkholderia sp., assembly GCA_035492135.1. GTDB lineage: Bacteria > Pseudomonadota > Gammaproteobacteria > Burkholderiales > Burkholderiaceae > Paraburkholderia. The sequence continues at coordinate 73,906 of DATJJN010000140.1, read as the reverse complement.
GCGGGGTCCGAGGAGACGGCAATGTCGCTCGCGGCGGACGGCGTGAATGCGTCGGTGGTGCGGCTGCCGCAGGTTCACAACCCGATCAAGCAGGGGCTCATCACCCGCGCGATTGCCGTGTACCGCGAAAAAGGCGAGTGCGTGTATGTCGGCGACGGCGCCAATCGGTGGGCGGCCGCGCATCTGCTCGACGTCGCGCGTCTGTATCGGCTGGCGCTCGAGAAGGCCGAGCGGGGCGCGACGTATCACGCGGTCGCGGAAGAAGGGGTGACGTTTCGCGACGCCGTGCTGGCGATCAGCCGGCGGCTTCAGTTGCCGGTGCGCTCGATCGCGCCCGAGGACGCGAGCGCGTATTTCGGCTGGCTCGCGATGTTCGTCGGGCGCGACGCGCCGGTCTCCAGTGCGCTGACGCGGCAGAAGCTCGGCTGGCAGCCGGTCGGGCCCGGGTTGATCGCCGATCTCGAACGGCTGGAGCTGGTCGACGGCTGAGCCGGGGCGTCGCCGCGCGCGTTCGCCGACGAACGCGCGCGCATCGTCGTCACCTGGCCGCGGTCGACGCGACCGCCGCGCAGATCCGCAGCCAGGTGCCGCCCGGCCGCTTCGGCACGTCGGCCGGGATCGTGTCGACGGTGCTGTACGTCGCGGCGCCGGAGTTCGCGAGCCGGTTTCGAACCGGCGGGCGCCGATGTCCCGCGAACGCGGCGCCGGTCAGCCGACCGTCTCGCGCTCGGGCGTCGCGGTGATCTTGTGGATCGACAGGTCGGCGCCGTTGTATTCGCGCTCCTGATCGAGCCGCAGCCCGACCGTCGCGCGCAGCAGCCCGTAGACGAGCGTGCCGCCCACCGTCGCGATGACGATCCCGCCGACCGTGCCGACCACCTGCGCGCCGAGCGACACGCCGCCGAGCCCGCCGAGCGCGCGCATTCCGAAGATGCCCGCCGCGATGCCGCCCCACGCGCCGCACAGCCCGTGCAGCGGCCACACGCCGAGCACGTCGTCGATGCGCCAGCGATTCTGCACGATCGTGAACATGTAGACGAACAGCACGCCGGCGATCGCGCCGGTCACGAGCGCGCCGATCGGGTGCATCACGTCGGAGCCAGCACACACGGCGACGAGCCCGGCAAGCGGCCCGTTGTACGTGAAGCCAGGGTCGTTGCGGCCCGCGAACCACGCGGCGAGCGTGCCGCCGACCATCGCCATCAGCGAGTTCACGGCGACGAGGCCGCTCACCTTGTCGATGTCCTGCGCGCTCATCACGTTGAAGCCGAACCAGCCGACCGCGAGCACCCACGCGCCGAGCGCGAGGAACGGAATGTTCGACGGCGGATGCGCGGCGATGCGGCCGTCGCGCGTATAGCGGCCGTGACGCGCGCCGAGGAACAGCACCGCCGGCAGCGCGACCCAGCCGCCGAACGCGTGCACGACGACCGAGCCCGCGAAGTCGTGGAACGGCACGCTGAACCATTCGGTGATCGCCGCCTGCACGCCGAACCGGCCGTTCCAGACGATCCCTTCGAAGAACGGATAGATGAACCCGACGATCAGGAAGGTCGCGAAGAGCTGCGGATTGAACCTGGAGCGCTCGGCGATGCCGCCCGACACGATCGCCGGAATCGCCGCCGCGAACGTGAGCAGGAAGAAGAAGCGCACGAGCGCATAGCCGTTGTGCTCGGCGAGCACGTCGGCGTGCTGGAAGAACTGCACGCCGTACGCGATCGTGTAGCCGATGAAGTAGTAGGCGATCGTCGAGATCGAGAAATCGACGAGGATCTTCACCAGCGCGTTGACCTGGTTCTTCTTGCGCACAGTCCCGAGTTCGAGGAACGCGAAGCCCGCGTGCATCGCGAGCACCATCGCGGCGCCGAGGAGCAGAAAGAGGGTATCCGTGCCGCTCTTGAGGTTGTCCATCCTGGATCCTGCGTTTGCTAAAAAAGGCGGCTTAAAAGCAAAAGCCGGGCCACGCGTGCGCCAATGCGGTGAAAAATGCGGTTCATCGGCGCCGAGACGGTGCGCGAATGCACGGTTGGCGGGTTTCGTGCTCCGCAGTGGGGACTGTGGCGACGCACGCGAAGCGGCGCGCACAAGCACAACTTGGGTGCGCGAGCGCTTTTGTGGGGAAGACGATGCTTCACGTTGGGGCTTTATCTTTTGATTTGCTTACGGTTTTCTCCGGCCGCGCGTGAACCGGACGACGCTCGCCGTCTGTCGCGCAGATGAAACCGCGCCTCTCGCGCCGGCACACGCGGCGCGCAAAGGCCGACATAATGTCCGGAGCCCTCCGAGCCGTTTCCACCGTTTATCACGCTCCCCGCATGCGCCTGACGACCAAAGGACTGATGCTGATCGCGCTTCCGGCCGTGTTCGAGGTCACGCTGCTCGCCGGCATCGTGAAGGTCCAGGCCGACGCGGCCGACGCGCAGCGCTGGGCACAGCACAGCCAGAACGTGCTCGCGCAGACGGGGCTCGTGCTCGACCCGGTGCTCGTCAATTCGGTGCGTCTGCGCGGCGCGGTGGCGTCGAACGACAGGCAGTTCTCGATGTCGCCGACGATGTGGGCCGACGTGGACCGTCAGGCCGACCGGCTCGCCGCGCTGGTCTCGGACAACCGCGGACAGGTGGGACGCGCGGCCAACATCCGCGCGGCGATTGCGCGTTACCGCGAGTGGGCTGAGCAGATCCAGACGCTGATGCACGAAGGCCGGCGCAACGACGTGCTCGACCGGTTCCGCGACCTGTCGGCGTACGACCCGCTCGACCGCGTGCGCGCGCAGGTCACGTCGTTTCAGGTGGAGGAGCGGCGGCTCGACGTGCTGCGCACCGCGGCGGCGGAGGCCGCGCGCACGCAGCAGCGGGCGCTGGTCGTGGCGGCTGTCGTCGGGTCGATCGTGCTCGTGGCGTTGCTCGTGTCGCTGCTGATCCACGGTGTGCGCGGACGGCTCGCGTATCTGTCGGATAACGCCGCGCGCCTCGCCGGCAACGAGCCGCTCGCGCCGCCCGAAGACGGCAACGACGAAATCGCGCAGCTCGATCGCACGCTGCACGAGACGAGCCGACGGCTGATCGAAGCCGAGCGGCTGCGCATCAGCTTCGAGGCGGACCTTGCGCGGCGCGCGGAACAACTCGCGCACACCAACGAAACGCTGCGCCAGCAGACGCAGGACAACGAAATGTTCGTGCACAGCGTGTCGCACGATCTGCGCTCGCCGCTCGTCACGCTGCAGGGATTCTCGAAAGAGCTGACGCACGCGTGCGACGATCTGCGCGCGCTCGTCGCGCGCTCGTCGCTCGCGCCGGATGCGCGCGAACGCGTCGAGCGGCTCATCAACGAGGACATCGCCGAGGCGCTGCGTTACCTGCAAAGCGCGGTGCTGCGCGCGTCGCACATCATCGACGCGCTGCTGCGGCTCGCGCGCGTCGGGCGAGTCGAGTATCGCCATCAACGCGTCGATGTGCAGGAGATCGTGCAGCGGGTGATCGACGCGATGCATTCGACGATCGACGCGCGCCGCGCGCACGTGGTCGTCGACGCGTTGCCGCCCGTGTGGGGCGACCCGACCGCGCTTGAGCAGGTGTTCGCGAACCTGATCGGCAATGCGCTGAATTATCTCGATCCGGCGCGCGACGGACGCGTCGTGATCGGCGTGCGGCCCGCGGCGCCGGGCGAGATGGCCGAATCGCTACGCGCGTTCTACGTGATGGACAACGGCCTCGGGATTCCGGCGTTCGCGGTGCCGAGGCTCTTTCACGCGTTCCAGCGTATGCACGGCGAAGTCGCGCCGGGCGAGGGCATCGGGCTTGCGCTGGTGCGGCGCGTGGTCGAGCGGCACGGCGGCCGCGTGTGGGCGGAATCGGCGGAGGGCGTCGGCTCGACGTTTTATTTGTTGCTGCCGGCGATGCCGGACCTGCACGACACCGCGGCGCCCGACGCGTCGGCCGCTGCCGCCCCTGACGCACAGGCGACGGAACCGTCAGACGGCGACCCTGGCATCGACCGTTGGCGCAGCATCCGCCTGCCGCGAACGGACACCGGACAAGGCTGAAACCGGTGCGCGACCGAACTGGTCGTGCACCGGTCGTCGATGCAAGCGGAATTTAGCTTGGCGTTACAGCTCGATGCGCGTGCCGAGCAGCGCGAGGAACTGCCTGATCCAGGCCGGATGCGCGGGCCATGCGGGCGCGGTCACGAACGGCGCGTCGGTCACGGCGTCGTCGATCGCGATGTCCGCGTATTCGCCGCCCGCGAGCCGCACTTCCGGCGCGCAGGCCGGATACGCGGAGATCCGCTTGCCGCGGATCACCTCGGCCGCCGCGAGCAGTTGCGCCGCATGGCAGATCGCCGCGATCGGCTTTTGCGCATTGGCGAAGTGGCGGACCAGCTCGATCACCTTCGGATCGAGCCGCAGATACTCCGGCGCGCGGCCGCCGGCGATCGCGAGCGCATCGTAGCTGCCGGGATCGATCTCGTCGAACGTCGCGTTCAGCGCGAACTGGTGACCTGGCTTCTCGCTGTAGGTCTGGTCGCCCTCGAAATCGTGGATGGCGGTCTTCACGCGTTCGCCGGCCTTCTTGCCGGGACAGACCGCATCGACCCGATGGCCGACTGCCTGCAGCGCTTGAAACGGCACCATCGTTTCGTAGTCTTCGGCGAAGTCGCCGGTCAGAAACAGGATCTTCTTGACAGCCATGACAGGTCTCCAGGGTTGGGAGGTGAAACGTCGCAAGGGCTCACGCAGTCTACCTCAGCGCGGTGACCGTTCTGCAACGACCGCCGCCGCGACTCGCGCCACTTCGTTGGACCGCCAACGCACGGCGCGCGACGCGCGCCGCGTATGATGGCGGCGTTTTCATCCACCAGGGTCTGAATCGAGGCCCGCACCGGAGAGCGATCATGGGTTCGAATCTCAGAGCGTGGCGCGGCGTCGTTCCGCTCATTGCCTGCGTGGCGCTCGTCGCGGCCTGCGAGAAGCACGACACGCCGCCCGTCGACGCCGCTCGCCAGTCCGCGCAGGCGGCCAAAGAGGCCGCGCAGGACGCCGCGCAACGGGCGGCCCAGCAGGCCACGCAGACACTCGATCAAGCCGCGAGCTTCGTGAACCGCCAGGTCGAGGCGGCGCGCGCGGGGGCGGAGCGGCATATCGGCGGCGCGTCGGCGCCGTCGGGCGCGAGTGCGTCGGCGGCAGCGAGTGCGTCGGCGGCGGAGCTTGCGTCCGGTGCGAAGGGGCAATGGCTCGACGCGGCAAGCGGTGCGAACGCGGTGCTCGGGCGCGCGGCCGCGAAGGCCGGCGTCGGCCTCGAAGCGGCGGGGCGCGCGTTGCAGCAGTGGGCGAGCGGCACTGCGGCGGCGTCCGCGCCGGCCTCCGCGGCCGACGGCGGGCACTGAGCGGGCACTGAGCGGGCACTGAGCGGGATCGTGGCGGACCGGTCGCGGGATCGAAGCGGGATCGAAGCGGGATCGAAGCGGCCGCGCAAGCGAGGTGATACCCGCACGGAAAGCGCACAGGAAGCGCAAGCCACCTGGAAGTGACGACGCGTAGAATGCGTCGGCTCATCCACCAGATTTCACTTCACCCCCCAGGCCCGCTCCATGAACGAACCGCGCAGGAAAAACGCCACGTCGGGTGTCGCCGTGTTCATCGTCGTGGTCCTGCTGATCGTGATCGGCACCCTGCTCTTCAATGCGATCCGCGGCAAGCGGGAATACGACGAGCAGATGCGGTCGGCCGGCGCGACCGCCGCGAGCAAGCCGGCAGCGGGCGCCGCGCAGCAGCCGTAGCGCGGCGACCGCGTTCGCGTTACTCGTCGGGCAGACGGATCACGCTCGCATCGCGGCGGATCAGCCACGACGCAGCCAGCATCTGCTTGCACTGGTGCGCGAGCAGCTTCAGATCCTGCGCGGCCTCGGGGTTGGCGGCCGACGAGCGCTCCGCGTCGACGACCATCGTGTCGAGTTCGCGCGTCAGCTTCTTCGTGATGTCCGCGTGATCGGCGGGCATCGGCGTGCCGGCCTCGGCGGACTTCAGGTTCTCGTGCACGCATGACAGCGCGCGCTCGAGCGCGTCGACGGACAGCCCGCGCTCGTCGCGAAGCGCGCCGCGCATCAGCGGCGCGGCCGCGGTGATCTGCGACGCGAGCACGTGGCTGCGCACCAGCAGGTCGTTCAGTTCGGGCACGAACTTCTGCGCGGACTTCGGCTCCAGCATCATCCGCTGGAACGCCTGGCCGAGATTAGCGAACGCGACGTGCACGTTCTTGCGCGCGAGCCGGTAGCGGAAGTCGCGATCGAGCGCGGGGCTCGACGGCGTGCCGGACGCCGCTTTCGCGCCGACCGCCGCGACCGGCTGGCCCGTCGCCACGGGCGTCGCAGCGGAGGTCGGCAAACCGGTTTCGGCGACCATCGTCGGCGCGTCGACGTCGCCGCCGCCAGGTGCGTCGGACCCGCCGGGCGAGCCGACGCCCGCCATCGCGACGGCCGGCGCGCGCGCGCCCGTCTCGGTGACGACCCGGCTCGCGAGTGCCGCACCCGCCGCGCCGGCCGCCGAGGCGGCGCGCGTGAACGAGCCCCAGCTCGCTTCGAGATACTGCCGCGTCGCGGTGATCATCGCGTGCACGAGCTTGCCCATCAGCCGGTATTCCCAGTACGGGAACAGATGGCTCGCGGCGATCGCGATGCCGCAGCCGACGAGCGTGTCGATCGCGCGCTCGCCGATGATCCGCAGGTTGCCTGGCGCGACCAGATGGAACATCAGCAGCACGTACGCGGACGTGAACACGACGCTCGCCGCATAGTTGAACAGCAGCAGGCCGTAGCTCATCACCATCGCCGCGAACATCGACACGAGCAGCACCAGCGGCTCCTTGACGAACAGGATCAGCGCGATGCTGGCGGCGCAGCCGATCAGCGTGCCGACGATACGCTGCGCGTTGCGCTGGCGCGTGAGCGAATAGCCGGGCTTCAGGATGATCACGCTCGTCATCACGATCCAGTACGCGTTGGTGAGCGGCAGCAGCCGCCCGAGCCAGAAGCCGACCGCGACCGCGATCGTCACGCGCAGCGCGTGCCGGAAGCTCGGCGACGCCATCGTCAGGTTCGAGAAGAGCTGCCGCAACGGCACGCGGCGGCTCGACACGAAGCGCTGCAGCGCCTGATCGATGCGCAGTTCCGTCTCGGTCGCCGGCGTTTCGCTCGAAAGATTGCGGCGCATCCGGTCGATCAGCCGCGTCGCGCTCCAGATGCGCCGGAACGACGACGAGATCGCCGCGTACGCTTCCGGGTCCTTCTGCGGGACGCCGTTCGCGCGCAGCCGTTCGAGTTCGTACTCGATCGCGCGCAATTCGGCCTTCACGTTGACACCCGGGCGCGGCGGCTGATCCTGCAGCACGGCGAGGCCGATGTCCTCCAGATCGGCCGCGGCCTTGCGAATGAGGTCGCGATAGAACACGAGCAGGTCCGATCCGCCGAACGTGTTGCGCACGACCGGATAGTCGGTGTGCGCGCCGACGAACAGCTCGTGCAGATCGACCGTGTTGATGAACAGGTTGAAGTGCATCGCGCGCTCGGGATCGAGCCGGCCGCGCCGCAGCTCCGGGAGGTTGCGCAGCACCATGTCGCGCGCGGCGTCCTGGCGCTCGACCGCCACGATCTGTTTGGCGACGAGATTGCGATAGCACTCGTCGAGATCGTTCGCGAGATCGAAGAACTGCGCGCGCGCGAGCAGATAGTCGGCGCACGCGAACACGCTCTCGGCGATCGCCTGCTGCTCGATGCGGTTCACCATCAGCCGGCTCACGAACGTCGACCACGCGGTGTACCACAGGCCGCCCGCGAGAATCCACGCGGCATTGATCAGCGCCTGAAGCGGCGTGAAGTGGTCGTCGAGCGTCACCACCATCATGAACAGCGTCGCGAAGCTGATCTGCGGCCAGCGATTGCCGTACACGACGATCAGCGACAGCACGAACGTGAGCGGCACGACCGCGCACCACAGCGTGAACGCGTTGACGGTCGCGAGCCCGGTCGCGAATGCAGACAGAAAGCCGATCACGCTGCACGCGAGCATCTCGTTGCGCTTGTACTTGAGCGGGCCTGGCATGTCGACCGCGCACGCGCCGAGCGCGCCGGTCGAGATCGTGAAGCCGAGTTCGGAGCGGTGAAACACGAACAGCAACAGCACGGCCGGCAGCGAGATGCCGACTGCGATGCGCAGGCCACCGTAGAAGTACTGGCTATAGAGGAATTTCCTGATTTCGACCGAGTAGCGCATCGACTGCGGAGATGAGTGTCTATAGGCGGGCGAGGTGCCGCTGAGTCTAACTGATTTCGATCAAGCCTAGAGAGCCTGGAGTTCGGCTGATCGCGGGCTTCAGACGTTGACTGTCGGGCGCTTCGTGCGTTTCCGACACACGCGTCAGTCGATATCGGCGAATTACGTCAAGGCGCAACACGCGCGCCAATGCTAATTTCAACGTTCGCTTCAGACAGGGGCTACCTCCCTCGCGTCTGTTTCAACTGGCCGGCAAGGACACGATCCCACGCGGCCTGCCGCGGATGCGTCCGGACTGACGCCCGGTTGTGCCGCGGTGTTAACGATGGCGCGCCAATCCGCTTATCCCCCGCGCGGCGAGCCTCGCTGCAAGCAAAGTCGAGAAATCCGTGGCTTCACTCACCTTCGATAATTTCCTTGCCGGCGTTGCCCGGCGCGATCCGCATCAGCCCGAATACCTGCAGGCCGTCAGAGAAGTGATGCACTCCGTGTGGCCTTTCGTGCAGCGCAATCCGCGTTATGCCGGTCAGGCGCTGCTTGCGCGGCTCGTCGAGCCGGAGCGTGTCATCCAGTTTCGCGTCGCGTGGACCGACGACGAGGGCCGCGTACAGGTCAATCGCGCGTTCCGCGTGCAGCACAGCTCGGCGATCGGGCCGTACAAGGGCGGCATGCGCTTTCATCCGACCGTGAACCTGTCGGTGCTGAAGTTCCTCGGCTTCGAGCAGACGTTCAAGAACGCGCTGACCACGCTGCCGATGGGCGGCGGCAAGGGCGGGTCGGACTTCGATCCGAAGGGCAAGTCCGATGGTGAAGTGATGCGCTTCTGTCAGGCGCTGATGACGGAGCTGTACCGCCATCTGGGCGCCGACACCGATGTGCCGGCGGGCGACATCGGCGTCGGCGCGCGCGAGGTCGGCTTCATGGCCGGCATGATGAAAAAGCTGTCGAACCAGTCGGCGTGCGTGTTCACGGGCAAGGGCCTCGTTTATGGCGGCAGCCTGATGCGGCCCGAGGCCACCGGCTACGGCACGATCTATTTCGCGCAGGAGATGCTGCGGCGCAAAGGCTTCGAATTCGACGGTCTGCGCGTGCTGATTTCGGGTTCCGGCAACGTGTCGCAGTACGCAGCGCAGAAGGCGATCGAATTGGGCGCGAGGGTGCTGACCGTGTCCGACTCGGGCGGTGTGCTGCACTATCCGGAAGGCATGCGCGAAGATCAACTGGCGGAACTGATGGCGTTCAAGAACGACGAGCGCGGGCGCCTCGCCGACTTCGCGTCGCGATGCGGGCTGCGGTTCGAAGCAGGCCGCACGCCGTGGCACGTGCCGGCCGACGTCGCATTGCCGTGCGCGACGCAGAACGAACTCGACGGCGCCGACGCCGAACGTCTGCTCGCGAACGGCGTGTTCTGCGTGGCCGAAGGCGCGAACATGCCGTCGACGCTGGATGCCGTCGAGCGCTTTCTCGACGCGCACATCCTGTATGCGCCGGGCAAGGCGAGCAACGCGGGCGGGGTGGCGACGTCGGGGCTGGAGATGTCGCAGAACGCGATGCGTCTGTCCTGGCATCATGCCGAGGTCGACAAGAAGCTGCGCGAGATCATGCAGGACATCCACCAGAACTGCCTCGGCTACGGCGAGAAGAGCGGCGACTACGTGAACTACGTGGAAGGCGCGAACGTGGCCGGCTTCGTGAAGGTGGCCGACGCGATGCTCGCGCAGGGTGTGATCTAGGTCTGCGAGTGGCGCGGCGTGGCGCGGGTCGGGGAAGTCGCGTGTGCGTTCAGGCCGTCGGGTCGCCCAGCAGACCATGTGTGCCGCCGATGCGGCGCAGTCGCGTCCGGTACCAGAACGTCCACGCCATCAGCGCGCCGAAGAGCCCGTAACCGAGCAGCGGTGACACGACGAGAAAACGTTCGATCGGCCAGGTCGTCGCCATCCAGCCGCGCAACGCGGTTTCGCTGACGAGCCCGATGCCCCAGACGGCGGTCAGCATCCGCATCGCGGACGCGAACTCGCGGCGCTCGCGCCACAGCAGTTCGAAGCGCGCGACGCCTTCGGGCGTCTGCCGCGCGACGGTCGCTCGCGCGAGGTAGAACACGAGCGGCCGCCTGGCGAAAAGCGACAGCAGGAACGCGAGGCCGATCGCGCCGGAAGCGAGCGACTCGCGCATCAGCAGCATGCGCGCACTGCCGCCGAGCGCCATCGCGCCGAGCGACAGCGCAATGCCGACCAGCACGATCGCGCTCAGCGCATCGAGCCGGCGAAACCGCACGAGGCCGACGATGCTCCAGACGGTCGGCGGCACCGCCGACGCAATCAGCCCGCCGACTTCGCCCCAATGCGGCAGCGCGAGCCGGTAGGCGGCCCAGGGCAACAGCAGGTTGACCGCCAGTTCCGCCGCGAACGCGGGACGCAGCTTCATGTTGCCGGCGCTCCAGAAAAGGTGTGATCGAAGTATCGTCGATGCACGGCTGATCGGCAATCGGCGGGACGCGCCGGCCGCCGGTAGCATCGTGCATGCCTGTTGCATGCATTCCGCGGAATTCCGCGGAATGCGACATTCACATTTCCTTCGCTGGCATGGCCGATTTCAGGCTGCTTTGTGTCCGATTGGCCGTCATGACGGCGGCCGTCTGTCGTGAGAAACTCGACAGTTCCACGAATTGCTCTGTCCGCCATGACTGTCCGCCCTCCGGTTCCCCCGCACGAAGTCGAGCTCGTCGCCGTTCGCTCGCAGGGCGCGGGCGGCCAGAACGTGAACAAGGTGTCGAGCGCGATCCATCTGCGCTTCGACATCCATGCGTCTTCGCTGCCCGAGGTGCTGAAAAGGCGGCTCTTCGCGCTGCACGACCGGCGCGTGACGCGCGACGGATTCGTCGTGATCAAGGCTCAGGAATACCGGACTCAGGAGCAGAACCGCGCCGCGGCGCTGGCGCGGCTCGAAGCGCTGATCGACAGCGTGAGCGTGATACGCAAGTCGTGCGTGCCGACCCGGCCCACGCGTGCATCGAATCTGCGCCGTCTCGACACGAAGGCGCGGCGCAGTGACCTGAAGGCCGGGCGCGGGCGGATCGTCGAGTAACCGGTGAGGGTGGCTGCGCCATGTGGCGCTATGCGGCCGGCGGCGCCGGGTCGGACGCGGACCGGAACGGAAAGTCCGCGCACAGCACCGTCATGCCGCCCGGTGCTTCGATCGCGATCGAAGCAGTGAAGCACAGCCTGCCGTCGGTGATCGAGTAGTGCGGTCCTTTCACCGACACGCGTCCGGGCGCTGCGATCGCGCTGCGGAAATAGTCGCGTCGCGACCAGTTGCAGTGGTCGTCGGGAAAGAGCGGCGCGAGCGGCCGCGGCGCGGCGCCAAGCGGATTCGGGATGGACGGCGCATGCTGCACGCCGTGTGCGTCGGTTGCGAACACGCGCAGCGCGTTCGTGCGCTCGAACAGCGCGTGCGCGACCTCCGCGAGCGGGCCGCCATGCGCGAGCAGCATCGCGCCGTCGAGCATCGCGCTCGTCAGCGCGCCGACGTTCACTTGTTCGCGTTGATCCGCTTCGCGCACGAACGATGCGAAGTGCTGCCACATCGACTGCATCAGCGCCGGCGCGCCATCGCTCGCTTGCCGGATCGAACCCAGCGGCTGGCCGAAACAGAAGCCTTGCACGAGGTCGACGTCGGCCTGCATCAGCAGCATCATTTCCTGCTCGGTCTCGACGCCTTCGGCGAGCACCATCGTGCCGGCGTGGTGAAGGATCGACACGAGGTTCGGCAGGAAGTCGGCGGGCGTCTGCTGATCGGTTGCGCGCTTCACCAGGGACCGGTCGAGCTTCACGATGTCCGGGCGATAGCGCCACACGCGATCGAAATTCGAGAAGCCCGCGCCGAAGTCGTCGAGCGCGAGCAGGAACGGGCGCGACCCATACGCGGGGCGCGACTCCATGAACGACGCGCGCTCGTCGACCGCGCGCTGTTCCAGCACCTCGATCACGATTCGTTCGAGCGGCAGGCCGAAGTGTTCGCACAGCGCTTCGATCAGCTTGCGGTCCGTGAACTGCCCGTCGGCCATCCGCGGCAACGTGTTCAGAAAGAGCCATCCGGTTTCGATGTGCTGATCGGCGAAGTTCGCCATGTGCAGGCAGCGCGCGAGCAGGTCGAGCGGCGTGGCATCGGCGGGCGGGATCCGCGCGAACAGGTCGGCCGGGCCGACGTTGTTGCCCTTCAGATCGGCCGCGCGCAGCAGCGCCTCATAACCGACGATGCGTTGATGCGTGATCGACAGTACCGGCTGAAACGCGCTTTCAAGCGTGTACCCGCGCCAGCGCGCAATCCAGCCGTCGGCATGCCGTTCGAGAGACTGCAACAGGTCGGTCGGTAACGCAGCTTCGGAAATCGGCATGGCGAGTGGTCGTGCGCCCGCGCGCGGTGGTACGCACGGGCGTGGTCAATCGGTCGAATGGGGGTGGTACTGCCGTTGAATCGGCGCGTTCGCGGCGCGACGCGACAGGTGCAACCCTAACGGGGGAGTGTAAGGGCAATCCCCATCGGCCGCCTGTTCGGTTCCGCGCATCATGCACGTTTGGTCAAGCCCGGCTATGCTCGACGCTTTCGACCATGGTGAACGGAGAAAACGTATGGCAGAGGTTGCAGTCGTGGCGATTTCAGTGGCGAAGCCAGGCCACGAGGCGAAGTTGCAGCAGGCGCTTTCCGCGTTGATCGAGCCGACGCGGCGCGAACCCGGCGTGCTGCAATATGAGCTGCATCAAGATCTGGCGGAGCCGCGCCGGTTCGTGTTCGTCGAACGCTGGCTGAGCGAGGAGGCGCTCGCCGCGCATGCGAAGTCTGCGCATATCGCGACGTGGCGCGCGCATTCGATGGAACTCGTCGAACACTCGGAGATCCGGGTGCTCAGAAAGATCGCGTGATACGGCGGTCGGCTCTCATCGATCGGTGCCGACTGCGGGCCGATCGACCCGCGAGCCGGGTTCAGTGGCCGGCGTGCGGGACGTCGAGAATCAGGATGATTGTCCAGTCGGCATCGCCATCGTGATGGTACTGGCGCTCGGCGACGATAAACGGCTCCTGTTTGCCGGAAGGGCCGAGAAACAGCACGTCGCCTTCGACCGGCAAGCATTCCACCGGCGGCAACGCGAGGAATGCATCCTCCTTGCCGCGCGGCATCAGTTTTTCGATCTTGCGGGATGCCGCTTCCGTCCATTCGATGTCGAGCTGAATGTTGCTCATGCTGTCCTCCGCACCTTGGGGCGCACTTTAGGGGCTATTCGAGGTGCGCGACTTTAGCATACCGCGACAACGTGAAAGAGCCGGCGCCGGAGATTCCCCGGCGCCGGCTCTTTTTTCGCAGTGACGTTGCGGCAATGACGCCGCAATAGAGACGCGACGGTACTGTTATTCCTGCTTCTCGTGCTTCATCGGCTTGCGATGATGCGGCGTGTGGTGCTCCATTTGCGTGGCCGGCATCGCTTCTTGCTGCGCCGACTGCGCTTCCTGCGCGTGCTGTTCGATTTCCGCGGCGACCTGCGGGTCGTGCGTCATCTTGATGCCCTGGTCTTCCTGTGCAAAAGCAGCGCTCGTCGCCAGGGCGGAAAGGGAAACGAGGACTGCCAGGGACGCTTTCTTCATCACTACCTCCTCAGGGTGATTATTGAACCCAGCCGGTCCTTGCAAACCGGTGTGGACAGATCATTCTAACGATCGAATATAGGCGTCAGATGACATCGGCCGCCCGCAATCGGCGAACTGTTACTTCTGGTTACACCTATTTGCAGTCGATACTCGCTGACCGCGTTGGCAGTCACGATCAGAACCAGCCGAGCATGCGATACACATAAAACTGTGCGGTTCCGATCAACTCATGCAAAGCGATTTCCGCCGCCCCGAGGTTATCGAGCCGCGGCAGCCAGCCGGTCCGCGCGCGGCGCACGCTCGACACGACCGGCACGGGATCGAGGCCGAAGCGCCGGAAGTCCAGCATCGCTCGCCGCATGTGGTACGCGGACGTAACGAGCAGCACCGTTTCGTCGTGCCGTCCGCCGATCACGCGCGCGACATTGCGCGCGTTTTGCCAGGTCGTCAGGCTGCTGTTCTCCAGCACGAGGTCCGATGGCGGGACGCGCAAACGCAGCAAATACGGGGCGTAAGTGTCTGCTTCGGTTGCTTCGTGATGCTGCGGATTCCCGCCGCTGACGATCACACGGCAACGAGCCGCTTCGCGCGTGCATTGCGCATAGAGCGCGGCGGCAGCAGTGAGTCGTGCGTACACGTCGTGCTTCGGGACGAGACGGCCGTCGCCGTCGTGTTCGGTGCCGCCGCCGAGCACGACGATCGCCGTCTGCGAATCGATCTTCGCGAGTCCGGGTTTCGTATAATCGTACGGAATGCGATAGATTGCCGGCTGCGCGAGATCCAGCAACGCGATCGTCAGCCATCCGGACGAAAGCAGCCAGAAAATCCCTAGCGTGCAAACGGCGACTTTCCGGCGTCCGCGCCGCCATATCATGGACAGCGCCAAAAAAAGCATAAATAAAACGAATAAAATCAATTTAGATCGGGTAACGTAGAAGTTTTCTGGATGAAGTAGTCGTTGGCCCGTTTCGCGCTATGTCAGGCGTACGGCGTATCTCCGGTTGCGCATCGCTGCAGCCAGGATTGTCGCAGGGCTGCGCCTCAATAAAGATGTCACATGAATACGTATTCCAATGAGGCGGTACTCGAAGCGCTGAGGCGCGTTCAATATCGACAGGTCCCGTGGGCTCGGCGTCCCGGGGTCTTCGAATATCTTCGCGGGCTGGGCTTGATGGACACGGTACGCCAGCGTACCGTCGCGCCCGCGCCCGGTTTTCACGCCCCGGTGGACATTGCCGTGCTGACCGAACGCGGCCGCGCCGAATTCGCGCGCCTCGAACGCGAGGAGCGCTCGCTGCAGTGGTCGACCGATCGCATGGCCGACTATATCGGCGACGATGTGCGTCGTCAGCCCGATCTCGAAGTGCGCTCCTGAATCTCGTGCCCGCGCATCGCGTGGGCGCCGCCGCCGGGCTCAAAGGGTTGGCGCAGAAGCCCCGCGCAAAAAAAAGCCCGTATCGGGTGCGATACGGGCATACCGGATTACTCTTGCCACGCTGTGCTCATGGCATTCAGGTAGACCGGTCTCATCGGCGAGGGTTCCCGGCAATCTGCGTGCGCGTGTCAGCGATGTCAGCGGTGTCGTTGCCCGCTGTCCTGACGCGGCGGCGCGGCGCGCGTGCGGGCGTTGCTCGCGATGTCGCCGCGCAGGTCGCCGCGCGGCGCCGACTGGTTCGCGGCGCCCGGCGGGTGCGCACTCGCATTCGGCCACAGCGAGCGTTCAGGTGCCTCGGATTGCCAATGGGGGCGCGGCGGTGGCGGCTGACCGAATGCGGCGGCAGCGGTCAATGAAACCATGGCGCCGCATACGAGCAGTCTCATGGTTTTCATGGCAACTGCCTCCCGTCAAGCCGGGTCGTTGACGTCGATGAACATGGTTCGACGTTAACGCGCTACGCGAAGTATTCGCTGTAAGTATTGGTAAAGAGATGTTTCGCCGCGGACAGCCTGCCCGATCCATGGCGGATCGCAGGCAGGCAGTTTTCGGCCGCACAAATAGAAACCGGGCGCGCAAGGCGCCCGGTCTGCTCGGGACGATTCGAGGTCGCGGTTCAGGCCATCTTGACGGGCGCGCGCCACGACTCCGGGTTGGTCCAGAACGCGCCGCGCAGACGATCGCGGCTCGGCGGCGCCGGCGGTTTCGTGGCGGTCGCGCCGATGCGTCCGCGCAGCGAAATCTCTCGACCACTCGAGCCGAGGCGTTTGACTATCTCTGCCAGCGTGCCGTCCGCCTGCCATTCGTCGAACCGACGCCGGCACGTCGGCGGCGACGGATACCGCCCCGGCAGCTTCGACCACCCTTCACCGGTCGACAGTACCCAGAGAACGGCGTTCACGACGGCTCGCGCTTCAACGCGAGGCCGACCACGCCGCTCGCTGCGCGCGGGTTCCGCGCAGAACAACGCTTCGACCAGCGCCCACTCGTTGTCTTTCAAATCGTCGAACAGCATCATGTATCACCTCAGCGAAGCTAACTCCGGTGCGCTGCCCCGCGCCGCGCACTCTTCACGCACTCACGGCCGGGATGGCCGTCAGTGCCAGGGGGATCGTCCTGCCGGACCGGCTGCGTGGGCCGGGTGCCGCAATGTCGATCCTGTGCGCATCTCAATGCGAAAAGCGTGCCAATCCCTCCGCATTTCGCGCGAAGCCGCTTTGCGCCAAGCCCGCAAGGGTTGTTGCCCGGGCCGTATGAGAATCCAAAAAACCGTCATTCGAAATCGGGTGTATCACCAATCTTGTGCAGCGAGGCCCGTCAGCCGTGCGTCCGCGCCGGATTGCGGCGTGTTACAGATGTCGCGCCGATCCGCTCCGGTATCTTAAAATTGCATCAAAGCGGACAATTGATGAGGTGGGTGGATGAACGTGACGCTGCGGCAACTCCGCGTGTTCATCGAGGTGGCGAAGCGGCAGAACTTCAGCCGCGCGGGCGACGAGATCGGGCTCACGCAGTCGGCGGTCAGCCGGTGCGTGCGCGAGCTGGAGACGGAAATCGGCGTCAAGCTGATCGACCGGACGACGCGCGACGTGCAGTTGACCGACGTCGGCACGAATCTCGTCGCGACGCTGACGCGTCTGATGTCCGACCTCGACGACGCGCTGCGCGAAGTGCGCGACATCGGCGAGCAGCGGCGCGGACGGGTGGTCGTCGCGGCCAGTCCGACGGTCGCTTGCCGGCTGATGCCGCAGGTCGTCGCCGAGTGCGCGCGGCAGTTTCCGTTCGTGACGCTCGGCCTGCGCGACGACGTGCAGAGCGACGTCGTCCGCAAGGTCCGCTCGGGGGAGGTGGACTTCGGCGTCATCATCGGGCCGCTCTTCGGGTCGTTGGCCGACGACGATCTGGAGACCGAAGCGCTGATGTCCGATTCGTTCTGCGCGGTCGTGCGGACCGATCACGCGCTCGCGTCGCGCGAAGAGGCCACGTGGAAGGACCTCGACGGCGAGCGGCTCGTGATGCTCGATCAGGCGTCCGGCAGCCGTCCGCTGATCGACGCGGTGCTCGCCGAGCAGGGCGTTCATGTGCGGATCGTCCAGGATCTCCGGCATCCGGCGACCGTGTTCGGGCTCGTGGAGGCCGGCGTCGGCATCAGCGTGTTGCCGTGGCTCGCGCTGCCGCTGCCGGAAGGGTCGTCGCTGGTCGCGCGGGCCCTCGCACCGCGTGCCGAGCGCACCGTCGAACTCGTGCGGCGGCGGGACCGCTCGCTGTCGCCGGCGGCCGAAGCGGTGTGGGGGCTGATCCGGCTAGCGCCGCGCGGCGCCGGGGACTTGCGCTGAGGCCGCCGGGCTCGTCTGCGCACCTTGCACGCTACACTGTCGGTTTTCCCGCCACCCACGAGCCGAAAAGCCGGAATTGCCGATGAGCGACGTCGATCTGCCCCAATCCGCCCCCGTCATGCCGAACACGAACGCCCGCCCGAATGCCCGCGATGCGGTGCGCTCGCTGCGCGCGTCGCAGATCCGCGAAGTCGCGAACGCCGGCTTCGGCGTCGCCGACGTGCTGCCGTTCTGGTTCGGCGAGTCCGACCGCGTGACGCCGCCGTTCATCCGCGAGGCGGCCGCAGCGGCGCTCACGCGCGGCGACACGTTCTACACGCACAACCTCGGCATCGCGCCGCTGCGCGATGCGCTGTCGCGCTATGTGAGCGCACTGCACGGCGACACGCCGGCCGCGAACATCGCGGTGACGAGCGCCGGCGTGAACGCGCTGATGCTGGCCGCGCAACTGGTGGTCGGCGCGGGCGACCGCGTGGTCGCGGTGACGCCGCTGTGGCCGAATCTCGTCGAGATCCCGAAGATCCTCGGCGCGACGGTCGAGACGGTCGCGCTCGGTTACGGCGCGAACGGCTGGGCGCTCGATCTGGACCGTCTGCTCGCGGCGCTCACGCCCGACACGAAGCTGCTGATGATCAACTCGCCGAACAACCCGACCGGCTGGGTGATGACGCGTGACGAGCAGCGCGCGGTGCTCGATCACTGTCGCCGTCACGGCATCTGGATCGTCGCCGACGAGGTGTACGAGCGGCTGTACTACGGCGAGCCCGACGTCCGTTGCGCGCCGTCGTTTCTCGATCTCGCGACGCGCGACGAGCGGCTCATCTGCGTGAACTCGTTCTCGAAGGCGTGGCTGATGACCGGCTGGCGCCTCGGCTGGATGGTCACGCCGACCGGACTGATGGACGACCTCGGCAAGCTCGTCGAATACAACACGTCGTGCGCGCCCGCATTCGTGCAGCAGGCCGGCATCGCGGCGGTCGAGCACGGCGAGCCGTTCACGCGCCAGCTCGTCGCCGACCTGCGCGCGTCGCGCGATCACCTCGCGGCGGCGCTCGCCGCTCTGCCGGGCGTCGACGTGAAGGTGCCGCATGGCGCGATGTATCTGTTTTTCTCGGTGCCGGGCGCGCAAAAGAGCCTCGATCTGTGCAAGTCGCTGGTGCGCGACGCGGGCCTCGGGCTTGCGCCGGGCAGCGCGTTCGGCCCCCAGGGCGAAGGATTCGTGCGCTGGTGCTACGCGTGCGATCCGGCGCGTCTGGACGAGGGCGTCGAGCGGCTCGCGCGTTATCTGCAGCGACACGCATCGCGCTGACGCTCGCGCGGCAAACGCACGGCGCCCGCGCGCGGCGTCGCCGGCGCAAGCCGCACGCGGCCTGTCGCCGACGACTCGCGGCGCGCCGCTGCGGACGGCGCCGATGCATGCCGCACGTGTTCTTTACGCCCCGGAGGTTTTTGCGTAAGATGGCGCTCAGTCACGCGATTCCCCACGGGAACTTCGCTGCTCCGTCCGGCTGGGTCTGGCTCTTAAAGCCTTCTGTACCTGTTTCAAGGCCCCCCGGCGCGTGCTCCCATCAATATGACCGATCAGAATCGGGCGAGCGCGTCTCCAGTTCGAATCCGTACCGTCTGCGTTCCGTCTGATCCGGTTCCTTGAACCTGACTTAAGGTCTGACCTGGCTGCATGAATACCCAAGAGGCGAAGATCGTCCTCGAGACTGCATTGATCTGTGCTCAGGAGCCGCTGAAGATTGGCGAGTTGCGCAAGCTGTTCGCGGACGACGTGTCGGCTGACACGATCCGCTCGCTACTCGAGGACTTGAGACAAGAATGGTCCGGGCGCGGCGTGGAACTGGTGGGACTCGCATCGGGCTGGCGCTTCCAGAGCAAGCCGGCGATGCGTCCGTATCTCGACCGTCTGCATCCGGAAAAGCCGCCGCGCTATTCGCGCGCGGTGCTCGAGACGCTTGCGATCATCGCGTACCGGCAACCGGTCACGCGCGGCGACATCGAGGAGATTCGCGGCGTCACGGTGAACACGCAGGTCGTCAAGCAGCTCGAAGACCGGGGCTGGATCGAGGTGATCGGCCATCGCGACGTGCCGGGACGCCCGGCGTTGTACGCGACGACCCGGCATTTTCTCGACGACCTCGGCCTGCGGGCGCTCGACGAACTGCCGCCGCTCGACGATCCGTCCGGGCAACTCGGCGAGCAGTTGCTCGCCCAGCATGCGATCGAGTTTCCGGACAGCGAGGCGGCGCAATTGCTCGCGATGGGCGCGGAAGAACGCGCATCGGCAGAGGCGGAGCACACGGAAGATCCGGCAGGCGCGATATCTGCGGCGGTGCAGGAGTCGCCGGCGGCGAGCGTGGCCGATACGGCGACGCCGATGGACGACGCGCTGACCGGCGATGACGCAAGCGGTGCTGCGAACGCGACCGGCGAGGCGGACGCCAACGCCGACGCAAACGTTGCGAACGAGTCGCCGGAAGACGCACCGTCGAGCGGCAGCGACGCATCCACGGCCGGCAACGAAGAGGCGCCGGCAGCGGTGGGCGGGAAGCCCGTCGACGAAGAAGAGCCGGAACGCGGCGACGCGTCCGGCGACACGGCCCGCCAACCGACGGGTCACGAATCCGAAGCGAACCGCGACGCGGCACACGACGAACGCGTCCTGTCCGACGAAGAGGCCGACACCGTTCGACGGTGGGGTTCCGGCAAGTGCTGACGCGCTGACCGGATCGACTCCGCGTCGGGGTGCGGACGCGGCAAGCGAAGCGCGACAGCGACCGACTGACCGACGGCCCTTCGGCGCCTGATGCAACGAACACTTTTGACGCGCCCCGCAATGGGGTGCGCGACTTGACATTCGAGGTTGTTTTGACAGATATCCACGACACCGATTCGAGCGACGCACCGCAATCCGAGCGCGTCGCGTCAGCTGCGCGTGCCGACGAATCGCGCGCCGCGCAGACGGAGGGCGACCATCCGCGTCCGGAAGGCGACGGCGCGCGTCCGGAAGGCGACGGCGGCGAATCCGGCGATGAGCGGCCGCGTCGCGGCCTGCGCCGCGGTCCGCGCAGCCTGATCGCACGCCGCCGCGCCGGGGCGAAGACGAGAAACGCGGAAGGCGCGCCGGCCGATGCGGCCGCGGGCGCAGCGCCGACCGACAGCGCGGCCGCCCCGCAGGCGCGCGCGCCGCGCAAGGATGCAGGCGCGAAACCCGGCCGCAACCAGCAAGGCGCTGGCCGCCGCGGCAACGCGGGCGACGCCGGTCGTCAGCCGGGCGCCGAACGCCAGCAGGGCGGCAAGCGCCAGAAAGGGCGCGCCGACGCGCCCGCCAACGCGGCAGCCAGCGCAGACTCGACCCAGGACGACCTGTTCCTGTATGTGACGTCGCCGGCCTTCGATGCGGACAACGGCGCCGGCACCGGCGTGCGCGCGCCGATGCTGCGTCGCGGCCGCGTGCAGCAGCAAAAGCGCGTGCTGAGCCCCGACGACGACGCGCCGAAGCTGCACAAGGTGCTCGCGGACGCCGGCATGGGCTCGCGCCGCGAAATGGAAGAGCTGATCATTGCCGGCCGCGTGTCGGTGAACGGCGAGCCCGCACACATCGGCCAGCGCATCATGCCGACCGACCAGGTCCGCATCAACGGCAAGCCGGTCAAGCGCAAGCTGCAGAACAAGCCGCCGCGCGTGCTGCTGTATCACAAGCCGACGGGCGAGATCGTCAGCCACGCGGATCCGGAAGGCCGTCCGTCCGTGTTCGACAAGCTGCCGCCGATGAAAACCGCGAAGTGGCTCGCGGTCGGCCGTCTCGACTTCAACACGGAAGGCCTGTTGATGCTGACGACGTCGGGCGATCTCGCGAACCGCTTCATGCATCCGCGTTACAGCGTCGAGCGCGAATACGCGGTGCGGGTGGTCGGCGAACTGAGCGAGGGCAACCGTCAGAAGCTGCTGCGCGGGATCGAACTCGACGACGGTCCGGCGAATTTCCTGCGCATCCGCGACGGCGGCGGCGAAGGCACGAATCACTGGTATCACGTCGCGCTCGCCGAAGGGCGCAACCGCGAAGTGCGGCGGATGTTCGAGGCGGTCGGCCTGATGGTGAGCCGCCTGATCCGCACGCGGCACGGTCCGATTTCGCTGCCGCGCGGCCTGAAGCGCGGCCGCTGGGAAGAGCTGGACGACAACCAGGTGCGCAGCCTGATGTCGTCGGTCGGGCTGAAGGCGCCGGCCGAGGAGAAGGGCGGCCGCGGCGGTGCGCAGGAGCGTCGTCAGCCGGACCCGATGCAGACGTCGATGGGCTTCATCAACCGCGAGCCGGTGCTGACCGCGCATGGCGCGATGAACCAGCCGCGCCAGGGACGGCGCGGCACGGCGACCGGTCTCGGCGGCGGGCTCGGGACGGGCTACGGCAATCGCGGCGGCAACGCGGGTAATCGCGGCGGCAACGCGGGCAATCGCGGCCGCGACGTCGACGGCAACCGTGCGCCGACGTCGGGCAAGCGCGCATCGGGTAATCCGGGCGCCAATCGCCGTGGCGCCGGCAACAACGCGAACGGCAATCGCCCGGCGGGCAACAAGCCGCGCGGGCCGGCGCGCAACCGCACGCGCGGCCATTAATCCAGCGTTTCAGCGGCGGCCGGGCCGGGTGATGCACAGCCGAAGTTCCCGGTGCGGCCGTTGCCGCGCTCGCTGTCCCGATAGAGCACGCCATTGCGCGCGCGAAGACGCTCCCGGCGCCGCGCACGCGGGCTTTCGGCCGGCTGCGGGTTTGCGTTAATGTCGAAAAAAGGCTAGAATCACAAAGTCGCTGGGCGTGCGGCTTTTTCATTTGCTCAGGCGCGAGCGCCGGATATGGGGTGAATAACCACTGGGGTAATCAACCGCTGGGTTATCAACCGCTTTAACCGGTCGAGAAAAGAAGATGGGCGTTTCGCCCATTTTTTTTTGGTTCGGCCGATTGAGTCGATCTGGAGCAAAAGGGAAAAGAGCGCGTGCCTCAAGAGGCGCGCGGCCCGCGGGATGTTTCGCAGGCTCGCCGCGCGAACATCTGGAGTGGGATTGTGCAACTGACGGAACTGATTGAAACCACGGTGACCGGGCTCGGCTACGAGCTCGTCGACCTCGAACGCACCGGGCGCGGGATGCTGACCGTCTATATCGACCAGCCCGCGGGCATCGCGATCGAGGATTGCGAGAAGGTCACGCGTCAGCTGCAGCACGTCCTGACGGTCGAGAACATCGACTACGAGCGGCTCGAAGTATCGTCGCCGGGCCTCGATCGTCCGCTGAAGAAGCTCGCGGACTTCGAACGCTTCGCGGGCAGCGAGGCGGTCATCACATTGAAAAAGCCATTGGACGGACGGAAATCGTACCGGGGCATCCTGCATGCTCCCGAGGGCGACTCCATCGGTCTGGAATTCGAAGGGAAGGCAGGGCCCGCGATGCTGGATTTCACGCTCGCGGATATCGACCGCGCACGCCTTGTCCCGAAAGTTGACTTTAGGAGCCGCAAACAATGAGTCGCGAAGTGTTGATGCTGGTGGATGCGCTGGCACGCGAGAAGAACGTCGACAAGGACGTGGTTTTTGCCGCCCTTGAAGCGGCGCTTGCATCGGCCTCCAAGAAACTCTTCGACGAGGATGCGGATATCCGCGTCCATATCGACCGTGAGAGCGGCGAGCACGAAACGTATCGCCGCTGGCGCGTCGTGCCGGACGAGGCGGGTCTGCAGGAGCCGGACCAGGAAATCCTGCTGTTCGAAGCGCGCGAGCAGAAGCCCGACGCGCAGATCGACGACTACATCGAAGAACCGGTGCCGTCGATCGAGTTCGGCCGCATCGGCGCGCAGGCCGCGAAGCAGGTGATCCTGCAGAAGGTCCGCGACGCGGAGCGCGAGCAGATCCTGAACGATTTTCTCGAGCGCGGCGAAAGCATCATGACCGGCACCGTGAAACGGCTCGACAAGGGCAACTTCATCGTCGAGTCGGGCCGTGTCGAAGCGCTGCTGCGCCGCGACCAGCTGATCCCGAAGGAAAACCTGCGCGTCGGCGACCGCGTGCGCGCGTGGATCGGCAAGATCGACCGCACCGCGCGCGGCCCGCAGATCGAGCTGTCGCGCACCGCGCCCGAATTCCTGATGAAGCTGTTCGAGATGGAAGTGCCGGAAATCGAACAAGGCCTCCTCGAAATCAAGGCGGCCGCGCGCGACCCCGGCGTGCGCGCGAAGATCGGCGTCGTCGCGTACGACAAGCGCATCGACCCCATCGGCACGTGCGTCGGCATTCGCGGCTCGCGGGTGCAGGCGGTGCGAAACGAGCTCGGTGGCGAAAACGTCGACATCGTGCTATGGTCGGAAGATCCCGCCCAGTTCGTGATCGGCGCGCTCGCGCCGGCAGCCGTGCAGTCGATCGTCGTCGATGAGGAAAAGCATTCGATGGACGTCGTCGTCGACGAGAGCGAGCTGGCGGTCGCGATCGGCCGCAGCGGCCAGAACGTGCGTCTTGCCAGCGAGCTGACCGGCTGGCAGATCAACATCATGACGCCGGACGAATCCGCGCAGAAGCAGAATCAGGAGCGCACGGTGCTGCGCGACCTGTTCATGGCGCGTCTCGACGTCGACGAAGAAGTCGCCGACATTCTGATCGACGAAGGCTTCACGAGCCTCGAAGAGATCGCGTACGTGCCGCTCAACGAAATGCTCGAAATCGAGGCGTTCGACGAGGACACCGTCCACGAGCTGCGCAACCGGGCGCGTGATGCACTGCTCACGATGGCGATCGCGAACGAAGAGCAGGTCGAAAGCGCGGCACTGGATCTGAAGAGCCTCGATGGCATGGACCAGGAGCTGCTCGGCAAGCTCGCGCAGCACGAAATCCACACTCGCGACGAACTCGCGGAGCTGGCCGTGGATGAGCTGGTTGAAATGACGGGAATGGAAGAGGACGCCGCGAAGGCGTTGATCATGAAGGCGCGTGAACACTGGTTCCAGTAATCCAGTGAGCGACGAGCAGGAAACGACCATGACCCACTGAACAGAACGCGGCCGGCCTTGATGCTCGAATGCATCGAGGTCCGAGGGCCGCACGATCCGATGTCAACCGCAAGGAATCGCTCCTTGCACTAAGAGGAATGAATGGCGAGTAACAACGTAGCCCAATTTGCCGCGGAACTGAAAATGCCTGCAGGCGTGCTGCTCGAGCAGTTGCAGGCGGCGGGCGTCCAGAAAGCGAGCGAGGACGATGTCCTGTCGGAAACCGACAAGGCGCGTCTGCTCGACCACTTGCGCAAGTCGCACGGCTCGACCGACGGCGACAAGCGCAAGATCACGCTGACGCGCCGGCATACGTCGGAGATCAAGCAGTCCGACGCGACGGGCAAGGCTCGCACCATTCAGGTCGAGGTGCGCAAGAAGCGCACGTTCGTCCGCCGCGACGAGTCCGCCGCCGAGGCGGAGACATCGAATCAGGCAGCCGAGGCCGCCGTGGACGACATCGAGCTTCAGCGCCGCGAGGAAGAAGCGCGCCGCGAAGCCGAATTGCTCGAGCGTCAGGCTCAGGAATTGAAGGCGCGTCAGGAGCAGCTCGCACGCGAAGAGTCGGAACGCCGCGCCCGCGAGGAAGCGGCCGAGGCCGAGCGCCGTCGCGCGGAAGAGGAAGCGGCGAAGAAGAAGGCCGCCGCCGAAGCCGCCGCGCGCGAGGTCGCCGCGCAGGCGGTCGAGGCGCAGCGCGCCGCCGCCGCGCCGGCACCGGCTGCGCCGGCCCCCGCCGCGAGCGCGGAGCAGGACGAAGAGCGCGCGGCCGCCGAGCGAGCCGCGCAGCGCGAAGCCGCGAAGAAGGCGGAGGACGCCGCGCGCGAGGCCGTCGAGAAGGCGCGTCTCGAACAGGAAGAGATCGCCCGTCGCCGTGCGGCGGCGGAAGCTGAAGCGCGCGCGATCCGCGAAATGATGAGCACGCCGCGCAAGGCGCAGGTGAAGGCGCCCGAGCCGCCGAAGCCGGTCGAGCCGGCGAAGCCTGCCGAAGCGAAGGGCACGCTGCACAAGCCGGCCCGTCCGGCGGGCGAGGCGGGCGCACGTCCGGCCGCCGCCGCGAAGAAGCCGGTAGCCGCGGCACCGTCGTCGACCGCGCCGTCCACGGCGCCCGCAGGCGACCGCGCCCGCAAGCCGGGTGCCGGCAAGGGCGGCTGGCAGGACGACGCCGCGAAGCGTCGCGGGATCAAGACCCGCGGCGATTCGAGCGGCGGCGTCGACCGCGGCTGGCGCGGCGGTCCGAAGGGCCGTGGCAAGCATCAGGACAGCGGCTCGTCGTTCCAGGCGCCGACCGAACCGATCGTGCGTGAAGTGCACGTGCCGGAGACGATCACCGTCGCCGATCTCGCGCACAAGATGTCGGTGAAGGCTTCGGAAGTCATCAAGGTGATGATGAAGCTTGGCCAGATGGTCACGATCAACCAGATGCTCGACCAGGAAACGGCGATGATCATCGTCGAGGAACTCGGCCACCATGCGGTCGCCGCGAAGCTCGACGATCCGGAAGCGCTGCTCGTCGAGGGCGAAGCGACGGATGCGGAGCAACTGCCGCGTCCGCCGGTCGTGACCGTGATGGGCCACGTCGACCACGGCAAGACCTCGCTGCTCGACTACATCCGCCGCGCGAAGGTTGCCGCGGGCGAAGCGGGCGGCATTACGCAGCACATCGGCGCGTATCACGTGGAAACGCCGCGCGGCGTGATCACGTTCCTCGACACGCCGGGTCACGAGGCGTTCACGGCGATGCGTGCGCGCGGCGCGAGGGCGACCGACATCGTGATTCTGGTGGTCGCTGCCGACGACGGCGTGATGCCGCAGACGAAGGAAGCGATCGCCCATGCGAAGGCGGGTGGCGTGCCGCTCGTCGTCGCGATCAACAAGATCGACAAGCCGGAAGCGAATCCGGACCGCGTGAAGCAGGAACTCGTGACCGAAGGCGTCGTGCCGGAAGAATACGGCGGCGATTCGCCGTTCGTGCCGGTGTCGGCGAAGACCGGCGCGGGCATCGACGAGCTGCTCGAAAACGTGCTGCTGCAGGCCGAAGTGCTCGAACTGAAGGCACCGGTCGAAGCGCCGGCGAAGGGCCTCGTGATCGAAGCGAAGCTCGACAAGGGCAAGGGTCCGGTCGCGACCGTGCTCGTGCAGTCGGGCACGCTCAATCGCGGCGACGTGGTGCTCGCGGGTTCCGCGTACGGCCGCGTGCGCGCGATGCTCGACGAAACCGGCAAGCCGACGAAGGAAGCCGGCCCGTCGATCCCGGTCGAAATCCAGGGTCTGTCGGAAGTGCCGGCGGCGGGCGAAGAAGTGATCGTGCTGCCCGACGAGCGCAAGGCGCGCGAAATCGCGCTGTTCCGTCAAGGCAAGTTCCGCGACGTCAAGCTCGCGAAGCAGCAGGCCGCGAAGCTCGAAAACATGCTCGAGCAGATGGGCGAGGGCGAAGTGCAGTACCTGCCGCTCATCGTCAAGGCGGACGTGCAGGGCTCGCAGGAAGCGCTGGTTCACGCGCTGCTCAAGCTGTCGACCGACGAAGTGCGCGTGCAGATCGTGCACGGCGCGGTGGGCGGCATCAGCGAGAACGACGTCAACCTCGCGACGGCGTCGAAGGCGGTCATCATCGGCTTCAACACGCGCGCCGATGCGCAGGCGCGCAAGCTGGCCGAGGCGAACGGCGTCGACATCCGCTACTACAACATCATCTACGACGCGGTAGATGACGTGAAGGCGGCGATGTCGGGCATGCTCGCGCCGGAGAAGCGCGAGACCGTGATCGGCATGGTCGAGGTGCGTCAGGTGTTCAAGGTGCCGAAGGTCGGCACGGTGGCGGGCTGTATGGTCACCGATGGCCTCGTGCGCCGTTCGTCGTCGGTGCGCGTGCTGCGCAACAACGTGGTGATCCACACCGGCGAGCTCGATTCGCTCAAGCGCTTCAAGGACGACGTGAAGGAAGTGAAGCAGGGCTTCGAGTGCGGTATGTCGATCAAGAACTTCAACGACATCGTCGAAGGCGACCAGTTCGAAGTGTTCGAGATCACCGAAGTCGCGCGTACGCTGTAACAACAGGCTCGCGCGGCGTATGCGGGCGGAGCGGGCGAAAAGCCGGCTCCGCCCGTTGTTTTTTCTGGACCCATCATGAACAAGAGACGTTCCACCCCGAATCGCAACGTGCAGATCGCCGACCAGATCCAGCGCGATCTGTCGGAACTGGTGATGCGCGAGGTCAAGGATCCGCGGATCGGCCTCGTCACGATTCAGAGCGTCGAGCTCACGCCCGACTACGCGCACGCGAAGGTGTACTTCACGACGCTGACCGGCGATCCGCATCAGACCCAGGACGCGCTCAATCACGCGGCCGGGCATCTGCACAACCTGCTATTCAAGCGGCTGCACATCCATACGGTGCCGACGCTGCACTTCCACTACGACAAGACGATCGAAAAGGCCGTCGAGATGTCGCGCCTGATCGACGAAGCGAACGCGACCCGCGCGAAGGACGACTGAGCTTTGTGACGGCCGCGGCCGGCGTCGCAGGAGCGCGCCCGTCGTCGCGCGCCGGCGACTCTTGCGCCTTCGCCCTGTTTTTTTGCCTGACATGACTGCACCCTCCCAACCCGCGCGGCCGAAAGTGCCGCGCCGACTGCTCGACGGCGTGCTGCTGCTCGACAAGCCGGTCGGCCTCTCCAGCAACGACGCGCTGATCCGCGCAAAGCGCCTCTATCGCGCGAAAAAGGCTGGGCATACCGGCACGCTCGACCCGCTCGCGTCCGGCCTGCTGCCGCTGTGCTTCGGCGAAGCGACGAAGTTCTCGCAGGATCTGCTCGACGCGGACAAGACCTACGACGCGACGATGCGGCTCGGCATCCGCACCGCGAGCGGCGACGCCGAAGGCGAGGTGATCGACACGCGTGCCGTGTCGTGCGACGAGGCGGCGGTGCGCGCGGCGCTCGACGCGTTTCGCGGCGACATCGTGCAGGTGCCGCCGATGTACTCGGCGCTCAAGCGCGACGGCAAACCGCTGTATGAATACGCACGCGCGGGCCAGACGGTCGAGCGCGAAGGGCGCACGGTCACGATCCACGCGCTCGAGATGATCGCGTGCGCGTTGCCGGACGTGACGTTTCGCGTCACGTGCAGCAAGGGCACGTATGTGCGCACGTTGGCTGAGGACATCGGCGAGGCGCTCGGCTGCGGCGCGCATCTGGTCGCGTTGCGGCGCATCGGCGTCGGCGCGCTGACGCTCGATCACGCGGTGACGCTCGACGCGCTGTCCGATGCGGACGACGCCGCGCGCGACGCGTGGCTGCAACCGGTCGACGCGCTGCTGTCGACGTTCCCGCGCATCGAACTCGACGCGGACGCGACGCGCCGCTTTCTGCACGGTCAGCGCCTGCGGCTCGACGAAATTGAACCAGCGGATTCCGTTCGCACGGCGTATGCCGAGCGCTGCCGCGTGCGCGTGTACGGCGACGATGGGCGCCTGCTCGGCGTCGCGAGAGCGGCCGATGGCGTGCTCGCGCCGGAGCGCCTCGTGGTGAGCGCGAACGCCGGCTAGACGAGTGGGCGTCTCCGCCGGCGTCCATAAAAAAGTTCGTCAAGCGCCGTTCGAAAAAAAGCCGATGCGACCATGCGCATCGGCTTTTTTGTTTCTACGCGTCGCGGCGAACGCGAATCAGTGCGCAGCCGAAGCCGCCGCTCCCGCATCGGCGGCCTGCGCGCGTTCGGGCCGCGTAATCCAGATCAGCGCGATCAGCACGACGAAGATCGCCGACGAGATATAGAACAGGTCGTTCACCCCGAGTTGCGCGGCCTGCTGCGTGACCATCGAGTCGAACAGCCCGTGAGCCTGCGCCTCGGAGAGCCCGGTCGCGTGCTGGATCTGCTGCATCGACTGCACGAACGCCGGATTGCCCGCGTTCGCCTGCTCGGTCAGCTGCGCGTGGTGCATCACCGTGCGGTGGTCCCACGCGGTCTCGAAGATCGACGTGCCGATGCCGCCGCACATGATCCGCACGAAGTTCGACAGGCCCGATGCGGCCGGGATCCGGTGACCCGGCAGACCGGACAGCGTGATCGACACGAGCGGGATGAAGAAGCCCGCCATCCCGATCCCTTGCACGAGCGTCGGCATCGCGAGCGACCACGTGTCGACGCCGGTCGTATACCGCGAGCGCAGCCAGAAGCACAGCGCGAAGACGAGGAACGCGACGGTCGCGATGTAGCGCGGGTCGGTGCGCGGCAGGATGCGGCCGGTCAGCGGCGACAGCATGATTGCGAACACGCCGACGGGTGCCATCACGAGGCCCGCGTTCGTCGCGGTGTAGCCGATGTCGGTCTGCAGCCACAGCGGCAGCAGCACGAGATTGCCGAAGTAGAGCCCGTAGCCGACCGACAGCGAGACTGTGCCGCCGGTGAAATTGCGCCGCGCGAACAGCGACAGGTCGACGACCGGATGCTTGTCGGTCAGCTCCCATACGACGAAGAACGCGAACGCGACCACCGCGACGAGCGCGAGCGCGACGATCGTCGTCGACGAGAACCAGTCGAGGTCCTTGCCCTTGTCGAGCATCACCTGCAGCGAGCCGACCCAGACGATCAGCAGCCCGAGTCCGACCCCGTCGATCGGCGCCTTTTTCACGACCGAATCGCGATGGCGGAAGATCGCCCACGTCGCGCCGGCCGCGGCAATGCCGACCGGAATGTTCACGTAGAAGATCCACGGCCACGAGATGTTGTCGGAGATCCAGCCGCCGAGAATCGGTCCCGCGACCGGCGCGATCAGCGTCGTCATCGACCACATCGACAGCGCGATCGGCGCCTTCGCGCGCGGATAGCTCGCGAGCAGCAGCGTCTGCGACAGCGGGATCATCGGGCCGGCGACCGCGCCCTGCAGCACGCGCGACGCGAGCAGGAACGGCAGCGTCGGCGCGAGCCCGCACATCCACGACGAGATCACGAACAGCACGATCGACGCCATGAAGAGCCGCACCTGGCCGATCCGGTCGGTGAGCCAGCCGGTGAGCGGCACGGAGATCGCGTTCGCCACCGCGAACGACGTGATCACCCACGTGCCCTGGTCGGCCGACACGCCGAGGTCGCCGGAGATCGACGGGATCGACACGTTCGCAATCGAGGTGTCCAGCACGTTCATGAACACCGCGAGCGACACCGCGATCGTGCCGATCACCAGTTGCGCGCCCTGCAGCGGCGGATGGACGACGGCCTGTTGTTGTTGCGCCATGGGAGCCGCTTTACGTCCGCTTCGCGGCGCGCTTGCCCGCCGACGCGGCCGCGCCCGATGCCGCCGTGGCCGAATTCGCGCCGCCGTTCGGGCCGGCGTTCTCCGCGATGATCCGCGCGATTTCCGCGTCGGCTTCGGCGCCGTACTTCGCGAACACGTCGGTTTCGAGCACGGTGTTCTGCGCGGCGCCGAGCTGGCCGCCTTCGTCGTTGCGGATGTTCACGTTCACCTGCATCGACAGGCCGATACGCAGCGGATGCTTTTCGAGGTCGGCCGGATCGAGCGAGATCCGCACCGGCAGACGCTGGACCACCTTGATCCAGTTGCCGGTCGCATTCTGCGCGGGCAGCAGCGAGAACGCCGAGCCGGTGCCGGCCGAGAACCCGACCACCTTGCCGTGATAGACGACCGACGAGCCGTACACGTCGGCGGTCATTTCGACCGGCTGGCCGATGTGCATGTGCTTCAGCTGCACTTCCTTGAAGTTCGCGTCGACCCACAGCGAGTTCAGCGGCACGACCGACATCAGCGGATTGCCCGGCGCGACGCGCTGGCCGACCTGCACCGAGCGCTTCGCGACGTAGCCGGTGACCGGCGCCGGCAGCGTGTTGCGCGCATCCGCGAGATACGCGTCGCGGACTTTCGCGGCGGCGGCTTCGACGTTCGGATGGTTCGCGATCGTCGTGTTCGCGATCAGCGCGCGGTTCGCGGCGAGCTGCTGGTTCGCGGCGTCGAGCGCGGCTTCCGCGCTGCGCACCGCTTCCTGCGCGTGCGAAATTTCTTCCTGCGACACGGCGCCGGTCTGCGCGACCAGCATCCGGCGACGCAGATCGTCCTGCGCGCGCGACAGATCGGCCTGACGCACGGCGACCTGCGCCTGGTACTGGCTGTCGTCCGCGAACAGGCCGCGGACCTGGCGCACCGTCTGCGCAAGCGCCGCTTCGCTCTGTTCGAGCGCGACGCGCGCATCGGCCGGGTCGAGCAGCACGAGCGGGTCGCCGACCTTGACCGTCTGCGTGTCGTCGGCCTTCACGGCGATGACGGTGCCGCTGACCTGCGGCGTGATCTGCACGACATTGCCGTTCACGTACGCGTCGTCGGTGCTCTCGGAGAAGCGCGCAACGAGGAAGTAGTACAGCCCGTACGCGATCGCGGCAAGGACGATCACGAGGACGAGCAGCGTCATCATGCGCCGGCGCTTGCCGTTGCTCGCGGTAGGCTGCGGATTGCCGGCAGGCTGCTGGGGAGTGCTCATGGAATGGATCTCCGGGTTCTCTCAGGCTTGTTCGTTTCAGTGTGGCCGCACGTGCTTAGTTCGTTGCTGCTTCGTTCTGCGCCGCGGCGTGCGCTGCCGGGCCGGCGGCGGCCGCGGTCGTGGCAGCGGTCGTTGCAGCAGCCGCGACCGGGACGGCGCCCGTGACCGGCGCCGACGCGTCCGAGCCGACGACTGACGGCGGCACGAGTCCCGCCTGCGTCGCGTCGAATCCGCCGCCCATCGCCTTGATCAGCGCCATCTGCATGTCGCGGCGCTGCATCCGCAGGTTGGTCACGGTCTGCTCGGCGGCGAGGCGGTTCTGGTCCGCGGTGAGCACCTGCAACTGCGGCGACAGGCCCGCGCGATAGCGGACCACCGCGAGATGCCACGCGCTCGTCGACGCGTCGAGTGCGCGCGTCGCGTCGACCAGTTGACGGTCGATCGAGCGGATCGACGCGACCTG
The DNA here is from genome assembly GCA_035492135.1 of Paraburkholderia sp. Lineage (GTDB taxonomy): Bacteria > Pseudomonadota > Gammaproteobacteria > Burkholderiales > Burkholderiaceae > Paraburkholderia. The sequence goes on along the minus strand of DATJJN010000140.1, from coordinate 41,248 downwards.
CGTCGCGACGTCGTTGAACGCGTTGATCAGCGTCTCGTTGTAGTTCGCGACGTCGAGATCGAGGTCCGCATAGCGGCCTTTCAGCTGCGCGCGCAGTGCGCCCGCATCGAAGATCGGCAGGTGGATCGCCGGGCCGATGCTCGCCTGGCGGCTCGCGGCGGTCAAAAAGCGGCTCCAGCCGAACGCGTCGAAGCCGAAGGCGGCCGCGAGGTTCACGTCCGGATAGAACTCGGCCTTCGCTTCCTTCACGCCGTGCATGGCGCCTTCGACCTGCCAGCGCGCCGCGACGATGTCCGGGCGGCGTGCGACGAGGTCGGCGGGCAGGTTGTCGGGCAACGCGATCTCGGCAACCGGGTTGATCACCGGCTGCGCGATCGAGAGACCGCGATCCGGACCCTTGCCGAGCAGCGCGCCCAGCTGGTAGCGGACGATCTGGATCTGCCCGTCGATCTGCGACAGGTTCGCCTGGCTCGTCGCGAGATTGCCGTTCGCGGTCTGCTTCTCGACGTTCGTGTCGAGCCCGGCGGTCACCCGCTGGTTCGTGATCGTGCCGATCGTGCGGCGGTTTTCGATCTCGTGAGCCGCGATGTCACGCAGCGCGTAGAGCTGCGCGAGCTGGTTGTACGTGCGGGCGACGGACGCCGCCAGTGTTACGCGCGCCTGCTGCATGTCGGCGTCGGCCGCGCGCTGCTGCGACACCGCCTGCGCGAGCCGCTGACGGTTCTTGCCCCACAGGTCGAGCTCCCACGACGCGCTCGCGAGCGCGTTGTTCTCGCTGTACCACGTGCCGCCGTACGGGGGCGGGAAGAGTCCGTTCGCCGAGTACAGTTCGCGGGTCCATGAATACTTGAAGTCGGCCTTCGGCATCAGCGCGGCACGCGAGCTCTCGATGTACGACGACGCCTTCGCGAGCCGCGCCTGCGCCTGCGCGATCGACGGGTTGCCGTCGAGGGCCTCGTCGATCAGCTTCGGCAGTTGCGGGTCGCCGAACTGGTTGGCCCAGTCGAGCGCCGGCCACTGGCCGCCCTGCGCCGGAATGCTCCGGGCGGTTTCGTACTGCGTCGGCTGGGCGATTGCTTTGTCGCTGCGGATGCCGGAGTAGTTCACGCACCCGGCGAGGGCGAACGCGGTCACCGCGGCGGCGACTGCGGCCCGGCACAACAGCGCCGGCGCGGACGGGGTCTGGGAGTTCATTGCTCGTCTCGTTGCGTGTGATTGAGAAGTAATGCTGGACGATGCAGCCTTTTTGCGACGCAATGTTTTCACGACCGGTCGCCCGGTCATGAGTGGGCACCGGGGGTGCCGCTGCCGCCTGCTTCGCATGCGCCGGTGTTCGCGAGAATCCGGCGCAACATGCTCTTCAGGAAGCCGATTTCTTCGGGCGTGAAGCCGCTCGTCAACTCGTCGATGACCGACGTGAAGATCGGCGGCATCCGCTCGGCGATCGCCTGGCCTTCGGGCGTCAGCGCGAGACGCACCGCGCGGCGGTCTTCGGAACTGCGCACGCGTTCGAGCAGGCCGCGCTTTTCCAGCCGGTCGACGAGCCGCGTGACCGCGCTCGCGTCGATGCCGTATTCGCGGGCCAGTTCGGCGGCGAGCAGACACTTGCCGCTGGCAACCATGAAAAGCACGCTCGCCTGCTGGCTCGTGACGCCGAGTTCCGCGAGCGCGCGCTGCGTGATCAGGTTCGACATCGTCGATTTCACACGCGAGAGCAGGTAGCCGACGCTTTCTCCGAACGCGTAATCGCGCAGGTCGGACCGCGGGCTGGAGGTCGGTTCGGTCATGGTTCAGGTGCGACAGCAATGGTTGACCAGGCAGGGATTATAAGGTGCGGTTACTTGCCGCAGCAAGGGTTTTTTCAAGATACGCTGAAAACCGGGCCGGAAGGGGAGCGGGAGGAAACAACGCGACGGTGTCAAAGAGAAAGAAGGGTCAAGCGTGTCATCGTCGCATGCTATACTTTCAGGTTCCCGAAAGTGCGTGACGCCATCGCGTCGCGAATGCCGCCCCGCACGCCACTGTTTCCAGGTTCCTATGTCCCGCGCCCTTCGCAACATCGCCATCATTGCCCACGTCGACCACGGCAAGACCACGCTCGTCGATCAACTGCTGCGCCAGTCCGGCACGTTCCGCGACAACCAGCAGATCGCCGAGCGCGTCATGGACTCGAACGACATCGAAAAGGAGCGGGGCATCACGATTCTCGCGAAGAACTGCGCGGTCGAGTACGAAGGCACCCACATCAACATCGTCGACACGCCGGGACACGCGGACTTCGGCGGCGAAGTCGAGCGCGTGCTGTCGATGGTCGACTCGGTGCTGCTGCTCGTCGACGCGGTCGAGGGTCCGATGCCGCAAACGCGCTTCGTCACGAAGAAGGCGCTGGCGCTCGGCCTGAAGCCGATCGTCGTGGTCAACAAGATCGACCGTCCGGGCGCGCGCATCGACTGGGTGATCAACCAGACGTTCGACCTGTTCGACAAGCTCGGCGCGACCGAAGAGCAACTCGACTTCCCGGTCGTCTACGCGTCGGGCCTGAACGGCTATGCGTCGCTCGATCCGGCCGCGCGCGAAGGCGACATGCGTCCCCTCTTCGAAGCGATCCTGCAGCACGTGCCGGTGCGTCCGGCGGATCCGGACGCGCCGCTGCAACTGCAGATCACGTCGCTCGACTACTCGACGTACGTCGGCCGCATCGGCGTCGGCCGCATCAACCGCGGCCGCATCAAGCCCGGCCAGCAGGTCGCGCTGCGCTTCGGCCCGGAAGGCGAGGTGATGAACCGCAAGATCAACCAGGTGCTGTCGTTCAAGGGGCTCGAGCGCGTGCAGGTCGATTCGGCCGAGGCGGGCGACATCGTGCTGATCAACGGTATCGAGGACATCGGCATCGGCGCGACGATCTGCGCGGTCGATGCGCCGGAAGCGCTGCCGATGATCACCGTCGACGAGCCGACGCTGACGATGAACTTCCTCGTCAACTCGTCGCCGCTCGCCGGCCGGGAAGGAAAATTCGTCACGAGCCGCCAGATTCGCGACCGTCTGACGAAGGAGCTGAACCACAACGTGGCGCTGCGCGTGAAGGACACCGGCGACGAAACCGTGTTCGAAGTGTCGGGCCGCGGCGAACTGCATCTGACAATCCTGATCGAGAACATGCGCCGCGAGGGATATGAACTCGCGGTGTCGCGTCCGCGCGTCGTGATGCACGAAGTGGACGGCGTGCGCCACGAGCCGTACGAACTGCTGACGGTGGACGTCGAAGACGGCCACCAGGGCGGCGTGATGGAAGAACTCGGTCGCCGCAAGGGCGAAATGCTCGACATGGCATCGGACGGCCGCGGCCGCACGCGCCTCGAATACCGGATTCCGGCGCGCGGTCTGATCGGCTTCCAGGGCGAGTTCATGACGCTCACGCGCGGCACGGGCCTGATGAGCCATGTGTTCGACGAATACGCGCCGGTGAAGGAAGGCTCGCTCGGCGAGCGTCGCAACGGCGTGCTGATCTCGCAGGACGACGGCGCGGCGGTCGCCTACGCACTGTGGAAGCTGCAGGATCGCGGCCGCATGTTCGTTAAGCCGGGCGATGCGCTGTACGAAGGGATGATCATCGGCATTCACAGCCGCGACAACGACCTCGTCGTGAACCCGATCAAGGGCAAGCAGCTCACTAACGTGCGTGCGTCGGGCACTGACGAAGCGGTGCGCCTCGTGCCGCCGATCCAGATGTCGCTTGAGTACGCGGTCGAATTCATCGACGACGACGAACTCGTCGAAGTGACGCCGCAGTCGATCCGTCTGCGCAAGCGCCATCTGAAGGAGCACGAGCGTCGCCGCGCGAGCCGCGAAACCGCCGTCGATTAAGCGTTGCGAAACATGTGAATCCTTTCAGACTGAAAAGCCGCCCTCGGGGCGGCTTTTTTGTTGCGCGTTTTGTGGCATTCGCGGCGGATTGCAGCGAACTGCGCGCAGTTCGCTGAAAAGGACGGTTGCAAACGGCGCAAATGCAGCACCGGTGGCCTTCGCGGACGTGAAGCCGATGTCAAGCGGCGTTCCGCTTTGTGATATCCTCCGCGGTGCTAGTTTTAGGTCCTTCCAAGCAGACTTGATTCGCGCAATCCGCTAAACGGTCAGGCCGTGTCGCGGAAGGTTGAGTAACCCGCTATTTCTCGAGAAACTCGAAGAAAGGTGAGCGTAAATGTCAGAAAGAATGAAGCAATTCCAGCTGAACTCGTATCTGTTCGGCGGTAATGCTCCGTATGTCGAAGAGCTATACGAAGCATACCTTGATAACCCGGCGTCCGTTCCCGACAACTGGCGCGAATACTTCGACGCGCTGCAGAACGTCCCGTCGTCGGACGGCTCCGCGGCGAGCGACGTCGCTCACGGCCCGATCGTCGAATCGTTTGCTCAACGCGCGAAGACAAACGCATTCGTGGCCCGCGGCGGCGGCGAGGACCTCGCCACGGCACGCAAGCAGGTCTACGTCCAGTCCCTCATCGGTGCTTACCGGTTCCTCGGCTCGCAGTGGGCGAATCTCGATCCGCTGAAGCGCCGCGAACGTCCGAACATCCCCGAGCTCGAGCCCGCGTTCTACGACTTCACCGAAGCCGACATGGACGAGACGTTCAGCGCGAACAACCTATACTTCGGGTTCGAGCGCGCGTCGCTGCGCGAGATCGTGAAGGCGCTGCGCGATACGTACTGCGGCACGATCGGCGCGGAATACATGTACATCAGCGATCCGGAACAGAAGCGCTGGTGGAAGGAGAAGCTCGAGTCGATCCGTTCGACGCCGAACTTCACCGCTGACAAGAAAAAGCACATCCTGCAGCGCCTGACGGCCGCCGAAGGCCTCGAGCGCTTCCTGCACACCAAGTACGTCGGCCAGAAGCGCTTCTCGCTCGAAGGCGGCGAGAGCTTCATCGCGTCGATGGACGAAGTCGTCCGTCACGCAGGCGCGAAGGGCGTGCAGGAAATCGTGATCGGCATGGCCCACCGCGGCCGTCTTAACGTGCTGGTCAACACGCTCGGCAAGATGCCGGCCGACCTCTTCGCCGAATTCGAAGGCAAGCACGTCGACGACCTGCCGGCCGGCGACGTGAAGTACCACAAGGGCTTCTCGTCGGACGTCGCGACCGAAGGCGGTCCGGTTCACCTGTCGCTCGCATTCAACCCGTCGCACCTCGAAATCGTGAACCCGGTCGTCGAAGGTTCCGCGAAGGCCCGTATGGACCGCCGCGGCGACGAGCAGGGCCTCCAGGTGCTGCCGGTGCAGATCCACGGCGACGCGGCGTTCGCGGGCCAGGGCGTCGTGATGGAAACGCTGAACCTCGCGCAGACGCGCGGCTACGGCACGCACGGCACGCTGCACATCGTCATCAACAACCAGATCGGCTTCACGACGTCGGACCCGCGCGATGCGCGCTCGACGCTGTACTGCACCGACGTCGTCAAGATGATCGAAGCGCCGGTGCTGCACGTGAACGGCGACGACCCGGAAGCGGTCGTGCTCGCCACGCAGCTCGCGATCGATTTCCGGATGCAGTTTCACAAGGATGTCGTCGTCGACATCGTCTGCTTCCGCAAGCTCGGCCACAACGAGCAGGACACGCCGGCGCTCACGCAGCCGCTGATGTACAAGAAGATCGCGCAGCACCCGGGCACCCGTGCGCTGTATGCGGAAAAGCTCGTGCAGCAGGGCGTCATCACCGCCGACGAAGGCGAAGGCTACGTGAAGGCGTACCGTGCCGCGATGGACGAAGGCCATCACACGGTCGATCCGGTGCTGTCGAACTTCAAGAGCAAGTACGCGGTCGACTGGGTGCCGTTCCTGAACCGCAAGTGGACCGACGCCGCCGACACGGCCGTGCCGCTCGCCGAGCTGAAGCGCCTCGCCGAACGCATCACCACGATCCCGCAGAACTTCAAGGTTCACCCGCTCGTCGAGCGCGTGATCAACGATCGCCGCGCGATGGGCAAGGGCGAAGCGAAGCTCGACTGGGGCATGGGCGAGCACCTCGCGTTTGCGTCGCTGGTCGCATCGGGCTATGCGGTGCGCCTGACGGGCCAGGACTCGGGCCGCGGTACGTTCACGCACCGTCATGCGGTGCTGCACGACCAGAACCGTGAGCGCTGGAACGACGGTACGTACATCCCGCTCGCGAACATCGCCGACAACCAGGCGAACTTCACGGTGATCGACTCGGTGCTGTCCGAAGAAGCGGTGCTCGGTTTCGAGTACGGCTACTCGACGGCCGAACCGAACACGCTCGTGCTGTGGGAAGGCCAGTTCGGCGACTTCGTGAACGGCGCGCAGGTCGTGATCGACCAGTTCATCTCGTCGGGCGAAGTGAAGTGGGGCCGCGTGTCGGGCCTGACGATGCTGCTGCCGCACGGCTATGAAGGCCAGGGTCCGGAGCACTCGTCGGCGCGTATCGAGCGTTTCCTGCAGCTGTGCGCAGACCACAACATGCAGGTCGTTCAACCGACCACGCCGGCGCAGATCTTCCATCTGCTGCGCCGCCAGATGATCCGCCTGTTCCGCAAGCCGCTGATCGTCTTCACGCCGAAGTCGCTGCTGCGCCACAAGGAAGCGGTGTCGGATCTGTCGGAACTCGCGAAGGGCTCGTTCCAGACCGTGCTCGGCGAGACCGACGAGTCGATCGACGCGAAGAAGGTCAAGCGCGTGCTGGCGTGCTCGGGCCGCGTGTACTACGACCTCGTCGCGCATCGCCGCGAAGCGGGCGCGAACGACGTCGCGATCATCCGTATCGAGCAGCTGTATCCGTTCGGCCACAAGCAGTTCGAAGCCGAGCTGAAGAAGTACGACAACGCGACCGAAGTGGTGTGGGTGCAGGACGAACCGCAAAACCAGGGTTCGTGGTTCTACGTCGAGCACCATCTGAGGGAAGGCATGAAGGAAGGTCAGAAGCTGGCATACAGCGGCCGTCCGGCTTCGGCCTCTCCGGCGGTCGGCTACTACGCGAAGCACTACGAGCAGCAGAAGGCGCTGGTCGAAGGTGCGTTCGGTCGCCTGAAGGGCGCAACCGTCGCGAAATAACGAGCATATTCGAACCGGGAAGGCGCGCCGCCGAGCGTGCGCCGCGCTTTCCCGCGCCTTTATGCGCGCAACGGTTCGTCCCAGATACGTATTCAGGAAATTCTCATGGCTATTGTTGAAGTCAAGGTCCCGCAGCTTTCGGAGTCGGTTTCGGAAGCCACGATGCTGCAGTGGAAGAAGAAGCCGGGCGAGGCTGTCGCTCAGGACGAAATCCTCATCGAGCTGGAAACCGACAAGGTCGTGCTCGAAGTGCCGGCTCCTGCTGCCGGCGTGCTGTCGGAAATCGTCAAGAACGACGGCGACACCGTCGTCGCAGAAGAACTGATCGCGAAGATCGACACCGAAGCGAAGGCTGGCGCGGTTGCCGCCCCGGCCGCCGCCGCTGCGCCCGCCGCGGCTCCGGCCGTTGCCGCCGCTGCGCCGGCCGCTGCGCCGGCCGCCGCCGGCGCGAGCACGACCGCATCGCCGGCTGCGGCGAAGCTGCTGGCCGAAAAGGGCCTGTCGGCGTCGGACGTCGCAGGCTCGGGCCGCGATGGCCGCGTGACGAAGGGCGACGCGCTCGCCGCCGGCGCGCCGAAGGCGCCTGCCGCTGCCGCTCCCGCCGCGAAGCCTGCTGCCGCCCGTCCGGCGCTGCCGGACGTGAAGGCGCCGGCGTCGGCCGCGACGTGGCTCAACGACCGCCCGGAACAGCGCGTGCCGATGTCGCGTCTGCGTGCACGTATCGCCGAGCGTCTGCTCGAGTCGCAGCAGACCAACGCGATCCTCACGACGTTCAACGAAGTGAACATGGCGCCGGTCATGGACCTGCGCAACAAGTACAAGGACAAGTTCGAGAAGGAACACGGCGTGAAGCTCGGCTTCATGTCGTTCTTCGTGAAGGCCGCGGTTCACGCGCTGAAGAAGTTTCCGCTCGTGAACGCGTCGATCGACGGCAACGACATCGTCTATCACGGCTACTTCGACATCGGTATCGCGGTCGGCTCGCCGCGCGGCCTCGTGGTGCCGATCCTGCGCAACGCGGATCAACTGAGCCTCGCCGACATCGAAAAGAAGATCGCCGAATTCGGCGCGAAGGCGCGCGACGGCAAGCTGTCGATCGAGGAAATGACGGGCGGCACGTTCTCGATCTCGAACGGCGGCGTGTTCGGCTCGATGCTGTCGACGCCGATCATCAACCCGCCGCAGTCGGCGATCCTCGGCGTGCATGCGACGAAGGAACGTGCGGTCGTCGAGAACGGCCAGATCGTGATCCGTCCGATGAACTACCTCGCGCTGTCGTATGACCACCGGATCATCGACGGCCGCGAAGCGGTGCTCTCGCTCGTCGCGATGAAGGATGCGCTGGAAGATCCGGCGCGCCTGCTCCTCGACCTGTAAGCCGTATTCCCGCATCTGGTTCACCGGGAGTGCGCGCGCGGCGGGGCTCATTGGGCCTCGTCGCGCGCTGCGCTCCGCATCGAAAGGATTTCCCATGTCCAAGGAATTTGACGTCGTCGTGATCGGCGCCGGCCCCGGCGGCTATATCGCGGCGATCCGCGCTGCGCAGCTCGGCAAGACCGTTGCCGTGATCGAAAAGTGGAAGAACCCGGCGGGCGCGCTGAAGCTCGGCGGCACCTGCCTGAACGTCGGCTGCATTCCGTCGAAGGCGCTGCTCGCGTCCTCGGAAGAATTCGAGAACGCGCAGCATCACCTGGCCGACCACGGCATCAACGTCGGCGACGTGAAGATCGACGTGTCGAAGATGCTGGCCCGCAAGGACGGCATCGTCGAGAAGATGACGAAGGGCATCGAGTTCCTGTTCCGCAAGAACAAGATCACGTGGCTGAAGGGCCACGGCAAGTTCACCGGCAAGAACGACGCCGGCGTGCAGATCGAAGTGAGCGGCGAGGGCGAGACCGAAGTCGTCACCGCGAAGAACGTGATCATCGCGACCGGTTCGAAGGCGCGTCATCTGCCGGGCATTCCGGTCGACAACAAGCTGATCGCCGACAACGAAGGCGCGCTGACGTTCGACTCGGTGCCGAAGAAGCTCGCCGTGATCGGCGCCGGCGTGATCGGCCTCGAACTCGGCTCGGTGTGGCGCCGCCTCGGCGCGGACGTGACCGTGCTCGAAGCGCTGCCCGAATTCCTCGGCGCGGCGGATCAGGCGCTGTCGAAGGAAGCCGCGAAGCTGTTCAAGAAGCAGGGTCTCGACATCCACGTCGGCGTGAAGGTCGGCGAAGTGAAGAGCTCGGCCAAGGGCGTGACGATCGCCTACACCGACAAGGACGGCAACGCGCAGACGCTCGACGCGGACCGCCTGATCGTGTCGGTCGGCCGCGTGCCGAACACCGACAATCTCGGCCTCGAAGCGATCGGCCTGAAAGCGAACGAGCGCGGCTTCATCGACGTCGACGACCACTGCCGCACGTCGCTCCCGAACGTGTACGCGATCGGCGACGTGGTGCGCGGCCCGATGCTCGCTCACAAGGCGGAAGACGAAGGCGTGCTGGTCGCGGAAGTGATCGACGGCCAGAAGCCGCACATCGATTACAACTGCATTCCGTGGGTGATCTACACCGAGCCGGAAATCGCGTGGGTCGGCAAGACCGAGCAGCAGCTGAAGGCGGAAGGCCGCGAGATCAAGACCGGCCAGTTCCCGTTCATGGCGAACGGCCGCGCGCTCGGCATCAACAAGGCCGACGGCTTTGTGAAGATGATCGCCGACGCGAAGACCGACGAGCTGCTCGGCGTGCACATCATCTCGGCGGACGCGTCGGATCTGATCGCCGAGGCGGTGGTCGCGATGGAGTTCAAGGCGGCGTCGGAAGACATCGGCCGGATCTGCCATCCGCACCCGTCGTTGTCCGAAGTGATGCGCGAAGCGGCACTCGCGGTCGACAAGCGCGCACTCAACATGTAATGCGCGACAGGCCGGGCAGCGGCGCGCCGTCCGGCATCGCAGGCAGCAGTGCCAGAAGAACAGCAGCACACACGAGAGGCGGGCGGGATCGATCCCGCCCGCCTTTTTTCATTGGCGGCCGCCACAGACGCGGGCCGAAGAACAGATGAACGTCACCGAGTACTACGAAAAGGAACTGCAGACGCGAGGTTACCGGTCGGATCCGGCGCAGCGCGCGGCCGTCGACCGTCTGCAGCGGTGCTACGACGAATGGGTCGCGTACAAGGCCCGGCGCTCGAACGCGCTGCGCAAGTGGATCATCCACCCGGAGCTGCCGCGCGGCGTGTACATGTGGGGCGGCGTCGGGCGTGGCAAGAGCTTCCTGATGGACAGCTTCTACGCGGTCGTGCCGGTGCAGCGCAAGACGCGTCTGCACTTTCACGAGTTCATGCGCGAAGTGCATCGGGAGCTGGAGGAGCTGAAGGGCCGCGCCGATCCGCTCGACGAGCTGGCGCGGCGCATCGCGAAGCGCTATCGGCTGATCTGCTTCGACGAATTTCACGTGTCCGACATCGCGGACGCGATGATCCTGTACCGCCTGCTCGACCGGCTGTTCACGAATGGCGTGCAGTTCGTGATGACGTCCAACTACGATCCGGACACGCTGTACCCGGACGGCCTGCATCGCGACCGGATGCTGCCGGCGATCGCTCTGCTGAAGGACAAACTCGATGTGGTCAACGTCGATGCGGGCGTCGACTATCGTCAGCGCACGCTGGCGCAGGTCGACGTGTATCACACGCCGCTCGGCGCGGAGGCGGACCGGGCGCTGCGTCATTCGTATGCGCAGCTGGCGGCGGTGCCGGACGAAAGCCCGATCCTGCACATCGAGAAGCGCGAACTGAAGGCGCTGCGCCGCGCGGATGGCGTCGTATGGTTCGACTTCGCGACGCTGTGCGGCGGTCCGCGCTCTCAGAACGACTATCTCGAGCTGGCGAGCCGCTTCCACGCGGTGATCCTGTCCGACGTGCCGCAGATGACGCCGCGCATGTCCTCCGAGGCGCGCCGCTTCACTTGGCTGATCGACGTGTTCTACGACCATAAGGTGAAGTTGCTGATGTCGGCAGCGGTGCCGCCCGAAGCGCTGTATCCGGAGGGACCGATGGCGAACGAATTCACGCGCACCGTGTCGCGGATCGTCGAGATGCAGTCGAAGGAGTACCTGGAGGCGCCGCGCCGCGACGTGCAGGCGTCGCTGACCTGAGCGGGCACGCATCGCACCTTGGGTCCCTGATTTTCTTGCAGCCGGCCGGTCTGTCAGATTCAGACTGTTCCGATATTCGAATGCTGGGTGGGTCGATATCGTTGGTCACGAAATGTGCTGACGAAGGAGGCGACCTTGAAACCCTGGCGCGACATTACCGAAGAAGAGTGGCAACGTGTGATGCCGCTGCTCCCCGAACTGCGGCCGCGCGCTGAACTGCGCGGCCGGCCGCTTGCGAACACGCGAGCGGTGCTCAACGGCGTCCTGTGGGTGATGTACAGCGGAGCGACGTGGTCGGCGATGCCGCGCCGTTATCCGTCGTATCAAACCTGCCATCGCCGCTTCAAGGCGTGGTACGACGAAGGCGTGCTCAAACGCGTGATGGCCGAGCTGTTCGGCGACGAAGGCGTCGCGCTGTGCAGCACGATCGAGGCGCGGATGCGCCGGCACGCGAGCCCGGAAGAAAAGGCCGCGCGCCTGAAAGAAGCCGCGCTCACGCCGACGTCGCCGTTCGCTCCGTCGGCACCGAATGCGGCTCAGCCGTTCGGCTATCGGGCGCTGTTTCGTCAATCCGCGTAGGGCTGGCGATCGGTTGTCCCTGACAAGGCGGGCCGGCCCTCACCGCAATCCCTGGAGCCGGCTCCGCCGGTTCCAGATCTTCCTTCCCTTCATTGCGCCGAGCATGTCGTTGCGCGCGCACCCAAACGGAACTAGCCGGGCGTTGGGCATCGTGGCTCGCACGGTGTGACGCCCGATGTCATGTCACTGCGTCTGCCGGTTCCAGGTTTGCGAGCGGCCGAGCAGCGACACACCGATGTAACCGCGCACCACGAGTTTCCGGCCGCCGTCTTCGACGTGCATCTTGCAACGGTACGTCTTGCCGTTCTCCGGGTCGAGGATATGTCCGCCGTCCCAGCCGTCGTCCGTTTTCTTCATTCCGTCGATGATCGTCATGCCGACGATCGGCTGGTCCTTGCGCGCACCCGTGCAGGCGGTGCAGCGGCGGCCGGGCTGCTCGTCCGGGTTCAGTCCCTTGATGACCTTGCCGCTTAGCGTGCCGTCGCCGTCTTCGACGATCTGGACCAGCGCTTTCGGTTGGCCGGTGTGGTCGTCGATCGTCTGCCAGACGCCTACCGGTGTGGACGTCTGCGCAGAAGCGGCGAGCGTGGTCGCGAGCAGCAGGCCGGCGAGGGCGGCCTGGCGGGCCATGCGGGTGGCGAGCGCACGGTGTGCGATCCATTGATGCATCGTCTTCCTCCAGATTCTCTGTTGTTATCGGTCGCCGCATCGCACGGTCCGCGCGAGCGCCGACGCCAGCATACGCGAAGGGCCGGCGCGATTCGAAGAGGAGGCACTCTAGGCGGAATTCGACGCTGCGCGAAGGGGCGAGTGATCGGGTACTCGGATAGACGAGGCGTGTAACGCCCCGGAAGACCGGCGGTGAGCCGCACGCGCGGACGACCGGTCGCGCGGGTCGCGGTGGCAGCGCGCGTGACGCGCGCGCGATTCAGTGCTTGTCGTGATGGCGCGAGTGGCCGCTCTTCTTTGGCTTGTCGGCGGGCTTGGGCTGCTGCGACGGCTTCGGGTCGACCGCGATCGGGTCGCTTGCCGGGAACGTTTCTTCCAGCGCTTCGTCCAGTTGTTCTTCGAGCGGCTCGGCGTGAGGCTTGGAGGTTGGGGCGCTCATGCGAATCTCCGTGAACGGGAACATGCTGGTCAGCATATCGCAAAAGAGTCGGCCGCGAAGGCGGACCGCGGCCGGTGCCACGACCGATGATGCGCGAAGAATGCACGGGCCGCCGCTGCGGCCCGGCGGGTGCGATCAGCCGTTGTTGGAGCCGTCGTTGCCGTTGTTGCCGTTGTTGCCGCCGTTGATGGAACCGTAGAGGCGGCGCCGGCGCGTGACGACCACCGGGCCGTCCGATGCCGGACGCTCGGATGCCGGCGCGGACGACGGATACGACTCGCGTGGCTCACGCGGCTCGCGTTGTTCACGGGGACCATGCGTGCCGTGCGGTCCGCGCGCGGTGTGCTCGCCATGCGACGGCCGACCGGTGCGCGGCCCCGGACGGGTGCCGGTGTCGAGCTGGATCGTCGAGATGGCGCGCTTGTAGATGCCCTGCAAGCCGACTGGCGTGCGCAGCATCACCAGGTACTGATCGAACGACTCGATACATCCGGTCAGGCGAATGCCATTCACCAGATAGATCTCGACGCGCTTTCTTTCTTTTCGCGCGGCGTTCATGAAGTCGTTTTGCGGATGCGATTCTGCGGAAGGCATGGACTAGGCTTGACCCTGGCGGCGTGGAGCCGCTTTCAGTTTTTAACGTTTCACTCGCCGGGATTTTACCCTTTGAAAGGGCTGCGCGCGTGAACAGGAATGAATCTCACCACTATAGCGGCTCGTGGCCGGGTTGGTACGGATGAGGTTGTTACGCATTGTTGCTTTGCGCACGCGGCGTTCCGCGTCGACGGAGGGGTGCGGGGAGCGGCTCTCCGTTCTGGTGCGGCGGCGTGACGCACCTGCGGGCAGTCGCTCTGACAGCCTGGAACAATTTCGCGGGCTCTGCGGGCTATTTGGGCGCACCGCGCAAATGGCCGACCGTCGCGCCGCGAGGCGTGTCATGCAAATGTCATTCGGCGCGCGGAATAAAGCCGCCGCGCGACCGGTTTATTACTGAGTGAGCGCAGGCGTTCGGCCGTGCCGTCATCGGTCGCGTGCAAGACGCAGTGCGCTCGCGAGCTGTCCCCAGGCCAACGGTCAGGTCGTTTTCCATGACAGGAGCAGATCATGAAGCGGTTTTGCGCATTGGTTGCATTGCTGGTCGTCTCGGCGTTGTCTGCGACGTCGGTTTCGGCGTGCAGCGACATGAATTCGGGCAGCAGCAGTTCGGGTAGCGGCAGTTCGAGCGGAAGCGGCTACTGACGGATGCGCGCAAGCGTTCTGCGCCTGCTTCGCCGGATTTCGCGGTCCACGCCGAACGCTGATTCGCGCGAGCAAACCGTCGACACCCGCCGCGAACCCGGCGCCGACAGGTCGCGGCGATGGTGAATCCCGCACCGCCGTCTGACGACCCCGCGCGGCACACGGCGAAAGCGGATGCGTCCCGCCCGTTGCCGCCGGGCTTCGAGCCGTCCCGCTTCGCGACGGTGCTCGGCGAGCTTGCGTCGATCGTCGGCGAGGACAACGTGCGGCGCGGCGAGGCGGTGGATCCGTACGACGATCCGTTCGTCCCCGCGGCCGACCCGCGCGCGTTCGCGGCATCGGCGGCCGTGTTGCCCGCGAACGTCGATGAAATCCGCGCGATCCTGCGCGTCGCGAACGGTGCGCGTCTGCCGCTGTGGACGGTGTCGACCGGCCGCAACTTCGCGTATGGAGGCGCCGCGCCGCGTCTGTCCGGCTCGGTCGTGCTCGACTTGCAGCGGATGAACCGCGTCCTCGACGTCAACGAGTCGCTCGCTTACGCGCTCGTCGAACCGGGCGTCAGCTACTACGACCTGTATGCGGCGCTTCGCCAACGCAATTCGGCCTTGTGGGTGGACCCGCCGGCCGCCGGCTGGGGCAGCGTCATCGGCAACACGCTCGAACGCGGCTTCGGCTACACGCCCTACGGCGACCACGCCGCGACGCAATGCGGGATGGAGGTCGTGCTTGCGAACGGCGACGTCGTGCGCACCGGCATGGGCGGCATCGACACCGGCACCGCATGGCAATTGTTCCGACCCGGTTACGGGCCGTCGTTCGATCCGATGTTCATGCAGTCGAATTACGGGATCGTCACGAAGATGGGCGTCTGGCTGATGCCCGCGCCGCCCGCGTATCTGCTCGGCGAGATCCAGTTTGCGCGCGAGGACGATCTGGGCGTGATCGTCGACACGCTGCGCGCGCTTCAACTCGGCGGGACGATCCGCCATCACGCGGTGATCGAAGGGGCGATCCGGCGCGCCGCGAGCATCACGCCGCGCGCCCGCTGGTACGACGGCGCGGGGCCGATGCCGGAGAGCGCCGTCGAAGCGATTCAGCGCGATCTCGGCGTCGGTCGCTGGAATCTGCATTACGCGCTGTACGGCGAGCGTGCGGTGATCGACGCGCAGCGACGCGTCGTCGAGCGCGCGTTCGCGGCGGTGCCCGGCGTGCGTTTCGCCGCGAAGCGCTACGCGGCAAATGAGGTGCCGCAGGGCGGCGGCGATCGCAATCTCGCCGGCATTCCGACGATGACCGCATTCCGGATGCTCGACTGGCTCGGCGGCCCCGGCGCGCACGTCGATTTTTCGCCGCTGTGCCCGGCGGCGGGCGCCGACGCGTTGCGCCAGTACGCGCTCGTGAAGGCACGCGCCGCCGAGTACGGCTTCGATTACTACGGCGGCTTCACGGCGGGCGGGCGTCATCTGCATCATGTATTCGCGGCGATCTTCGCGCGCGGCAACCCGGACGCCGCCGCGCGCGCCGGCGACCTGCTGCGCGCGTTGATGAGCGATGCGCGCGCGGCCGGTTACGGCGTCTACCGTTCGCATCTGCTGTACATGGACTACGCGGCTGCCCAGTATGGCTTCAACGACGGCGCGTCGCTGCGCCTCGCCGAGACGGTGAAGGACGCACTCGACCCGAACGGCGTGCTGTCGCCGGGCAAGCAGGGGATCTGGCCGCGTCGGTGGCGGGCACAGCGCGGCTATACGTGATGCGGCGGCCATGAGGAGGCGGGCGATGAACCGACGCGCTTTTATTCGCGACACCAGCGCGATGGCCGTGTGCGCAGCGAGCCGGCTGACGACGCCGCGCGTGCCGACGCTCATCCCTGCCGCTCCGCCGGAGCGCCGCCGGCCGACGCCCGCGGACGTCGCGGTGTTCGACCCATCGCTCGCGACAGGCAGGCGGCTTGCGCGCGACGCGAGGCGCCGTGCGGCGCGAGCGTTCGCGCTCGATGCCGATGTCGATATCGGCGCGTTGTGGCATGCGCAGATCGCGCCGTGCGTCGCGCGCCACGCGACGCTGACCGCCGCGCTGCGTCCGGCCGACGCGTTCGTGCTGGCGTGCTTCGCGGCGTCGCGCGACTGCCGGCTGATCGACGCGTGACGCGCGGCACGCGGCGCGGCTAAAACCGGTAATCGGGATTGTGCGGATCGAACGTGAGCGCGTCGAACGTCTTCGGCTCGATGTGCTCGAACACGACGTCCTCGAACAGACGGCCGTCGCTGCCATACGAGCGCGCGACGCTGAACCACGGATGCCGCAGATCGAGTCCGAGCGTCTCGCGGCTCGCGTAGAAACCGGCCGGCGCCGTGTACGTGAACGTGACGACGCGCACCCCATCGTCGGTTTCGACGCCGATCTGCGGTGCCTGCACGTCGCCGGCCTGCGCGAGGCGTTCGCCCTCGGACAGGAAAAGCCGCGCGATGTACTCGGTGCCGAGGTCGGTCACCCGGTGACGCGACTGCGCACGCGCGAGCAGTCCGTCGATGCTCGTCCAGATCGACACCGCGCTCAGGAGCCCGCCGAGGTGGCCGTACAGTTCGTCGCTGCGCCGTTGTTCGTCGTACAGCACTTCCTGGCCCGCGTGAGCGCCGTCCGGCAGCCACTTCGCATAGATCCGCAGCGGATCGTGCGACAGCCGCACGAGCATGTGATCGGGCTTCGCCGGCCAGTGTCCGCGGATGCGTTCGCGGCGGCGCATCGTGAACTCGTACGACGGATAGCCGTTCGGCCCTGCCGCGATGTAGCGCGGCACCGTGAGCGGATCGAGCGACGAGAAGAGGGCGATCAGTTGCGCGTCGTCGAGCGCTTCCAGATCGCCGCGCTGCGCGGCGCGCTGCAGCCACGCGACCTGCGCATCGAGCGGCAGTGCGCCGACGCCCGCTTGCGCACGCCTCGCGGGCAGCCGTGCGTGCGCGTTCGCCGGGGAGCGGGAGTCGGCGCGCGCAATCGCGACCTCGGCGTTTGCCGCCGCGCGATCGTCGCCCTCGGCCCGCACCGCGTGCGATGCGGCGACGAGCGCCGTCACGCAGGCCACGGCGAGCCACGGAAACCGGAACAGCCGGTTCGGGGCGCGGAACGTCATCGACGGTCTCTCCTCGGTTCGTCGGCACGGGCGAAGCCGCACGCCCGGTGGCGACGTGCATGCGCATCGTCGTACCAACGACTCAGGCCGCGCTTTTATTCCCGAGTTCCTCGTCGCGCAGCGCGCGGCGCAGGATCTTGCCGATGTTGGTCTGCGGCAGCGCTTCGCGGAATTCGACGATGCGCGGCATCTTGTAGCCCGTCAGCTGCTGGCGGCAGAACTGGATCACGTCGCGCTCGGTCAGCGACGGATCGCGCCGCACGACAAACACCTTCACGCGCTCGCCCTGCACCGGGTCGGGCACGCCGATCGCGGCGACCGCGCGCACGCCCGGATGCATGGCGATCACATCCTCGATTTCATTCGGGTACACGTTGAAGCCGGACACGATGATCATGTCCTTCTTCCGGTCGATCAGCCGCACGAAGCCGCGCTCGTTCATCACGGCGATGTCGCCGGTCGCGAGCCAGCCGTCGGCGTCGAACACCTTCGCGGTTTCGTCCGGGCGATTCCAGTAGCCCTTCATCACCTGAGGCCCCTTCACGCAGAGTTCGCCGGGTTCGCCGATGCCGGCCCACGTGCCGTCGTCGCGGCGCAGGCGCACCTGCGTCGACGGCGCCGGCAGGCCGACCGTGCCGTCGAAATCGCGCTGATGATCGACGTCGACGGGGCTCATCGTGACGATCGGCGAGCACTCGGTGAGCCCGTAACCTTCGACGACCGGCTTGCCGGTCAGCGTGCGAAAGCGCTCGGCGACGGCCTTCTGCGTCGCCATCCCGCCGGCCATCGCGAGCTTCAGCGACGAGAAATCGCGGCGACGGAACGCGTCGTTGTCGAGCAGCGCCGCATACAGCGTGTTCACCGCGGTCATGCAGGTGAACGTCTCGTGCTGGATCGTCTTCAGCATCCGCTTCAGGTCGCGCGGATTCGCGATCAGGATGTTGCGGCCGCCGAGCGCCATGAAGACGAGCGCGTTCACCGTCAGCGCGTAGATGTGGTAGAGCGGCAGCGGCGTGAGTACCGTTTCGCCCGTACCGGCCAGCTGGCCGGCGGACCACGTCTTCGCCTGCAGCAGATTCGCGATCAGGTTGCGATGCGTGAGCATCGCGCCCTTCGCGACGCCGGTCGTGCCGCCGGTGTATTGCAGGAACGCGAGATCGTCGGCGCTCACGTCGACCGGGCTCGGCGCGTCGCGCGCGCCGGCCGCGAGCGCATTGTTGAGCCGCACGGCCTGGGGTAGTTCGTACGGGGGCACCATCTTCTTCACGTGCCGCACCATCAGGTTGATGAAGCGGCCCTTCAGGTTCAGCCCGTCGCCGAGCAGATCGCCAAGACCCGTCAGCACGACGTTGCGTATCGGCGTGCCCGGCAGCGCGTCCTGGACGGTCTTCGCGAAGTTCTCGAATGCGACGATCGTCTGCGCGCCGCTGTCCTTCAACTGATGCGCAAGCTCGCGCACCGTATAGAGCGGATTCACGTTGACGACCACCGCGCCCGCCTTCAGCGTGCCGAACAGCGCGACCGGATACTGGAACGTGTTCGGCAACATGATCGCGACGCGCTCGCCTTTCGCGACGCCCGCGCGCTGCAGCCACGACGCGAACGCGGCGGCCTTTTGCGCGAGCGCGCGATAGGTCATCGACGAGCCGGCGCTCACGTACGCGACGCGGTCCGCGAAGCGCGCGGTGGTGTCGTCGAAGAACGCGACGAGCGAGCGGTACGCGTCCACGTCGATTTCACGCGGGACGCCGGCCGGATACGACGCGAACCAGATGCCGTCCGTGTCGGGCCACGCGACGGGGGCGGACGGCGGGGACGGTTGGGTCATCGGCGGTCTCCAGCATCGTTGTCGGTGTGGGTTCGGCATTCATCGGGATGATGCACGGTCCCGCGCATCGGCGGCAGCGGGTGTTTCCCCGTCTCGCGGGCGGTTTCGCCGCAAAAAAGGCCGCGCCGGAGTGTCCGGGCGCGGCCTTCGAGGCTTTCGCGGCTCATCGTGCGCGCCGCCGTGGCGGCGCGGCCGGTCACAGATTCGACAACGCTTCCTTCGCGGACTGCGTCATGTCGATGCCGCGGCGCTCGCGGCTGAACAGGATCAGCACGGCGATCACGACCGCGACCGTCCCCGCGACGACCGCCATCGCGGTGGCGTAGTCGCCGCCGCGCGATTCCGCGAGCGATGCCTGCAGCGTCGCGTTCACCGATGCAAACAGGTTGCCGAGCTGGTACACGAGGCCCGGGAACGTCGCACGGATTTCGTCCGGCGAGATTTCGTTCAGGTGAACCGGGATCACGCCCCACGCACCTTGCACCGAGATCTGCATCAGGAACGCGCCGAGCGCCAGCAGCACCGGGCCGGTCGAGAACGCCCACAGCGGCAGCACCGGCAGCGCGATCAGCGCCGCGATGAAAATCGCGCGGCGGCGGCCGATGCGCTCCGACATGGAGCCGAAGAACAGACCGCCGACGATCGCGCCGATGTTCAGCACGATCGTGATCAGCGACACCATATGCGGATCGAAATGATGCTGTTCGCGCAGGAACGTCGGATACAGATCCTGCGTGCCGTGCGAGAAGAAGTTGAACGCGGTCATCAGCACGATCGCGTAGATCGACAGCTTGAGATTGTGCTTGAGGGTCGACAGCAGCGACGGACGCTCACGCTGTTCCATGACCTTCCACGCGGGCGATTCCGGCACCGACGTACGCACGTACAGCACGAGCAGCGCCGGCAGCACGCCGACGAAGAACATGCCGCGCCAGCCGATGTGCTGATACAGCACGCCGAACACGATCGACGCGAGCAGGAAGCCGCTCGGATAGCCGGCCTGCAGGAGGCCCGACACGATGCCGCGCGACTTCGGCGGGATCGTCTCCATCGTCAGCGCGGAGCCGACGCCCCATTCGCCGCCCATTGCGATACCGAACAGCGCGCGCAGCGTGATGAACGTCGCGAGGTTCGGCGAGAAACCGGTCAGCAGTTCGAACAGCGAATACATCGCGATGTTGACCATCAGCGTCGGACGGCGGCCGTACTTGTCGGCGAGACGACCGAAGATCAGCGCGCCGAGCGGGCGCATGGCGAGAGTCAGCGTAATGGCGAACGCGACGGCGGGGATTTTGACGCCGAATTCAGTGGCGATGTCTTTCAGCACGAATACGGTGAGAAAGAAATCGAAGGCATCGAGGGTCCAGCCCAGATAGGCGGCAATAGTGACGTTCTTTTGGTCTCGCGTCCAACTCATTGATTGTTCTCCTGTGAATCCCGCGCTTCGCCTTTCTGGACGAGCGCTTTGCGTTGCCCTGGACGCTTCCCGGCGGCCAAGGGTCGTGGGAGTGTACGCCCCCGATTAAACATTTGCATGAATATCCACGCAATCCGTATCGATTCCAGACATGAATGGGCGGTGCGAAAGGTTTTATTTAAAGGATGTAATAAAATCGTAAAACGTGCGAATAACCAGGGTAAACATCAGGCGTGCACGAATAAGCCTGCACGATATTGAGCGTACTGCAAGGAAGGAGAAAGACAGTGCGGCGCGCACAACGCGCGCCGCGCGGTGAGGCAGTAGAAATCCGTCGTCAGAAGATATTGCGCAGGCCGATTGCGACGCCGGTCTGATTGTTGCGGCCCGGGTATGCGATCTCGTAGGCGCCGGTACCGCGCGTGAAATCGACGGTGCCGTAGACCTCGGTGCGCTTCGACAGCGAGTACTCGGCCAGCAGCGTCGCCGAATAGTTGGTGCCGCTGCCGAGCGAGCCGTCACCCAGCGCCGCGTTGCGCGCGTGGCCATAATAGCCGGCCAGCGTGATCGCGAGCGGCGCGGTCGCCTGCCACGTCGTGCCGAGATAGAAGTTGTCGTCGATACGGTTCGGGCTCACGGCCGACGTCGGAAGCGGGTTCACGCCGGGCTGCAGTTGAGCCTGATCGACGGTGCCCGAGTTGTCCTGCGAATGCAGCCAGCCGCCGAGCAGGCGCAGCGTCGGCACTACCGCGTAGACCACGCCCACGTTCGCGAGATTGAACTTCTTGCCGTTGATGTCGTTCTGCTGCCAGCCGACGAGCGCCTGCAGCGGTCCGAGCGCGTACGACGCGGTCAGGCCGTACATGCTGTCGCGGCCGAGGCTGCCCGCGACGCCGCCGAAGCCGTACATCGCTTTCACGTTCAGGCTACCGAACGAATTCGCGTACTTCACCGAGCTGTTGGTGAACAGAAACGGGCCGATCGGGTTATACGCCCAGCTGTCCTGCCAGTAGTCGGCGATCGTCAGCGGGTCGAACGTGTTGCCCATTTCCTCGAAGAACGGCGTTTGCTGGCGACCCAACGTCAGCGTGCCGTACTGGTTGTTCGACAGGCCTACATACGCCGAACGCTGGAACAGCGTATTGGTCGAGTTGGCGAGCTGGCCGTTCCACAGATTGAACTGGTTTTCCAGCTTGAAGATCGCCGACGTGCCGCCGCCCAGATCTTCGCTGCCCTTCAAGCCCCAGCGACTGGGCGTCACGACGCCTTCGCGCATCGAAAGCAGGCCGTCGTTGGTCGCATTGGCGTTGGTGAGGTAGCGCACGCTGGTGTCGACGATGCCGTATAGCGTGACGGAGCTTTGTGCGAAGGAGTGCTGGCAGACGAGGGCGAGCGCTGCGCCCGCGATAGCGGAGCTGACTTTAGTATGTCTCACTTGTTTTCCCTCTTTATCCATGTAGTTCGTTTTATGGCGGCGCCCGCGTGTCACAGGAGCCGCATGTGGCCGCTGGCAGGTAGCGCACGGCGAACCGATGATAGACCCGCCTTTTTTTGACTCATAGTCCGCGGTGTCGCGCGGCTGCAACGTTCGTTGTCGCTGCGCGCTTCGGGCGGCGCCGGGACGCCCGGCCGCCGGCCATGACCGTCGCCGTATAATCGTTCGCTGTGCTGTCTTGACCGTGTCCCGTGAATAGCCATAACAATTTTCGTGTGACAGCCGCTGTCGTTGCGAGCGCGCTGTTCATGCAGAACATCGATGCGACCGTCGTGGCCACCGCGCTCCCGTCGATGGCCCGCGACCTCGATGTCAATCCCGTCCATCTGAGCAGTGCGATCACGTCGTATCTGATCGCGCTGACGGTGTTCATTCCGGTGAGCGGCTGGATCGCGGATCGCTTCGGCGCAAAACGCGTGTTCCTCACGGCGATTGCGACGTTCACGCTCGCGTCGGTGGCGTGCGCGCTCGCGCACGGACTGCCGGAACTGATTGCCGCGCGCGTGCTGCAGGGCGTCGGCGGCGCGATGATGGTGCCGGTCGGCCGGCTGATCCTGTTTAGGCGCGTGCAGCGCGAAGAACTGCTGTCGGCGACGACGTGGCTCACGATGCCGGCGCTCGTCGGGCCGGTGCTCGGGCCGCCGCTCGGCGGCTTCTTGACCGACGCGCTGTCGTGGCGCGCCGTTTTCTGGATCAACGTGCCGGTGGGCGCGCTCGGCATGCTGCTCGTCGCGTGGCTGATTCCGGCTGTGCAAAGCGAGCGGCCGCCGGCACCGGATCTGCCGGGCATGGCGCTGATCGGCGGCTCGCTGACCGCGCTGATGGTCGGCGTCGAGACGCTCGGGCGCGGCGTGCTGCCAGGCGTCGTGCCGGTGGTGTGCATCGCGGCGGGACTCGCGCTGTTCTGGCTGACGATCCGGCATTGCCGGCGCACGCGGCATCCGGCGATCGACTTCGAACTGCTGCACATCCCCACGTTTCATGCGGCGACCGTCGCCGGCAGTCTCTTTCGCGCCGGCGCGGGCGCGCTGCCGTTTCTCGTGCCGCTGACGCTGCAGGTCGGCTTCGGGCTCAATGCGTCGACGAGCGGACTCATTTCGCTCGCGAGCGCGCTCGGTTCGTTCTGCATGCGGCCGATGACGCGTTTCGCGCTGCGCCGCTTCTCGGTGCGGGCGGTGCTGATCGGCGGTTCCATCTCGTTCGCGGCAATGCTGTCGGCGTGCGCGATGCTGTCGTCCGCGTGGCCGGACATCGCGATTTTCGCGCTGCTGCTCGCGGGCGGATTGAGCCGCTCGCTCGCGTTTGCGTCGATGGGCGCGCTCGCGTTCGCGGACGTGCCGCAGGAGCGGCTCTCCGCGGCGACCTCGTTCCAGGGCACCGCGCAACAGATGATGAAGGCCGTCGGCGTCGCGATCGCGGCGGGCTCGATGCAACTGACGATGCGGTTCGGCGGCCGCTCGCATCCAGCCCATGCCGATTTCTCGTATGCGTTTCTGTTGACGGCGGCCGTCGTGCTCGCGTCGTGGCCGATGTTCGCGCGATTGTCCGCCGATGCGGGCGAGGGCATTTCGGGCGCGAAACGTCGCGCGGCCTGACTGCCGTATATGCGTATACCCGCCGATGCCGAAGCGATCTCCTCGATAACCCTAAGTCGAACTAAACGCCCGGTTGCCGATGATACGATCGGCAGCGCGCCGATCCGCGCGCAAACGGCCGACGACGCATGCAGTCCCGATCGCGGCGGGGGGTGGCCCGCAGCGATCGGGTCCATGGCCGGACAAGATCATCAGGAGACGACACGTATGAAGGCAGTAACGGCATCGGCTACGCGCATCGCAAGCAACGACGCGGACAATCGCGGCCCGGCGCGAGGGACCAGCAATAGCGGGATCAAAAGGCACGCGCTGGTGCTGGCGCTGGTCGCGGCGTTCGGCGGCGCGAGCTTTAACGCGCAGGCGGCGGACGACAGCGTGAAGGTGGGCTTCATCACCGACATGTCCGGCCTCTATGCGGACAGCGACGGCCCCGGCGGCCTCGAAGCGGTGCGGATGGCGGTCGCCGACTTCGGCGGCAAGGTGCTCGGCAAGCCGATCGACGTGCTGTATGCGGACCATCAGAACAAGGCTGACGTCGCCGCGTCGAAGGCGCGCGAATGGGCGGATCGCGACGGACTCGGCCTGCTGCTCGGCGGCACGAACTCGGCGACCGCACTCGCGATGAACCAGGTCTCCGCGCAGAAGAAGATCGTCTATATCAACGTCGGCGCGGGCTCCGAGGCGCTGACGAATGCGCAGTGCCAGCCGTACGGCGTCCACTATGCGTACGACACGATCGCGCTGTCGCGCGGCACCGCGAGCGCGATGGTGAAGGCGAGCGCGGACAACCGCAGCTGGTTCTTCCTGACCGCCGACTACGCGTTCGGCCACTCGCTCGAAGAGCAGGCCGCGAGCGTCGTGAAGTCGAACGGCGGCAAGGTGGTGGGCGAGGTGCGCCATCCGCTGTCCGCATCGGACTTCTCGTCGTATCTGCTGCAGGCGCAAAGCTCGGGCGCGCAGGTGCTCGGACTCGCGAACGCGGGCGGCGACACGATCAACGCGATCAAGGCGTCGAAGGAATTCGGCATCACGCCGAAGATGAAGATCGCGGGCCTGCTCGTGTTCCTGACCGACATTCACAGCCTCGGCCTGCCGACCACGCAGGGCATGTATCTGACGTCGAGCTGGTACTGGGACTCGAACGACGCGACGCGCAAGTTCGCGCAGCGCTACTACGACAAGATACACAAGATGCCGACCGAGCTTCAGGCGGCCGACTACTCGGCGGTATCGACGTACCTGAAGGCGGTGCAGGCCGCGGGGACGACGGATTCCGACAAGGTGATGGCGAAGCTGAAGTCGATGAAGATCGACGACATGTATGCGAAGGGCTACGTGCGCGGCGACGGGCTGATGGTGCACGACATGTATCTGATGCAGGTGAAGACGCCTGCCGAGTCGAAGAAGCCCTGGGACTACTACAAGGTCGTCGCGACGATTCCGGGCGACAAGGCATTCAACAGCGTCGCCGAATCGACGTGCTCGCTGTTGAAGAAGCAATGACACCTCGCCGCGCGAGCGGCTCCCTGCAATAACCGCAGCGCATCGGTGGCCGGCGTCATGCCGGCCGCCGATGCGCGTTTTCGTTTCCTGCCTCAAGCGCCCGCGAGTGCGGGCAGTCCCACTTCGGTCCATTCGCGCAGCATCCCCGCTGCGGCGTCCGCGAACGTCCGCTCCTGAGCCGGCACGGCACCGCGATCGATGACGAGCGCGTCAGGCGCGATCGCGTTCTTGCGTTCGAGAATCGCCGCGCACAGGAAGTCGCAGCTATACGCTTTCAGCAGATGCGGGTGATGCGTCTCGATGTACGCGGCGAGGCGCGCCCGGTCGCCTTCGATCGATGCAAGTTCGCGAAGCGTCGCGACATCCCAGCGAAAGCGCAGGCCCAGTTCGGCGAACGCGCTGTTGTACGCGCACAGCTGGGTGTGCAGATGGTGGTCGGTGGCGTAGCTCATGATCGGCTCCCAGGTTTGGTTCGATGGAACCAAGCGTAGAAGCGCCAACCAATAAGCGATAGTTAAAGTTTTTTGGAATTTCTATTAACGATCGTGCATAGTTCGGGCGCTCGCATCCGGCGGGTCGTTCTGCCTGGCGTAAACCCCGCATAGGTATTCCTGCACCACTGATATATTGTATTGCACATATCCAATTCCTGTCGTTGAGGCCGGGCCAATCAGAACGTTGGGAGACGAACGACCGATGTCCGCTGATCTACAAGACCATCAGGAGAGCGCGGCAAGGGTGCCGCTTGCGCTGGCGCTCGAGCCGATCAACGCGGCTGTTTCGCTGCGCGACCAGGCGTACGCGAAGCTGAAGCAGGCGATTGCCGATACCGACATCTATCGGTCGCGCGACGAAATCCGGCTCGACGAAAAGGAACTGACCGAGGCGCTCGGCGTCTCCCGCACGCCGGTGCGCGAGGCGATGACGCTGCTCGAGCAGGAAGGTTTTCTGCGCACGGTGCCGCGCCGCGGCGTCTACATCTTGCGCAAGACGAAGAAAGAAATCGTCGAGATGATCTACATGTGGGCCGCGCTGGAGGCGATCGCCGCGCGACTTGCGACGCAGCGCGCGAGCGACGACGAAATCGCCCGTCTGCGGCGCATGTTCGCGGATTTCGGCGAGGCCACGCCAGCCGATCACATCGAGGAATACTCGGCTGCGAACATCACGTTCCACCAGTCGCTGGTCGAATTGTCGAAGTCGCCGATCATCATCGACACGATCAAGAACATCTTCATGCACGTGCGCGCGATTCGCCGGATGACGATCGCGCAGAGCGACCGCGCCGCGCGTTCGATCGTCGATCACATGCGGATCATCGAGGCACTGGAAGAGCGCGATACCGAGCGCGTCGAGCGTCTCGTGCGACAGCATTCGATCGATCTTGCGCTGTTCGTCGAAGCGAACTGTGACTTTCTCGACTGATTAAAAGCGGCCGCGCGGCTCAATCGTCCGCGACGTCTGCACATGAAATCGATGGTGCCGCCGATGCGGCCGCCAGGGGTGTCGTCGCGCTTTTTCACGCGTCGACAGGCCCCAGGAAGAACAGCAAGGAGACGCAGACTCAGTAAAAAAACGTCTTGACTAATATTGTGTGTGGAATATTGTATATCACGACTCACGCAACGCCCCGCCCAAAGAGGAGACGTCATGGCAGAAGTAGTAGCGAACATCGAACCGCAGATCAGCCCTGCGGCCGAAGCACCGGCGACGACCGACGGTTTTCACCTCGTCATCGATGCGCTGAAACTCAACGATATCGACACGATTTTCGGTCTCGTCGGTATTCCCATCACCGATCTGGCGCGTCTCGCGCAAGCCGAAGGGATGCGCTTCATCGGCTTTCGTCATGAGCAGAATGCCGGCAACGCCGCCGCGATCCACGGCTTCATGACGAAGAAGCCCGGTATCTGCCTGACGGTGTCGGCGCCCGGCTTCCTGAACGGTCTGACCGCGCTCGCGAACGCGACGACGAACTGTTTCCCGATGATCCTGATCAGCGGCTCCAGCGAGCGCGAGATCGTCGACCTGCAGCAGGGCGACTACGAAGAGATGGATCAGCTGAACGCGGCGAAGCCGTACGCGAAGGCCGCGTACCGCGTGCTGCACGCGGAAGACATCGGCATCGGCATTGCGCGTGCGATCCGCGCGGCCGTGTCGGGCCGTCCGGGCGGCGTGTATCTGGACCTGCCGGCGAAGCTGCTCGCGCAGACGATGGACGCGGTGAAGGCCAAGGAGTCGCTCGTCAAGGTGATCGACGCCGCGCCGCGGCAGATTCCGGCGCCGGAAGCGGTGAAGCGCGCGCTCAACGTGCTGAAGGGCGCGAAGCGTCCGCTGATCCTGCTCGGCAAGGGCGCGGCGTACGCGCAGGCCGACCGCGAGATTCGCGAGCTGGTCGAGCGCACCGGCATTCCGTATCTGCCGATGTCGATGGCGAAGGGCCTGCTGCCCGACACGCACGAGCAGTCGGCGTCGGCCGCGCGCTCGTTCGTGCTCGCGGAATCGGACGTCGTCGTGCTGATCGGCGCGCGTCTGAACTGGCTGCTGTCGCACGGCAAGGGCAAGACGTGGGGGGCGGGCAACGGGCCGAAGCAGTTCGTGCAGATCGACATCGCGCCGACCGAGATCGACAGCAACGTGGCGATCGCGGCGCCGGTGATCGGCGATATCGGCTCGTGCGTGTCGTCGCTGCTCGACGGCGTCGATGCGAGCTTCCCGAAGCCGCCGGCGGACTGGCTCGCGGCGGTCGCGGAGCGCAAGCAGAAGAACCTCGACAAGATGGCCGCGACGCTCGCGAAGAACCCGTCGCCGATGAACTTCCACAGCGCGCTGCGCGCGATCCGCGATGTGCTCAAGCAACATCCGGACATCAACCTCGTGAACGAAGGCGCGAACACGCTCGACTACGCGCGCGCGGTGATCGACCAGTACCTGCCGCGCAAGCGCTTCGACTCGGGCACGTGGGGCGTGATGGGCATCGGCATGGGCTTCTCGATCGGCGCGGCGGTGACGAGCGGCAAGCCGGTCGTCGCGATCGAAGGCGATAGCGCGTTCGGCTTCAGCGGGATGGAGATCGAAACGATCTGCCGCTACAACCTGCCGGTTTGCACGGTCATCTTCAACAACAACGGCGTCTATCGCGGCACCGATGTGAATCCGACCGGTGGCGTCGATGTTGCGCCGACCGTATTCGTGAAGAACGCGCGCTACGACAAGATGATCGAGGCGTTCGGGGGCGTCGGCTATCACGCGAGCACGCCGGAGGAACTGACGAAGGCGCTCGAGGAAGCGATCGCGTCGGGCAAGCCGACGCTGATCAACGCCGCGATCGACGAGTCGGCCGGCACCGAGAGCGGCCGTCTGACGAATTTGAATCCGCAAAGCGCGGCAATGAAGAAATAAACCTAACCGACCAGGAAAGACAGGAGATATACAGATGAGCAAACCCCTCGAAGGCATCAAGATCATCGACTTCACGCACGTTCAGGCCGGCCCGGCGTGCACGCAGATGCTCGCCTGGTTCGGTGCCGATGTGATCAAGGTCGAGCGTCCCGGCGCGGGCGACGTGACGCGCTCGCAACTGCGCGACATCCCCGACGCCGACGCGCTGTACTTCACGATGCTGAACAGCAACAAGCGCTCGCTCACGCTCGACACGAAGACGCAGCAAGGCAAGGAAGTGCTCGAGAAGCTGATCCGCGAATCGGACGTGATGGTCGAGAACTTCGGTCCCGGTGCGCTCGATCGCATGGGCTTCACGTGGGCGCGCATCCAGGAGCTGAATCCGGGGATGATCCTCGCGTCGGTGAAGGGCTTCTCCGAAGGCCATCATTTCGAAGACCTGAAGGTCTACGAGAACGTCGCGCAGTGCGCGGGCGGCGCGGCGTCGACCACCGGCTGGTGGAAGGGCGAGAACTCGGGTCCGACGATTTCGGCGGCGGCGCTCGGCGATTCGAACACCGGCATGCACCTCGCGATCGGCATTCTGACCGCTTATGTCGGACGCCTGAAGACCGGCAAGGGCCAGAAGGTGGCCGTATCGATGCAGGACGCCGTGCTGAACCTGTGCCGCGTGAAGATGCGCGACCAGTTGCGTCTCGACCGCGTCGGCTACCTCGAAGAGTACCCGCAGTACCCGCACGAGATGGAGTACTTCAAGGACGGCGTGGTGCCGCGCGGCGGCAACGCGGGCGGCGGCGGCCAGCCGGGCTGGATCCTGAAGTGCAAGGGCTGGGAGACCGATCCGAACGCGTACATCTACTTCACGGTCCAGGGCCACGCGTGGGATCCGATCTGCGATGCGCTCGGCAAGCCCGAGTGGAAGACCGATCCGGCCTACACGACCGCGAAGGCGCGCCAGCCGCACATCGACGAGATCTTCGCGACGATCGAGGACTTCATCAAGGACAAGACGAAGTTCGAAGCGGTCGATATCTTCCGCAAGTACGACATTCCGTGCGCGCCGGTGCTGTCGATGAAGGAACTGCTGCACGACGAGTCGCTGCGCAAGAGCGGCTCGATCGTCGAAGTGCCGCACAAGGTGCGCGGCAGCTACTACACGATCGGCAGCCCGATCAAGTTCTCGGACCTGAAGCCGGAAGTGACTGCTTCGCCGCTGCTCGGCGAGCACACCGACGAAGTGCTGAAGGGTCTCGGCTATACGCCGCAGCAGATCGCCGAGTTGCACGAAATCCGCGCGGTCTGATCGCGGCATCGCTTCGAGTGCAACAGGGGTAGGGAAAAGGCGCGGCGCGCGCAGCATGGAGCGCGCGCCGCGCCGTTGTACATCAAGCGGCACAGGAAGTCATTTTCGGAGACAAAACGCCATGCAGACCGCCATCGATCTCGAACAGCTCGTCGATGCGATCAGCGATGCGATCGTCATCTCGAACGCCGACGGCGACATCACGCTGTGGAATCCCGCCGCCGAGCGGATGTTCGGCTTCACGCGCGACGAGGCGCTCGGCAACACGCTCGATCTGATCATCCCGGAGCGCCTGCGCGGCCGGCACTGGGACGGTTATCACAAGACGATGGCGACCGGTCAGACACGCTACGGCAACGACGTGCTGCGCGTGCCGGCCGTCCACAAGGACGGGCGCGCGCTGTCGATCGCGTTCACCGTCGCGTTGCTCACGGCGCCGAACGGCGGCGTGACCGGCATCGTCGCGGTGATCCGCGACGAGACAGCCCGCTTCCAGGAAGAACGCGCGCTGAAAAAACGCGTCGCGGAGCTGGAAGCGCAGTCCTGATTCCTTTTCCGAAGGAGATCGCGATGCATACCGAAGTGCTCGGACACTTTCAGGTCGAACTGTCCGCCCGGCAGATCATCGATCACGGCGGCTGGGCAGCGTTCGCCACGATTCACGAAGGATCGGACGACGACGCGCGCCACGCCACGATTTTCCCGATGCAGCGGGTCGTCGACGAGACCGTTTTCGCAAGCGAGGAAGCGGCGATCGCCGGTGCGCGCCGCGTTGCGCTCGCATTTTTGCGGCTCGGTAACGGCAACGCTTAAAACGCTTAAAACCAATACGCAGCGCGGCGTCGAAACGCACTTCCGCACGCGCGAGGCCGCGGCTCACCTCTATTCCAACATCAGCAGGAGACGAACAATGAAGTCGTGGCGATGCTTCGGGCATGCCGCCGGTCGCGGCGCGCAGCCCGATTACTGTGCGTATGCACAGGAATGCGAGCGAAGCGGAGGTCCGCAATGGCGATGACGATTGCGGTTCCGCGCGAAATCCATCCGGGCGAGCGGCGTGTCGCGGCGACGCCGGACACCGTCGCGCAGCTGCTGAAGCTCGGCTACCAGGTCGAGATCGAACGCGGCGCCGGCGCGCTGGCTTCGTTCAGCGACGACGCGTATCGGACGGCCGGCGCACGGATCGTCGACGATCGCGACGCGCTTTGGTCGGGCGCCGACATCGTGATCAAGGTGCGTCCGCCGTCACTCGACGAAGCGAAGTTGCTGAAGCCCGGCGCGACGCTGCTCGGTTTCGTGTGGCCGGCGCAGAACCGCGCGCTGCTCGACGCGCTCGCCGCGCGCGGGGCGACGGCGCTCGCGATGGACTGCGTGCCGCGCATTTCGCGCGCGCAGAAGCTCGACGCGCTGAGTTCGATGGCGAACATGGCCGGCTATCGCGCGGTGATCGAGGCCGCGCAGCACTTCGGTCGCCTGTTCACTGGACAGATCACCGCCGCCGGCAAGATGCCGCCCGCGAAGGTGCTCGTGATCGGCGCGGGCGTCGCGGGGCTCGCCGCGATCGGCGCGGCGCGCGGACTCGGCGCGATCGTGCGCGCGTTCGACACGCGGCCCGAAGTCGGCCAGCAGGTCGAAAGCATGGGTGCCGAATTTCTGCAGGTGGACATCGACGAGGAAGGCGGCGGAGCCGGCGGCTACGCGAAAGAGATGAGCGCGAAGTTCATCGAGGCGGAGATGGCGCTCTTTGCCGCGCAGGCGAAGGAAGTCGACATCATCATCACGACCGCGCTGATTCCGGGCAAGCCGGCGCCGCGCCTCATCACCGCGCAGACGGCCGCGCTGATGCGCGCCGGCAGCGTGATCGTCGACATGGCGGCCGAGCAGGGCGGCAACTGCGAACTGACGCGCGCGGATGAAGTCGTGAACGTGAACGGCGTGACGGTGATCGGTTACACGGACCTGCCGAGCCGGATGGCGACGCAATCGAGCCAGCTCTACGCGACGAACCTGCGTCATCTGCTGACCGATCTGACACCCGCTAAGGATGGCGAACTAAAACTCGATCTGGACGATGCGGTACAGCGCGGCACGACGGTCGTGCAGGCGGGCAACGTGTGCTGGCCGCCGGCGCAGCCAGCGGTTGCGCCGGCGCCCGCGAAGCCGGCCGGCGATGCACGCAAGCCGGCCGCGGCAGCGCCCGCGCAGCCCGTCGTCGATGCCGCCGCCCAGGCGCGCCGACGCGGCATGGTCTCGCTCGCCGCGCTTGCGATCGCGGCGGTGTTGCTGCTCGCGCTCGGTGCGGTGGCGCCGCCGTCGTTCGTCGCGCATCTGACCGTGTTCGTGCTTGCGGTGTTCGTCGGCTATCAAGTGGTCTGGAACGTGACGCCCGCGCTGCATACGCCGCTGATGAGCGTGACCAACGCGATCAGCGGGATCATCGTGATCGGCGCGTTGTTGCGGCCGGGCAGCACCGAGACGCTCGTCAGCGTGCTGGCCGGCGTCGCCTTGCTGGTCGCGACGATCAACATTGCCGGCGGGTTCCTCGTCACCCAGCGAATGCTGAAGATGTTCCAGCGGACATAACAAGGAGAACGGCATGCTGAACGGAATCGGCAACATTTCCTATCTGGGCGCGGCGACGCTGTTCATCCTGAGCCTGCGCGGCCTCAGTCACCCTTCGAGCGCGCGGCGCGGCAATCTGTATGGCGTGACCGGCATGGTGATCGCGGTGCTCGCGACACTGCTGATCACCGAAGGCGCGGGCCTGCAGATCGCGCTTGCAGCCGCGCTGATCGGCGGCGGCGTTGGCGCGGTGCTCGCGCGGCGCGTGGAGATGACGCAAATGCCGCAGCTCGTCGCGGTGCTGCACAGCTTCGTCGGTCTCGCGGCGGTGCTGATTGGCTTTACTAACTATCTGTCGCCGGCCGAACACCAAGGCGTGCAACGGCTCATTCACCAGACGGAGATCTACGTCGGCGCATTCATCGGCACGGTCACGTTCACCGGCTCGATCATCGCGTTCCTGAAGCTGCAGGGCACCGTCAGCGGCAAGCCGTTGATGTTGCCGGCGCGTCATTGGCTCAATGTCGCCGCGCTCGTCGCGTGTGGGGTGCTCGGCGCGCGGTTCGTCGGCGAGCCGGCCGGCGCGGACGGGCTCGTCGCGCTGCTCGCGATGTGCGTGGTCGCGGGCGCGCTCGGCGTGCATCTGGTGATGGCGATCGGCGGTGCGGACATGCCGGTGGTCGTGTCGATGCTGAACAGCTACTCGGGCTGGGCGGCGGCCGCGACGGGCTTCATGCTCGACAACGACCTGTTGATCATGACCGGCGCGCTGGTGGGCTCGAGCGGCGCGATCCTCAGCTACATCATGTGCCGTGCGATGAACCGCAGCTTCGTGTCGGTGATTCTCGGCGGCTTCGGCGCGGCGAGCGCAAGCAGCAGCGCCGCGGTCGAAGGCGAGGTGGTGCCGACGTCGGTGGACGAAGTGGGCGCGCTGCTGCGCGACGCGTCCGAAGTCGTGATCGTGCCGGGCTACGGCATGGCGGTGGCGCAGGCGCAGGGGACGATCAGCGAGATCACGCGACGGTTGAACGCGATTGGCGTGCGCGTGCGCTTCGGCATTCATCCGGTTGCGGGGCGCCTGCCGGGCCACATGAACGTGCTGCTCGCCGAGGCGAAGGTGCCGTACGACATCGTGCTCGAGATGGACGAGATCAACGACGACTTTTCGAGCACCGACGTCGTGCTGGTGATCGGCGCGAACGACATCGTGAATCCGGGTGCGCTCGAAGACGCATCGAGCCCGATCGCCGGGATGCCGGTGCTCGAAGTGTGGAAGGCGCGCACGGTGGTCGTGTCCAAGCGCAGCATGGCGACGGGGTACGCGGGCGTCGAAAATCCGCTGTTCTACAAGGACAACACGCGGATGCTGTTCGGTGACGCGAAGGGTAGCGTCGACGCGTTGCTGAAACACCTCGAGGCGGCGTAAGCGAGCGCGACGCGCCGGCGTGGCCGGGCGCGTCGTGTTCCGTGCGCACGCCGCGCCGACGTCGCGTTCAGCGGGCGTGCGCGAGCCTTTTCAGGCTGCGTCGGTGCAGGCTCTGGCTCAGACGCTTCAGCGGACTGTTTTCGTGCGGGTCGCCGAAGTGCAGCAGCGCGGTGCAGCGCACGCTGGTCGGCAGGCACGCTTCGTTTGCATGCAGCGAACGCCTGCCCCAGAAGAAGTACACGTTGCCGGGCGTGAGCGGCACGATGCGCGCGCCGAGCGCGCGTTGCATCCAGCCGGTGCGCCACAGCTTGCGCGCGAGCTTGCTCTCCATCACCGCTTTTTCGAGTACGTTCGCGAGCATGAAGTGACGCTCGCGGCGCAGGTTCGGGTACATCACCAGATGTCCGGGCGGCTCGTTCGGACGATCCGGGATGAGGATCGGCACGAGCGCTGTCACGACATACGAGTCGTAGTGATACAGATGCGCATGCCGCACGCCGATCGAGCCTGCCAGCACGCGCAGCACCGGAAACAGGCGGTCGTGCGGCGGGGCCTTGCCCATCCCGCGCTCGTACAGCGCGCGCACCGCGGCATTCAGGTCGGGGTGACGGATCACCGGCAGCAGCGGCGAGTCCTCGACGCCGTCCGCGCGGTCGAGCCCGAAGTATTGGCCGCCGCGGCGTTCGAGTTCCTCGCCGACAAAGCGGCGCATCTGCTCGAGAAAGGCGGGCGGGATGACATTGTGGAGGGTGCCGACGCCGGTGCGGTTCATGTCGGCGTATAGCGCGTCGATGTCGACCTCGAAGCCGGACAGCGCGTCGGGGCCGTGAAGGGCGTCGGTTTCCATTGGGCGTCTCTTCGGGTAGCCGTGGGGCGGGCCGGCACGCGCGTCTGTCGCAAAGAGGCCGGACTCACGTGGACGTTACGCCGTCGGCAACGCGCATTCGGTGCGATGGCTAACGCACGATAAGGACGCGGCGACGTTTTTGTGGTGTGCGCCTCAGGGCGACGGCGCTGGGGACAGGCGTCGCCCATGCCAGACGAAGGTCGATCGGTCCGTTCCGGGTACGTCGGCCGTCTCTCCCCGCAGCCAAAATTGGCCGGATAACATCCGCCTCGTCGGGCCGGGCCCCGTCGTCCACTTCACGGGTGGCGTGGTACGTTCGACGAGAGCTATATGTCTGGATGTATACGATATAAATTGTTCCGTCTATGGGGGTTGATCTGCGGGTAAACGTGGATAGTTCCGCGGGTTGTCAGCTTTTTTGGTGGAATATAGTATACCGAACAACCGATATATCTTCGGACGTTGCTTGGCATGTGCACGTGCCATCCTGGAGAAACAATGGAATCCCATGTGGTACTTGGCCCGGCGCATTGGGTCTATCTTTGCGGCGTGGTAGCCATCATCGTGACGCTTGTATGTCGTGCAAACGTAGTCGCGCCGGCCATCCTCGCCACCTTTGCGACGGTGTTTGCCTGGTCGGGGCATTTTTCGACGGCACTCGAAGCTGTGTTCTTTGCGCCGCTAACGGCCGCGCGCGAGTTGTTCAACATCTTTCTCGTCATCTCGCTGATGACAGCGTTGCTCAATGCGCTGAAGAAGATCAATGCGGACGTCAGGATGGTTCAGCCGTTCAAGCTTTTGATGGTGAACGGTCATGTGGGCTATTTCGTTCTGGGATTTGTGAGTTACATGCTGTCGCTGTTCTTCTGGCCGACGCCGGCGGTGCCGCTCATCGCGGGCATTCTGCTGCCGGCTGCAATCTATGCGGGTGTGCCGCCGCTGGGCGCTGCCATGTGCATTGGCATTGCCGGGCTTGGAACAGCGCTGTCGTCAGATTACGTGATCAAGGTTGCGCCCGGTATCAGTGCCAAGGCGGCGGCAGTACCGATGCCGCTACTCGCGGACAAAGCCCTGGTGCTGTCGCTCGTGACCGGTGTCGTGGCGTTCACGATCGCCTACTTTAAAATCCGTCCGCACATTCAGGCCCCGAACGTACAGAATCTGGAACGCTGGGAATCACTGGAGGTCACCGCCAATTCGACGCTGTCCTCCGTCAAGGGGAGCCGGGCCCGCGTCCGCCGTGGCGAACCTCAGCAGGCGTCGGTGGGACATGGCGGTGGGGCGCTGGCCCGTTCAGCAGTCGTTGCGCCCCGCGATCTGTTGACGCCGGCGACGGAATGGTGGTCGCGATGTTTTGCCATCGTCGTGCCGCTATCGTTTCTCAGCATCGTGGCCTACATGGTGATGCCCCACCTGATACCGGGATTCAAGGGCGCAAGCGGCAATGCTGCAGCCGCGCTCGTGGGGGGGGTGGCGGGCTTGCTGATGGTCGCCGTTGCTGCATCGCGTGACTACCGCTCGATCTGCCGGCATACCGCCGAGCACATCACCGAAGGTTTTGTCTTCTCGTTTCGCGCGATGAGTTCCGTGCTTCCGATTGCGGGGTTCTTTTTCATCGGCGTAGCAGGCACGGCGGCACCGATTCTGGGTCTGCCGGCCGATGTGTCGGCTCCCGGCCTGCTGGCGGACCTCGTGAAAGCCGGAGAGCATTTCATTCCGCATGACAAGTTCTTTGTCTCTTACGGCATCTTGTTTTCGGGGATGGTGACTGGCATCGACGGCTCGGGATTTGCCGGGCTGCCGTTGACTGGCGCGCTGTCAGGAGCGCTGGGGCGGGCCGTTGGCCTGGATGTCTCCACGCTGGCGGCGATCGGGCAGATGGGGTCGGTCTGGACAGGCAAGACGATGACGGCCTGGTCCGCCCTCGCGGCCGTCGCCAGCTTCGCGCGAGTCCCGGTCCTTCAGGCTGTTCGCCATCTCATGATTCCGGTCTTGACCGGCCTGGTGGTGTCGACGCTCGTCGCGATTCTTCTCTGGTGAATTAGCGGGTTCCCTCACAGGTTGTGAGGGAACCCGGCTTCGCCGACC
This sequence comes from Paraburkholderia sp., assembly GCA_035492135.1. Lineage (GTDB taxonomy): Bacteria > Pseudomonadota > Gammaproteobacteria > Burkholderiales > Burkholderiaceae > Paraburkholderia. The sequence goes on along the minus strand of DATJJN010000140.1, from coordinate 4,518 downwards.
GATATTTTTTCCGAAGTGAAGTAACGCATCGCTGCAAGTAGTAAAGGTGTTTCCCACAAAACTAAGGATAGCTAAGGATGAATACGATAAAAAAGACTGTGATTACCCTCTCTGCGGCTTCGGCACTGACGGGCGTGGCACATGCCCAGTCCAGCGTTACGCTGTATGGACTTATCGATGGAGGGCTGACATACACGACGAATCAGAAGGGTGGCCAGACCGTGCAGATGATGAGCGGGATTACCCAGGGCGATCGATGGGGATTCCGCGGCTCCGAGGATCTCGGGGGCGGGCTGCACGCAATCTTCGTGCTGGAGAGCGGTTTTTCCGTCACGAACGGATCGTTGGGGCAGGGCGGCCTCGCCTTCGGGCGGCAGGCATATGTCGGGCTTTCGAGCGATCACTATGGCACCGTGACGCTCGGGCGGCAGTACGACCAGATGGTCGAACAGGTTTCGCCGGTCACGACGGACCAGTGGAGCGTTCTGTTCGAACACCCGGGCGACAACGACAACACGAACCGCGGCTTCCGCGTGAATAACACGATCAAGTACGTGACTCCGACGCTGTCGGGCGCACAGTTTACGGCCATGTACGCGCCGGGCGGCCAGCCGGGATCGATCGCCACCGACAGCGTATGGAGCCTGGGGGGCCACTATCAGCACGGCGGCCTCTATGCGGGTGCTGCATTCACGCACGTCGACCATCCCGCCTCGCTGGCGACCGGCACGTTCTGGACGACGGCGAACAGCGCGACGGGCAGCTACGCCCTCGCGGCGCGCGCGTACGAAGTGTTCGGTGTGGGGGCGAGCTACACGATCGGCGCCACCAAGGTCGGCGGCGCGTTCACGCAATCGACTTTCAAGGGCGGACTGGACGGTCAGGACGTGCGCTTCCAGAACTACGAGCTGAACGCTGCTTACCGTTTCACGCCGGCGCTTCTCCTCGGCGGTGCGTTTGTGTACACCAACGGAGTGGCGGACGCTGGAGGCATCCATCCGCGCTATCTCCAGGCCGACCTTATCCTCGACTATGCGTTGTCCAAACGGACCGACGTCTATCTGATGGGGACGGGGCAGCGGGCGCTCGGCACCGCGCAATTCGCGCAGGTCAGCCAGTTCCTCACCGCGTCGAGCTCGAATGAGCAGGCAACCGTCGCTATCGGCATGCGCCATCGTTTCTGAGCTGCCGCTGGCGTCGGGTCCGATTTGTCACGGGGAATATGAGCTGTCTGTCGCACAAAGGCTTACCCTGTGGCACTACGGATCGGTTACCGAATCGACGGTCTCATAAGCCAGGACTGCTGCTGAAATGCAGTTCCTGGCTGTACGGACCTTTGACCGGCGCAGTGGGTTGCAGGACGGACCGCGCTGCAGCCGGGCCAACATCACATTTGGGTCATGGTCGCGGTAGCCCGGTGCCCGCGCGATCGGGCGAAGGCTGTTGGGTTTGAACATAGGTCATTACCATAGCGAGCGGGAAATTCTGCAGGACAGTGATTCGTTCTGCAGATGAGCCGCGTGACGTCGTGCGTGGAACGATGTGGGCGTCTTTCACTCACGCTGGTGTTCGCTGCCCGGATTCGAAACAGGTTCGCGCCCAGTCCGGCTACCGGAAATTGTCCGAGACGGTGCATTGAACAAAAGAACTCATTCGGAAATATCGGGCCGCTATGGTTCGTCTCGGTCGTAGATGGTTGCTGGCTGGACTTGGCGTCGGCTTTACACACATAACTTGAGGAGTGTCACCGCATGCATGAAATAGCTCTTACGCCAGCCCACTGGGTGTTTCTGGCCACAGTCGTTGCAATATTGGGATTCATGATCCTCAGGCGTGGCGTAATCATACCGTCTGTCATCGGCATCTTTCTGATAGGAATCCTGGCTGACAAAGCCGGTTCTTCGCTGTTAGATCGCACGATTTTCGGCCTCCAGGTGGTGTTCCGGGCGATTATCGAGGCGACGGTCGGCCTCCTCGGCATCATGGTCGTGATTGCGTTGATGGTCGCCATGCTTGATTCGCTGAAATTGCAGAAAGTCGACCAAATGATCGTTGCGCCGTTGAAGAAAGTGATGACCACTCCCGTGCGGTCGTTCTTTATCCTCGGCGTGACGATGTATTTGTTTTCGATATTTTTCTGGCCGACGCCGTCCACGGCCATTGTCGGGACCATCGTGCTGCCGTTTGCTGTCGGTGCCGGATTGCCGCGGATGGCGGCGACGGTCTCGGAAAATCTTTTCGGACACGGCATGGCTCTGGCAGCAGATCCAGTCATTCAGGGCGCGTCGCATCTGACGGGTACCGCGGCCGGCGTCAACCCGGGCGCCATCGTTCCCTGGGCCCTGTTGTTCTCTTTCATTATTGGCGTGGTCGTGATCGGCTGGTCCTTCATCAGGATTCGCCGGGAAATGAAGCGCGGTATTCTGGTTGCAGATCCGCCGGGTAGCTTCAATGTGGCCGTTCATGACGATTCGGCGCAAAGCGATATCAGTGTCAGCACGCGGTATGCGAAGGTATTGGCTGTGGCGGTACCGCTCGTCTTTCTGGGGATCGTCGTGCTGATTATCACGCGGGCCGTGTTCGACCCCGCGCACGCAATCAAGGGTGAGAAGGCAACCGAGCTCGTCGGCGGTACGGCGATGCTGTTGCTGGTCATCTCTACGCTGCTTGGTCGAGAGAAAGGCCCGGTCGATGCGATGGCCATGCATATACGCGCAGGCTTCTTTTTCGCGCTGAAAATTTTCACGCCGATTCTGCCGATCGCTGCGTTCTTTTTTCTGGGCCAGGCGCAGATGGCTTCGAAAATTATTGGTCCAGGCGCGCCGGGGTACCTGTTCGACTTCGCGAGCCTGGCATCGCAGCATCTCTCGCTTAATCCCTTCATTCTGGTGTTCGGGATTTCCATCATCGGGATGTTGACGGGGCTGGACGGTTCGGGATTTTCCGGCTTGCCGCTGGTTGGAGCGCTCGCCGGGTCGCTGGGAGGCGCTGCGCACCTGAACGTCGTCGTCCTTTCGGCAGCCGTGCAGGTGGCCGAGGTGTTTTTTGGCAGCGGCTGTGCGATCGCCTGGTCATTCGGAGCCGCTGCTGATGCGGGGGTGGGCGGCGTTGATGTGAATGATCTGGTTCGGCGGAACATCGGGCCGCTGTTAGTGGGTACGTTTGTAATGTGCATTGTCGCGGCTGTGATTTTGACAGCGCACATCTAGAGCGACATCAGGCGAAATGCCTGCCGGGCGCCTGCCTTCGGGGGGGCGCCCGCGGGTTCGTAAAAAAAGGGGCGGGCCGCGTAAGAGGTGGCCTCACTCCTTCGGACAGCTTTCTGAGATTTTTAAGTGGAACGTCCGAGGCAATCATGCTGCCGATTTGATCGCAGGCAGCGTCGCGAAGTATGCCTCATCCGGCGTCTGGTCCGCCAGGCTCGAATGGGGCCGTTTGCGGTTGTACAGCTCGATGTAGTCGCCGATGGAGCGCCGGGCATGGCTGACCGACTCGTAGGCCCGCAGGTAGATCTCTTCGTACTTGATGCTGCGCCACACGCGTTCGACGAACACATTGTCGCGCCAGGCCCCTTTGCCGTCCATCGACAGCCGCACGCCCCGGCACAGCACGGCCTCGGTGAACGTGCCCGCCGTGAACTGGCTGCCCTGATCGGTGTTCACGATGTCCGGCAGTCCGTAGCGGGCGAACGCCTCTTCCAGCGCCTCGACGGCGTGCGTGGCTTCCAGTGTGATGGCGACCCGGTGCGTGAGAATCTTGCGGCTCGCCCAGTCCACCACCGCCGTCAGGTACACGAAGCCCCGCGCCATCGGAATGTACGTCGTGTCGAGGGCGAACACCTGATTGGCACGGTCGATCTTCATGCCGCGCAGCAGGTACGGCCAGATCTTGTGCTGTGCGTTGCGCCGGCTCGTGTTCGGCTTGCAGTACAGCGCCTCGACACCCATGCGCTTCATCAGCGTGCGTACGCGACGGCGGCCCACCTCATGGCCTTCCCGGCGCAGCAGGCGCGCAAGCATCCGTGCCCCGGCAAATGGAAACTCCATGTGCAGTTCGTCGATTCGACGCATCAGCAACTGATCGGCCTCGCTGACCGGCTGCACCCGGTAATACGCGCTCGATCTCGCGATGCCGACCAGCCGTGTCTGTCGCGAAACCGGCAGCGCATGCGTACGGTCAATCATCGCTTTGCGCTCAGCAGTCCTGCTTTGCCGAGCGCTCCTGACAAAAAATCGTTCTCCAGCGTCAACTGTCCGATCTTCGCGTGCAGCGTTTTCACGTCCACCGGCGGCTCGCTCGACGGCGCACCTGTCGCACCGAACACGTCTGCCGCACGCTCCTGCAACTGCCGCTTCCATTCCGTGATCTGGTTAGGATGCACATCGAACTGCTGCGCCAGTTCGGCCAGCGTCCGCTCGCCTCTGACCGCCGCCAGCGCCACCTTCGCTTTGAACGCCGCTGAGTGCGTCCGTCGGGTTCTCTTCGTCATTTCCTCGGTTCCTTTGCCAGCATTATCGC
>DATJJN010000139.1:0-2317 GCA_035492135.1 Paraburkholderia sp. | reverse complement strand
CCCATCGACACCAGCGCGAGCAGCACCGCCTTGTTCGCCGCGGTCTGAAACACGTTCGACGACAACGCCGACGGATAGTTGAAAAGATAGATCGCGAACATCAGCACGAACAGGCCGAACGCGAAGCTCGTGCCGCGATTTTCCGCGTACCAGTAACGCAGCCCGCTCATAGCGCGACTCCCGTCGAAGGCGAAATCTGTCCGACCGGCAGGTCGAGTGCACTGGCAATCAGGTTCTGCTCGGTGATCTCCGGCCCCACCAGTTCCTTCTTGATGCGGCCTTCGTACAGCACCAGCACGCGGTCGCAGCAGCCGATCAGCTCGTCATAGTCGGTCGAATAGAAAACGATCGCGGCGCCTTCGTCGGCCAGGCGCCTGAGCAGTTGATAGATCTCCTGCTTGGTGCCGACGTCGATGCCGCGCGTCGGGTCGCTGAGCAGCAGGATGCGCGGCTGCCGGATCAGCCACTTCGCGATCACCACCTTCTGCTGGTTGCCGCCCGATAGCGAGCCCACGGCCGCGTCGACACTGAACGACTTGATTGCGAGGAGCGCCATCATCCGCTCGACCAGCGACTGCTGACGGTCGCGATCGATCACGCCGGCGGTGGACATCCGATCGAGCGCGGCAAACGACAGGTTCTCGCGCACCGACATCGGCAGCATCAGGCCTTCGGTCTTGCGGTCCTCCGGGATCAGCGCCATGCCGATCCGGTTGGCGCGCGCGGCCACCGGGCTGCGGATCGACACCGCTGCGCCGTCGATCTCGATCGTGCCCGCGCAAGCGCGCAACACGCCAAACAACGCGAGCAGCAGTTCGCGCTGGCCCTGGCCGTCGAGACCGCCGAGCCCGAGAATTTCACCGGGCTGAAGCGAGAAGCTGATGCCCTGCAGCGTGTCGTTCCATGTGAGATCGCGACAGGCGAGCACCGGTTTGGCGGCGACGCGACGTTCGGGCGGGTCGGCGGGTTTAGCGGAGGGCTTGTCCGGGAAAGCATGCTGATACGTGCGGCCGATCATCATTTCGATCACCTCGTTGTCGGAGCGCGTGCCCGCCTCGAAGCTCATCACATGACGCCCGTTCCGGTACACCGTGCATTCGTCCGCCAGCGCCTTCACCTCATGCATCCGGTGCGAGATGAACAGCAACGCGAGCCCCTCGTCGCGCAGGCGCTTGAGCACCTCGATCACGCGCGCGACGTCGGCCGCAGTCAGCGCCGAGGTGGCCTCATCGAGAATCAGGATGCGCGGCTCGCGCGCGAGCCCCTTCGCGAGTTCGACCATCTGCTGGCGCGACAGCGGCAGGTCGCGCACTTTCGCGAGCGGATTGATGTCGGCGGCGCCCGCGCGGGCAAGCGCGGCCTCGGCCTGGCGACGCTGGGTCCGGCGATCGATCATGCCGAAACGCAGCGGCGGGTTCGACGCGAAGATGTTGTCGGCTACGCTCAGGTCCGGGATCAGCGACAGCTCCTGATACACGCACACGATGCCCGCCGCATTCGCCTCGGCAGGCGACGCGAACGACACCTGACGGCCATCGAGATGCATGATGCCCTCGTCCGGCTGCACCACGCCGGACATCACCTTCAGCAGAGTGGACTTGCCCGCGCCGTTCTCGCCGAGGATCGCGTGAATGCGGCCGCTACGCACCGCGAGCTCCGCGCGATCCAGCGCGACCGCGCCGCCATAACTCTTCGACACACCGGACATCTGAAAGAACGGCTGCTGCTGGTCCTGCCGCATGCTTCGCCTCCCGTCACGTCGCCAGCCATCACACGATCACTGGTTGCCCTGGCTCTGCTTCATGATTTCCTGCGCGGAGAAATTGATGCCGCACGTCGGAAACGAATTGCCGACGAAGAAGTTGTCCGACTCGTTGGGGAAATAATTGACGCCGGCCTTCAGCTGCGAATCGTCGGTGACGTCGAGCGGCAGCTTGATCGCGACCGGGATCGTCTGGCCGTCGAGCGCGGCGAGCGCCGTCTTGATCGCGACCGCGACCTGCGCGGGGCCGCTGCCCGCCGACGTGCACTTCAGCCCCTGGCTCCCATACTGTGCGCAGAACTTGCGAAAGCCGTTTTCGGTTTCGCCGCCGAACGGCACGAAAGGATGTTTCGCATCGATCATCGCGCGCACCACACCGGTGTCGCCGCCTTGCGCCGACATGCCATCGAAATGGCCTTGCACGGCAATCGCGTCGGCGGTGGCTTTCTGCGCGACGCCATCGTCCCACTTGCCGTAGACCTGCACCACGTTCCACTTCTTGCCGGTTGCGTTCAACGTGTTCTGGAAGCCGTTGTGCCGGTCGGTGTCGACCGA
>DATJJN010000138.1:0-56789 GCA_035492135.1 Paraburkholderia sp. | reverse complement strand
ATTCACGACTTGCGGACTTGTGCCAAGCCGCCTAGCCAATTCCGCAGGCGTTATCCCCTGCTCAAGCACTGCATTGAGCAGCAGAACCTTGGCCGACACGCTCGCCGGTAGCGCGACCAATTCCTCTCCCTTCTTCGCCTTCGACGGCATAGGCATTGGGCGTTTGTCCTCGAAGAAAAAGTCCACAGCCGTCAGCAGCGCACTTGCCGCTTCGGCTCGCGCCTCGTCAATCGAGTCGCCCTGCGTGATCGCCTCGGGCAAATCGCGAAACGTCACCACATACCCGCCTTCCTCAGCCGGTTCGAACCGGGCCGGATACCTCAACATAGTGCACTCCTTGCAATTGAGCGACGGTGCGGAGAAAGCCCCTTTCGGGGCTCCCTCACTTCAGTCCTAGCTGCTTCAAGATCGCTTTCCGGGTCCCCTCTTTCAACTCGCTACCAGGGTGCCGCGGAAGGGTGGATTGCTTTCCGTTCAGGTAGACCTTCGTGTGTCCTGCGCCTTCCTTGAAAGTCGCGCCCTGCTCGGCCAACCACCTCTTGAACTCGCTCTGTTTCACCGTCCCTCCATGTTGTTGAACATGGGGAGAAGTATAAGCACAAATGTTTATATCAGCAAGGAGAATTGCAAACATTTTTGTTTATCTTTTAGGGCGGATATCCGCTCTCCCCGGATACCCCTCCGACAAGATCCACGCTGGCCGCGGCTTCACATAGTCGACGGAGCACGTCTCGTCGAACCATTCTAGTTGTGCTGCCTCGCGACACCTATAGCGACTGGCTGGCTTGTCGATCAACGGATGAGGCGAGGTCGTTTCTGAGCTTGATGCCAGCCGACAGGATGCGGGCGCAAGAGTGGCCGGCACCGGCGAGAAAGAAGGCTGCGGGTAATGCGGAAACTGCGGCTTAAAAATGCTGCGATTCTCGTGCGATTCTATGAAGGAATCGACGGTAAACCACAGCAATTAATCGCATCGTGAAACTCTGAGAGCCTTGATTTATAAGGCTTTGGTGGCGGAGAGAGGGGGATTCGAACCCCCGATAGGCTATTAACCTATACACGCTTTCCAGGCGTGCGACTTAAACCGCTCATCCATCTCTCCGGCGGGACGCGCATTATAGCAGACTGCGTCGCGCAGGACCAAACCCCGTCACGGATGCCGGATGTAGTCGACGAGCGCGAGCGTATACCGATCCGGCTTGCGGTCCAGCAGGCTCGCGACCACCGCCGCGATAAACCCGGCCGGCACGCCGAACACGCCCGAACTGATCGGCTCGATCCCGAACCACCGGCGCCCTTCGAAGCCCGTCAGCTGCGTGAAGAACGGATACGTCGCCACGATGTAGTACACGCACACCGCGAGCCCCGCGATCATGCCGGCGACGGCGCCGACGCGCGTCGTGCGTTTCCAGAACACGCCGAGCACGAGCACCGGAAAGAGGCTCGACGCCGCCAGCGAAAACGCCGCGCCGACCAGAAACAGAATGTTCCCCGCATTCAGCGACGCAACCCACGACGCGAACAGCGCGACGCCGAGCAGCAGGATCTTCGAGATCGTCACGCGCCGCTGGCTCGACGCCTTCGGATCGACCATGTGGTAGTACACGTCGTGCGACAGCACATTCGAGATCGTCAGCAGCAGGCCGTCCGCCGTCGACAGCGCCGCCGCCAGCGCCCCCGACGCAATGAGCCCCGACATCACGTACGGCAGTCCCGCGATCTCCGGCGCCGCGAGCACGACGATGTCGGGCTGCATCTGGATGTCGCTCCAGTGCACGACGCCGTCGCCGCGCATGTCCGCCACGCTGATCAGATTCGGCTCGATGCGTCGCCACTGCATCACCCAATGCGGCAGGTCGTCGAACGACTGGCCGACGAGATGCGCGAGGATCTCGTACTTCATCAGCACGGCGAGCACGGGCACGGTCAGATAGAACAGCGCGACGAAGAACAGCGTCCACCCGACCGAGCGGCGCGCCGACGCGACCGACGTCGTCGTGTTGTAGCGCGTCAGGATGTGCGGCAGGCTCGCCGTGCCGAGCGACAGACACAGCAGCAGCGACAGGAAATTGCGCATGTGCAGGCGCCGCGCGCCGGCGTCGGCCGCATCGGCGGGAAACGGTTCGTGCATCGGCACCGGCGTCGCGGCACGGTCGAGCAGATCGTCGCGCTGCTGGGTCCACGCGATGCGCGCGGCCTCGACGTCGCGCGGAAACGACGCAAGCCGGCGCTCGATCGAATCGATATCGCGCAACGGTCCGTTACGGCGCCGCAGGTCGGCGAGCGCGGCGACGAGCTGCGCCTTGTCGTCGGCGTACGACTGCGGCAGCGTGTCGAGCTTCGTCTGCCACAGCGCGGCGCTGCGCCGATATTCGTCGCGCACGTCGCGCTCGTCCGGGGCGTCGCGCACCGCTTTCTCGAGCGTCTCCACGCGCTGCATCTGGTGGCCGTAACTGAACTGCGGCAGCCAGCCGATCCCCTCGCGATGCGCGATCAGCGACACGGGTATCAGCATCGCGGCGATCAGGATGATGTACTGCGCGACCTGGGTCCACGTGACGGCCCGCATGCCGCCGAGAAACGAACACACGAGAATGCCGGCGAGCCCGCAGAAGATGCCGATCGCGAAGTCCACGCCGATGAAGCGCATCGCGATCAGTCCGACGCCCTGGATCTGCGCGACGAGATACACGAACGAACAGATGATCGTCGCGAGCACCGCGAGCGCGCGCACGAGGTTGCTCGAAAAGCGCGTGCCGAGAAAGTCGGCGATCGTATAGCGCGCGAGCTTGCGCACGTACGGCGCGAGCAGGAACGCGACGAGGCAGTAGCCGCCGGTCCATCCCATCAGATACGCGAGCCCGTCGTAGCCGCTCGCGTACAGCGAGCCGGCGAGACCGATGAACGATGCGGCGGACAACCAGTCGGCGGCGGTCGCCATGCCGTTGAAGACCGACGGCACGCGGCGTCCGGCGACGTAGTACTCGACGAGATCGGACGTGCGCGACAGCAGGCCGATCACCGCGTACACGGCGATCGGCACGAACAGGAACACATAGCCGATCCACATGCCGGGACCGGTCTTCAATTCGATGCGCCACATCACGAACACGAACGCGAGAAAGCCGAGCGTGTACAGCGCGTACGAGCGGATCAGCCGATGCGCGAGCCTCATTGCTGGCGCGCCTGGCGGAGAATCTGGTCGGCGTCGAACGCGGCCTGCAATGCGCGGTCCGCGCGCTGCATCAGCACGATATAGACCACGACGAGCACGACATACACGACGATCGCGCCCTGCGCGCCGATATAGAACGGCAGCGTGAAGCCCGCGAAACGCACGTCGCCGAGCCAGTGCGAAAGAAGCGGCATCACGAACGACACGACGAAGCCGATCGTCATCAGGATCGCGATCAGCACGAGGTTGAAGCGCCAGTAGCGGCGGTGCGCGAGCGCCATCGCGTCGCTCACCGGCGGCGGCTCGGGCAATGGGTCAGGCGTGAGGGGATGGTGTGGCGCGGCCATGCGCCTCTATAGCAAATACGCGCATGGCCGGCAATCAGGAGGACTGCGGGTAGCACTGCAAGCCACAGCAGTGCGCGCCCCGCGAGTGCTTGCGCCGCGCAGCGTCGAGCCGCGCGGCGCGCGTGGTTACAGCGACTCGCCGAGCTGATCGAGAATCGCCGGGTTTTCGAGCGTGGACACGTCCTGCGTGATCGCCTCGCCCTTCGCGAGCGAGCGCAACAGGCGGCGCATGATCTTGCCGGAGCGCGTCTTCGGCAGGTTCTCGCCGAAGCGGATGTCCTTCGGCTTCGCGATCGGCCCGATCTCCTTGCCGACCCACGCGCGCAGGTCGTTCGCGAGCTTCACCGCGTCTTCGCCGACCGGCCGCGCGCTCTTCAGCACGACGAACGCGACGACGGCCTCGCCGGTCGTATCGTCCGGACGGCCAACCACCGCGGCCTCGGCGACGAGCGGATTCGCGACCAGCGCCGACTCGATCTCCATCGTGCCGAGGCGGTGACCCGACACGTTCAGCACGTCGTCGATGCGGCCCATGATCGTGAAGTAGCCGGTCTCCTTGTCGCGCACGCTGCCGTCGCCCGCGAGATACAGCTTGCCGCCGAGCTCCTCGGGGAAATAGCCCGCGCGATAGCGGTCCGGATTGCCCCACACGGTCCGGATCATCGCGGGCCACGGCCGCTTCACGACGAGAATGCCGCCCTGCCCGTTCGGCACGTCGTGACCGGTTTCGTCGACGATCGCAGCCATGATGCCCGGCAGCGGCAGCGTGCACGAGCCCGGCACGAGCGGCGTCGCGCCCGGCAGCGGCGTGATCATGTGGCCGCCGGTTTCGGTCTGCCACCACGTATCGACGATCGGGCAGCGCGAGCCGCCGACGTTCTCGTGGTACCACACCCACGCTTCCGGATTGATCGGCTCGCCGACGGTGCCGATGATCCGCAGCGACGACAGGTCATAGCTCTTCGGATGCACCTTCGGGTCGGCGTCGGCCGCCTTGATCAGCGAGCGGATCGCGGTCGGCGCGGTATAGAACAGCGTGACCTTGTGCTTCGCGATCATGTCCCAGAACCGGCCGGCGTTCGGATACGTCGGCACGCCTTCGAACACGACCTGGGTTGCGCCGAGCGCGAGCGGCCCGTACGTGATGTAGCTGTGGCCGGTGATCCAGCCGATGTCGGCGGTGCACCAGAACACGTCGGACGGCTTCCAGTCGAACGTCCACTTCATCGTCTGCGCGGCCCACAGCAGATAGCCGCCGGTGCTGTGCTGCACGCCCTTCGGCTTGCCGGTCGAGCCGGACGTGTACAGGATGAAGAGCGGATGCTCGGCGCCGACCCATTCGGGCGCGCAACTCGTTGATTCGGCTTCGGACGCTTCGTGCATCCACACGTCGCGGCCTTCGCTCCAGCCGACCTTGCCGCCGGTGCGCCGATACACGAACGTGGTGTGGACCGCGTCGCAGCCGCCCATCGCGAGCGCTTCGTCGGCGATGCTCTTGAGCGGCAGCGCCTTGCCGCCGCGCATCTGCTCGTCGGCGGTCACGAGCGCGACCGCGCCGACGTCGACGATCCGCTCGTGCAGCGACTTCGACGAGAAGCCGCCGAACACGACCGAGTGCGTCGCGCCGATGCGCGCGCACGCCTGCATCGCGACGATCCCTTCGATCGACATCGGCATGTAGATCACGACGCGGTCGCCCGTCTTCACGCCGCGTTTTTTCAGCGCGTTCGCGAAGCGCGACACGCGCGCGAGCAAATCTTCATAGGTAACCTGGGTGACGGTGCCGTCGTCGGCTTCGAAGATCACCGCGACGCGCGCGCCGTTGCCCGCTTCGACGTGGCGATCGAGGCTGTTGTACGACGCGTTTAGTTGGCCGTCTTCGAACCACGTGTAAAACGGTGCGTTCGATTCGTCGAGCACCTTGGTGAACGGCTTTTGCCAGGTCAACGTTTCGCGTGCGAGCCGCGCCCAGAAGCCCTCGTAATCGCGCTCCGCTTCGGCGACGAGCGCCCTGTACGCATCCATGCCGGATACCGTGGCCCCCGCCACCACCTCGGCGGACGGATTGAACACGCGACGTTCCTGAAGAACCGATTCAATGGCAGACATCGACAACCCCTTGGTGAAGATGAAACGTAAAAGCTGCGGGACGCGCCCCTTGCTGGGGCCCGCCGTCTCCGGTGCCGCCGTGGCCCGGCGACACTTCTGATCTGAATTGTTGCTTGTTGCGCCGCCGCTGTGCCGCCTGCAGCGCGGTGCCGCGCGGGTGCCGCAACGCAGCATGCGCGGGGACCTTACGCGTCCGTTGGGTTCGTCCCTGCGATCAACCTTAAGCGTGCGAACTTACCTGGCACTTACGCGTGAGCGAATTCGTCAAGCGCTGACAGGTCCGCAACCAGCCAATTAGAATGCTAACTGAACATCGCGCCCGGATTCCAGCTTGAACCGTTACTCCCTGTTTCTCATTGCGTCGATGCTGCTCGTCGGCAGCAACGTCGGCATCGGCAAGTCGATCGTCGCATTTATTCCCGTTCCGCTGTTTGCACTAGTCCGTTTCCTGATCGCGCTCGCGGTGTTGTGGCCGCTCTTGCGTCCGTCGAAGATGCGACGCGTGACCCGCGGCGAATGGATCAATCTGTTCCTGCAGGCCCTCTTCGGGACATTCGGGTTTACGCTGCTGATGCTCGGCGGCGTGCATCGCACGAGCGCGGTCGCGGCCGGCGTGATCACCAGCACGATTCCGGCCGTCGTCGCGCTGTTCTCGTGGCTCTTCCTGCGCGAGCGGCCCGATACGCGCTCGCTCGCGTCGATCGCACTCGCGATCGCGGGCATCGCCGTGATCAATCTCGCGCACGCCGACAACGCGGGCGCGCCCGAAAGCTCGCTCACCGGCAACCTGATGGTGCTCGGCGCCGTCTGCTGCGAATCGCTGTACGTGATCCTGTCGCGCCGTCTCACGCAGACGCTCGCGCCGATCGACATCTGTGCGTATACGCATTTGTTCGGCCTGCTGCTGATGCTGCCGGTCGGGCTGCCCGCCGCACTGTCGTTCGATTATTCGACCGTGCCGGGCGGCATCTGGGGACTGTCGCTGTGGTACGGGCTCGCCGCGAGCGTGTTCTCGTTCTGGCTGTGGATGAAGGGCATCCGGCACGTGCCCGGCAGTGTCGCCGGGGTGTTCACCGCGGTGCTGCCGATCGCGGCCGCGCTGTACGGCATCGTGTTCCTCGGCGAACGGCCGACGCCCGCACACGGCGTCGCGCTCGCGTGCGTGATGGCCGGCGTCGCGCTCGCGAGCCTGCGCACGAACCGCGTGCCGCCGGTCGCGTCCTAGCCGCGTCATGCAACGTTCCGCCCTGGAGGATGCGCCTGCGCCCCCTGCGGGCGTCGCGGCGGACCCCGCCGCCGACGCGGTACAATAGCGCGCCCCGGCCGGTGGCGACGCACGCCACGACGCGTGATCGCCGCCCGTCAGCCGGGTCAGCGCCGGGAAGCCGGCACGACGCGCGCGCCTCGCGCCGCCAGGCGTCGTGATGCGCTGCCCGCCCCAGTCACAGTAATTGCCTATGTCCGCTGCACGCCCACCCTCCTTCGGCAGGCCTCGCCGCCGGATGCGTCCGCTGCCCGCGATCATCGCCATGAGCCGCCGGCTACCGGTGCCGCTCCATCCGGGACTCATCGCAGACGTTCGCGTCGCGACCGGGCATCGCTTCGGACCGGGCGTCCACGCACAGCAACAGCATCACGCGGCAGGGGAACCCTCCCGCCACGTTGTTCGTTTCCGCGCCCGCGACGGCGGTAATCGCCCCGATCGACCGCCTTATCTCGCCTGTGCATCCCGAGCATTACCCCGACCTCGCCGCGAGACACCCCGCGCCGCCCACGCCGGTCGCACGAAGCGTGAGCGGCAACGAGGCCAGATAACCACGATCCCGTCCCACTGAAGCACAACCATGACCGTCATCAAACAGGAAGACCTGATCCAGAGCATTGCGGATTCGCTGCAATACATCAGCTACTACCACCCGCTCGACTACATCCAGGCCCTCGGCCGCGCGTACGAGCTCGAACAGAGCCCGGCCGCGAAGGACGCGATCGCGCAGATCCTGACGAACAGCCGCATGTGCGCCGAAGGCAAGCGTCCGATCTGCCAGGACACCGGCATCGTCACGGTATTCGTGAAGGTCGGCATGGACGTGCGGTGGGACGGCGCGACGATGGGCGTCACCGACATGATCAACGAAGGCGTGCGCCGCGGTTACACGCATCCGGACAACGTGCTGCGCGCGTCGATCGTGTCGCCGCCCGAAGGCGCGCGCAAGAACACGAAGGACAACACGCCGGCCGTGATCCACTACGAGATCGTGCCGGGCGACAAGATCGACGTGCAGGTCGCCGCGAAGGGCGGCGGCTCGGAGAACAAGTCGAAGTTCGCGATGCTGAACCCGTCGGACTCGATCGTCGACTGGATTCTGAAGACCGTGCCGACGATGGGCGCGGGCTGGTGCCCGCCGGGCATGCTCGGCATCGGCATCGGCGGCACCGCTGAAAAGGCGATGCTGATGGCGAAGGAATCGCTGATGGACCCGATCGACATCCAGGAGATCATCGCGCGCGGCCCGAAGGACTGGATCGAAGAACTGCGCGTCGAACTGCACGAGAAGGTCAATGCGCTCGGTATCGGCGCGCAGGGTCTCGGCGGCCTCGCGACCGTGCTCGACGTGAAGATCATGGCCGCGCCGACGCACGCGGCGTCGAAGCCGATCGCGATCATCCCGAACTGCGCGGCGACGCGCCACGCGCACTTCGTGCTCGACGGCTCGGGTCCGGCGAAACTCGAAGCGCCGTCGCTCGACGCGTGGCCGAAGGTCCACTGGGAGCCGAACACCGAGACCAGCAAGCGCGTCGATCTGAACACGCTGACGCCGCAAGAAGTCGCGTCGTGGAAGCCGGGCCAGACGCTGTTGCTGTCGGGCAAGATGCTGACCGGTCGCGACGCCGCGCACAAGCGCATCGCCGACATGCTCGCGAAGGGCGAGAAGCTGCCGGTGGACTTCACGAACCGCGTGATCTACTACGTCGGGCCGGTCGATCCGGTGCGCGACGAGATCGTCGGTCCGGCGGGCCCGACCACGTCGACGCGGATGGACAAGTTCACCGAGACGATGCTCGCGCAGACGGGCCTCATCTCGATGATCGGCAAGGCCGAGCGCGGCCCGGTCGCGATCGAGTCGATCAAGAAGCACAAGGCCGCGTACCTGATGGCGGTCGGCGGCGCGGCGTACCTCGTGTCGAAGGCGATTCGCGGCGCGAAGGTGCTCGCGTTCGAAGACCTCGGGATGGAAGCGATCTACGAGTTCGACGTGACCGACATGCCGGTGACGGTGGCGGTCGATTCGAACGGTACGTCGGTGCACCAGACGGGTCCGAAGGAGTGGCAGGCGAAGATCGGCAAGATTCCGGTCGCCACGGCCTGACGATGCGCATCGCGACGCGGCACCGAGCGGCGTCGCGGCAGCCGGGGCTTCGGTCCCGGCTGTGTTTCGCGTGCCGGCGCGCGCCGCGAGCGGGGTCGCAGCCGTTCGGCCAGTCTTGGCTTTTGCGGATCCAGCGCTTATTGTTGGTAACCATGCTCTCCGCCCCCCAAAGGAAAAGACCATGAAAGGCGACAAGAAGGTCCTCGAATATCTGAATGCGCAACTGAAGAACGAACTCACCGCGATCAATCAGTATTTCCTGCACGCGCGCCTTTACAAGCATTGGGGCCTCGAGCGGCTCGGCAAGCACGAGTACGATGAGTCGATCGGCGAAATGAAGCATGCCGACTGGCTGATCGAGCGGATCTTCATGCTCGACGGGCTGCCGAATCTGCAGGATCTGCACAAGCTGCTGATCGGCGAGGAAACGAAGGAAATCCTCGAATGCGACCTGAAGCTCGAACAGGGCTCGCAGGCCACCTGCAAGGAAGCGATCGCGTATTGCGAATCGGTCCGCGATTTCGTTTCGCGCGAAATCTTCGAGAAGATCCTCGACGACACCGAAGAACATATCGACTGGCTCGAAACGCAGCTCGAACTGATCGACAAGGTCGGCATCCAGAACTACCAGCAATCGGGCATGGGCCCGGTGGATGAGTAAGCAGACCCATCGTCCGGAAACCGCTCTGAACTTGCACCCCGTGACCCGTTCCCTTTCCGATGCGCCGGTCGGCATCTTCGATTCCGGCCTCGGCGGCCTGTCCGTACTGCGCGCGGTGCGCGCGCAACTGCCTGCCGAAAATCTGATCTACGTGGCCGATTCGCGCTACGCGCCGTACGGCGACCGCGACGACGACTTCATCGCGGACCGCGCACTCGCGATCGGCGAGTGGCTGCAGGCGCGGGGGGCGAAGGCGCTGGTGATCGCGTGCAATACGGCCACCGCGCAATCGATCGCGCTCGTGCGCGAGCGGTTGTCGATTCCGCTCGTCGGCGTCGAACCGGGCATCAAGCCCGCCGCGCTCGGATCGCGCTCGCGCATCGCCGGCGTGCTCGCGACGCAGAGCACGTTGCGCAGCGCCCGCTTCCAGGCGCTGCTGGAACGCCATGCAGCCGGCTGCCGCGTGCTCTGCCAGCCGGGCCACGGGCTCGTGCCGGCAATCGAGCGCGGCGATGTCGGCTCGCCCGAACTGCTTGCGCTGCTGCGCGGCTACCTGCAGCCGATGCTCGATGCCGGCGCGGACACGCTGGTGCTCGGCTGCACGCACTACCCGTTCCTCGATGCGGCAATCCGCTCGATCGTCGGCGACCGGATGACGTTGATCGATACCGGCGTCGCGGTCGCGCGGCAGTTGCAGCGCGTGCTGGACGAGCGCCAGCTTCGCGCGAACCCGGCACCGAACCACGCTGCCGGCACGCTGCGCTTCTGCACGACCGGCGACAGCGCGCAATTGCGCTCGCTGTCGGCCGCGCTGCTGCAGGTCGACGCGCCGGTCGAAGCCGTCGAGATTCCGTCGCGCCGAACCGCCAGCGTCGACGTCGACGCGGTGTAGGCCCTTCGCCGGCTCGTCATCGCCCGCCTTTTTAGGCGGTCGGACCCATTCCGCTTACGCCGAAGACCTCGCTAACCACGCGGTTTTATTAAAAAATTGCGTTTGGGGGTTGCCAACGGCCGCGTAGGTAATGATAATGATTCGCATTGGCAACCACTATCTCGGTGCATCATGATTGTCTGCGTTTGCAAGGCCGTGTCCGACCGGACGATTCGGGCCTCCATCGACGACGGCATCGACTCGTTCGACGAATTGCAATTCGAACTCGGCGTAGCCACCTGCTGCGGCCGGTGTGAAGAGTCGGTGCGCGAGGTGATGGCGAACAGCGGCGTCTGCGCGAGCCGTTGCGGCGTCGCGCAGCCCGCGACCACCGCCGAAGCGCCGGTCGTGTTCTACGAATTGCAGGCCGCCTGAGCACTGTTTTCAGCGGCGGCTCCCTGCGAGCCGCGCGCCTGTCGCTTTACCCTTTCCCGCAGCCAGCCGGTTTCGCGACCCGCCAGCCACCGATCGTTCCCTCTTCAGGAGGTCGACATGGAACTGCTGACCGGATTCGTGATGACGCTGTGCATCTCCTTGCTCATCTTTCGCCCATGACGCGGCCACACTCGACGCGTCGCTGTGTCCGCCCGTCTTTCGCGCCGCCCCCAGGCTAACATGCAGGCTTCCCATGCTTTTACCGGCGGGCAGCCGGTTTCCGTCGTCCCGATGAATCGCCGCGTCGTCACTGCCGCCACCGTCGTCGTGGCGCTGCATGCCTCGCTGATTGCAGTCATGCTGTCGAACCACGATGTGGCCACGCCGGTCGCCATCGAATCGCACACGATCACCGCCGAGCTGCTGCAGCCCGAGCCCCTCGCCGCGCCCGCCGCATTGCAGTCGATGCCGACGCCCGCACCGCCGAAACCGGCCGCGCAGATCGTGCGCGAAAAGCCGAAGGCTCAACCAAAGCCGAGAGTCACGCCGACTCCGCTGCCGCTCGCGCAGGCGCCGTCCCAGCATCAGATCGATACGCCCGCGCCCGCATCCCCCGCGCCGTCCGCGCCCGCCGCGCCGGCGGCCGCTTCTCCGGCGCCGCCCGCGCCCGGCACATCTGCTGCGCCCGCGGCCGCAGCGCCGGGCAAACCGACGATCACGTTGAGCGCGCCGAAGAACGTGTCGCATCTCGACTGCCAGATTGCGCACCCGGACTACCCGAAGCTGTCGATGCGCCGCGGCGAAACCGGCACCGCTTACGTGCGGTTCGTGGTCGGCGTCTCGGGCCAGATCGAGAACGTCGAGCTGAAGAAGAGCAGCGGCTACAGTCGCCTCGACGACGCCGCGCTCGCCGCGATGCACGACAGCTCGTGCAAGCCGTATCTGGAAAACGGCGAGCCGGTGCGCGCCGCGTATACCCAACCGTTCGCGTTCAATCTGCAGGACTAGGCAAGGACCGGTCAATCGAAACGACCGGTTTCATCGATCGAAAAAAAGGAATGGCAATGCAGAACTACGGTATCGCCCACGTGTGGGCGCAAGGGGATTTCGTCACGCGCGGCATTGCGCTCGCGCTGTTGATCATGTCAGTGCTGTCGTGGTGCGTGATCGTCGTGAAGGGCTGGAACGTCGTGCGTCTGAACCGCCTGACGAAAAACGCCGAACGCGCGTTCTGGCATTCGGACGATTTCGCGGACGGCGTGAAGAAACTCGGCAGCGGCACGCGCGAAGACAACCCGTTCCTCGCGCTCGCGCTGTCGGGCGAGGAAGCGGCCGATCATCATCAGCAGACCGAGCCGCAACTGCACGACAGGATGGACGTATCCGACTGGATCACGCGCTGCCTGAAGGACGCGATGGACGAAGCCGTCGCGAAGATGCAAGGCGGCCTCGCGGTGCTCGCGTCGATCGGCAGCACCGCGCCGTTCGTCGGGCTGTTCGGCACCGTGTGGGGCATCTATCACGCGCTGCTGACGATCGGCGCGACCGGTCAGACGTCGATCGACGCCGTCGCCGGCCCGGTCGGCGAATCGCTGATCATGACCGCCTTCGGTCTTTTCGTCGCGATTCCGGCGGTGCTCGGCTACAACGCGCTCACGCGCGCGAACAAGGCGATCGTCACGAAGCTGAACCGTTTTGCGCACGGCCTGCATGCGTTCTTCGTGACCGGCGCGCGGCTGTCGTCGTCGCGCGGCAAGCTGCGCGTCGCGGCGCGCGCGCAGTAACGCAGGAGGCGATCGATGGCAATGAGCCCCTTCGCAGGCGACGAAGACGACGGCCTGATGAACGAAATCAACATGACGCCGCTCGTCGACGTGATGTTGGTTCTCCTGATCGTTTTCATGGTGACGATCCCGGTGATCCATCATGCGGTGAAGATCGATCTGCCGCATGCGAGCAGCCAGAAGGAGGAGTCGAAGCCGGCGCACGTCGACGTCACGATCGCCGCGGACGGCACCGTGATGTGGGACGGCAATCCGGTCGACGACGACGCGTTGCGAGCGAAGATCGCGGCCGCCGCGCAGGCCCGTCCGCAACCGGAACTCCGCTTGAACGCCGACCGCAAGGTCGCCTATGAAAAAGTCGCGCAGGTGATGTCGGCGGCGCAAGGCGGCGGCATCTCGAAGATCGGTTTCGTGACCGACCCGGCGCATCGCTGATTTCACTCCGCGCGCGACGAACGCTCGTCGGCGCGCACAAAGTAAAAGGCCTCCATCGTCAGATGAAGGCCTTTTTTCGTGCGCACTCGGCGCATTCGGGCGGCGGTGCCGCGTGCCGTCGGCCGGCTCGCGTCAACGCATGCGACATGCCGTGGTCGACACGGACTGCGCGTTCAGCCCTGAAGGCTCGCTATGATAGCGGCCATCAATTCCCGCACGAGCCTGACGCTCGACGAGAGGGATTTCAATATAGACCGCGAGCCTGGCACGTTCAAGCGCCGGCCCATTGAAAGTAGCGATTGCTGCCCACGTTTAAATGCAAAAAAGCATGACGTGATGCTGCGCCGGAGGTCTGCTATCGACCGGCGCTGCGGGGGCTACGCGGCGTGTTTATCGCGACGGACCGCGGCGATCGCGGCGCCGTTCGCGCCGGCCTCACCGACGTCGCCCGGCTGCGCGCGCGCGGCAAGGGCGGCCCGCACGTCTTCCTGCAACGGACACTCGTCCTGCACATGCGTATCCGCGTGCAGCACTTCGACGAGGAAATCGACGAACGCGCGCACCGCGGGCACCATCCCCTGGCGCGACAGAAACACCGCATAGAGTTGCGGCGACGGCAGCGTCCAGCCCGGCATCACCGGCGACATCCGGCCCGAGCGCAACGGCACGCCGTACATCATCTCGGGCAGCACCGCGATGCCGAGACCCGCGAGCACCGCTTCGCGGATCGTCGTCAGATCGGCCGTCACGAGGCGCGGCTGATGCTCGTGCAGGTGACGCGTGCCGTCGGGCGCGATCAGCTGGAACATGTGGCGGCCGTCGCTCGTCGGCGTGTCGAGCGTGTCGAAGCGCTTCAGCTCGCCCGGCGTGAGCGGCGGCGCGTTCTGTGCGAGCAGGCTCGGCGCGCCCACCAGCATCTGCTCGGTGCGCCACAGCGGCCGCACGACGATGTTTGCATTCTCCGGGGGTTCCGAACGCACGCGCAGCGCGACGTCGACCGAATCCTCGAACAGGTCGATCACGCGGTTCGTCACGCGCATCACGACGCGCACTTCCGGAAAACGCTGCATGAATTCGGGAATGCGTTGCGCGAGGATCGTCTGCGACAGCGTGACCGGCACGCTGACCCGCACCGTCCCGCGCGGCGACGAACGCAGCGACTGCACGACGTTCACCGCGGACTGCGCCTCGGCAAGCATCGCCTGACAATGCTGATAGAACAGTTCGCCCGCTTCGGTCAGCGCGAGCTTGCGCGTCGAACGCTGAAGCAGGCGCACGCCGAGCGACGCCTCCAGTTCGCTGACCCGCCTCGACAGACGCGACTTCGAAATCCCGAGCACGCGCTCTGCCGCGGAGAATCCGCCGTGCTCGATGACCTGCGAGAAATACATCAGGTCGTTCAGGTTGTGTGAATCGATCTTCATGTCATCGTTCCATCAGCGGGATAATCCATTGCGCCGTCCCCATCGAACGCGCCAGATCGGCTCCCTATAATAGCTGTTCTGTTTTGCCAATCAGCGCAATCCCTTTTTTTCGACGGTGAAATCCATGGCTACCACCCGCTCCATCGAACGCGTTTTTCCGTCCGTGCGGACCACCGAGGGCGGCGGCTTCATCGTCCATCGGCCGTTTCCGACCCGCATGCTGATGGACTTCGATCCATTTCTGCTGCTCGACGAAATGGGACCGGTCGACTACGCGCCCGGCGCCGCGAAAGGCGCGCCCGATCACCCGCATCGCGGCTTCGAGACGGTCACCTACATGCTCGACGGACGTTTCGGCCACAAGGACTCGGCCGGCCATTCGGGCACGCTCGGGCCCGGCGACGTGCAGTGGATGACGGCCGGCGCCGGCGTGATCCACAGCGAGATGCCGGACCCGGAATTCACGCGCACCGGCGGGCGCATCCACGGGTTGCAGCTGTGGGTGAACCTGCCGCGACGCGACAAGATGATCGCGCCGCGCTACCAGGAGGTGCCGAGCGAGCACATTCCGGTCGGCCGCACCGAGGACGGCAGCGTGTCGGTCAGGGTGATCGCCGGCGAGGCGCTCGGCGTGAAGGCCGCGATCGACACGCGCACGCCGATCCTCTATCAGCACTTCACGCTCGCGCCCGGCGCGCGCATCGAGCAGCCGGTGCCCGCCGACTATCGCGTGTTCGCGTACGGCCTGTCGGGCACCGGGTTGTACGGGGCGCCACGCGAGCCGTTCGCCGCGCAGCACATGGTCGTGTTCGGCAACGACGGCGACACCGTCACGCTCGCGGCCGCCGACGAGCCGCTCGACGTGCTGCTGATCGGCGGCGTTCCGCTGAACGAGCCGGTGGTGCGCTACGGTCCGTTCGTGATGAACACCGAGCAGGAAATCCGCGACGCCGTGCTCGACTACCAGTCGGGCCGGATGGGCCAGATCTCGCACTGAGCGCCGCAAGCGCGCGATCGGGACAAGCGGCCGGGAAGCCGCGGATCGGGGTTTCCACGCGCCGCGGCCTCGCCCGATTCGCGCCGGTTTCCGTCACAATAGGGGTTCGTGCCGCGCGGCTCTCGCGCGGCGAACCTGTCCGTCCCCCGTTCCCCCGTTTTCAAGCCCGCGAGGCATGCATGGCCGACACCGTAGTCACCGCGCAGATCGATTCGACCGATTATCTCGTTCGGTTCGACGACGGCACCCACCAGTGGATCGCCGACGAACCGGCATCGCTCGGCGGCGGCGACCTCGGCCCGCCGCCGTTTTCGCTGCTGCTGTCGAGCCTCGGTGCGTGCACGTCGATCACGCTGCGGATGTACGCGCAACGCAAGGGCTGGCCGCTCGGACGCGTACGCGTGAAGCTGTCGCTCGACACGGGCCCCGAAGGCCCGACGATCGATCGCCAGATCGTGCTCGAAGGCGAGCTGACGAACGAGCAGCGCGAACGGCTGCTGCAGATCGCGAATGCGTGTCCGGTGCACAAGCTGCTGACGGGGTCGATCACGATCCGCTCGGGGCTCGCCGCCGCGTGAGTCTCGGCACGGTGCTTGCGCCCGCGTCGGGCGGACGGACATTTCAACAGGAAGCCGTCGACTTGAATTTCGAACATCTCATCCAGATCAACGACCCGCTGAATCCGCTCGTCGAATCGATGACGCGCGATCAGTTGTGGGAGGGCCTCGTGCTGCGCGCGGAGCAGCCGCAACTGTTCGTGCTCGGTCTCGACAGCTGCACGATCCTGTCGCGCACCGACAGCACGATGGAGCGCGAACTGCACTACGGCCACGCGACGGTGCGCGACCGCGTCACGCTGACGTTGAACGAGAGCGTGCGCTACGACATCCTCGCGACCGAGGCGCACGTCGGCGGATCGCTGACGATGACGATCGAGCAGCCCGACAACCTGCAGCTGTTCCTGCGCTTCGAATACCGGACGACGCTGCCGACCGCCGACAACGAGGACGCGAGGCAGACGTCGGAGATCGTCAAGTCCGCGTATCGCGAGTCCGACATCGACACCGTGCGGCTGATCCGCCAGTACGTGCTCGGCCTGAATAACCCGGACGCGCTGCACTGATTCCCGCAAGGCGCGCGTCCGTCCGCGCGCCGATTCCGCGGCTTCCGCACTCCCCGGCTATCGACCTTTCGTTTCGATGAATTTGTCAATCTTGTAAATGGGAACGATTATCATTTAAAATCGCCTCATCCCATCGACGAATCAGTGACCTCATGCGCGACCCGAACCGCTCTTCCACGCTGTCGATGCGCCGGCCGTCCGGTTCCACATCGACCGCCCCGACGGCGCAGCCGGCATCGGCAACCCCAGCCGCGGCGACGCAAGCGCCCGCCGCCGACGACCGGTCGCTGCGCAGCGACGCGCTGCTGCAGGGCCGCAGCCACGTGAACATCGTGCATAACGGCGAAACGTATCAATTGCGGGCCACCCGGCTCGGCAAGCTGATCCTGACGAAGTAGACGTACCGGGTATTGTGGGGACCACCTCCGCCAAGGGGGGTGTTCGGCATTAGCCAGTCACGGCGGCGTGCACGCGAGACTAGACCCCTTCGTGCAAACACTTTGAGCTTGCCGCCGCAGCCAGCCATGCCGTCTTTTGTTCCTGCCGATGTGTCGAAGAAAGAAAGGCCGCCGGAATGTCGAATCCCGGCGGCCTTCTCTTTTTGCCTCTGTCGCGCTGCTTGTTATGCAGGACTGTCAGCCGAGCCCGAGCGCCGCGATTGCCGCGCGCGCGATCACCGCATCGTGCTCCGGACTCATGGGGTTCTCCTTTCGCCGGACTCGACCGGATTCGATCGGACCTGGCGGCGGCCGCCCGTCAGTGCGCCCAGCCCCAGAACATCAGCCACCACGCGCTGTCGACCACGGCGAGCGCGGCGAAAAAGCCCGTCATCGCGAGTGCGCGCCGCCAGAGGCGCGCACTGTACCGGCCCGTCACGCGCCATGCAAGCCACGCGCTCCATGCATTCGAAATCGCGAGAATCGCGACGCGCACGCTCGACGCCCAGTCGAGCGGCACGTGCTCCGCGCGCAACAGCGACAGCGTGGTCGCCGACAATCCGAGGAACACGCCCGCGCCGGCGAGCGGAATCAGCGCCTGCGCGAAGTGGTGCAGACGGCGCCACTCGAAGCGTCCGACACACGCGGCCGCGGCCGACAGGATCGCGAGCAGCACGGTGCCGTACACGAGACCGGTCGCGCCGATATAGCCGACGATCATCGTGCCGTCGAGCCAGGAGAACACGTCGTTCTGTTGCGGGTAATGCGTGAGCAGGAACCACGGCGCGTTCGTGTCGAGCGGCCACGTGATGTCGCGGTCGATCAGCCAGCCGGCAATCGCCTGCTTGATGCCGACGAACCACGGCGAGCCCGTCCAGTGGAACGCGCCGATCGCGATGCCCAACAGGCCGTACAGGATCAGCGCGGTGTCCCAGCCGCTCGCCTGCGCGTCGCCGAGATCGGCCACTTCTTCGGACGGCGAGCGCCACGTGAGCGCGATCGCGTCGCGATGGCCGCTGCAGCGTCCGCACATGTGGCACGCGGCGGCGCCTTTCATGTTGCGCAACGGCACGAGCGGCGCGCAGTTCACCGGAATCACGCGATGCCCGCCGTGCTCGCCGGACTTGTACGAGCGTCGCCACGCGTCTTCGTCGACCTTGTAGTGGAACGGCGCGAGGCGCGCGAGCAGCGAGAACACCCCGTTCACCGGGCACAGATAGCGGCACCACACGCGTTTCTCGCGGCCGTACAGAAAGCCGATGATCATCGCGCCCACCGTCGATCCGCCGAGCACCAGCAGCACCGCCTTCGGGTATTGATAGACGCTGACCATCTGCCCGTAGATCGTCGTCAGCCCGAACGCGACGAACGGCCAGCCGCCCCAGCGCATCCAGTGCGGAATCGCGCGGCCGCGTCCGTGCTTGCTCGCGAATTCGGTCAGTGCGCCTTCGGGACACAGCACGCCGCACCACACGCGTCCGAGCAGCACCATCGACAACAGCACGAACGGCCACCAGATGCCCCAGAAGACGAACTGCGCGGCGAGCGTCAGGTTGTTCCACAGATGCGCGGTGTCGCCCGGCAGCGGCATCGCCGCCGGCACGAGAATCAGGAACGCGTAGACGGCGACGACGATCCACTGCACGCCGCGAATCACCGCGCCGTGACGCTGCATCCACTGGCCGGCGGCGGCCAGTCTGCCCGAGAGGATCGCCGGCGCGGCCTGCACACAACTCATGACGCGGTCCGCCCCGCGGTCGCCATCGGGCGACGGTTCACGTGGCGTGCGAGCAGCCACACGACGATCCAGTACGCCGCATACGCGAGCACGTTCATCAGCGCCGGATGCGCGCGATAGCCGGTGAGCGTCGCGACCATCGAGCCGAACGTGCTGGAATCGTCGAGCAGCGCCGACGAGTTCCACAACTGGTCGACGATCGTCGGCAGCACTTCCTTGTCGATCAGCTTGTCGACGCCCGTCTGAAAGAGGCCCGCGCCGAGGAACAGCAGCATGATCTCGGTGACGCGGAAGAAATGCCGCCAAGAGAACACCTTGCCGCCGAGCTGCAGCACGTAGAACGTCAGGAACGCGAGCCCGAGGCCGAGCACGACCGCCGCGACCTGGCTGCCGCCGACGTGGCCCGTCTGGCCGAAACCGAGGCCGTACAGAAAGATCACCGTCTCGCTGCCTTCCCGCGCAATGGCCAGCGCGACGAGCAGCGTGACGCCCCACCAGTTCGCGCGCCGCGTGCTTTGCGCGAGCGACTCTTCCATCTCGCGCTTCAGCGTGCGGCCGTGCTGCTTCATCCACAGCACCATCTGCACGATCAGCACGCACGCGACCAGCACCATCGCGGTCTGGAAATAGTCGAGCGCGTCGCCGGACAGCACCTCGGTAAAGCCCACCAGCACCGCGCCGAGCAGCACCGCCGCGAGCACGCCGAGCCCGACGCCGGCCCACAGATACGGCAAGCCGCGCCGCGCGGCCGCGTCGCCGTTCTTCAGCCACGCGTACAGAATGCCGACGACCAGCAACGCCTCGACGCTTTCGCGCCACACGATGAACAACACCTGACCCATTGATGCCCTCCTGCCGTCGCGCGCGTTACTTCGCGACGATCACGCCCTGTGCCTGCTGATGAAAATCGTCGAAGAACTTGTATTCGCCCGGCTGCTGCGGCGCGATCACGACGAACGACTGCGCACCCGGCGCGAGCACCGTTTCCTTGCGCAGCTGCACGCTCTCGAACTCCGCCGCGCCCTTGCCGGTGTTGCGCACTTCGATCTTGAAACGCTTGCCGGCCGGCACCTCGATGCGCGCGGGATTCAGCTTGCCGTCGGCCATTTCGAGCTGGAACGTCGGCAGATCCGCGGCGCGCGCGAGCGGCGCGAGCCCGAAGAGGGCCGCGCAAAGCGTGAATGCCGCGATCCGGTTCGTGCTCATCGTGCTCATCATCAATACCCGCCCTTCTTGCCGATGCCCGCGAACGGGAAGTCGTATTCGAGCGTGATCGGCTTGAACCACGGGCCGACGCCGGTTTCCTTGTCGACGTGGCGGCCGAACGCCATGTGGCCGGATTGCATCGGCGCCTCGACGATCAGCTTCAGGTGGTACTTGCCCGGGCCGGCCAGCTTCACGTTGTCGCCGTAGTGCGGACCGTCGTTCGCGACCATCGGCATCAGGTCGCCCTTTTGCACATAGCTCGAACCCGGCTTCGTCAGCTCGTAGCGCACCTGCAGGTACGGCATCCAGTCGCCTTCGGCGAAACCGGTCGGGTTGTTCTTCACTGCGTGGATGTCGGATTCGAGGTGGATGTCCGAGTCCGACGCCTTGCGCATCATCCCTTCCGGATCCATCGTGATCGGCTGCAGATACACGGCGCCGATTTCCATGCCGCCCTGGATCTGCTGCTTGCCGATCGGATACTCGGCGGCCGTCGCCGCGAACGCCGCACTCGCGGCCGCCGCCGCAACCGCCCCACGCAAAAGGAAGTGAACCCGCATTCGAAATTCCTCGTTCTTATGGACAGACGAGAACCGCAAAACACCCGTCGCATCAGCCCTTAAACGCTAATGCGAACAATTCTCATATGCGAGTCAGTGTATCACGTTACGGTTCCGCGACAAGCGCGAACGTGTGGAAAGCCTTGTGGCAGCAGGGCTTTCCGTGGGCTTGCGGTGGGGTGTGGAAAACGAAAGGCAGGCGGCTGCGGCCGCCCGGGCGGTGCGCCGCGGACGGCGCACCGGGTGATGATGGAGATCAGGCGGGATGGTCGCCGACGTTCGCGCCGAACACGCGCTCGCGCAGCACGGCCAGCTGGTCGCGCGTCTGCGCGGCCTTTTCGAATTCGAGGTTCTTCGCGTAATCCATCATCTGCTTTTCGAGCCGCTTGATTTCCTTCGCGATCTCCTTCTCGGACATGTCCTCGAACTTCGCGCGCTCCTGCTCTTCGCGCAGCTCGGCGCGCGCGTCGTCGACGTTGTACACGCCGTCGATGATGTCCTTGATCCGCTTCACGACCCCGCGCGGCACGATCCCGTGCTCCTCGTTGAACGCGATCTGCTTCGCGCGGCGACGCTCGGTCTCGTCGATCGCCTTCCTCATCGAATCGGTGATGCGGTCCGCGTACAGGATCGCCTTGCCGTTCACGTTGCGCGCCGCGCGGCCGATGGTCTGAATGAGCGAGCGCTCCGCGCGCAGGAAGCCTTCCTTGTCCGCGTCGAGGATCGCGACGAGCGACACCTCCGGAATATCGAGCCCCTCGCGCAGCAGGTTGATGCCGACCAGCACGTCGAACGTGCCGAGCCGCAGGTCGCGGATGATCTCGACGCGCTCGACCGTGTCGATGTCACTGTGCAGATAGCGCACCTTCACGCCGTGGTCGCTCAGGAATTCGGTCAGCTGCTCGGCCATGCGCTTCGTCAGCGTGGTCACGAGCACGCGGTCGCCCGACGCGACCCGCTCGTTGATCTCCGAGAGCACGTCGTCGACCTGCGTCGACGCGGGCCGCACCTCGATCACCGGGTCGACGAGGCCGGTCGGCCGCACGACCTGCTCGGCGATCTGGCCCGTCACCTTCCTCTCGTAGTCGGCCGGCGTCGCCGACACGAAGATCACCTGGCGCATCTTGCGCTCGAACTCGCCGAACTTCAGCGGCCGGTTATCGAGCGCGGACGGCAGCCGGAAGCCGTAATCGACGAGGTTCTCCTTGCGCGCGCGGTCGCCGTTGTACATGCCGTTCAACTGGCCGATCAGCACGTGCGATTCGTCGAGGAACATCAGCGCATCGGGCGGCAGGTAGTCGACGAGCGTCGGCGGCGGCTCGCCGGGCGCCGCGCCGGAGAAGTGCCGCGAGTAGTTCTCGATGCCCTTGCAGAAGCCGAGTTCCTGCAGCATTTCGAGGTCGAAGCGCGTGCGCTGCTCGAGCCGCTGCGCCTCGACGAGCTTGTGGTCGCGATGGAAGAACTCGAGCCGCTCGCGCAATTCGAGCTTGATCGTTTCGACCGCGCGCAATACGGTCTCGCGCGGCGTCACATAGTGCGACGACGGATACACGGTGAAGCGCGGAATCTTCTGCCGCACGCGGCCCGTCAGCGGATCGAACAGATGCAGCGCGTCGACTTCGTCGTCGAACAGTTCGACGCGCACCGCCATTTCCGCGTGTTCGGCCGGGAAGATGTCGATCGTGT
Source organism: Paraburkholderia sp. (assembly GCA_035492135.1). Lineage (GTDB taxonomy): Bacteria > Pseudomonadota > Gammaproteobacteria > Burkholderiales > Burkholderiaceae > Paraburkholderia. Next base: position 34,433 of record DATJJN010000138.1, on the reverse strand, counting down.
CGCCGCGCACGCGGAACGTGCCGCGCTGGAAGTCCTGTTCGTTGCGGGTGTACTGCATCGCGATGAGCCGCGCGATGATCTCGCGCTGGCCGAGCTTGTCGCCGTGGCGCAGCGTCAGGATCATCTGGTGATACTCGGACGGATTGCCGATACCGTAGATCGCCGACACCGTCGCGACGATCACGACGTCGCGACGCTCCATCAGGCTCTTCGTCGCCGACAGACGCATCTGCTCGATGTGTTCGTTGATCGACGAGTCCTTCTCGATGAACAGGTCGCGCTGCGGCACGTACGCTTCCGGCTGGTAGTAGTCGTAGTACGACACGAAGTACTCGACCGCGTTGCGCGGGAAGAACTCGCGGAACTCCGAATATAGCTGCGCGGCGAGCGTCTTGTTCGGCGCGAACACGATCGCCGGGCGGCCGAGCCGCGCGATCGTGTTGGCCATCGTGTAGGTCTTGCCCGAGCCGGTCACGCCGAGCAGCGTCTGGAACGACAGGCCGTCTTCGACGCCCTCGACGAGCGTGTCGATCGCCGTCGGCTGGTCGCCGGCCGGCAGATACGGTTGATAAAGCTGAAACGGGGACCCTTCGTAGCGGACGAACTTCGACTCGTCGAGCGCGTCGGCCGCCGAGGCGGCGGCGTCGGTCACGGAATGTTCGGACATGGGGCGGCATCCTGTGCCAAGAAGCAAAGGACCATTCTAGCGTTTCGCGGGAAGCCGGGCCGAGGTGCCCCTTCTGTGCCCTTTCTGCGTCCGCCCGGTGCTGCGACGGCCGAACGTCTGCGCGGACAGCCGTTGCGGACGCCGCGTCGGACAGCGCGACGCCGGCCGCGTCGAAATCGGCGATTGGCCGCGACAGGCGGCGCTCATCCAGCGAAAAACGCGACCGGGATTCGTTACAATAGCGCGTTTGTGTGGCCGCCCGGTCCGATCCGCGTGTCGCGGCGCCTGGGCTTCCAGCACCATCCGGCCATGCCAGCCTTTCTCCCTTGACTATTGCCGAACCATCATGTCCCTCTTTTCCGCAGTCGAACTCGCTCCTCGCGACCCGATCCTGGGCCTGAACGAAGCCTTTAACGCCGACGCGCGCCCGAACAAGGCGAACCTCGGCGTCGGCGTCTACTTCAACGAGGAAGGCAAGATTCCGCTGCTGCGCGCGGTCCGCGACGCGGAGAAGGCACGCGTCGAAGCCGGCCTGCCGCGCGGCTACCTGCCGATCGAGGGCATCGCGGGCTACAACGCGTCCGTGCAGAAGCTGCTGCTCGGCAGCGACTCGGCGCTGATCGCGGCGGGCCGCGTGGTCACCGCGCAGGCGCTCGGCGGCACCGGCGCGCTGAAGATCGGCGCGGATTTCCTGAAGCGCTTGAACCCGAACGCGAAGGTCGCGATCAGCGATCCGAGCTGGGAAAACCACCGCGCGCTGTTCGAAAGCGCTGGCTTCGAAGTGGTCGCTTACTCGTACTACGACGCGAAGACCAACGGCGTGAATTTCGGCGGCATGCTGGCCGCGCTGAACAGCTACGCGCCGGGCACGATCGTCGTGCTGCACGCGTGCTGCCACAACCCGACCGGCGTCGATCTCACCGTCGACCAGTGGAAGCAGGTCGTCGAAGCCGTGAAGTCGCGCGGCCTCGTGCCGTTCCTCGACATCGCGTATCAAGGCTTCGGCGACGGCATCGAAGCGGATGCGGCCGCCGTGCGTCTGTTCGCAGCGGCCGAGCTGAACGCGTTCATCTCGTCGTCGTTCTCGAAGTCGTTCTCGCTGTACGGGGAGCGCGTCGGCGCGCTGTCGATCATCACGGCGAGCAAGGACGAAGCGGCACGCGTGCTGTCGCAACTGAAGCGCGTGATCCGCACGAACTACTCGAACCCGCCGACGCACGGCGGCGCGATCGTCGCGGCCGTGCTCGGCTCGCCGGAACTGCGCGCGACGTGGGAAGGCGAACTCGGCGAAATGCGCGACCGCATCCGCGCGATGCGCAGCGGCCTCGTCGAGCGCCTGAAGGCGGCTGGCGTCGATCGCGACTTCAGCTTCGTGAACGTGCAGCGCGGGATGTTCTCGTACTCGGGCCTGACGGCGCCGCAAGTGGACCGTCTGCGTGAAGAGTTCGGCATCTATGCGGTCAGCACGGGCCGTATCTGCGTGGCCGCGCTCAATACGCGCAACCTCGACGCGGTGGCCGACGCGATCGCGAAAGTGCTGAAGTAATCCACCCGGACTCAGCCCCGCCGATACGCAAAGAGCGGCGCCCCGTGAGGGGCGCCGCTCTTTTTTGTGTCGATCGCGGCGCGCGCAGGCGGCCCGATTCAATCCTTGTCGGCGAACGACCCGCCGTGGGGCGCAGACGCCTCTTCCCGCGCCCATCCATCGCGGTGAATGTCGTGCGTGACGAAGCCCGCGTCGTTGTCCGGCTTGTCGAGCCAGCCCGGCTGCGCGAGCGAGCGGCGAATGTCGGCGAGCCCGCTTTCCCAGTGCTCGCGCATCGTCGACACGCCGAACTGATAGTCCTTGAAGTGGCCTTCGTATTCCTTCTGCCGGTAGATCAGATGGATCACGTTGTACTTCTTCGTACTAGACAGTTCGTCCGCGAGCCGGCACCACGGATCGTCGCGATGCTCGGGCGCCACGCGGTCCAGCACCTCGCGCAGCGCATGACGGAACCGCTGCGAGCGCTGCAGCATGTCGGTCACCATCCGCGTGCGGCTCGAATACTGGATGTCCTTCACGCGTCCCTGCACGTCGGTGAGGTTGTCCGGCACCGGCCCGCGCGCGCTCCACAGATCGACCTGGAACGTGAGCGTGTCGCGGCGCGGCGTCGTCTGGATCACTTCGTAGAGCGGCGTATTCGACATCAGCCCGCCGTCCCAGTAGTACTCGCCGTCGATCTCGACCGCCGGAAAACCCGGCGGCAGCGCGCCCGACGCCATGAAGTGCTCGGCTCGCAGCTTCGTCGTCGAGTTGTCGAAGTACACGAAGTTGCCGGTGCCGACGTTCACCGCGCCGACCGACACGCGCGTCTCGCCCGAGTTGATGCGATCGAAGTCGCACAGGCGCTCGAGCGTCGCCTTCAGCGGCTTCACGTCGTAGTAGCTCGCGTCCTCCGGCCGCCCGGTGCCGAACGGCAGCGGCGGCGGAAAGCGCGGCACGAAAAAGCCCTTCTGCCCTTCGACGATCGCGCCTGCCGCCTGCATCGCGGTGAACGCCTTGCGCAGCGTCTCGCCGGAATTGAACAGCGCGTGCTCGACGAAGCCGGGCAGCGGCGGCCCGAACGCGGGCTGGCAGATCGTCTCCCAGAACTCGCGCAGCCGCTCGACGCGATGCTCCGGCGCGTTGCCGGCAATCAGCGCGGTATTCAACGCGCCGATCGAAATGCCCGCGATCCAGCCCGGCACGATGCCGGCCTCCGCGAGCCCCTGATACACGCCCGCCTGATACGCGCCGAGCGCGCCGCCGCCTTGCAACGTCAACGCGACGGTCTCCCACTGACCGTTCGCGCTGCCGTGCAGATTCAGATGCGGCCGCGCCCATTCGTGCGCGGCGGCGGCATGCACGCCGGCTTCGTCGCCGACCGCCGTCGATTGCGGCGGAGCATTTCTGCGTTGCGCCATGGCCGCGCCTCCGTTACTGCATGAACCAGCCGTGGCTCACGACGAACGACTGGCCGGTGAACGCGGCGCTCGGGAACGCGGACAGGAACAGCACCGTCTGCGCGACGTCCTCGACGGTCGTGAACACGCCGTCGACGGTGCCGCCGAGCATCACGCGCTTCACCACTTCTTCCTCGCTGATGCCGAGTTCCTTCGCCTGTTCGGGAATCTGCCTGTCGACGAGCGGCGTGCGCACGAAGCCCGGACAGACCACATGCGAGCGCACGTTGTGCTTCGCGCCTTCCTTCGCGAGCACGCGCGCAAGACCGAGCAGCGCATGCTTCGCGGCGACATATGCGGACTTCAGCGGCGACGCCTCGTGCGAATGCACGGAGCCCATGTAGATGACGACGCCGCCGCGATCGCCCTTGTACATGTGCTTGAGCGCGGCCTTCGTCGTGAGGAACGCGCCGTCGACGTGGATCGCCTGCATCTTCTTCCAGTCGGCGTAGGCGTAGTTTTCGATCGGGTTGACGATCTGGATGCCGGCGTTCGACACGAGGATGTCGACCGAGCCCAGCTCGGCGGCCACGCTATCGATGCCCTGATTCACCGCGTCTTCGCTGGTGACGTCCATCGCGAGGCCGATCGCGTTGCCGCCCGCGCCGCGAATCTCTTCGGCAACCGCGTTCGCGCCGTCCTGATTCAGGTCCGCGATCGCGACGGCCGCGCCGGCCTGCGCGAGCGTCAGCGCGATCTGCTTGCCGATACCGCTCGCCGCGCCCGTGACGACCGCGACCTTGCCATCGAGTTTCGAATTCAGAGTGAGAGACGACATCGAGACCTCCTTGCGATAGACGGAAATGGAATGGCCAGCCGCGCTATTGTGCATGAAGCCCTTGCGATTTCGCATGAACGGCGCGAGCGACAAGCGCGGAGGTTAGCGGTAACATCTGGCTTCGCATCGAGGACACATCGAGGAGACATGTATGAACTATCGGCGACTGGGCCGTTCCGGCCTGCAGGTAAGCGAACTGTCCATTGGCTCGTGGGTGACGTACGGCGCGCAGGTGGATCGCAACGCCGCGAAGGAGTCGCTCGCGGCCGCGCGCGACGCGGGCGTCAACTTCTTCGACAACGCCGAGGGCTATGCGCACGGCCAGTCGGAAGTGATCATGGGCCAGGCGCTGAAAGACCTCGGCTGGTCGCGCGTCAGCTATGTCGTGTCGACGAAGTTCTTCTGGGGCTTGAACGAGGGGCCCAACCAGTTCCACACGCTGAACCGCAAGTATCTGCTGAACGCGATCGACGGATCGCTGCAGCGGTTCCAGCTCGATTACGTCGACCTCGTGTTCTGCCACCGGCCCGATCCGGCGACGCCGATCGAGGAAACGGTCTGGGCGATGAGCGACATGATCGCTCGCGGCAAGGCGCTGTACTGGGGCACGTCCGAATGGAGCGCCGACGAGATCCGCGCCGCGTGGGAGATCGCGGAGCGGCACCATCTGCACAAGCCGGTGATGGAGCAGCCGCAGTACAACCTGTTCCACCGTCGCCGCGTCGAAGACGAATATCGGCGGCTTTACGAGGACTTCGGCCTCGGTCTGACCACGTGGAGCCCGCTCGCGTCGGGCCTGTTGACCGGCAAGTATCGCGGGGGCATCCCGCCTGGCAGCCGCGCGCAGCTGGAAGGCTATGACTGGCTGCGCGGCGCGCTGACCGACGCGCACAAGAACGAGATCGTCGGCCAGCTCGCGCAGATCGCGGCGTCGCTCGGCTGCACGGTCGGACAACTGGCGATCGCGTGGATCCTGAAGAATCCGAACGTCAGCACGGTGATCACCGGCGCGTCGTCGATCGCGCAGATCCACGAGAACATGCGCGCCGCGGAAATTGCCGCGAAGATCACGCCGGAAATCAAGGCGCAGATCGAAGCCGTGGTCGGCGACGCGTACAACTGACGCCTGCGGTTCACCCGCGGCGAAGCGCGCGGCGGCGGCCTCTTTCCGGCTGGCGCCGCGCGCATGGCTCCCTTCCTCGCCTGCCGGCGCTTGCCGGTCGGCGCGTACCCGTCGTCGCGTACAATACGCACCTTCCGCGCGATCGACGCGCGACCTCAAGCAGCTTCGCGATGCGGCGCTCCCCGCGAGCCCACAGCATCGCGAACCGTTCATTCCGATTCCCCGATCCGCCCATCATGCTGAGCTATCGCCACGCCTTTCACGCAGGCAATCATGCCGACGTCCTGAAGCACACCGTCGTCGTGCAGCTGCTGCGCTATCTCGGCAACAAGGACAAGGCGTACTGGTACATCGACACGCACGCGGGCGCCGGCGCGTACGCACTGCGCGAAGGCTACGCGACGAAAACGGCCGAGTTCGAAACCGGCATCGGCCGCCTGTGGGGCCGCACCGATCTGCCGCCCGCGCTCGCCGAGTACGTCGACGAAGTCGCCGCGCTGAACGCCGACGGCGAACTGCGTTTCTATCCGGGCTCGCCGTATCTCGCGTGGCGCCTGATGCGCGAGCAGGACCGGATGCGCCTTTTCGAGCTGCACAGCACCGAGATCGAAGTGCTGCGCCAGCGCTTTCACGACGCCGGCCGGCGCGTGATGCTGTACGCGGGCGACGGCTTCGAAGGCATCAAGGCGCTGCTGCCTCCGCCGCCGCGTCGCGCGCTGGTGCTGATCGATCCGTCGTACGAGGACAAACGCGACTACGCGCGCACGCTCACGTGCGCCGAAGAGAGCCTGAAGCGCTTCGCGACGGGCACGTATGCGATCTGGTATCCGCAGGTCACGCGGCCGGAATCGCAACGCTTTCCGGAGCAGCTCAAGCGCCTGCAGCAGAAGAACTGGCTGCATGTGTCGCTGACGGTCAGCGAGCCGCCGTCGGACGGCTTCGGGCTCTTCGGCAGCGGGATGTTCATTCTGAATCCGCCGTACACGCTCGCCGCGACGCTGAAGGAAACGCTGCCGTGGCTCGTGAAGGTGCTCGGCGAAGACAAGGCCGCGCAGTTCAAGCTCGAATATCGCGGCGACTGACGCGCCGCGCAAAGCGTTGCGCTTACTGCCTTCCCGACTGCATGACGGACGGTGCGGCGGGCCTGGTCCCCGGCCGCACGCCAGACGTCCCGGACGGAACTGACGACGGCTTCGACGAGCCGCTCGCGCCGGGTATCTGCACGGTCGGCTCGACGATCACCACCGGCGGGTTTTCCGGTGCGAGTTCGGCCGGACGGGCGGGACTTTGCGCGTGGACCATCGGCGGCCCCCCCAACGGCGCGTTCTGCAGCCACATCCCTCGCTGCCCGTCGTGAATCCCGGTCTGCGTGTCGAGCACGAGCGGCTGGCGATACTCCGCGTGGGCCGGCGTCGGCATCACGGCGAAGACGGCCGCCGACGCAGCAAGCGCGGCGACATCGAATACGCGAATCGGAATCATCGGCGGGCCCCCGTGGCGAATATGGCGAATGTCACAGGACATGCCGTCGTCGGTCGGACGGCTTGTCGCAAAAAACACTTTACCTTACCGCGGTGGCAAGCTTCAGACTTTTCCTGTGCGGTCGGCAACGGGCGCCAGAAACGACAAAGCCCCGCGTTGGCGGGGCTGGCGGTGAAACGACGGCGTGAGCGGGATTAGCGCGAGTAGCCGTTCGTTTCGAGCGAGCGCAGACGCTGTTCGAGTTGGCGGATGTCCGTCGACGACGACAGCCATGCCTCGCGACGACGCAGTTCGGCGGTTTCGAGCCAGTTGCTCAGCTTTTCCAGAAGGTACGCAAACATGATGGAGCTCTCCAAGGACACACAACGATCCCCGGGCGGATTTGGGTCAGGGATTTCCCTAACTAGGGATAACGCTGATTATACCGTCGCAGGGGCCGTTTTCCAGTGAATTGCTCGCATCCGATGCATTCCATTCTGGAATGGCGCGCGCCGTCACGCGTGGGCCGCGTGCTCGCATTCCCCGACCGGCACGGGATCGGCGAGACGCTCGATGATCGGGCAGTCCGGTCGGTCGTCACCGTGACAGTGCGACGCGAGATGCGCGAGCGTGTCGCGCATCTGCGTGAGTTCGGCGATCCGCTGATCCAGCTCGGTCACGTGCTCGAGCGCGATCGCCTTCACTTCGGCGCTCGCTCGCGTGCGGTCGTGCCACAGCGCGAGCAGGCGCCGGATGTCCTCGACCAGGAAGCCGAGCCGCCGCGCCTGGCGGATGAAGCGCAGCGAATGCACCTCGTCCGAGCCGTAGACGCGGTAGCCGGACGCGCTGCGCCCCTTCGGCGCGAGAAGGCCGACGCTTTCGTAATAACGGATCATTTTCGCGGTGACGCCCGATTCGCGCGCCGCTTCGCCGATGTTCATCGTGCTGCTCCCGTCGATGCACTGAAAGCTGTGATCGTACACCTTCCCATAATGGGAAGGTCCAGCGCCTCGCCGGATGCCGGCAGGCATAATCGGGCTCTGCCCGCCGCCGAACCGTGCAGCGCAGGCGGCGCGGCCAGTCCCTTACTCTCGAAGGAAACCCAGCAATGATCCAGTTCAACGTCGAAGGCATGACCTGCCAGCACTGCGTGGCCGCCGTCACGCGCGCGATCCACGAACGCGACGCCGCCGCACAGGTCCAGGTCGATCTGCAGGCCGGCCGCGTGAGCGTCCAGTCGAACCAGTCCGCCGACGCGCTGAAGGCCGCGATCGACGACGCCGGCTATACGGTCGTCGGCACCGTCGGCGCGTAAGCCGCCCGCCGATGTTCAAGGTCGCGGTGATCGGCGCGTCCGGGCTGCTCGGACGGGCGCTCGTCGACGAGCTGGCCGCGACGAGCGGCTGGCAGGTCGCGCAGACCGCGTTCCGGCGCGCTGCGCCGCATCGGACGCCGCTCGACATCCGCGACGCGCACGCCGTCGCGCGTTACATCGACCGCGAGGCGCCCGATGCGATCGTGATCGCCGCCGCCGAGCGCCGGCCGGACGTCTGCGAGCAGGACCCGCAGGCGGCCCGCGCGCTCAATGTCGACGCGGTGCGCACCATCGCGACGGCCGCGCGGCGGCACGGTGCGTGGGTGCTGTCGATCTCGACGGATTACGTGTTCGACGGCACCGACCCGCCGTATCGTTGCGACGACGCGCCGAATCCGCTCAACGCGTATGGCCGCAGCAAGCTCGAAGGCGAACGGGCGCTCTTCGACGCCACCGACGCCGGCCTCGTGCTGCGTCTGCCGCTGCTGTACGGGCCGATCGTCGACTGGCGCGAGTCGGCGGTGACGAGCCTCGTGCCGGCGATCGCGGCGTCCGCGCGCGACGGCGCGAAGCCGGCCGTGATGGACGCGTACGCGACCCGCTATCCGACTTTCACGCCGGACGTCGCGTGCGTGATCCGCGAACTGCTCGCGCGGCGCGCGCAGGGAAACCCGGTCTGCGGCATCGCGCAGTGGTCCGGCGACGAGCCGATGACCAAGCACGACATCGCGCAACGGCTCGCGGCCGCGCTCGGTTTGAGCGCGCGCCTCGTCGCGCAGACGTCGCCCGCCGATGCGACGCCGCGTCCGCGCGACTGCCATCTCGACGCGAGCCGGCTCGAAGCGCTCGGCATCGGTCGGCCCACGCCGTTCGACGCCGGCATCCGCGCGGTGCTCGACGCGTTCCCGTGGCGCGGCGACATCGCCGCCGCGCGCTGAAACACAACCGGGCCGAGCCTCGGCCCGCTCAATGAAAATTCCGCGCTTGCGTCGCGAGTCGTCCCAATAGCCGGCTGTGATCCTCCAGCCGATGCGCGACGATGTGCACGACCTCGCCTTCGCGCTGCACGACGCCGGCGACCGCCATCAGCTGCGAGCCCAGCAATTCCTTGCGCTGCGCTTCGACGAGCGCCTCGCGCACGATCACGTTGATCGAGCCGGTCTCGTCTTCGAGCGACACGAAGATCGTGCCGTTCGCGGTCCCCGGCCGCTGCCGCACGGTGACAATCCCGCAGACCCGCGCGAGCGCGCCGTGCCGGCACTTCGCCAGTTGCGCCGCCGTCTTGAAGCGCTGCTTCGCGAGACCCGGCCGCAACAGTTCGAGCGGATGCCGGTTCAGCGTGAGACGCAGGCTCGCATAGTCGGCGACGATCTCCGCGCCTTCCGTCGCGCGCGGCAACGCGATCGGCGCTTCCGCAACCGGCGCGTCGCGCAGCAGCGCCGGCACCGCGTGCTGCGCGGTCACGGCCCACCATGCCTCGCGCCGATGCCCGGCGATGCTCGCGAGCGCGTTCGCCGCCGCGAGCGCCTCCATTTCCCGGCGCGTCAGCGCCGCGCGCCGCGCGAGATCGTCGACGTCGGCGAACGGCGCGAACGCGCGCGCCTGCATGACGCGCCTCGCCGCGTCTTCCGAAAACCCTTTGATCAGGCTGAAGCCGAGCCGCACCGCCGGACCGCCGCGGCCGTAATGACGCGGCCGCATCCGGATGCGCGCGCGCAGGATGCGCCGCATGTTCGTCGCGAGATGCGGCTTCGGCGCGGGCAGCGCCGCGCGCAGCCGCTGCATCCACCGGGCGGCGCCGGCCCGGCGCGCACGGGCCGCGTCGGCGTCGAAGCGCATCCCGGGAGTGCCCGCCGCTTCGAGCGTCGATTCCCAGTCGCTTGCCGCGATGTCCGGCGCGAGCACCTTCACGCCATGCCGTTTCGCGTCCTGCACCAGTTGCGACGGCGAATAAAAGCCGAGCGGCTGGCTGTTCAACAGGCCCGCGAGAAACGCGGCGGGCTCGTAGCGCTTGATCCACGCGCTGTTATAGACGAGCAGCGCGAAACTCGCCGCGTGGCTCTCGGGGAAGCCGTAGTCGCCGAAACCCTCGATCTGCTGGCAGATGCGATCGGCGAACTCCTGCTCGTAGCCCTTCGCGAGCATCCGGCGCGTCAGGTCCGCCTGATACGGACGCAGATCGCCATTGCGCCGCCACGCGGCCATCGCGCGGCGCAGCTTGTCCGCTTCCTCGCCGGTGTAATCGGCGGCGACCATCGCGAGATGCATCACCTGCTCCTGGAAGATCGGCACGCCGAGCGTGCGCTCCAGCACCTTCCGCAAATCCGGCTTCGCATATTCGACTTCCTCGAGCCCCTGCTTGCGCCGCAGATACGGATGCACCATCCCGCCCTGGATCGGTCCGGGCCGCACGATCGCGACTTCGATCACGAGGTCGTAATACGCGCGCGGACGCAGACGCGGCAGCATGCTCTGCTGCGCACGCGACTCGATCTGGAACACGCCGACCGTGTCCGCGTGGCAGCACATCTCGTAGACGGCCGGGTCTTCGAGCGGAATGTCCTGCACGCGAAACCGCGGCAGCCCGCGCCGCAGCGCGACGAATTCGAGCGAACGCCGGATCGCGGACAGCATGCCGAGCGCGAGCACGTCGACCTTCAGAAGACGCAGCGCGTCGATGTCGTCCTTGTCCCACTCGATCACGTAGCGGTCCGCCATCGTCGCGGGCTCGATCGGCACGAGTCGCGACAGCTTGTCCTTCGCGATCACGAAGCCGCCGACGTGCTGCGACAGATGCCGCGGAAAGCCGCGCAGCTCGCGCGTGAGCCGCACCAGATGCCGGGTCACGTGCGAGTCGGGCGCAAAGCCCGCCTCCTCCAGATGGCGCGCGACCGCATCGGGTCCGTCCCACCACTGCTGCGCGCTGCCGATCCGCTCGATCAACGCCGCGTCGAGCCCGAGCGCCTTGCCGACTTCCTTCACCGCGCTGCGCGTGCGGTAGGTGATCAGCGTCGCCGCGAGCGCCGCGCGGCGATTGCCGTATTTACGGTAGATGTACTGAATGACCTCTTCCCGGCGCTGATGCTCGAAGTCGACGTCGATGTCGGGCGGCTCGTTGCGCGCGCGCGAGATGAACCGCTCGACGAGCATGTTCATCCGCACCGGATCGATCTCGGTGATCATCAGGCAATAGCAGATCACCGAATTCGCGGCGGACCCGCGCCCCTGGCACAGAATCCCCTGGCTGCGCGCGAAGCGCACGATGTCGTGCACGGTCAGGAAGTACTTCTCGTACCTGAGCTCCGCGATGATGTCGAGTTCCTTGCCGATCTGCTGTTCCCGCTTTTCGTTCAGGCCGTCGGGCCAGCGCTCGGCCGCGCCCTGCATCACGAGCTTGCGCAGCCACGTGGCCGGCGTCTCGCCGTGCGGCACGAGTTCCTCCGGATACTCGTACGCAAGCTCGTCGAGCGAGAACGTGCAGCGGCGCGCGACTTCGAGCGTCTCGCGCAGCGTATCGGACGGATACAGCGACGCGAGCCGCACCCGCGAGCGCAGATGCCGCTCGGCGTTCGGCGTCAGCGCGCGGCCGCACGCGGCGAGCGGCCGGCCGAGGCGGATCGCGCTCAACGTGTCCTGCAGCGGCTTGCGCGAGCGCGCATGCATCAGCACGCCGCCGGCCGCGACGAGCGGCAGGCCGCTCTCCTGTGCGATCGCGCGCAGCGCGTCGATCTGCGTTTCGTCGTTGCCGCCCTGCCAGAGTTCGAGCGCGAGCCACGCGCGCTCCGCGGCGAAGCCCGCGAGCCAGCGCGCGCAGGCGAGCGTCCTCGCGAACGTCGCCGCGCGCTGCGGCACCAGCAGCAGCACGCAATCGCGCAGATGCGCCAGATGCTCGAAGCCCGCCTGCGGCGCGGTGAAGTCGCCGGGATGCAGCCGATAGCTGCCCTTCGCCGCCCGCGAGCGCGCGAGCGTGATCAGCTCGCACAGGTTGCCGTAACCGTTGCGGTTCATCGCGAGCGCGACCAGCGTGCAGAACGGTTCGCCATCCTCATCGGTCAGATTCAGCTCGCTGCCGATCAGCAGATGCAGCGCGGGGGAAAGCGGTGCGGGCGGTGTGGGCGGTGCGGGCGCGGCAAGGGCCGCTTCTGCCTTGCCGCGCTGTTCACCGCGTTGTTTGCCGTCCTGTTCGCCGTCCTGTTCGCCGTCCTGCTCGCCGTCCTGTTCGCCGTCCTGTTTGCCGTCCTGTTTGCCGTCCTGTTCGCCGTCCTGCTCACCGTCCTGCTCACCGCCCTGCTCGCGCGCCGCGTCGAGCGCCTGTCGATGCGCTTTTTTGCGTTCCTCTTCGAGTTCCTTGAGCGCGGTGTGCGCGCGCACGACGCCGGCAAGCGAGCATTCGTCGGTCACCGCGAGCGCGCGGTAACCGTGCGCGATCGCCTGCTCGACCAGCTCGCCCGGATGCGACGCGCCGCGCAGGAACGTGAAATTCGTCAGGCAGTGCAGCTCCGCATAGTCGGGCAGGCCGCCGCCGAACGACGATCGCGGCGCGCCGGCACCCGCGCCTCGGAGCAGATCGAACGCAGACATCCCGTTTAGCCGAAGAGTCCCTGCAGATACCACTGCCCGCCGATGCGCTCGCGGTACACCCAGAACATGCGGCCCTGGTCGTCGGCGGCGACGTAGTAGTCGCGTCCGACGCCGTCGCCGTCCCACCAGCCGGCCTCGATGCGCTCGGGGCGCGACAGCGTCTTCAGCACCCGCCGGTAGACCGGCCGGTCGCCGCGCATCGCGAGCTTCAGCGGACGCTCGAGCAGCCAGACCGGACGCGGCTGCGCCGGCAGCGGCGCATCGGGCAGATCGAGGGCCGCCTGGGCGGGCGGCGCGTCGCTGGAAGCGGCCGCCGATTGCCCCGACGCGTCCGCCTTCGGCGGCTTGCGGCGTCCGCCGGCCGCACCGGCTTCGCCGCGCGCCTTGCCGCCGCGGCTGCGCCGCGTCTGCGCGCGCCACGCCTCGACGTGCGTCGCGTGCTCGGGCCGATGATCGTCGCCGAGCGACAGTTGCAGCACGTTCTGCTCGCCAAGCCGCGCGCCGATACGCTCGAACAATTGCGCGAGCGACGTATCCGACGCCTCCGGCAGCGGAAACAGCGTGTCGGACGGCGCCGCGTATTCGCGCACGTCCGACGCGACGAGCTTCATGCCGATCACCGGCGCGGCCAGTTCGGTCTGATTCAGCTTCTCGCGCAACAGCCACAGCAGATGCCCGGCGTCGCGCGACGGCGACGCCCAGCTCACGCCGAGGCTCGATGTGCGCGGCGCATGCCGCGACGCCAGCTCGTGTTCCAGGCGCAGTTCGAACCCGCTCACCGCCGCATGCTGCGCGGCGAGCCAGCCGGCCAGTTGCAGCACGAGCCGGCGCGCCGCGAACAGCAGCGCGTCCGCGCTGTCGACGCGCGCCTGCAATTCGAGCGCCGCCTCGAACGACGGCGGCGCGCAAAACCAATCGCGCGGGTCCGGATGCTCGCCGTACGCCTGCGCGAGCCACGTCAGCACGCCGTCGCCGAAGCGCCGCACGACGCCCGCGCGCGGCAGGCGCCGCAGGTCGCCGAGCGTCGCGCAGCCGATCTGCGTCAGCGCGTGCTCGTGCTGCGCGGCGAACGGCGCGAGCGACACCGGCAGCGCGTCGAGCACGCGCGACAGCGTCTTGTCCTGCATCACATGAAAGCGGCGCGGCCCGCGCGTCGCGCGCGACTGCGCGAGCAGCCACGCGCCAGAGGCCGTCGGCGCGCACGCGATCCGCGCGACATGCCCGCAATCGGCGACGGTCGCCGCGACTTTCGCGAGCAGCGCGCGCAAGCCGCCGAACAGGCGCAGCCCGGAGCCGACCTCCAGCAACAGCGTGTGCGGCGGCGCGAGCGACACCTTCGGCGTATACGCGAGCAGCGCGAGCGCCAGTGCGTCGAACGCTTTCGTCTCGCGAACGGGATCGGGGCCCAGCAGCACGAGGTCCGGCGCGAGCGCGAGCGCATGCGAGCACGTGCAGCCTGCGCTCACGCCGAGACGAAACGCGTCCAGATCGGGGATCAGCACGCGCGTCGAATCGGCCAGCGCATGGCAGCGCGGCGCGGGCGGCGGCTCGCTGTCGCGGGTGGCGACTCCGTCAGACGGACACGTGCTTCTTGCCGGCGAGGCCGGCGACGACATCGAAGGCAGCACCGGCGGCCTCACGGCCTCCAGCGGCAATAGCGGCAAGGTGACGGCGATCCACAACATGATTGATCCCAGACTGCGTCTGCGCGGAAGACGATGCGGCCGGGTCCGGCAGCACCGCTTCCTGCAGCGGCAACATGACGTTGAGCGGCTGGGCGAGCGGCGGCCCACGACGCTTGAAAATATCGACGGACAGCGCCGTGCGCTCCATCCACCGTCGGCGGCTGATCGTGCTGTCGGCGGGCGGCGGCACCGGCGTGCAGACCATGCGCAGCGGCGCCGGCGACGACTGGCTGCGCGCGGCCGGCGGCCGGATCAGGAACGCGAGCGCGCGCGAATCCTGCGCGACGACCTGCAGACGCCGAACCGCATCCGCACGCGCCTTCGGCAGCCAGACCAGCACCGCGCCGATGCCGTCCTGCTTCAGCGCCTGCTCGGCGACCCACGGCGCTTCGTCGTCGCGCGCGCGAACCCACACCACGCGGTCGAGCGCGATTCCCCATGCGTGCAGCGCATACGCATACGGCTGCCACGGCGGCGCGACCAGCAGCGCATGCAGGCCGGACGAAGAGCCGGACGGCGAGCCGGCCTGCGCCGCCGTCAGCGCCTTCAGCGCGGGCGCCAACAGACGCATTTCGCCGATGCCGCCGTGCTCGACCAGCAGTTCTGTCAGACTGCCGGCGGGCCAGCCGGCGCCCGGCAGCCGCGCGTCGAGATCGGGATAGCCGCTCGACACCGCGCGGGCTCCCGCATGGGCGAGCTGGTCGCCCTGCCATACCCGGCTTTGCAGCCAGGGGGCCAGCGTGGTCGCAGGAATAGCCGCCGCCATGATCGCGCTCGTTGAAAAAGGAATAGCGTGCCGTCCCCACCGAAACGGGGCATGAAATGAGGGTACGAATTGGGTGCGAATTAAATGGGTACGAATTAAATGTCAGCCCACGTCGTACACGACGTAGGGGACTGTATATTTATACAGTATTTTGGGCAGACCTGGGAAGATCACACCATGTCGGGCGACATCGCGGCGATCAGCATCGCCGCCTCCTCCTCGCCGGGTTGATTCCCGTGGGACTCGCGGCTCGCGAACCACAACAGCGCGCCCTTCTTCATCGGCAGGCTGCGCTCGGGGTCGCCGTCCAGCAGTTGCGACGCGACTTCGCCGAGCGTCGGCTGGTGCCCGACCACGACGACGGTCGGCCCCAAGCCGTGCGGCCAGCCGGCCGCCGCCAGCACCTGCCGGGCGCTCGCGCCGGGCGCGAGATCGCGCACGACGCGATACTGGTCGGTCAGCGCTTCCGCGGTCTGGATCGTGCGGGCGGCGGGGCTCGCGAGAATCACCGCGTCGTCGCCGACGCGCGTGCGCAACCACTTCGCGACCCGCTGCGCCTGCTTGCGGCCTTTGGTCGTCAGCTGGCGGGCGAGATCGTTCGCGGCGTTGTCTTCGGCTTCGGCGTGGCGCCAGAGGATCAGGTTCACTGCGCGTCTCCTCGTGTGTCTGAACAATCCGGTCCGGTCGGTCATACCGCGTCCCAGGCCCGATGAGCCGCATGTTGCGCGCCTGGGGGCGGGTTATGGTCATCCGCTGGCAAGTAGCGCTCGTCGGCGCCAGTCGAATCAGCGGATCTCATGGCCCATTTCCCACGAGCGGAAAATGAAAAGCCCCGCTCACACCGGGGCTTGGCTCGATGGGAATGAGTTCCGGCTACATCAGGAACTCGATCGAATTGACGGCCACGCCGAGAACACGCGTGTCGGACGATCCTTGCGAAACCACGGACGGCTGGAAAGTATCCGAGTCAATATGGAGATTGCCCGGCTGGTCGGGCAAATCAATCGTCATGAATGTCGTTTCCCCTGAAGCGATACGCCGTTCGCTGCTTCTGTCCTGGCACGAGATGGCAACGCACGTCCTTCCCGGTCCCAGATTGGACAGACCCACCTTGACCTTGCGATGTCCAAGGTGCGGCAGCGGGAAAAGGGCATGACCATTTGTCCACCGATGCGTGCCTTCGCTGTCATACCATCCTGCGTCGCCGCTGTATACGCGGATCAGCGTGTTCCGTTCAACCGGATACCGTGTATCGAACGGACGGCCTATGTAGGTGTCCGCGCGCCAGGCCCCCGGGCACCTCATCACTTCAGTCGAATAGCCGGCCCGGGCAAGCAGCTCAACGAAGTAGCCTTCGGAGTAGCCGAGTTCCATCCAGCCGAACTCGGCGATCGAGCGGACCGACTCGCCGTCGAGACGGAGCCCCCACGGATAAGGCAGCACTTCAAGGTCTGGTGAGTTGTCGGGCATGATGGGCTCGCCCGAAAAGCTGATAAAACCTTCCGGTTTAAGAAGCTCCCGAATGCGCATCAACGCGTCCAGGTGTTCGAAGCAATGATGGAATGCCTCGAAGAACATCACGCGATCGAATTTCTTTCCGTCGAACCCGTCGCCGAATTTTCCCGTTCGCATCTGAATCTGGATGCCAATTGCGTCGCATTGTTTCCTTATTGCCTCCAGAAATCTGGGCTCAATATCGATCGCGTGAACGTTGCATCCCATGCGGGCGAGATGCATCGCCAGCTGCCCCTCTCCAGCCCCATATTCGAGCGTGTCCGCGCCATTCCTTACATCGAGGACCCTGAGAATCCAGCCATAACACATCAAATGCTCGCCAACGGATCTGCTGTCCTTGAACCGGTAGGGAAAAGGACAGGTTGAAATGTCGACGTCGTCCAACGCGTCATTTTTTTCCATGACAGCCGCATCATAGGTGCTGTTTCTGGAAATTTCGCCATAAACGCCAAGCACTCTTTCTTTATAACTCGCGCCGAACGGATCCAATTTTTCAAATCTGGATGGTTCAACGCGGTAATAGAACCGGCTAAGCGCAGTCATTTGCTCCTGCAAATCTGTCAGCTTGAGCGCGGATTTTATGTTCGATAGAACATCAGTCATATCATTGAAACCGTGCCGCATTTGTTCCCTCATTTGAAAGTCAATGACGGCCGAGCGCACTTCACTCTTCGGACAGTAGACAGAGTCTAAACCATGAAAAACCGGGCCGTGCGGCCAGTCGCCGATGAAAATAATTCGGCGCGCATCGTTCCTGCCGGGAAAATCATCTGTCGAAAGCTCAATAGATCACCCCCGCAACGGCTGGCCGGTGAATACCGTGATGCCTGAAGGAAAAGGCAAGCGAATTGCAGGGAATAACGCTTAGCCTCTTCTCGCGTCGCCCGGCCCTTTCCTCAATCGGGTACGCCCGTTGCGCCCTTCTCTCGCACGTGGCGAAACCGCCGCAAGCCCGAAAGCGATGGGAGACAGTCATGAGACAAACCGTGTTAGGCGTCTACGACAGCTACGAGGATGCCTGTTCCGCACAGCGCGCGCTAGCCGAAGTGGGCGTCGCGCAAGCCGATATCGCCGTTTACTCCCTGTCGGTCGACGCCCCGGCCGAAAAGGGCCCGCGCGTCTATGCGCCGGGCAGTGGCGGCGTGCCTCGTCATCAGCCGGTGTTCGACCAGCTCGAACACCTGTTCGCGAGGCTCTTCAAGCGCGGCGAATACCCGCCCGAGACCGAGGATTACCGGGAATTCATCCGTCGCGGCGGCGCGCTCGTCAGCGCCGATGTCTCCGAAATGCAGGTCGATCTGGCTCGCGACGCGATGCGCCGCACCGGAGCCGCCGACATCGAAGATCGCAGCAAGGAGTGGCGCAACGGTGCGACGCCTCAAGCGGGCCGCGACGACGCGGCGAGCGCTTCATCCCCACCCTCGCTTTCATCTTCGCCTTCCTCTTCCGGCGACAGTCTTGCCGCGACCGAAGCCCGACAGCAGGCCGGTTCTTCTGCAGACCAAAGCATGAATACGGTCGGCGGCATGCAGCAGGTCACGACGCGCCCGCGCACGGGCGAGACGAATTCGTCGCCGGCGTCTCAGCCGTCACTGTCGGATAGCGCATCCGACGCCGGCCTCAGCGGCGACCCCATCCTCGGCGCGCCGCTGGACGACGACCCGTACGACACCGAATATCGCAAGGACTACGACGCCAACTATGCGGGCACGGGCACGTCATTCGACGAATACCGCACCGCTTATCGACATGGCGCGACGCTGGGTCAAGACGAACGTTATAGCGGCGATGACTGGCAACGCGTCGAGTCGAGTGCGCGCGACGACTGGGAGTCGCGCTATCCGGAAAGCGGCTGGGAACGCTTCAAGGCCGCCGTGCGACACGGCTGGGAGCGCGTGACGGGTCACGCGGATCACACCGGCCGCTGACCCGGGCCGAGCGCGCCATCACCGTTTGTTCTGCAGGCTGCGACCCCGGTCGGCGCCCGGGGCGGCCTGCTTGTATTCTTCGCCTCTCCGCCCGAACTCCCCCCTCGTCAGTACGCGATCTTGCGAGTTCGTAGCCCCCCTGCAAGAACTGGTAAGCCGTTTTTTAAAGCCCCCGCTGATTCCCGCTTCACGCAGACCGCCTGAAAGCGAAGATTTGCGTCGCCGCGCGCCGATTGCTCCGATCGGCGCAACGCGGGGGCGCGTCCCCTTCCCCGCGCGCTCCCTTCTTCTCATTGCGCCAAGGAGGCCATCATGACCAGCCCTATCGGCTCGAACAATGCACCGCCCAAGTCGTCGCTGACGACGTCGAACGAAAGCCGCAACAGCAGGAATTCCAGCACCGGCAGCAACGCATTTCCGCAGCCGAAAACCGTGATCCCTTCGTCGCCCGTGGGTCCGCTCGGCCACAACGTCGACACCACCGCATGACGACTTCGCCGTCGCGGGAGGCGACGCAGCGCACGCGCCTGCGCCGCCTGCGGTCGCAATCGTCGTGGTGCTCGTCGTCGCTTGCGGTGCGAGCCGTGTCGGCCCTGACGTTCGCGTGTCTCACGCTGCCGCTCGACGGCTGTGCGGCGGCGGCTTTTCCGTGCCGGGTCGCGTCGGCGACGCTGAAGATCCTGCCCGTGGTCGGCCACCCGGCCGCCGTGCCGTTCGACGCGTGCGCCGACGCGCTCGACTGATGGAGGTCCACCGATGAAGCGGGCGTCGTTGATTGCTGTCGTTGTCGGCGCTGCGTGCAGCACCGCACCGCCGCTGTCCGCACACGCGGCGGCATCCGTCGAAGGCAGCGCGCGCGCGCTTCCGGTGGCGAGCACCTCAGCGCCCGCGGCCATGGCCATGGCAAGCCCGGCCATGGCCGCGAAGCGTCCGGCGCCCGCACGCATCAAGCGCCGGACGGCGAGCGAGCGCGCCGCCAGGCCGGACGATGCGCCGTTTGCGTTTCGCGGCATTCCGCTCGGCATCACGCTCGCCGCGCTGCGCGAGCCGGCCATGGTGCGCGCGACGCCGCACGACAGCGAACTGCTGTGCGAAACCGACATGGCCGGCAGCGACATCGGCATGATGGTCAAGAGCGATGCGAGTCTCACGATCGCCTGCCGCTGGGCGCATCGCACGGCACAAGGCTGGGCGCCGTCGCGCGCCGTGGTGGATGGCGCGCCCGCCGCCGAGCATGTCCTGCGCTTCACGCACGCGACGCCGCTCGACCCGCTTCGCCTCTATGAAATGTCCTTCGTCGTGGACGACACGACGGCCTTCGACCTGCGCGACCTGTTCGCGTCGCACTACGGCCCGCCGCATATGCAGGGCACGCCGTCGCTGCCGCTTTTCGTCTGGGAAAACGCGTCGAGCACGATCACGATCTGTCTCTTTCCCGAGAGCCGCCGCGCCACGCTCACCTACCTGCTGAAATCCGCCGCGCCGGGCGCCAGATCCAAAGACAGCACGCTAAAGGTCAGCCAGTTCGACGAAGGTTGAACAAGCCGCGCCAACCGGTCCTCCTCGAGCCACGAACGAATCCGATGAACCTCTTTTTCACCTGCTCCGCCGCCGTCACGACGATTAACCCGGAATCCTCACTTTCCGGCCGGCCGCGCGCGATGCGCTCGATCGTGCTGCCGCGCGTCGTCGTTTGCGCGGCACTGGCCGCCGCGCTCGCCGGCTGCTCGTCGCCCGATTCGATCGTCGACACGCCGATGACGCCGCCGCTCGGCGAGCCGCCGTTGAACGTCAACACGAGCGGCTCGATCTATCAGGCGGGAAACGCGATCTCGCTCTACGAAACGCCGCGCGCGCAGCACATCGGCGACGTGCTCACGATCCGGCTCTCCGAAACGTATAACGGCGCCGACAACGCGAGCGCGTCGGCGAAGCGCGACAGCTCGATCACGGCCACCGCCGCCGATCAATCGACCAGCGCGGCCGCCCGTCTCGCGCGGCTGTTCAACATCGGATCGGCGTCGACATCGTTCAACGGCACGGGCAGCCATACGCTGTCGAGCGACATGTCGGGCACGCTCGCCGTCACCGTCATCAGCAAGACGCCTACGGGCAATCTCGTGGTGTCCGGCGAGAAGGTCATTGCGATGAGCGGCGAGCATCAGCGCCTGCGCCTCTCCGGCATCGTGAATCCGAACGATGTCGAAGCCGACAATTACGTGGAGTCCGGCAAGATCGCCAATGCGCGCATCGAGCAGGTCGGCCACGGTCTGCTCAACGATGCGACCACCGTCGGCTGGCTGCAGCGCATGTTCCTGAGCGTGCTGACGTTCTGACCTTGCCTCGCGGCGCTCAGTCTTCTTCGTCGATCAGTTCGTCATCCGTACCGTTCGCATCGGCGATGGCCTCTTCGCCGACACGCTCCGCGAATCCCACCTCGCCATCGGGCACGAACACGTAGCCGTGTCCCCACACTGTCTGCAGATAGCGCGGCTCGGACGGATCGGTTTCGATCAGCCGCCGCAGACGCCAGATCGCGACGTCGAGGCTGCGGTTGCGATACCGCCCGGACTCGCCGTACACGATCTCGATGATGCGTTCCCGCGAAAGAATCGTCATCGCGTGATTGACGAAAAGTTTCAGAAACGCGAATTCGCTCGATCGCAACGGCATGCGGACTTCGTCGCGATACAGTTCGCGCGAACGGAAATCGAGTTCGAAAGGGCCGAAGCGAAACGACTCCCTGCTTTCCGGCGCGCCCGTGACGCCCGACTTGCCGCGACGGCGCATCACCGAACGAATGCGCGCGGCCAGCTCGCCTGGGTCGAACGGCTTGCCGACGTAGTCGTCTGCGCCGAATTCGAGCCCCAGCACGCGGTCGATCACTTCGTTGCGCGCGGTCAGCATGATGACCGGCAAGTCGTCGCCGCCTTCGCGCAATGCGCGCAGCGCGCTGATGCCATCCACGTCCGGCATCATGATGTCGAGCACGACCACTTGCGGCCGCTCGGAACGCAACCGCTCCTGCATCGCATGCGCAGAAGGCAACGCCGTCACGGAAAAACCGCGCATCTGCAGATATTCGGCGGTAATGTCGCGCACGACCGGATCGTCGTCCACGAGAAAGATGTTATTTGCCATGCGTAAATCGTAAGGGACGAGGATAGACCGGTACAGACCTGTCGCCTTACCATTCCTTTCCCCAATCGCGGGCCAAAGCCCGTTTTCATGACCCGCTCACTGGCCGCTCGAAGCGGACGCCAACGAGCCCCCCAATCGCGTCTGGTCGACCACCATGCTCTTTACGAGCCCCTTGAGCTTCACCGCCGTACTCGAATAGCGGTCGGTGCTGAGACCGTGCACCTCGTAACGCGCAGTCACGGCGATCTCGTTGCGCACAAAGATGGTCATGTCGATCGTGGATAGATACGCGCGGCTTTCGTCGCTGAACGTCGGCCTGCCGAATTCGATCGACGCGTTATAGATCAGGCGCCCCTGGCAACTCGCCGGCTCCGCACCGGCGCCGTATACGTCCGACTTCACGCCGCGCTGAGCCAGCACGAGTTGCAGCGACGGCAAGAAGTCGGCGGACGTCACCATCGGATTGTTTTCGATGCAGATCGACGGAAGATCGACCGGGCGTCCCGTCACGAATCTCGGTGAAGAGTAGTTCGACGCGACCGCATAACCAGCCTGAATCACGGACCCGGTTGCGTCCGCGGCAGTGATCAGCGTCCATGCGCAGCCGTTGAGCGCAAGCGTTGCCAGTAGCGCGGCGCCGGGTTTCGCGATGCATCTCCATCGGAAGCGCGACACGTTTTCATAGGGCATGAAAGCGAATACCAGATGCGTTAATCGGCTGCCCGGCTCGCGAAACGTGCGCGGCAGGACCCGTCACGCATCATCGGGGCAACGCGGTTTGCACGATGGCCGGGACATCGGCCAATGTTGAACGACACTTTCCACTGCTTCAAAGAACTCTCGTGCGGTAAGGACATCGCGGCCGCACGCATGCGCGAGGTAACGCTTCGTAAGCGGTGCCGCAATCTGCCCGTTGAGCGGGAATTTGAGCAGTAAGCGCCGCGCTATCGTTTGATCGTGCCGCCTCGCGTCGAGGTGCGCTGTCGTCACCTGCCACTTCAATACCACCATGTCCAACAAGAACCGAGAACGAAAAATCCGCCGCGCGTACTTCCTTCGCCGCAGCCTGAGCGGGGCTGCCATTGGACTGTTTGCTTCGCTTGCCGGCATCGCTGCCGCACGCGCGGCGAGCTTCCAGTGCCCGCACAATGCGTCGGCGTCGGAGCGGCTCGTGTGCAACGACCCTGCGCTGTCTGCGCTCGACGACAAACTGGCGGGGCTCTACCGCAACGCATTCGACGCGAGCCCCGACCCGACGTCGCTCGAAGCCGACCGGGTGAGCCAGTGGCAATGGCGACAGCGCAATTGCAAGGACAAAGCGTGCGTGACGGACTGGTACGAACGCCGTATCGCCGAACTCGAAGGCGACGTCAAACACGGCAAGGAAGCCACCGTCCAGCGCGTGAAAGACGGCGTCGTCGATCAGCACCTCGCGCCTTCCGCGCAAGACGCCGTGCTGCAGATGCACGGCATCGAGCCCGCTTCGAAGAGCGATAACGCGGCGCCCGCACCTTCCACGAAGTCCACGCTGCACCTGCAAAAAATGCCGAGCGGCTTCGCTGCCGACGCGCGCCAAAAGCGCCTCGCGCAGGCTTACGCCCATCGTCTTCCCGCAGCGGACGCTACGGCCGTCTCGCAACCTGGGAGCTTGTCGATGGCATCCGTCGACGCATCGCTCGCTCATGGCGTGACCACGGCTGCGAAGGAAGCGGGACCGCACGCGAAAGAATCCGCGGCGAACGGGCTCGACTGCGCGTCCGTCGCTTCGGCAAAACCGGCACTCGCGGCCCAGTCGTCCGGCGAGCGAGACGCAGTCGAACCCAGGTAGCCGGCGCCTGTATGTGGGGCAAGAGAAGCAGGCGGGGACCGCGCGCGATTCTGACCGATGTCGGCATCCAATAAGGGGCGGCGATGATTTCACACGCTCTCGTCGTCGTCGATTCAGTCGTGCGCGATCCTCTTTCGGGCCGTCCCGGTCACGCTGAGCACGGCCGCACGCCACGTCGCTTCCGGCCCGATCGTGCAGGCGCATGAACCATCCGCTGAACACGCTGTTCGGACGCATGGCGCTCACGTCGGCGCTGTTGCTCGTCGGCATTCATGCTTGCTGGTTCATCGTGTTCGCGCCGCAGCCGCGCCGCCACGAAGTGGAAGGATTCGAGCGCGGCCTTTTGCTGATGCTGCACGCGGCGAACAACGCCGCCTCCGGCCTGACGACCCGTGGGCGCGTCACCGCGGCGCCCGACGAAATCGATCTCGCGCTCGCGCTGCGCGTGCATCTCGTGCCCAGCTGGAACATGCCCGCCGATGTGCGGCTGGAAGTCCCGCGCCGCGAGCCGCTCGCCGATCTGCGCCAGCAGTTGCTGCGCGACCTGCCGTCGGGCACCGTGATACTTGCCGACATGCAGCACCGGGAAGCACTCTGGGTGCGCTTCCCGGACCATCCGACGTGGATCGTCGCGCCGGTCGATCTGCCGCCGCCGCGCAACTTGCTGCCGCTCTTCGGTGCAATGCTTGTCGTCTCCGTGATTCTCGCGCTCCTCGCGATGTGGCAGATGCAACGCCCGCTATCGCGGGTCGCGCAGGCGGCACGCGAATTCGGCAGTGGCCATCGTCCCCCGCCTGTCGACCAGCGCGGTCCACGCGAACTGCGCGAACTGATCGGGGCGTTCAACGGCATGATGCAGCAGCTGAACGAAGCCGACGACAATCAGGCCATCATGCTCGCCGGCGTCGCGCACGATCTGAAGTCGCCCCTCACGCGATTGAAGCTGCGTGCGAGCATGATGGGTTCGCAGCGCGAGCGCGAACAGTTGATTCGCGAAATCGATTCGCTCAACGATATCGTCCAGCAGTTTCTGGAGTTCGCGCGGCAACAGCCGGAGGCGAGCGCCGAAGTCGAAGTGAACGTGCTGTTGCGCGAGCAGTTTTTCTCCGACGCGGCCGACACGAATGACGCGCTGTTCAGTCTCGATCTGCGTGCGGGCCCTGCGTTTCGCCTGCCGCGCACGCTGCTCGATCGCCTGATGTCGAATCTCGTCGACAACGCCCTCGAGCACGGCGTGCCGCCGGTCGAGATTGCGACGCGCCGCGAAGGCGCACAGTGGATCATCGACGTTCGCGACCACGGTGCGGGCATTCCCGCCGATCGCGTGGCAGCGGCGATCAAACCGTTCGTTCGTCTCGACGAGGCGCGCGGCGGCGAAGGCCATTGCGGACTGGGGCTCGCCATCGTGACGCGACTCGTCCGGAATCAGGGCGGCCGATGCGAGTTGTCGAATCACCCGCAAGGCGGGCTGCGCGTACGCATCGCGCTGCCTGTCGATCCCCGTCCGTGATGCGGGATGGCGCGCGTCTGGCGGCAACACGGCCTCGTGATTTCCGTGACCGCTTCGCGTCACGCGCCGCTTAAACGACAAGCCGCCCACGCAGGCGATCCACGGTGACCGGCGCGAGACCGAGACCGACGGTGAGATAGCGGTTCAGATCGCCGTAGTTGTCCTGTAACGCGTCGAACGCGGATTGCAGGTAGTCCGATTGCACGGGCGGCGCCACGTTGGCGGCATCCACGCCGGTCGAGCGATACGCGTCGGTGAGCAGAAAGTCCTTCACGACGATTTCGAGCGGCACGTTCGCGATCAGCAGCAACAGTGCGCTCGCCCACCCCACGACGTCGACACCCGTTCCGCCGCAGATGATCTGCGGCCCCGGCGTGTCGGCGAGATGTTCGAGCAGCGTCCCATAGGCCGCGCATGGCGCGCGGGCTGTCACGAACTCGCGCCAGTGGGCTCGCATCGCGTCGCCCAGTTCCGCTTCGCTCATGCCGGCGAACGACGGCGGCGCAAGCGTGCCAAGCGCATTCAGCGCGATGTAGCGAGCCGAAACCGGCACGCCGCCAGCCAGGCTATCCGTCTCCGCGGGCGTGCGCAGGTCATAGACAGCCGCGATCCCGATTCGCTCCAGCGTCGCCGCATCGGTGGCGTCGGGTGCGAATGCGTCGGCGCGATAGATCGCCCCCCGACGTACATGCGCGCCGTCGCTCGTCGGATAGCCCGTTGCAGCGCCGCCGACGTCCCGAAAATTCGGCACGGAACGAATGGTCGGCGTGGGGGCATCCCACGCGTCGTCGCTTCCCGTGTACGCCCCGCCGCACGCGCCCAGCAGCGTGCCGGCTCCGCCCAGCGCGAGCACGCTCACCGCGCCCTTGAGCAGCGCGCGGCGCGGCGCACTGGAGAGCGTCATGCGGCCACGTCGCCCGGAGTGTTCGGTGGCGTTCGCCGGCAAACGCCTGCGCACTGGCGCGAACGAAGACGAGTAAGCGAAAGAGAACTGATTCATCGATTGGCAACTGATGGAGAAAGCCTCGGTGCAGGCCGGCCGCCGCAACGTCGCGCGTCGCATGAGAAAAAAAAACGCAGTTTAACGGCACATTCGCCCGATGGGGTTAAAGCGCACAACGCCGTAATAAATTCATTGCAACATCGCGCCTCGCGTTGCGAAATCCTTCCGAGTTCTTTCCTTATTTTTCCATCTGTGCGCGCATTGAAATTCATTGAGCAAGCAAATAGATTTTCATTTCTTATTTTTTACCGAATCTTCCAGAATATTATTCTTGACGCCCGATATCCCGCTTCTATAATCACCCGCGAATTCAGGCATTCGTCTGGCCATCGACGCAGTGAACGGCTGCCCTCTGGAGTACCCCGTCATGTACAAAGGCCCTGTGACCGAAGAAGCGCGCGAGGTGCTGCGCGCAATCGAGCTGATCCAGCTGGGCGCGCGCATGCCGGTGCTCGAAAAGGAACTTTCGCTTTCGCGCAATCGTTTGATCCGGCTTTATCGCGAGTTGAAGAACGCGTCTCCGCCCAAGGGCATGCTGCCGTTTTCGGCGGACTGGTATTTCACGTGGCTACCGAACATTCATGCGTCGCTGTTCTACAACATCTATCTGTTCATGAAGGATCGTGCGCAATGCGACCGTCTCGACGCACTGACGCGCGCGTATCGCCTTTATCTGGAACATTGCGAGTCCACTGAAACGGAACGCGTGCTGAGCTTCACGCGCGCGTGGACACTGTTGCGTTTTTTTGAAGGCGGTCTGCTCACGCTGTCGCGCTGCACGGTCTGCTCGGGCCGCTTCGTGCGCCACGTGCGCGATGCGCAAAAGCCTTGCGCGTGCTGCATTTGCATGCCGCCCGCGCGCGCCGGCATGACGCGCGCCGCGCGCGCGGCTTGAACGCGCGGCGAGCTGTCCGCGTGTGACGAATTCGATCCCCGTGTAGACGAACGGCGCCGCGGCGCCGTTTCATTTCTGCACGTCCTGATCCGCATCCGGCCGCAGCGCGCGTATATCGCGCGCGCAAATCCGGCAGACTGCTTTGTGATCCTGATGAAAGTGCTGCGTCTGCCGGTTTTCGCAAACCTGCGCCGCCAGCTCGATTGCGTGCGCGTACGCGGCCTGCCAGATCTCCCACGCGAACTGCGCTCCGCTCTGCACGTAATCGTCGTTCCGATCGCGCTCGAGTGCATACGGCATGTTCGCGTGTATTCGCAGATAGTGCGCGCGATAAAGCGCTTCGAACAGCGTGCGGCGGGACGGGCGTTTCACGCTCGCCTCTTCGGAAAAGCGACTGGATTCGTGAGGCGAGGACACTTGATCCACATGCGGAGTCGGGATGGGCTTCTTGTTGCGCGTTGTCCGCAAACTGCGACGGCGACGCGGGCGCGGCACGACACATCGCCGACATTGTGGCAGTGCGTGCCGATCAATGGGCTGACGAATATCGCGCATTTCTTCGCGGTATTCGTAGACCAAGGTGGGCAATAAACGGGCAATAATGAAGCGTCAAAACATCAAACAAGGAGTCGCGTATGCAAATCGGTGGACAGTCGCAACTTCCCCATGACTCAACTGACTTCAACATCGCGACTGCGGGAACGACGCGCACCCCAGCGGAAGAAGCCGCTTCGCCAACGCGTAACGGCACCGCAACGCTTGCGCAGTCGTCATCACAAGACGACGCCGTGCGGATTTCGCCGCAAGGCTATGCAGCCGCATTGGCCGACGCTAACGGCGGCGCCGCGAACGACGAAAGCGGGGATCCAGCTGGCGAAGCGAACGTGCTACCCGACATATCGCAGATTTATGGCGCACTCGGATTGGATTGCCTCGACTAGGCCGCCGACCCCGACAACATGTATTCAGTAGGGCAATCGAGCGCGACGAGTATGACGTCTGGCAGCTTCGTTCCGCTTTTCATCTGAACGATGCACAGTACACTCGCCATGCCCGGAATTTGGTAGAACAATCATTTTGTGCGGCGAGTCGACTATTCTCACTGCCGGCGCGACCCGAGCCGTTGCATCACTCATCACACGGTCTATCACGACTCATCTCGCAGACGAGGTCTAACGTGGCTCCTGGCGCGTTCGCTTTGCCCGCTGTCGTTCCGATTGCCGCCATTGCTGCTGCGGCCGTGGCGCTCGTCAAGGGCGGTCCGACGCAGCCCGCGCCGCTCGAGTCGGTCAACACGCCTTTCAGCCGCGTCGATTTTTCAGACCTGCCCGCGTTGCGCCGCTATGTTGCGCGAGACGGCGCATCGCTCGCCTGGCGAGCCTATGCGCCGCATATTGGAACGCCGAAGGGCTGCGTCGTGCTCATCCACGGGTCGTCGGCAAGCAGTGCGAGCCTGCACGCGCTCGCACGCGCGTTCGCCACTGCGGGCTACGCAGCGTGTGTGCCGGACATTCGCGGTCATGGCGATTCGGGACTCAAGGGGACGATTGCGTATATCGGCCAGCTCGAAGACGACCTCGAAGACCTGATTGCTGCAATGCCGGCCGAATTCGTCGCGCTGCGAAGAACGCTGATCGGCTTCTCGGCGGGCGGGGGTTTCGTGCTGCGTTTTGCTGGCGGCGCACGTCAGCAACTGTTCGCGCGGTACGTGCTGGTCGCGCCGTTCCTGCACCGCCGTGCGCCGACTACGCGTCCCGGGCCCGACGGCTGGGTGTCGGTCGGCGTGCCGCGCCTTGTCGTGCTCGCGATGCTGAATGCAGTTCGGGTTCGCGCATTCAATCATCTGCCAACAATTGCGTATGCGCTGGCCCGCGAGGTTCGCGAAGAACTCACGCCGCAGTACTCGTTCAACTTGATGCGGAACTTTCGCCCGCACGACGACTATCGCGCGGACATACGCGGCGTGACGCAGCCGCTTTGCGTGCTCGCCGGCGCCGACGACGAGATGTTCGACGCTCACCAATACGCTGCGGTGTTCGACGAAGCGGGCGCGCGAGTGGTGGTCACGCTCGTGTCCGGCGTCGGGCACATCGGGATGACGCTGGATGCGCTCGCCATCGCGGCGATCATTGACGCCGTGAAAGTAGCGGGCGTCGAGCCTTCCACGGGTTTGTCGCAAGAGAAAAAGGGGTTACAAGTCAATGGCTTGTAACCCCTTGATTTCGTGGTCGGAGCGATAGGATTCGAACCTACGATCCTCTGATCCCAAATCAGTAACCGCACTATCGTTTGGAATCAAATCCAGCTTGCGTCAGCAGCGGAACCTGTCTAATACGTTGCTCAAAAAACAGGCACGAAGCGACGGGCTTTTGCGGGCGACTCAAGAGAAGTTATTAGACACTTTCTGCGCTGTTTTCGGCAGCGCCAATCGCATGTCGGCGACGGGCACCGACCGTGTCTTGATGTACGTCTCCGTCATCTTCTCGTCGGTGTGCGCCGCGGCGATCTGCAGTGCCTTGATGTCGTAGCCGGCCCGCTCGCCATCGGTTAGCGCCTTCGCGCGGATGTCCTTGATCGTGTATCGCTGCGATGCCAGGCCGGCGCGCTCGGCTGCCGCTTTCCATGCCTTCAGAACCGTATTGGCTGCGTATGGTTTGCCTTTCTTCGTATGGATGACCAGTGCATCTCCGATGCTCGGGCGCCCGTCGATCTCCCGGATTCGTGCGAGGACCGCATCAATCTCGGGCGTGATCCTGAAGTCCACGCGCACGCCGCTCGAATCCTCGGTCGTGAACGGCACGAAATGAATCACGCCGGCCTTGCGGTCAACGTCCGACCATCGCAGATTGCAGATTTCCGTGGATCGCTGCGCGGTGAGATAGCACAGGTCGACCATGCACTGCATCATCGGCCCGGTCGGCACGCCTGCTGTTACCTCTTTGCCGGCCCGCTCATAGGTGACTTCCAGCATGGCCGCGCGGATTGACGCGAAGTGGGCGTCGGTGATGTACGTCTGACGCGCTTGCGACTTCTTGAGCTTCACTTCCCTGCATGGGTTCGTATCGATCTTGCCCTTGTCGATACACCACTGAAAGAAACCCGACAGGAAGGCACGCATGACGCGCTGCATATGCAGCTTTCCGGCGTACTTTATTTTCAGCCAATTATTGACGTGGGTTGGCTTCACGGCCGCGACGTTGGCCTTGCGGAAACCGTTGCCGGCGTACTCCCCATACTTGGGCCACGCCTTTTCCTTGTGCCTGCCCTTTTCTTCCCGGACGTACTGCTCGATCAGCGGGCGCATGTTGCCATTGCCCTCGGGTCACGTCGCTCGCCGCACCGAAGTTCATCGCCGCAGATTTCTTCGCCGCGCACGCCGCAGTATTTCAGCGGCTGACTCCGGTCGTATCCGGTAACGATGGATGGGCGAGCTGGCCTTGGCTGGACTTCCGCTGGAAAACTCGCGCCCCTGTTCCGACAGTCTGGCTCAAGGATGATCGCGGCACATTCTCGGTGCTGTCGGATGGGAATCGGTGGCCGGGTGGTCTAACGTTCGCGGATCACGACATCGACGGCTATCAGCGCCGTTTGGATGCGATTTTGGCCTCAGTGGGAAATCCCGCTGCCTGAGCCCGGCCCATCGCATTCCTTAGCGCAAGCAGGCCGTGGGTACGACCATGTATTCCCGGCTTCCGGCTGTAAAAGTCGGAACTTGTCCGGCCAGACGATGTCCGATGGTCCGGCTCAATTCGGCCGAGCCTGTGTGAAAACGCATTGATCGCCTAGACTGAATCAACGCACTGAGACCGGGTGACTCATGAAGCGATTCGTTGAAGGCGATGACCGCAAGCAGGTCGCACTACTTCCCGAATGCGTCGATGACTACATCGAACGGGACAATCCGGTCCGGGTCATCGATGCTTTCGTCGACGAACTGGACCTTGCGGAACTTGGTTTCAACGGTACCACGCCCGCAGTCACGGGCCGCCCGTCCTACCATCCAGGCGTGATGCTCAGAATCTACGTTTATGGGTATTTGAACCGGGTGCCGTCTAGCAGGCGTCTTGAGCGTGAATGTCAACGCAACGTCGAGTTGATGTGGCTGACGGGACGTCTGGCGCCAGACTTCAAGACGATCGCCGACTTTCGCCGCGACAATGGCCCGGCCATTCGCAACGTATGCCGTCGTTTCGTCGAACTGTGTCGTGGACTGAAGCTGCTATCTAGCGACATGGTGGCCATTGACGGCAGCAAGTTCAAGGCTGTGAACAGCCGTGACAGAAACTACACGGCGGGCAAGATCGACAAGCGTCAGCAGCAGATTGAGGAAAGCGTTCAGCGATATCTCGACATGATTGAAACAGCAGGCCGGACCAGCCCGACAGGTTTCGATGTGAAGACCGTGCGCCTGTGCGAGAAGATCGCGCTGTTACGCCAGCGGATGCGTGAGCTTGAGCAGATCAGGCAGCGGTTGAAGAAAGAGCCGGACAGACAGTTGTCGCTTACCGACCCGGATTCCCGCTCCATGACCAGTGGTGGCAAACGAACCGGAACGGTTGGCTACAACGTTCAGGTCGCCGTGGATACGAAGCATCATCTGATCGTCGAACACGAGGTGACGAACGTCGGCGGCGATCACGGGCACCTCAGCAGGATGGCTCTGTCGGCGAAGAGCGCGGTCGGCAGGCCAAAGCTGAAGGTGCTGGCTGACCGGGGCTACTTCAGCGGTCCGGATATCCGCGCGTGCGATCTGGCCGGCATCACGGCATATGTTCCGAAGCCACTCACCTCAGCATCACGGAAGAAGGGGCTCTTCACCAAGCGGGACTTCGTCTACGTTGCAAGGAACGACGAGTATCGATGCCCCGCCGGCGAGCGTGCCGTTCGTCGGTTCACGACCGTTGAAAACGGGATGACTCTGCAGGTCTACTGGCCCAGCGCCTGCCCGCGTTGCCACCTCAAGGAGCGACGTTCACCCAGCGACTACCGCCGCATCCGACGATGGGAGCACGAACAGATACCAGAGGCCATGCAGCGTCGGCTAGACCGCAAGCCTGACGCAATGACCATCCGCAGAAGCACCGTCGAACATGTCTTCGGCACGCTCAAGCACTGGATGGGTGCCACACACTTCCTGACCCGAACTCTCGGACGGGTAAGCACCGAAATGAG
This sequence comes from Paraburkholderia sp., assembly GCA_035492135.1. Lineage (GTDB taxonomy): Bacteria > Pseudomonadota > Gammaproteobacteria > Burkholderiales > Burkholderiaceae > Paraburkholderia. The sequence goes on along the minus strand of DATJJN010000138.1, from coordinate 2,080 downwards.
TCTTCAGGTGCTGGCCTACAACCTGAAGCGCGTCATCAAGATACTTGGGGTTGCGAGAGCAATAAAGGCGATGAAGATGGCTGGAACCTAGGACCCGGAGGGTCTTTTTTACGCCCGAAACGTTACGTTAGCGCGGGCCGTAACCATTAAGCTTGATTGGTCGGGCTGGCGAACTGAGCTTTGGCGAAAAGAAAACAGTTTCCACACGGCCTCGGCCACAAAGCGTCACTCACCACGTGGTCCTTGTGATGCGCGAACGTCTCCTGGTTGCTAGGGGGCGGACAGAAGAATTCGAATGATTGAACGTTCGATCCTACGCACGCATGCGTTGTCGTTTCACTTGCTGTGATCCTTAACACCTTGCATCGTACGTGGCCTGGCACACACTGGCGAACGGGATTCCTAACGGGTCCCCGATTCTTCGCATAAAGTAAGTTGTCTGCATTCCATATTCTGGCGAAAGAATATTTTCTTGAGAAAATGCGCGATATATAAAAATAGCGATTTTGCATCGTGCTTTGTTCTGGACTTTGCGATGCCGTTTAAGTTTGCGCGCTTCGCGAATTATATCAGGTAAATGCGAGATTAGAACTTCAAAAATATATAAGCTATCTCGCAACGCGCAGATATCCGGCTTCGTTATGACGGAGGAGACTATGGCGGAGTTCAGCCTCTTAAATTCGATGGACGACTGTCTTGCCCCGTATATTGGGGTGGCAACGTTCGAGGAAAGCCTGCTTCTGAATATCTTATTTCAAGATCAAATGCTGCTGCACGAAAATAGCATGTTTGACTCTCGCATTCTCGCCGCGCACTTCGCTAAGCCGGGGCAGAAAGTCTCTCTATTCGAAGAGGCAGCCAGACGCGGCCTCATAACCCCCGCTCTCCGCGATCCGGCTTGTGAGACCCTTCGCGAGGCGCACGCTCGCACTGCATCGCGCTACCCGCCGGAATATGAGCTGGTGATTCCACAGATGAAACCGTATGAAGAACGAGCGATAGACGCGATTGACAGTGCTATTCGAAATGGTACCAAACCTCTTCACTGGCCCCGCCCGAGTGAGAGAGGCCTTTTAGAATCCGAATACCGCAACGTCGTGGCATCTGTTTTACAGAGCCAAGATCCGCCCAGCTATGTCAATTCGAACCGCAAGCGTCGGAAATTCTTTGCCGCGACATGGTCCGACAGCGCCGTTTGGCGATTCGATTGTGTCGAAGAAGCGTTAAAGCGTTCCCATGATCGAGGAATCGATGGGCTACAGCGCTCCGAGCTTCTGAATGCGATCGGGCGGCGTGAAGGAATATCGATTTCGAATGGAAAAATCGGGGTCGACGAAATACTGTTAAAACTACGTTCCGGGGACCCACGTCGTGCTCGCTCTGCAGAAAGCTTTCTAAAATGGGTGACACAATGCCATCACGTCGCTCAATCCCAGTACTTCGGCGCAACAAATAGTTTTCCCGTCTACAGCATAGAGCATGACTTCATATTGCAGTCTATTCTGCGGTCGCCGACGGACACTGCACCGCCGCCTACTGAAGGCTTTCGATGCAAAGTACGGCTGCCACCGATGGATTTACTACTGAAATCAGATGCATCAGACCTGCTGAGCATTCGAGAAGACATAGGAAGAGAGTATCTGTTTCGGCTCGAATCATGGCAAAAGCAGCCTTCAATCCAAACGCAGGAGGCTGTCGAAGTCGCTCTGAAAACGTATTGCGAAGCAATCTGTGTACGGTACAAGCACGCGACTGTACCGGTAGTTGCCGTTATATCCACGCTCAGTGCGATACCATGGACGGTGCTCCCAAATATTTCGGATGCTTGGACGACTATTCAAAACGGTAAGGAGATTTCGGACCTTGTTGCCGATCCGAGCCTAATGCACTTTAGCTTTGCGTCTATCGCGAAGTTGGTTGCGTCTGGAGTGGCCGTCATCAGAGGTGGCCGCGCAAATTCGGACAGTCGGATAAGTGGTTTGGCCGAGGCCTAAGCCAGCGATAATGCTGGCAAAGGAACCGAGGAAATGACGAAGAGAACCCGACGGACGCACTCAGCGGCGTTCAAAGCGAAGGTGGC
>DATJJN010000137.1:0-5727 GCA_035492135.1 Paraburkholderia sp. | reverse complement strand
AGTTCTTCGGCGAGATGCGTCGGCGACCATTTGATCGCGGAGTACTCGTCGTGGCCGTTCTCGTCCCACCACGAAATAAAGCCGAACCGCGCGCTGAAGCTGTTCAGATTGAACGATGCCTGCAGGTCGGGCCGCTCGTTCCAGATCAGCTGCAAAAAGCGCGGCAGTAGCGGCAATACGCCTTGCTCGTGGGCTTCCATGTTGAACAGATCGTCGGGCAGCGGCGGGATGGTCCAGTGCAGCGCCGGGTACTGAGGCTGGCCGCTTTCGACCCACCACGACAGGCACTTCAGGCGTCCGGTGAAACTGTCGAGCGAGCAGAGTTCCTGCATATCCTGACGTTCGCCGTGCAGCTGCCGCAGAAAGTGCGGCACCGGCAGCCAGTCGGGATGCGTGCCCCATTCCGGCTCGAACATACGTGCGGGCGTCGTGGGGGGCACCCATTTGATCGAGCGATATTGATGCTGGCCGTGTTCGATCCACCACGACAGGCAGCTTAGGCGCCCGTGGAGGGAGTGCAGGTCGAAAGTCGCCTGCAGGTCCGCCCGCTCCTTGAAAATCTCGCACAGAAAGCGAGGTACGTAAGGGCCGCCGTCGGCGGGCGGTACTTCGGGCTCGAGCATGAAACCGCCAATCGGCGGCTGGGACCACTTGATGCGCGGATATTCGCGCTGGCCGTGGTCTTCCCACCAGCTCAGCGCGCTCACGCGCGACGTGAAGCTGGCGAGGTCGAACGCGGCCTGCAGATCGGCGCGCTCGGTGGTAATCAGCGCAAGAAAGCGCGGAAACGGCATCGCGCTGGAATCGGGCGCGTCGATCGGCTCCATCAGCCCGGGCCATGCAATCGGCGGGCGCCACTTTACGCGCGGACAGGTGATCTGGCCGTGCTCGTCCCACCAGTCGAGGAAGTTCAGATAGCCGCTCAGTGTGCCCAGGTTGAATGCGCGCGTCAGATCGCCGCGATTGCGCACGGTCATCGTCATCAGCTTCGGCAATTGCAGGCCGGCTTGCGCGAGCACGGTGTCGGGTTCGAGCAGCGTCTCGGTCAGATGCTTCGCGTCGAGTACGCTCGGCCGGGTCGAACCCAACCAATACGTGACGGCATCCGGATGGCGCTCGATCAGCGTATCGTTATCGAGCTGGCGCAGATATTCGAGGTCTTCGCGGCGCAGTACCCAGTCGAAGTCCGGATACGTGTCGCGCGCCGACATTTCCCACCAGAAGTACAACGTGACACGGTCATTGAGCGCTTTGGAATTAAAGCGCGCGAGATCGGCTCTGAACTTCATCAGAAAGTAGATCGCGCTCGGCAGGCAGAACAAATCCCCCGGCGATGGGTGGCGGTATTCCCCGAGCCACCCGGTCTTGGTTTTTTTAGGTCCCAGATTAAGCAAGATTTCCAATCCTTGAAGGCCAAGCGAAGGAAAAGTCGTCGGCAGTCAGCGTCAGATTGGGGGAGTAGCACGGATCGTTCATCAACAGATGCTCCCAGCGCTGCCTGACCAACTCGGATTCCTGGTTGAAGCGGCTAATTTTTTCTGGCGTGTCCTCGGCGCCGCGGGTTGCCGATTCATGATGATAAAGCTCCGCGTATGGCGTCCACACATTGCGGTACCCGGCTTGCCGCACCCGAAGGCAAAAATCAATATCGTTGTAAGCGACGTGTAGCTTTTCGTCGAGGCCGCCGACCTCCGTGTAGATCGACTGACGGATCAGCAGGCACGCGGCGGTTACCGCGCACATCTCGTTGCGCAGACGCGCTCGCGCGAAGTAGCCCGGATGAGTGTTCGGGAAGTGCTTGTGCGCATGGCTTGCGATGCCGCCGACGCCGAGCACGACGCCGCCGTGCTGGATCGTGTCGTCCGGATACAGCAGTTTCGCGCCCACCGCGCCGACGTTCGCCTGCAGCGCGACCGACACCATTTCCTCGAGCCAGTCCGCGTTGATCACTTCGATGTCGTTGTTCATCAGGCAGACGAAATCCGCCGTGCTCGCGAGTGCGACGCGATTGTTCAGCGCCGAGTAGTTGAACGGCGAATCGTCGCGCACGACGCGGATGCGCTGGTCTTGTCGCAGGTGCTCGAACAGCTCATGGGTGGCCTGCTCGACCGAGCCGTTGTCGATGATCGTGATGCGAAAGTTCGGGTAGCTCGATTTGCGGCGCACCGATTCCACGCATTGCTCGACGAGGCCGGCGGAATCCCGCGTCGGAATGATGATTTCGACCGACGGCAGCGCGTCGGGCAGGTCGTATACGACCTTGTTGAATGCGTCGGTGCCGGGTGCGTGTTCGGTATGCGCGTTGATGTGGTTGCGCGCAAGGTGTTCGTCGAGCGCGCGCATCGCCGCGGTATGCGCATACGGCTTCGCCTCATGGCCGGCCGCGGTGCTTTCCGGAATCATGCGCCAGTGGTACAGCGCGCGCGGCACGTGATGCACGGTGTGGTGACCGGCACGGTCGATCACGCGCAATGCGAGGTCGTAATCCTGCGAGCCTTCGAAGCTGGCTCTGAAGCCGCCCACTTCCTTCACGGTCGACGTGCGGTATACGCCGAAATGCGAAATCATGTTCTGACTCAGGAACAGATGGTAGTTGAAGTCGCATTTGAAGTACGGGTCCGAGCGCACGCCGTCGATCGAAATCTTGTCTTCGTCGCTATAGATCACCGCGGCGTCCGGATGCGCGTTGATCATTTCGGTGACGCAGTAGAGCGCGAGCGGATGCAACTCGTCGTCATGATCGAGCAGCCCGATGAATTCGCCGACGGCCAGTTCCAATGCCGTGTTGCTCGATGCGCTGATATGGCCATTCGTGGTGCGATACGCGACCTTGATACGTGGGTCTTTCGCGGCGTAGCTGTCGAGCACCTCTTTCACTTCGGGGTTCGTCGAGCAGTCGTCCGCGATACAGAATTCCCAGTTCTCGTAGACTTGAGCGACGACCGAATCGATCGCGATGCGCAGCCATCTGGCCGGCGTGTTGTACGTCGGCATGACGATGCTGATCAACGGCTGCCGCGCCCACGTCTTCGAGCGCGCGCGCAATTCGGGGTAGAGCGATGCGGGCGGTTCGTGCCGCTCGATCCATTCCTGATACGTGTGGCCCACGCAAGGAGCCGGCGCGGGCTGCGCACCGCCGCGCCACGATGCCATGCGGCGTGCGCGTTCGAGCAGTTCCTGCGGACAGTCGCTGTCTGCTACCAGTTCGACGTTGAAGCCATTGACCGAAAACAGTCCCGAACGGGCGATCGGGTCGACCCGCAACGGCCCGACGAGCGGCGGAAATGCGACTAGCTGATCCACCGTGCCGTCCGGGCCGACCGTGAGCCCGATCGTCGCGTGCTCCGACATGCCCGCGCCCGCGTCGAAATAGATCATGCACGGCGACGCCGGCATGTCCTCTTTCAAGAGTTCGAACGAAATACGCGCGGCTCGCCCCGAGAGCGCTTCCCAGTCGGTGAGTTCGAACTGTGGATCGCCATTGATCGCCTTCCACGCGAACTCGGGATTCGAGGACGCCTCGACGTTGCGCAGAGGACGAAGTTCGAAGTGCTTCACGAGGTTCTTTACGGGTTTCGTCACGGGTTTCTTCACGGAGTTCGTCATTTATTCAGCAGGGAATCGTAGAGCGCTTTCAGCGGAGACAGCACGGCTTGCCAGGTCAGATCACGCGTGTTGCCCACGGCAGCACCACGCGGTTGCGCGAGCGCCGCGCGAATCGCCTGAACGATGCTGTCGACATCGAACGGATCGAGGTACGCGACGTGGCGCGCGAAGTACTCTTCGGTCGAGCCGACCTGAGTCACGGCGATGCGCGCGCCCGCCGCATGCGCTTCGAGCGCGGCAAGCCCCGGTGTCTCAAGCGTGCTCGGCAGCACGAACGCTTCGCAGGCCGCGTAGGCCGAGCGCAACAAAGGCGAATCGTGCGCGAGCGTGCCCGCGTAGATGACCTGCCCGCCGCCTTCGGCGAAACAGGCCTTCGCGTATTCGGGATCGCGCTGATGGCCGATCAGCACGAGCTTCAGTTCAGGGAACGACTTCATCGCTTTGACGAGCGCGAGCTGGTTCTTGCGCGGCTCGATATTGCCGACGTTCAGAATGAAGCGGCCGTCGACGCCGAACTCGCGGCGGAACAGTTCGGGCGCGACCGGCTCATAGAAGCTCTGCTCGACGCCATTGAGCACGCTGACGAATTTCTCGCGCGGCAGATCGAAGATGCGCGCGAGCGTATCGCACTCGATCTCAGAGTTAGCGACCACGCGGTCCGCCAGCGAAAACTGATGATGGATTTCGCCGATCGGATACAGATGCTTCGTGTCTTCGGTGACCCACAGGCTCGATGACACGACGAGCGGCAAGCCCAGTTGCTTGACGAAGTTGCACAGGTGCACCGAGCCGCCGACGCACGAGAAGAAATGCACGACGTCGTGTTCCAGAAACCGCGGCTTCCATGGATCGAACAGCGTGACGTCCACGCCATGTGCGGGCAGATGCTTGTGATACGCGAGCAACTGGATCTCTCCGCCGCCGGGCGTATGGAAAGCCATCGGGTAAGTCGCGAACAGCACTTTCATAGGCGGGGTCCCCATGGCTCGAACACGTTCTTTTCTCCAGACCAGCAGGTCCTGTTCCACATCTCGACGGTTTCGGACATCCGGCCTGGATGACGTGAGGGGAGTGAACCGTCGCTGCGCGCGCCATGCATGGGTGCGACCGGAGCAGCGAGGGCAGGGCTTTCACAGGGAGGCAGGCCGCGCCGTCGCGCGGCGATCAGGCGTCGGTTCGCCGGCGCGCGGGCGGTGGCCTGTTCGCGCGGCCTTGCGACAGGCCTGATCGTGCTGTCGTCGAGCACGTTGGATCGATACCACGAATTCCACATGCGCGAAAATGTTTGAGTTGTTACCAAGTGTACGAACAGCGCGCCAGCGAGGGCAGGTCCGTTTTATTATCATGCCCGCCGCGCGAGCCGCGTGTGCGGTGCCGCCCGGGAGCCGACGCCATTCTAGCGCCTGGGTGCAGCGCCGCGAAGAGGGCCGCGGCGGGCTTGCGCCCGCATACAATACGCTCCAGCCAGACTTCCCGAGAAAGCACCGCCGATGCCAGATTGTATCGTGTCTCATCCGCCTTTCCCGCCCCGTGCGGGCGGAGCAAGTCCCGACAGCGCTCGCATCGGTTCACGGCTGACATGGGCTCGCGCGGAGCTCGCCGTGCATTCGCGAGCGCGCCGATGAGCCTGCGGGTCCTCGTCACGGGCGCCAATGGCTTCGTCGGCAAAGCGGTGTCGCGCGCGTTGCTGCGGCGCGGCGACAGCGTGCTCGGCGCGGTGCGTCGCCCGCAAAGCGCCGCGGATGGCGTGCGCGAATGGCTGCTCGATGTCGACGACTTCGCGGGCATCGAACAACGCTGGCCGGTCGGCGTCGGTTGTGATGCGGTGATCCATCTGGCCGCGCGCGTACACGTGATGCATGAGAGCGTCGCCGATCCGCTTGCCGCGTATCGCGCGACCAATGTCGACGGCGCGTTGCGCGTCGCCGCCGCGGCGCGCCGCGCGGGCGCGCGCCGCTTCGTGTTCGTCAGCAGCATCAAGGCAATGGCGGAGGCGGGCACGGGCCGCCCGATCGGCGAGACGGACCCGCCCGCGCCGGTCGATCCATACGGCATCTCGAAACTCGAAGCCGAACGCGCATTGTTCGACTATGGCCGCGCGTCGGGTCTGGAGATCGTCGT
>DATJJN010000136.1:0-2284 GCA_035492135.1 Paraburkholderia sp. | reverse complement strand
CGAAGTGGACGTGAGCGGCTCGGCGAACCCGGCCGTGCGCGTCGAACTGGAGCCGCATGCGCTGTCGCACTACGGCATCGGTCTCGAGGACGTGCGCGCGGCGCTCGCCGCGGCCAACGCGAACAGCCCGAAAGGCGCGATCGAGTTCGGCGAGAACCGCGTGCAGCTCTATACGAACGACCAGGCGAGCAAGGCGTCGCAGTACAAGGATCTGGTGATCGCCTATCGCAACGGCGCGGCGGTCAAGCTGTCGGACATGGGCGAGGTCGTCGATTCGGTCGAGGACCTGCGCAACCTCGGCCTCGCGAATGGCAAGCGCTCGGTGCTGGTGATCCTCTACCGTCAGCCGGGCGCGAACATCATCGAAACCGTCGACCGCGTGAAGGAGATGCTGCCGCAGTTGCATGCGTCCCTGCCCGCGGACGTCGACATCCTGCCCACCTCCGACCGCTCGACGACGATCCGCGCATCGCTGAAAGACACCGAGCGCACGCTGGTGGTCGCGGTCGCGCTCGTCGTGATGGTCGTGTTCCTGTTCCTGCGCAACTGGCGCGCAACGCTGATTCCGAGCGTGGCGGTGCCGATCTCGATCATCGGCACGTTCGGCGCGATGTACCTGATGAATTTCTCGATCGACAACCTGTCGTTGATGGCGCTGACCATCGCGACCGGCTTCGTCGTCGACGACGCGATTGTCGTGCTCGAAAACATCTCAAGGCACATCGAGAACGGTGTGCCACGCATGAAGGCTGCCTTTCTCGGCGCGCGCGAAGTCGGCTTCACGGTGATGTCGATCAGCATCTCGCTCGTTGCGGTGTTCCTGCCGATCCTGCTGATGGGGGGCATCGTCGGGCGGCTTTTCCGCGAATTCGCGCTGACACTGTCGCTCGCGATCGCGGTGTCGCTGGTGGTCTCGCTCACGCTCACGCCGATGATGTGCTCGCGCCTGCTGCGCGAGCCGCACGATCAGCACAAGGAAAGCCGCTTCGGCCGCTGGCTCGAGGGCGGCTTCATGTCGATGCAGCGCGGCTACGAACACACGCTCGGCTGGGCGCTACGCCATCCGCTGCTGATCGTCATCGTTCTCCTGCTGACCATCGCGCTGAACGTCGTGCTCTATGTCATCGTGCCAAAGGGCTTCTTCCCGCAGCAGGACACCGGCAGGCTGATCGGCGGCATCCAGGCGGACCAGAGTACGTCCTTCCAGGCGATGAAAGGCAAGTTCTCGCAGATGATGGAGATCGTCAGCAGGAATCCGGCGGTCGAGAGCGTGGCCGGCTTCACCGGTGGCAGGCAAACCAACTCGGGCTTCATGTTCGTGTCTCTGAAGCCAAAGAGCGAGCGCAAGCTGTCCGCCGACCAGGTGATCCAGCAACTGCGCGGGCCGCTCGGCGACGTGGCTGGCGCGCGCACGTTCCTGCAGGCGGTGCAGGACATCCGCGTCGGTGGCCGCCAATCGAATGCGCAGTACCAGTTCACGCTGCTCGCCGACTCGACGCCCGACCTCTACAAGTGGGGGCCGAAGCTGACCGAGGCGTTGCAGGCGCGCAAGGAGCTCGCCGATGTGAACTCCGACCAGCAACAAGGCGGCCTCGAGTCCATGGTGACGATCGACCGCGCGACCGCATCCCGGCTCGGCATCAAGCCCGCACAGATCGACAACACGCTGTACGACGCATTCGGCCAGCGCCAGGTGTCGACGATCTACAACCCGCTGAACCAGTATCACGTGGTGATGGAAGTCGCGCCGCGTTACTGGCAAAGCCCGGAAATGCTCAATGAAATCTACGTGAGCACGTCGGGCGGCAGCGCGAGCGGCGCGCAGACCACCAACGCGCCGGCCGGCACGGTGAGCTCGAGCACACCGTCGCCGAACCCGACCAGCGCGGCCGCGGGCGGCACCGCGGCCACCACCGCGTCGAGCGCGGCCAGCATCGCCGCCGATTCGGCCCGTAACCAGGCGATCAACTCGATCGCGGCGAGCGGCAAGTCGAGCGCATCGTCGGGTTCGGCGGTATCGACCGCGAAAGAAACGATGGTGCCGCTGTCGGCGATCGCGAGCTTCGGGCCAGGCACCACGCCACTGTCTGTCAATCACCAGAGCCAGTTCGTCGCGTCGACGATCTCGTTCAACCTGCCGCCAGGCGTGTCGCTGTCCACCGCGACGCAGGTGATCTACGACACGATGGCCGAAATCGGCATGCCCGCGACGATTCACGGCAGCTTCCAGGGCACCGCGCAAGCGTTCCAGCAGTCGATGTCCGACCAGCCGATCCTGATTCTC
>DATJJN010000135.1:0-36170 GCA_035492135.1 Paraburkholderia sp. | reverse complement strand
CGTTGTGTTCGCAATTAGCCAGCCGCTTGTAGAGCGACAGACGCTCCTGCACATCGCCGCAATAGTCCGCCGGGAGAATCGCCGGCGCGTGCAGGTTGATCTCGGTGGTCGCGGCGAGCGGTGCGGTGAGGTCGGGCACCTTGCCTTCCTTGAGCGCCTTCACCGCGTCGTTCAGCATGTCGGTGTACAGCTGGAAGCCGATCTCGTGGATTTCGCCGGACTGCTTGTCGCCGAGCACCTCGCCGGTGCCGCGAATTTCGAGGTCGTGCATCGCGAGATAGAAGCCCGCGCCGAGTTCCTCCATCTGCTGGATCGCTTCGAGCCGGCGCTGCGCCTGCTTCGTGAGCCCCTGCGGATCGTGCACGAGCAGATAGGCGTACGCCTGGTGGTGCGAGCGGCCGACGCGTCCACGCAACTGATGCAGCTGCGCGAGACCGAACTTGTCGGAGCGGTGGATCAGGATCGTGTTGGCGGTCGGCACGTCGATGCCGGTCTCGATGATCGTCGTGCACAAGAGCACGTTCGCGCGCTGCGCAACGAAGTCGCGCATCACCGCTTCGAGTTCGCGCTCGTGCATCTGGCCGTGCGCGACCGCGATGCGCGCCTCGGGCACCAGCGCCTCGAGCATCGCGCGGCGGTTCTCGATCGTCTCGACTTCGTTGTGCAGGAAGTACACCTGGCCGCCGCGCTTCAGCTCGCGCAGCATTGCCTCGCGGATCACGCTGTCGTCCTCGCGGCGCACGAACGTCTTGATCGCGAGGCGCTTTTGCGGCGCGGTCGCGATCACCGAGAAGTCGCGCAGCCCTTCGAGCGCCATCCCGAGCGTGCGCGGAATCGGCGTCGCGGTCAGCGTGAGCACGTCGACTTCGGCGCGCAGCGCCTTCAGCGCCTCCTTCTGGCGCACGCCGAAGCGGTGTTCCTCGTCGATGATCACGAGCCCGAGCCGCTTGAACTGCACGTCCGACGACAGCAGCTTGTGCGTGCCGATCACGATGTCGACGCTGCCGTCGTTGATCTGCTGGATCGCGCTCGCGACTTCCTTCGTGGACTTGAAGCGCGACAGTTCCGCGATGCGCACCGGCCAGTCCGCGAAGCGGTCGGTGAAGGTCTGCGTGTGCTGTTCGGCGAGCAGCGTGGTCGGCGACAGGATCGCCACCTGGCGGCCGCCCATCACCGCGATGAACGCCGCGCGCAGTGCGACTTCGGTCTTGCCGAAGCCGACGTCGCCGCATACGAGGCGGTCCATCGGCTTGCCGCTCGTCATGTCGCCGATCACCGCGGCGATCGCGGCCGCCTGGTCCGGCGTTTCCTCGAAGCCGAAGCTCTCCGCGAACTTCACGTAGTCGCGCGGCTCCAGCCTGAACGCGTGGCCTTCGCGCGCCGCGCGCCGCGCGTACAGGTTCAGCAGCTCGGCGGCCGTGTCGCGGATCTGCTGCGCGGCCTTGCGGCGCGCCTTTTCCCACTGGCCGGAGCCGAGCGCGTGCAGCGGCGCGCTTTCCGGGTCCGCGCCGCTGTAACGCGAGATCACGTGCAACTGCGACACCGGCACGTACAGCTTGCTGCCGTTCGCGTATTCGAGGTGCAGGAACTCGGTGTCGCCTTCGCCGAGATCCATCGTCACGAGGCCGTGATACCGGCCGATGCCGTGCTGCGCATGCACGACCGGATCACCGATCTTCAGCTCGGACAGGTCGCGCACCATCGAATCGACGTTGCTCGCCTGTTCCTGGCGCCGTCGTCCGGCGCGGCGCGCGAGCGGGCCGTACAGCTCGGTCTCGGTGACGATCGCGAGCCCTTCCGCGGGGAGCGCGAAGCCGCTCGCGAGCGGCGCGACGCCGAGCACGAAGCGCTCGTCGCCGGTCAGCCAGTCCTCGTAGCTGTCGGCGGTCGCGGGGCGCAGATGGCTGTCGGCGAACAGCTGCGCGATGGTCTCGCGCCGGCCCGCCGACTCCACCGCGAACAGCACGCGGTTCGTCGTTGTGTCGAGATACGCGCGCAGCGCGGCGAGCGGGTCGTCCGCGTGGCGATCGAGCGCGAGCGACGGCAGCGCGTTGGCCCAGCCGCCGTCGGCGCCCGGCAGCGCGAGACGCGCGAACGGCTTCGCCAGCGTGAAGAAGTCCTGGTCGGACAGGAAGAGCCGCTGCGGTTCGAGAATCGGCCGCTCGCGATCGTGCGACATGAAGCTGTAGCGCTGCTTCGTGTCCGTAAGGAACCGCCGGATCGACGCTTCGAGGTCGCCGCAGAACACGAGATGCGCGTTCTGCGGCAGGTAATGGAACAGCGTCGCGGTGTCGTCGAAAAAGAGCGGCAGATAGTATTCGATGCCCGCCGACGGCACGCCGTTGCCGATGTCCCGATAGATCGTCGCGCGGCTCGGGTCGCCTTCGAACTCCTCGCGCCAGCGGCTGCGAAACGCGGTGCGCGACGCTTCGTCGAACGGAAACTCGCGGCCCGGCAACATGCGCACGTCCTTCACCGGGTACAGGCTGCGCTGCGTGTCCGGATCGAACGCGCGGATCGAATCCACCTGGTCGTCGAACAGGTCGATCCGGTAGGGCAGCGGCGAGCCCATCGGGAACAGGTCGATCAGCGAGCCGCGCACGCAGTATTCGCCGGGCCGCACGACCTGGCTCACGTGTTCGTAGCCGGCGAGCGTCAGCTGCGCCTTCAGCTTCGCCTCGTCGAGCCGCTCGCCCTGCGCGAACGAGAACGTGTACGCGGCGAGGAACGACGCGGGCGGCATCCGGTACAGCGCGGTCGTCGCCGGCACGAGCAGGATGTCGCAGCGGCCTTCGCCGAGGTCGTGCAGCGTCGCGAGCCGCTCCGACACGAGGTCCTGGTGCGGCGAGAACGAGTCGTACGGCAGCGTCTCCCAGTCCGGCAGCAGGCGCACGCGCGCGTCGGGCGCGAAGAACGGGATTTCCTGCGCGAGCCTTTGCGCATCGACCGCGCTCGCGCAGACGACCGCGAGAAGCGGCGCGTGAGCGCGCGACGCGGCGCGGTAACGGGCGATCAGCAGCGCGTCGGACGAACCGTGCGTGCCGTCGAACGCGAAGCGCTGCCCCGGCTTGACGACGGCGACCGGAGACGGGAACTGCGAGGGTGCGGCGGTATCGGGCATAAGGAATCAGGCGGGCCAGGCGTGCTGCGTACGGCACGAAATCCGCAGGAACGGCGCGGCCTCGCGCACGGGTGGTGCGCTTGTCGGCGAGGGCGTCCGGCATGCGGGCAAAGCACGTATTATAAAATCCGTCCTCCACTTTGACTGAGCGCCTCGTAACACCGTGACTTCCCGCCTTTTTGCCCTGATTCCGTGCGCCGGCACCGGCAGCCGCTCGGGCTCGGCCATGCCGAAGCAATACCGGACCGTCGCCGGCCGCGACCTGCTGCATTATTCGCTCGCCGCGTTCGACGCATGCAGCGAGTTCTCGCAGACGCTCGTCGTGATCTCGCCCGACGACAGCCACTTCGATGCCCGCCGCTTCGGCGGCCTGCGCTTCGCGGTCCGCCGCTGCGGCGGCGCGTCGAGACAGGCATCGGTGTTCAACGGGCTGAATGCGCTCGCGGAGTTCGGCGCGCGCGACGACGACTGGGTGCTCGTGCACGACGCCGCGCGTCCCGGCATTACGCCGGCGCTGATCCGCTCGCTGATCGGCTCGGTGAATGGCGACGCGGTGGGCGGGATCGTCGCGCTGCCCCTCGCCGATACGCTCAAGCGCGTCGCGCCGGACGGCGGCGCCGCACGCATCGGGCGCACCGAGACGCGCGACGGACTCTGGCAGGCGCAGACGCCGCAGATGTTCCGCATCGGCATGCTGCGCGACGCGATCGCGCGCGCGCAGCGCGAAGGCCACGATCTGACCGACGAGGCGAGCGCGATCGAATGGCTCGGTCACTCGCCGCTGCTCGTGCAGGGCAATCTGCGCAACTTCAAGGTCACGTATCCGGAAGACTTCGAACTCGCCGACGCGTTTCTCAGCCGGCCGCACACGCCCTAGCGCGCGACGTCGGAACCCATTCTCACTACGGAAGCTTCAGGTATGGACATCAGAATCGGACAAGGCTACGACGTGCACGCGCTGGTGCCCGGACGCCCGCTCGTGATCGGCGGCGTGACGGTGCCGTACGATCGCGGCCTGCTCGGTCACTCGGACGCCGACGTGCTGCTGCACGCGATCACCGATGCGCTGTTCGGCGCGGCGGCGCTCGGCGACATCGGCCGGCACTTTCCCGACACCGACACGCGCTTTGCCGGCGCGAACAGCCGCGTGCTGCTGCGCGAATGCGCGGCGCGCGTCGCGCAGGCGGGCTTCACGATCGCGAACGTCGACAGCACCGTGATCGCGCAGGCGCCGAAGCTCGCGCCGCACATCGACGCGATGCGCGCGGCGATCGCGGAAGACCTGAATCTGCCGGTCACGCGCGTGAACGTGAAGGCGAAGACCAACGAAAAGCTCGGCTATCTCGGGCGCGCAGAAGGGATCGAGGCGCAAGCCGCGGTGCTGCTGATCCACGCGTGATCCTTGCAAAAAGGTAACGGGCCGCACGTGCCGTGCCCGTTCCTGCATCGCGCTCGATCGTCGGAATTGCCTGTTGTCTGAGCAATTGTGGCGATTAAATTTCGGTTTTTTTGCCCCCATACTGAGCCGACATGGGTATGGAAGGAGGGGCGATGACCGGCACGGCAAACCACGTGAAAGGGCTCGACGGCCTGCGGGCACTGGCGGTGGTGCTCGTCTTCCTGTCGCACAAGGCGCACTTCGACGCAATCGATGCCGGCAAGCTCGGCGTGTGGCTGTTTTTTCTGATCAGCGGCTATCTGATCATCGGCGAGCTGCATCGCAACCGGCTGCGCATCGAGGCTCGGCACGCAAGGCGCGCGGCCGTGATGTACGTGTTTTTCATGAAACGCGCGCTGCGTATCTTCCCCGTTTACTACCTGCTGCTGATCGCGCTGACGATCGCGCACGCGTCGTTCTACCAGCGCGACGTGAATCTCGGCCTCGCGTGGCATTACGGATTCCTGTCGGACGTCTGGATCGGGCTCGTGCACGACGGCTGGGCCGGGACGGTCTCGCATTTCTGGAGCCTCGCCGTCGAGCAGCAGTTCTATCTGATCGCGCCGTTTGCGCTTGTCTTCACGCGCGCGTCGCGGCATTTTACGCTCTGCGTCGCGGTCGTGATCGGCGGGGCCGTCGTGCATCTCGCGCTGTATCGGCTTGGCGCGAGCGAGCCGTTCGTCTATGCGCTGTCGCCGTGGAATTTCGCGCTGATCGCGCTCGGCGGCACCGTGGCGACGATCGACTCGCCGTATCCGGCGCTGTCGCCGCACCGGGCGTTCGCGAGCGGTGCGGCGCTGGCGGGCGGGCTCGCCGGCGTCGTCGCGTTCGCGCTGCTGCGCGCGGATTATTCGGGATCCTTGACGTCCGTGGTGCCGGGCGCGCTCGATATCGGACTCGCGCTGTCGCTGTTCACGGTGTTTCTATGGATCGTGCAGCGTCAGGACAGCGCGCTCGTCACGATGCTCGACGTGCGCGCGCTCGCGTATCTGGGCACGATCAGCTACGGCTTCTATCTGTTCCACAACCTGATTCCGACGCGGCTCGGTGTCGACCCGGCGCTGTACGGGCGGCTGCACTTGCCGCTGCCGTTGCAGGACGCGCTGCCGGTCGCGATACAGTTCGCGCTCGCGTTGCTGCTCGCGCATCTGTCGTGGCAACTGCTCGAAAAACGGATCCTCGAATGGAAGAAGCCGGCCGAAGCCGCGATCCGCCACCGGCTGCCGATACGCGCGTCGGCGGAGCCGACGGCGTGACGCGCGCGGCGTCGATCAGGCGGTCGCGCCGCCGATGGGGCGGTTGCACGCGCACGGCACGCCCGTCTTCAGGCCGTCGAGGATACGCAGGATTTCGTCGGGATTTCGGCCGACGTTCAGGTTGTTCACCGACACGTGCTGGATCACGTTGTCCGGGTCGACGATGAACGTCGCGCGCAGCGCAACGCCGGCTTCCTTGTCGCGCACGCCGAGCTGGTCGATCAGTTCGCCTTTCACGTCGCCGAACGCATAGTGGTTCAGCCGGTCGAGGTCCTTGTTCTCGCGGCGCCACGCGAGCTTCACATACTCGTTGTCGACGCTGCCGCCCATCAGCACCGCGTCGCGACGCTCGAATTCGCGTTGCAGCTTCGCGAACTCGACGATCTCGGTCGGGCACACGACCGTGAAGTCCTTCGGATAGAAATAGATGACCTTCCACTTGCCGGAGAACGATTGCTCGGTGATCTCCTCGAACGCCGATTCGCCGCGTTCTTCCGGAAGATTGAAGCCGGGCTTCGCCGCGCTGACGGTGAAGGCTTCGAGTTTGTCGCCCACGGTTTTCATGCAGAACCTCCTGTACGGATGAAAGGAAGTTGCGCGGGCACGCAGCGTCGCTGCATGCCGCCAGCCAGGCCGTTGCGTGAGCGCTGCCGACGCTACGTGAGCCCCTTCGCGAGCGGGAACTCGATCGTCACTTCGAGCCCGGGGCCCGGCGTGCGGTTTCGCAGGCGCAGCGCGCCGCGATAGCGGCTGACGAGCCGCTGCACGATCGCCATCCCGAGCCCCGTGCCGTTCGCCTGCGTGCGCGCGGTGTCGACGCGATAGAACGGCCGCGTGACGAGCGGCAGCTGGTCGTCGGGAATGCCGGGACCCTCGTCGACGACGGACAGCTCCACACGCGAATGCGACACGCGCGTCTCGACCATGATGTGCGGAATGCCGTCGGTGTCGCTGATCCCGTACTTGCGTGCATTCTCGATCAGGTTGCCGACGACGCGGCGCATGTCGGTGTCGTTCGCATCGATCAGCGCCGACGGCGCAAGCCGCGTGACGAGCCGCATGCCGTCCTCGGTGGCCATCCGCCCGGCGATCTCGCTCGCGATGACCGACAGGTCGACGCGCTCGGCCATGCGCTGCGCGGGCCGCGCATAGTCGAGGAAGCGGCCGATGATCATGTCCATCTGTTCGATGTCGTCGATCATCGCGTCCTTCGTGGTCTGGTCGGACGGACTCATCTCCGTTTCCAGCCGCAGACGCGCAAGCGGCGTGCGCAGATCGTGCGAGATGCCCGCGAGCATCAGCGCACGATCCGCATCGAGCTGCGCGAGGTCGCGCACCATCTGGTTGAAGCTGCGGTTCGTCTCGGCGGCGACGCCCATCCCGCGCTCGGGGAGCGGCTCCGGCTGCTGCCCCGAGCCGACGCGCCGCGCCGCGAGCGCGAGGCGCGCGAACGGCCGGTTCACGAGACTCGTGATGAACGCCGCGCCGAACAGCGACAAGCCGAGCGCAAAGAGGCCCCAGCCCGCCCATTGCAGGCCGGTGACGCTGTCGAGCTGATCGCGATCGAGCGCGACCCAGTAGTCGTCTTCGTCGATCTTGAAGCTGATCCACACGCCCGGGATGCCGTTGACCGACTGCGCGATGACCGTGTCGTCGCCGAGCCGGCCGCGGATGTCATGCTCGATCAGCCGGTTCAGCGACTCGTTCGGCTGCAGCTTGTACTTGTCGGAGGCTTCGCGCGGATACACGCGCACGCCCTCGTTGCTCTCGAGGTCCTGCAGCAGCGCGCGGCGCAGATCGGGATCGGAATAGAGCAGAGCGGTGCGCGTCAACTTGACGATCGCGACGAGCTGCAGCGCGACGCGCTGCGCGCGCGGCTCGCGCTCGATCACGCGAAAGCTCTGGAACCAGGCCGCGAGGCTGACCGCGATCAGCAACGCGATCAGCAGGAAGGTCCGCCAGAAGAGACCGCCGAATGCGAGCGTCAGCAGACGCCGGTCGATCCGCATGAACCCTTCCTGTCAGATAGCCACGGAGAGATGCTACTGCGCGTCCCGAACGGGACGTTCCCGTCAGGCTGCACCATCGGGAATGAACACGTAGCCGAGGCCCCAGACGGTCTGGATGAAGCGCGGACTGCCTGGGTCCGGCTCGATCAGCTTGCGCAGGCGGGAGATCTGGACGTCGAGGCTGCGGTCGAACACTTCATATTCGCGGCCGCGCGCGAGTTCCATCAGCTTCTCGCGCGACAGCGGCTGGCGCGGGTGACGTGCGAACACCTTAAGCACGGAGAATTCGCCGGTGGTGAGCGGTATTTCCTGGCCGGCCTTCGTCAGCGTGCGCGTGGCAAGGTTCAGCGCGAATTCGCCGAACTCGAACACTTCGGTGGTTTCGGACGGCGCGCCCGGCAGTTCCGACGGCGCCTGGCGGCGCAGCACCGCGTGAATGCGAGCGACCAGCTCGCGCGGATTGAAAGGCTTCGGCAGATAGTCGTCCGCCCCCATTTCGAGGCCGACGATGCGGTCCACGTCCTCGCCCTTCGCGGTGAGCATGATGATCGGCGTGCGGTCGTTGCTGCCGCGCAGGCGCCGGCAGATCGACAGGCCGTCCTCGCCGGGCAGCATCAGGTCGAGCACGAGCAGATCGAACCGTTCGCGCACCCACAGCTTGTTCATGGCGGGGGCGTTTTCGGCGACGTAGACGTTAAAGCCCTGTTCGCCAAGGTAACGTCGAAGCAGATCGCGCAAGCGCGGATCGTCGTCGACGACGAGAATTTTCGAGGGGTTCTTCGTTTCCATGCCCGGCATCTTAGCGCGATTGCAAATGGGAGCGAGTTTGCACTCGCCGACGGGTTACAGTCAGTTACAAAATTTACCCGCGCTGTGCGACGGCGTAAAGCACCGCTCGTTAGACTCCTTTACGGAAGGACGCCGTTCGGTGGATACTTCATCCGACTTAAAGACTTTTTTAAACTTTACGCCCGCTCCGAAACGGGTTTGCACACGCAATCAAGGTATCCGTTTGGCGCGTCACGAAGGGAACAAGATGAAGGGAGGAGCCGGGCCTCGAATGCGCCGCGTGATGATCGGGTTGGCGTCAGCCAGTGCGGTCGCGGTGATTCTCGCGCCGGTTCCGTCCCACGCTCAGTCCTTTTCCGCGAAGGCCGACACCCAGCGGCTGCCCGCCCGCGCAAACAATAACGCGCGAACGATGCTGCGGATGCGCGGCACGTTACCCACGGACCGCAACGCACCCGAACCGGCGTCACGCGACGCCGTCCCTCCCGATCTCGACCAGCGTCGCCGCGACGGCCACATGACGCCCGAAGAGCGCCGCCTGCTGCGGCAACACATCGAAGACGCGGTCCGCGAACTGTACAAGCGTTGATGCGCGTCGCGCGGATTTCGTCCCGGTCTGACCACATTCACCCGTTCGTCGCGTGAACAATCGCGTATGGGGCCAATCTCGGGACGAACACACGCGATGTGCACAGCGCCAGGTGAACAACAATGAAGCGACGCGATTTTCTCGCGGCAGCGGCCGTGGCGGGCGCATCGTGGTCGCTGTCTCGCATCGCGTGTGCGCAAGACGGGGCAGGCCCCGCTCAGAGCGACGCGCTTTCGCGCGGATACGACAACCTGCTGATCCTCGTCGAACTGAAGGGCGGCAACGATGCGTTGAACACGGTCGTACCGTTCGCCGATCCGCTGTATTACCGCTATCGTCCTCGCGTTGCGGTTCGCCGCGATGCGGCGATCGCGCTCGACGAACACACGGCGCTTCATCCGTCGCTCGCCCCGTTGATGCCGCTGTGGCGCTCACAGCAGCTCGCGATCGTGCAGGGCGTCGGCTACGCGCAGCCGAATCTGTCCCACTTCCGGTCGATCGAGATCTGGGAGACCGCATCGCATCCCCAGCAGTATCTGCGCGATGGCTGGCTCGCTCGCGCGTTCGCGCAGCGTCCGGTGCCCACGGGCTTCGCCGCCGACGGCATCGTGCTCGGCAGTGCGGAGAAGGGCCCGTTCGCAAACGGCGCTCGCACGCTGGCGCTTGTGCCTTCCGATGCCGCGCGTGCATTGAGGTCGACGTTTCCGCCGGGCCGGTTCGGCGCATCGATCAGGACAGCGATGGAAGCGCTCGCGGCGAGCAATAATGAACAACGCGTGCCGGCGATCCGTTTGACGCTGAACGGTTTCGACACGCACTGCAATCAGCCGGATCGTCATGCGGCGCTGCTCGCCGAGTTCGCGACCGGCATGATGGCCATGCGCGACGCGCTCGTCGAAATGGGCTGCTGGCACCGCACGCTGATCGTCACTTATTCGGAGTTCGGCCGCAATGTGCGGGAGAACGACCGCCTCGGCACCGATCATGGCACGGTGGCCGCGCATTTCGTAACGGGCGGCCGCGTGCGCGGCGGGCTGTACGGCGACGCCCCGCGCGTTGCACACATCGACGGCAACGGTCATCTGCCGGTCGGCGTCGACTTCAGGCGGATCTATGCCACGGTGCTGGGTTCGTGGTGGGGGCTCGATCCACGGTCGGTGTTGCAGCAGCGCTTCGATCCGCTGCCGCTACTGAGCGTCTGACTGCGCGCAGCGCTGCGTGACCTGGCGCTCACGCGCGCCGCGCGGCGCGCCATGCGATCCACAGCTTGCGGATCGGCGTCAGCACGATCTGCTGATGCAGCACCTGGAAGCGTTCGCGTTCGATCTCGTCCAGCAGCGCGAGCGACAGCGCCGCCTGCGCGCGCAGCGTGCGTTGCGCGCGGCGCTCGGCGGCGGGCATCGCGTCGAGCGCCGCGTACAGCGCGTCGCGTGCCCGTGCCGTCTGAAACTGCATTAGTTCGGTGAACGCATCGCTGTACCGGCGGTTGATCAGATCGGCGGCGGTGACGTTGTAGCGCTGCAATTCGTCGATCGGCACATAGATGCGTCCGTGACGCGCATCGTTGCCGATCTCCGGCACGAACTGCGCGAGCATCAGCGCGTTGCCGAGCGGGACCGACCAGCGCGCGGCATCGCCAGGCTCGTTCGCGCTCACCCGGGCGATCAGTGCCGCGAACGCGCCGCCCACGCCGTCGATGTAGCGACGCAGATTCGCGAAGTCGAGATAGCGCGCCTGGTCGAGATCCATCTCGAAGCCGGCGACGAGCGTCTGCAACGCCGGATATTCGGCCCGCGGGTCGGGCAGATGCTTCGCGAGCGCCTGGGTGACCGGATGCGAAGCGTTCCCTTCGGCGAACGCGGCCAGCTCCTTTTGCCACCACGCGAGTTTCGTGCGGCCGATGGTCGGGTCGCTGGTTTCCTTCGCGGTTTCTTCCAGTTCGCGGCGCAGCGCGAACAGCGCGGCGATCAGCGGCTGGCGCGCGACGCTTGCCTGCCGCAGCGCGTAGTAGGTGCTCGATCCGGGTGGGGCTGCCTTTTGCTGGCAGTAGTCGTCGAAGTTCACGGCAAATGGAAGAAGGGCGCGCGGTGTCGCGGTGTTCGGGCGCGGTGCCGCGCCGAACGGGCGATTCTAGCATCGCGCGACGACTGCGCATGCAGACAAGCGCAGGGCAATCGGTTAGAATCTCGCGCTCGCACGTCCTGCCATGCCGCGCGATACTGCAGCAAGCGGCGGCGACGGAACACGGCTGGCAGACAGCGCAGCAGTCTGCGAAGCCGCGACGGTTTCGATGACCTGCGCAGCGGGTCGCTGCCTGTGCAGCGTTGCGCCGGCTGGCGCCGCAGTCGAAAAAGATGCCTGCGTGAGTGGCGAAATTGGTAGACGCACCAGGTTTAGGTCCTGACGGGGGCAACTCCGTGCCGGTTCGAGTCCGGCCTCACGCACCACGAAAAGCAAGGCCGCGTATCGCGAGATACGCGGCCTTTTTCGTTGCCGGCGCGTCATCTTCGCCACCTCGGGACGCCATGTTGATCGGGACTTCGAACCTTCGCAAACATGGCCCGCCGGATGCGATCCGCCTAGTCTTGCGCGGTCGCGTTGACGATCAGCTTGTCGAGAATCTGGTCGAGTGCGTTGCGCTCCCGCTCGTCGAGGCACGCGAAGAAATCGGTGTTCAGCTTGCGGGCGACCGGCATCACGCGCCGATATAGCGCGCGGCCCTCGGGTGTCAGCGACACGAGCACGAGCCGGCCATCCTGTTCGCTCGCATCGCGACGCATCAGCCCGCGCCGCATCAGCGCGTCGGCCGCGCGGCTCGCCTGGCTCTTGTCGAGATTCGCGTGACGGGCGAGTTCCATCACCGAGAACGGCCCGAACGAGCCGACCGCTGCGATCAGCCGCGCCTCCGGCAATGTGATGCCGAGCTTCGCCTGATAGCGCTCGCTGCTGCCGCGCTCCGACAGCTTGTTCAAGATGTGGAGTCGATAGGTCAAGAATTGTTCCAGCCCGGACCTTCTGGGAGCCTTCATGGTTTTCCTGGTTGCGTGTGGTTCGCGCGAGGTAAAGCGCGTATTTTTGCGATTCTTCCCCGAACCGGTCCGCGGGTCAACGCGTTGGGCGCATCATCGTGCGGGCCGATGCTCCGGTATGAGCGGTTCACCGCATTCGCACATGAGGCCAGTCATTCTTCATTTCACAGCGAGTTCAGCGCGTGCCGAATCCTCATTTCAGCCCGCGTTCAGCGCGTGCCGAATTTCAGACGCGTCAGTTGTTCGGCTTCGTTTGCGAGCAGCGTCGCGGCATCGCGGATCGCGACGTCGAGCGTGATCGGGCCGGGGGCCGGCGAGAAGCATCCGCTGAAATGTTCCGCGAGCTTCGGCAGCGCGGCGGCGTCGACGGCGCCCGACAGCAGCGTCGCCGGAACGCCCGCCGCCGTCGCATGCCGGCACGCGATGTACGGTGCCTTGCCATGCAGCGTCTGCAGATCCGAGCGACCTTCGCCGGTGATCAGCCAGTCGGCGTCGCGAAGCGCCGCATCGAGACCGATCTGTCGAACGACGACTTCCGCGCCCGGCTCGAAGCTTGCGCCGAGCATCCGCAACGCGAAGCCGAGGCCGCCTGCCGCGCCGGCGCCGGGCTCGTTGCGTTCGTGACGGTCGAGCGCCGTTTCGAGCAGATCGGCGAAGCGCGACAGTGCCGCGTCGACCACCGGGATCTGCTCGGCGCCGACGCCTTTCTGCGGTCCGAAGATAGCGGTCGCGCCGTGGTCGCCCGTCAGCGGATTGTCGACGTCGGACATCGCAACGAACGATGCCTGCGCGAGCCGCGGATCGAGTGCGGAAACATCGACGCGGACCGCGCGGGCGAGTGCGTCGGGCGTGGGTTCGAGCGGTACGTCGTTCGCATCGTAGAGCTGCATCCCGAGGCCCGAGAGCAGGCCCGCGCCGCCGTCGTTCGTGCTGCTTCCGCCGAGCGCGACATAGAAGTGCCGCACGCCGTCGTCGAGCAGTGTGCGAATCGCTTCGCCCATCCCGCGCGTGTCGCGCTTGTCGACCGGCACGCCCATCCCGACCGGGTCGGTGATGCCGACGATCTGCGCGGTCTCGACGATCGCGCTGCCGTCCGGCAGCAGGCCGACTGCCGCGTCGAGCGCCGGCCCGGCCGCACCGCGCACGCGCAGCGTGCGGCGTTCGCCGCCGCAGGAGAGCATCGCGTCGAGCGTGCCTTCGCCGCCGTCGGCCATCGGGCACAGCCGGATCTGCGCGTCGGCGCGGGCACGGCGAATGCCGGTCGCGATCGATTCGGCCACTTCGCTCGCGCTGAGTGATCCTTTGAACGAGTCCGGCGCGATCACGACGACAGGGGCAACAGCGGAAGCGGACGGTGGATTGGGCATGGTGTCTCGATCTGGTGACGTAGGTTGTGGTTCGTCAGAGACCGCTCGGGTCTCGTGCGAGCGCTAGCTTATCAGCAACGCATGGCGAGCCGGTACTTGTTCCCCGGTCGTGTCTGCCACGCCTGCGAGAATGCCGGTGCCGTGCGGGAGGCCGCCCTCCACGGCAATTCCGCTTGGCGGCGGAAATAGTTTGCTAGAATATTTGGCTCTTTTTCAAAAGACCGTGCCGCGGGTGCCCCAGAACCGGGCGCAGGCGGTAAGCGGGAGACGCTGCAGAGAGATACTGCAAGAGACGCAGGCGTTGGCGCAGCCCGGGCTCGAAGCAGGGCGAACCGGACGTGCGGGCGGACACCAGGCTGAAACCCGGCTGAAACCCGGCTGGACCCTCGATGCGGCAGCAAGCTCGAGACGGCCTGCTCCAACGGACTGCGACAAAGCAAAGACTACTGATTCGCTCGAATAATTTTAGGACGATTGAAGCCATGGCTAACGTTGTTGAAAACCTCGGCAAGCTCGAACGCCGCGTGACGATTTCCCTGCCGAAGGACGCCGTGCAGAAGGAAGTGGAGTCCCGCATCCGCCAACTCGCGAAGAACGTGCGCATGCCGGGTTTCCGTCCGGGCAAGGTGCCGCTGAAGATGGTCACGCAGCAGTACGCGGGCCAGGTGGAAGCCGAAGTGCTGAGCGACAAGGTCGGCAAGGAATTCTTCGACATCAGCCGCGCGGAGAACCTGCGCGTCGCGGGCCAGCCGAGCTTCAGCCCGAAGACCGATGCGGCCGAAGGCGCATACGCGTTCGACGCGACGTTCGAGGTGTATCCGGAAGTGAAGCTCGGCGACGTGTCGAGCGCGGAAATCGAACGCACGACCACGACGATCAGCGACGCCGAGATCGACCGCACGCTCGACATCCTGCGCAAGCAGCGCGTGCATTTCCACGCACGCGGCGAAGCCGGCGAGCACGGCGACGGCGGTGCCGACGCGGCGGCGCAGAACGGCGACCGCGTGACGCTCGACTTCGTCGGCAAGATCGACGACGTCGCATTCCCGGGCGGCAGCGCGGAAGACTTCGCGTTCGTGCTCGGCGAAGGCCGCATGCTGCCGGAATTCGAGCAGGCGGCGCTCGGCCTGAAAGCCGGCGAGTCGCGCGAGTTCGACCTGAAGTTCCCGGACGACTATCACGGCAAGGACGTCGCCGGCAAGACCGCGAAGTTCACCATCACGATCAAGAAGATCGAGTGGCCGCATCTGCCGGAAATCGACGCGGAATTCGCGAAGTCGCTCGGCGTGGCCGACGGCGATCTCGCGAAGATGCGCGGCGAAATCAAGGAAAACCTCGAGCGCGAAGCGAAGCGCCGTACGCAGTCGATCGTGAAGAACCAGGTGATGGACGCACTGCTGAAGATCGCCGAACTCGACGTGCCGAAGGCGCTGATCGAGCAGGATCAGGAGCGCCTCGTCGAGATGGCTCGTCAGGACCTCGCGCAGCGCGGCGTGCCGAATGCGAAGGACGCGCCGATCCCGGCCGAAATGTTCCGCGAGCAGGCCGAGCGTCGCGTGAAGCTCGGCCTCGTGCTGGCCGAACTCGTGAAGGCGAACGAACTGCAGGCGAAGCCGGAGCAGATCCGCGCCGAAGTCGACGAATTCGCCAAAAGCTACGAAGACCCGAAGGAAGTCGTCCGCTGGTATTATTCGAACCAGCAGCGCCTCGCCGAAATGGAAGCGTTCGTCGTCGAATCGAATGTCGTCGACTTCGTGCTCGGCAAGGCCAAGGTGACGGACAAGCAGGTGAGCTTCGAGGAACTGGCAAGCGCAACGGCGCAGGCGTAACACGTCGCCCGAACGGCGTGCTGGCCGTCGGAGCGACGGCCAGCACGCCGTTTTTGCATTCGCCGATTCAACCCTGCGGCCGACAGGGTTGAATTGCACGGGGCGCGTCGCCATACCGCCAATAGTCGCTATCGTCGCCATCGTCGGTACCCGGTAACAGAAGAACTTTCCCGAAGAGGATTCATCGCATGACCATTCGCGCCCAATCGCTGGATACGTTGACGTCACACGCCTCGCGTGATCTGGAACCGCAGGCGCTGGGGCTCGTGCCGATCGTCGTCGAGACGAGTGGCCGCGGCGAACGTTCGTATGACATCTACTCGCGCCTGCTGAAGGAGCGCGTGGTGTTCCTCGTCGGCGAAGTGAACGACCAGACGGCGAACCTCGTCGTCGCCCAGTTGCTGTTCCTGGAAAGCGAAAACCCGGACAAGGACATCAGCCTGTATATCAATAGCCCGGGCGGGTCGGTGTCCGCGGGCATGGCGATCTACGACACGATGCAGTTCATCAAGCCGGATGTTTCGACCCTTTGTATGGGTCTCGCGGCGAGCATGGGCGCGTTCCTGCTCGCATCGGGCGCGAAGGGCAAGCGCTTTGCGCTGCCGAACTCGCGCGTGATGATCCACCAGCCGCTGGGCGGCGCGCGCGGGCAGGCGTCGGACATCGAAATCCAGGCACGTGAAATCCTGTACCTGAAGGAGCGCCTGAACCAGTTGCTCGCGAGCCACACCGGCCAGCCGGTCGAGCGCATCGCGCGGGACACGGATCGCGACAACTTCATGTCCGGCGACGACGCACAGGCTTACGGGCTCATCGACCAGGTGCTGCACAAGCGTCCGTGATTGGCGTCCGCGCGTTGCGTCCAATGACGCGCGAACGTGACCCGCATTGTCGGCTGACGTCGTGACCGGGGTCTGTCGGGGCCCGGCGAGCCGCCCCGCATGACCTGGCACCAGTTTCGGATCGGTGTTTTCACGGGCGAGGTGGGGTGCGGTTGCGACGTGGACCTTATGGAATAATCAGACTTAGCGCTTCGCGCCTGCGGCCCCCACGCCGTCACAGCAAGCGGTTCACGCTGCCCCCTCCCGCGGGGACGGGGCAAACGGCGTATCATGTAACAGAGTGTCCGGAGGCTCATTCATCCATGGCGGACAAGAAAGGTTCTAACAGCGAAAAGCTGTTGTATTGCTCGTTCTGCGGCAAAAGCCAGCATGAAGTCAAGAAGCTGATTGCAGGGCCGTCGGTGTTCATCTGCGACGAGTGCATCGACCTGTGCAACGAGATCATTCGTGACGAGGCGGCCGGCGCAGGCGTCGACGCGGCGCTGTCACGCTCCGACCTCCCGAGCCCGCAGGAAATCCGCGAGATCCTCGATCAATACGTGATCGGCCAGGAGCGCGCGAAGAAGATTCTCGCCGTGGCGGTGTACAACCACTACAAGCGGCTCAAGCACCTCGACAAGAAGGACGACATCGAGCTCTCGAAGAGCAACATCCTGCTGATCGGGCCGACCGGCTCGGGCAAGACGCTGCTCGCGCAGACGCTCGCGCGCCTTCTGAACGTGCCGTTCGTCATCGCCGACGCGACGACGCTGACCGAAGCCGGTTACGTCGGCGAGGACGTCGAGAACATCATTCAGAAGCTGCTGCAGAACTGCAACTACGAGGTCGACAAGGCCCAGCGCGGCATTGTCTACATCGATGAAATCGACAAGATCAGCCGCAAGTCCGACAACCCATCGATCACGCGCGACGTGTCCGGCGAGGGCGTGCAGCAGGCGCTGCTGAAGCTGATCGAGGGCACGATGGCGTCGGTGCCGCCGCAGGGCGGGCGCAAGCATCCGAACCAGGATTTCATCCAGGTCGACACGACGAATATCCTGTTCATCTGCGGCGGCGCGTTCGACGGGCTCGAAAAAGTCATCACCGACCGGACTGAAAAGACCGGCATCGGCTTCGGCGCGAGCGTGAAGAGCAAGCAGGAGCGCGATGCGGGCGAAGTGCTGCGCGAGGTGGAGCCGGAAGATCTGATCAAGTTCGGCCTGATTCCCGAGCTGATCGGCCGTCTGCCGGTGGTGGCGACACTCGGCAAGCTCGACGAAGAAGCGCTGATGAAGATTCTCGTCGAGCCGAAGAACGCGCTCGTGAAGCAGTATCACAAACTGTTCGGGATGGAACGTGTCGAACTCGAGATCCGCCCGGCTGCGCTGCAGGCGGTCGCCCGCAAGGCGATCCGCCGCAAGACGGGCGCCCGGGGGCTGCGATCGATTCTGGAACAGGCGTTGCTCGATGTGATGTACGAGCTGCCGGCGATGAAAGGAGTCAGCAAGGTGATCATCGACGACAATGTGATCGACGGCGACGGCAAGCCGCTCCTGATCTACGAGGACGCGCCGAAGGTCGCCGGATCGAACTGATTGTGATCGGCTAAAGAGTTCCGGGAAAAAGCCGTTCATGCATGGAATGAACGGCTTTTTCGTTTACCTTGTGGTCGAAGGCGTACTTTTTTGGTGTCACTGAACTTTTCCCACACGCTGGAGGCTTGCAATCGTTACCGCTGGCCTCATCTACCGAACGAATTGATTCCACTCATGGGGAAATGAAATGTCAGGAACCCAACTCCTCCCGCCGGAACGCACCACGCTCCCGCTGCTCCCGCTGCGTGACGTCGTAGTTTTCCCGCATATGGTGATTCCCCTCTTCGTGGGCCGGCCGAAGTCGATCAAGGCTCTCGAAGTGGCGATGGAGGGCGGCAAGCACATCATGCTGGTCGCGCAAAAAACCGCCGCCAAGGACGAGCCGACCGAAAAGGACATGTACGAAACAGGATGTATCGCGAACATCCTGCAGATGCTGAAGCTGCCCGACGGCACCGTGAAGGTGCTCGTCGAGGGGCTGCAACGGGCAAAGACGCTGTCGATCGAGGAACAGGAAACCCAGTTCTCGTGCGAAGTGATGCCGCTCGAACCCGACCACGCCGATAGCGCCGAAACCGAGGCGCTGCGTCGCGCGATCGTGTCGCAGTTCGACCAGTACGTGAAGCTGAACAAGAAGATCCCGCCTGAGATCCTGACGTCGCTGTCGGGCATCGACGAAGCCGGGCGTCTCGCTGACACGATCGCCGCGCACCTGCCGCTGAAGCTCGATCAGAAGCAGCACATCCTGGAAATGTTCCCGGTCGTCGAGCGTCTCGAGCATTTGCTCGCGCAACTCGAAGCCGAGATCGACATCCTTCAGGTCGAAAAGCGCATCCGTGGGCGCGTGAAGCGTCAGATGGAGAAGAGCCAGCGCGAGTACTACCTGAACGAGCAGGTCAAGGCGATCCAGAAGGAACTGGGCGAGGGCGAGGAAGGCGCGGATCTCGAGGAGCTCGAGAAGCGCATCACCGCTGCGCGCATGCCGAAGGAAGCGAAGAAGAAGGCCGATGCCGAGCTGAAGAAGCTGAAGCTGATGTCGCCGATGTCGGCCGAAGCGACGGTCGTGCGCAACTACATCGACACGCTGATCGGGCTGCCGTGGCGCAAGAAGAGCAAGGTCAACAACGACCTGTCGAACGCCGAAACGGTACTGGATGAAGACCACTACGGTCTCGAGAAGGTGAAGGAGCGCATTCTCGAATACCTCGCGGTCCAGCAGCGCGTGGACAAGGTGAAGGCGCCGATCCTGTGCCTCGTCGGACCTCCGGGCGTCGGCAAGACGTCGCTCGGCCAGTCGATTGCCCGTGCAACGAACCGCAAGTTCGTGCGCATGGCGTTGGGCGGCGTGCGTGACGAAGCCGAGATCCGCGGCCACCGTCGCACGTACATCGGTTCGATGCCCGGCAAGATCCTGCAGAGCCTGACGAAGGTCGGCGTGCGCAATCCGCTCTTCCTGCTCGACGAAGTCGACAAGATGGGCATGGATTTCCGCGGCGATCCGTCGTCGGCGCTGCTCGAAGTGCTGGACCCCGAACAGAACCATACGTTCGCGGACCACTACATCGAAGTGGACTTCGACCTGTCGGATGTGATGTTCGTCGCGACGTCGAACTCGCTGAACATCCCGCCGCCGCTGCTCGACCGGATGGAAGTGATCCGTCTGTCGGGCTATACGGAAGACGAGAAGGTCAGCATCGCGCTGCGCTACCTGCTGCCGAAGCAGAAGAAGAACAACGGCCTGAAGGCGGGCGAGGTCGAGGTCACCGAACAGGCGATCCGCGACATCATTCGCTACTACACGCGTGAGGCGGGCGTGCGTTCGCTTGAGCGCGAAGTATCGAAGATCTGCCGCAAGGTCGTGAAGATGCTGCTGCTGAAGAAGGCGGAAGGCGCGGTGACGGTCGATGGCGGCAACCTCGACACGTTCCTTGGCGTGCGCAAGTACGACTTCGGCCTCGCTGCGAAGGAAAACCAGATCGGTCAGGTCACGGGCCTCGCGTGGACGGAAGTCGGCGGCGACCTGCTGACGATCGAAGCGGCGGTGATGCCCGGCAAGGGCAACGTAATCCGCACGGGTTCGCTTGGCGACGTGATGAAGGAGTCGGTCGAAGCGGCTCGCTCGGTGGTGCGCTCGCGCTCGCGTCGTCTCGGCATCAAGGACGAGGCGTTCGAGAAGCAGGACATCCACATCCATGTGCCGGAAGGCGCGACGCCGAAGGACGGTCCGTCCGCCGGTATCGCGATGACGACCGCGCTGGTGTCCGTGCTGACCGGCATTCCGGTGCGCGCCGACGTTGCGATGACGGGCGAAATCACGCTGCGCGGCGAAGTGCTGCCGATCGGCGGGCTGAAGGAGAAGCTGCTGGCCGCGCATCGTGGCGGCATCAAGCTCGTGCTGATTCCGGAAGAGAACGTGAAGGATCTCGCGGAAATTCCGGACAACGTGAAGAACGCGATCGAGATCGTGCCGGTCCGCTGGATCGACAAGGTGCTCGAACTGGCGCTCGAACGCGTGCCGGAGGCGCTGCCGGAAGAAGAAGCGAAGGCTGCCGACGCACCGGTTGCCGACGCGTCGAAGGACGCCACGGCCGGCGAAGTCGTCAAGCACTGATGCCCTTGTTCCCGCGCGCTTTCGCGCGGCGGACCTGAGCCAAAACCCGCGGTTTTCATGCCGCGGGTTTTTTTATGGCCGCGCAGTTCGCGCGTCGAAACGGCGGTGCGAGCGTCATCCGGCGCAACCCCGCTTGACACGTGTAATTGTGCCCCTTCTAATGTGCGAGCCCGGCGCCGGAGAGCGCCGGCTTCGTTTTTTCCCGGCGCGGCTTGCGTCATCACGATTGCCCAAACACATTCTCGGGGGCTGGAATGAATAAAACGGAATTGATCGACCACATCGCTCAGCAGGCTGACATCTCGAAAGCTGCCGCGGGCCGCGCACTCGACGCCGTGATCGGCGGCGTCAAGACGACCTTGAAGAAGGGCGGTACGGTGACGCTGGTCGGGTTTGGAACGTTCGCGGTCGGCAAGCGTACGGCGCGTACGGGACGTAACCCGCGCACCGGCGCGGCAATCAAGATCAAGGCCGCGAAGGTTCCGAAATTCAGGCCTGGTAAAGCGCTGAAAGATGCGCTAAACTAGCGGGCTCTCGTTGGAGCGATGCGACTGGGTCGCGAGCACCAGGAAAGACTCGCAGCAAGAATCGTAACGCTGGGTGCTTAGCTCAGTTGGTAGAGCGGCGCCCTTACAAGGCGTAGGTCGGGAGTTCGAGCCTCTCAGCACCCACCAGCTTTGCGGTTCACCGCGCGCGGTTTAACGCGCGATGGGTCTGCGGCTCATGCGTGGCTCACATGCGGTTCAGTCGCGGTTCAGTTTCAGGCACATCCGCCGTTCAAGCGGCTCGTGCAGCAAGAAGCGGCAGGAAAGAGCGCAGCAAAACGCACGGAGCGGTAGTTCAGTTGGTCAGAATACCGGCCTGTCACGCCGGGGGTCGCGGGTTCGAGCCCCGTCCGCTCCGCCAGTTCGCTCACAACGACACAACAACGAAACCGCGACGAAAGAATGTAGAGGCGAACCTGAGGTTCGCCTTTTTTATTGCCCGCTGTTGTAATATCGGGCGTTCTGTTTTCCGGCGCCCCAATTCGGTCTGTCACGCATGCTCGATTTTTTCCGCAATCACAAACGGCTGATGATGTTCATGCTGCTCCTGGTAGTGTTGCCGGGGCTTGGCTTTGTCGGCATTCAGGGTTTCCGGGGCTTCTTCGACGAAAGCGCGAACGTCGCGAGCGTCAACGGACACAAGATCACACGGGCCGAATACGATAGCGCCGCGCGCGCGCAACTCGATCAGGCTCGCCAGATGTTGGGCTCGAATTTCGACGCGAGCACCTTCGACACGCCGCAGCACCGCCAGGACGTGCTCGAAGGGCTGATCCAGCAACGCGTGCTCGCCGGCGAAACGCAGCGTCTGCACCTCACCGCATCGGATGAAGCGGTGCGCCGCGCGCTGCTCGCCGACCCGGTGATCTCGTCGCTGAAGAAGCCGGACGGGTCGATCGATCTCGACCGCTACAAGGAACTGCTCGCGATGCAAGGCATGACGCCTGAGCAGTACGACGAGCGCGTGCGCTACAGCATCGCGACGCAACAGCTGCCGGCCGCGATCATCGGCACGGCATTCACGCCGAAGTCGGTCGCGCAGCATCTTTCGGAGTTGAGTCTGCAGCAGCGCGACGTGCAGGCGCTGGTTTTCCATGCGTCCGACTTCGCGTCGAAGGTGCAGCCGACCGATGCGCAACTGCAGGCTTACTACGACGCGCACCGTAACGAGTTCGCTACGCCCGCGACCGCGCAGATCCAGTACCTGGTGCTGTCGCCGGAGACGGTTGCCGCGTCGACGCAGCCGAGCGACGCGGACCTCAAGCAGTTCTACAACGACAACATCAAGCGATTCCAGACCGCCGAGCAGGTGCGCGCGAGCCACATCCTGGTCGCGGTGTCGAAGGACGCCAGCGACGCCGATCGCAAGGCGGCGCAACAGAAGGCGGCGTCGATTCTCGCCGAAGTGAAGGCGCATCCGGATCAGTTCGCGCAGATCGCGCAGCGCGAGTCGCAGGATCCGGGCTCCGCGCCGAAGGGCGGCGACCTCGGCTACTTCGGCCGCGGGATGATCGCAGGCGGCGACGCGTTCGACAACGCGGTGTTCGCATTGAAGAAAGACGAGATCAGCAACGTGATCCAGTCGGACTTCGGTTATCACATCGTCAAGGTGACCGACGTGAAGCCGGCCGTCACGAAGCCGTTCGACGACGTGAAGCCGACGATCGCCGCCGAGGTGAAAGCGCAGCAGGCAGGCAAACTGTTCTCGGACGCAACGGAAGGCTTTACGTCCACCGTCTACGAGCAGTCGAAGACGCTGCAGCCGGCCGCCGACAAGTTCCATCTGCAGATCCAGACGGCGACGGTCACGCCGAAGCCGAATCCGTCGCTGCCGCCTGACAGCCCGCTGAACAATGCGAAGTTCCTCGAAGCGGTGTTCGCGAGCGACTCGGTGGATCAGCACAACAACACGCAGGCGATCGACGTCGGCAACAACATGCTGATCTCCGCGCGCGTGACGAACTTCAAGCCGGCTGCGGTGCCCGCGTTCGCCGACGTGAAGGATGCGGTCCGCCAGCGGGTGATCGCCCAGCAGTCGGCGGACATGGCCCGTACGCAAGGCCACGCGAAACTCGACGCGTTGCAGAAATCGAAGTCGACCGACGGGTTTGCCGCCGCGGTGAAGGTCGCGCGCAACGATGCACACGGGCTGTCGGCGGATGCGCTGAGCGCGGTGTTCAAGGTCGATCCGCAGAAACTGCCTGCGTATGTCGGCGTCGATCTCGGGAAGGACGGGTTTGCGATCTATCGCGTGAACGCGGTGACGAGCGGCGAGGCGATCGATGCGACGCGGATCGCAGCGGCGCAAGGCCAGCTCGCGCAGGTCAGCGGCCAGGCGCAGGCACAGGCTTACCTCGATGCGCTGCGCGCGCGCTCGGAGGTGAAGACGTACGGTTCGCTCGGCGCCGCGGACGGCAACAGCGACGGGGGCGACGGGCAGTAACGCATCGACCCGCGCTACGCGATCACATCAAAAAACCCCGCATTTCGCGGGGTTTTTTGTCTCTGCGGGCCAGACGCAACGTCGGCCGAAGCACCGGCGGGGCCATGCGGCGCTCACAGGCAGCCGCTGATGTCTCCCGCCGCCTCGCCGCCTGCGTCGCCCGCGCCCGCCCGGAAGCCGACCCACGTTTGCGCGGTGTTCGACCACGCGGGGCGCACGATTGCCGCGGCGCCGTTCGGCGGCTGCTGGCCGGGCACGTAGACGTCGACGGCGCGGTTGTTGGCGAGCTCCGTCTGCGAGACGACCTGTTGCTGCGAACGGTCGGACCACTTTTGCGCGATGCACTGCGCAACCGCGGCGGGCGGCTGCTGGCTCGTGCCGACGGACTGCGTGCCCGGCGGAACAGGATGGGTAGCGCAGGCGGCGAGCGCCGCCGTCATCGCGATCAGAGACAAATATTTCACGCTGTATTCCTCCAGTCAGGTTCGCCGCGCAAGCGTCGGCCAGCGCGACCCTGTTGCCGCCGAACGCAGCCGGCTAATGGGCTGATGGCACGGACGGCGTCGATTGTGCCGATGCGTTGCCAAGCAGTGGCTTCAGCGTCGGCCACACGTTATCGAGTAGCAGCGGCTGTGCCTGCTGGGTCGGATGCATCTGGTCGGACTGGAAGAGGTCGGGGCGATCGCCGATGCCGGCGAGCAGGAACGGCACCAGCGGCACGTGCAATTCCTTCGACAGCTGCCCGTAGACCGCGTGGAAGTGCTGCGTATAGTCCGGTCCGTAGTTCGGCGGCACGTACATGCCGACCAGCACCGGTTTCGCGTTGGCCTTGCGGATCAGCGCGATCATCGTGCGCAGGTTCTGCCCGGTGGTCGCGAGCGGCACGCCCCGCAGCGCGTCGTTCGCGCCCAGCTCGATGACGACGATCGACGGCTTGAGCCGCTGCAGCACGAGCGGCAGGCGCGTGAGGCCGCCGCTCGTCGTGTCGCCGCTGATGCTCGCGTTCGCGACGCTATAATCGAGCCTCTCGGCCGCGAGTCGCTGACGCATCAGCGCGACCCACCCGGTGTCGCGCGGCAGGCCGTATTCGGCGGACAGACTGTCGCCGAGCACGACGATCACCGGCTTCGATTCGGCCGTGGGGGACGCCGGCCCATTCGCCGCGTGCGCGACGTCCGCGCCCGCATCGAGGCCGACCACGGCCACTACGCCAACCAGTGCCGCGAATATGGCGGCTTTCACTCGTCTTCTTTGCTTCATCATGCGAACGAATAGCGATCCTGTCATTGAAGTGCGGGGCTTGTCGAAGCGGGTGACCGACGCGACGGGCGAACTCATGATCCTCGACGGGATCGATCTCACCGTCGACGCGGGCAGCAGCGTCGCGATCATCGGCGCATCGGGGTCGGGCAAGTCGACGCTGCTCGGCCTGCTCGCCGGATTGGACAGCGCGAGCGCGGGCTCGGTTCGTCTGCTCGGGCATGAGCTGGCCGAACTCGACGAAGACCAGCGCGCGGCGTTGCGCAATGGATCGGTCGGCTTCGTATTCCAGTCGTTCCAGCTGATGCCGCACCTGACCGCGCTCGAAAACGTCGCGTTGCCGCTCGAACTGCACGGCGGCCTGTCCACACGCGACGCATATGCACGTGCCCGTACGCTGCTTGCGCGCGTCGGCCTCGGGCAGCGCACGCGCCACTATCCGAAGCTGTTGTCGGGCGGCGAGCAGCAGCGCGTCGCGCTCGCTCGCGCGTTCGTCACGCATCCGGCGGTGCTGTTCGCGGACGAGCCGACCGGCAGCCTCGACGCGGCAACGGGCCATGCGGTGATCGACCTGATGTTCGAGATGAACCGCACGAACGGCGCGACGCTCGTGCTCGTCACGCACGACATCGACCTCGCGCATCGCTGCGATACGATCGTCACGATCGAGGCGGGCCGCATCGTCACGCACGCGCCGAGCGTCGCGGTGGGGCGCTGAGCGAGCCGCCCCGAACGTTTCTTCAACGCCTCAGCCCTTTAGCGCGGCACGTGCCCGCGCAATCAACGCGGCCGTCGACGAATCGTGCGGCTTCACATCGGCCGGCGCCGCGCCGAGATCGGCCTCGACGACCTTGCCGAGGATCTTGCCGAGCTCCACGCCCCACTGATCGAACGGGTTGATGTCCCACACCGATGCCTGCACGAGCACCTTGTGCTCGTACAGCGCGATCAGCGCGCCGAGCGAGCGCGCGGTGAGCGCGTCGACGAGCAGCGTCGTCGTCGGACGGTTGCCGGGGAACATCAGGTGCGGCACGAGTTCGGGCTTGTCCGCGCCCGCCACCTTGCGCGCTTCTTCTTCGGTTCGGCCGAGCATCAGCGCCTCGCTCTGCGCGAAGCAGTTCGCGAGCAGCTTCGGATGATGGCTCGCGAGCGGATGCTCGGGCGTCAGCACCGCGATGAAGTCGATCGGCACGATCGTCGGTCCCTGGTGCAGCATCTGGAAGAACGCGTGCTGCCCGTTCGTGCCCGGCTCGCCCCACGTGACCGCCGCCGTCGGGTAGTCGACGAACGCGCCGTCGAGCCGCGCGGACTTCCCGTTGCTCTCCATCTCCAGCTGCTGCAGATACGACGGCAAGTAGTGCAGCGCTTCGGAATACGGCGCGACGAGATAGCTTTGCGAGCCGAAGAAGTTGCGGTACCAGATGCCGATCATCGCGGAGAGCACCGGCAGATTGCGTTCGAGCGGCGTGGACAGGAAGTGCATGTCCATGTCGTGCGCGCCGGCGAGCAGTTCGTCGAACTGCTCGGGGCCGACCGCGAGCATGATCGACAGGCCGACCGCCGACCACAGCGAGTAGCGCCCGCCGACCCAGTCCCACATCTCGAACACGTTGTCCGCGTCGATGCCGAATTTCACGACCTCGGCCGGATTCGCGGACACGCCGACGAAATGCTTCGCGAGCCCCGCTTCGGTGCAGCCGTTCTTTACGAACCAGTCGCGCAGCGAAAGCGCGTTCGTCATCGTTTCGAGCGTCGTGAAGGTCTTCGACACGATGATCGCAAGCGTCTCTTCCGGGTCGATCTGCGAGATCACGCGGTACAGGTCGGCGCCGTCGACGTTCGAGACGAAGTGCGTTTTCAGTTCGGGCGACGCGAGGTGCTGCAGCGCGTGAACGACCATCTTCGGCCCGAGGTCCGATCCGCCGATGCCGATGTTCACGATGTGACGGATCCGCTTGCCGGTGTAGCCGGTCCATTCGCCGCTGCGCACGGCGTTCGCGAAGCGCGCCATCTTCGCGCGCTCGGTCGCGATCTGCGCATGAAACGGCGCGTTCGCGTCGCTCGCGCGCAGCGCGGTGTGCAGCGCCGCGCGGCCTTCGGTCGGGTTCACGATCGAGCCGGCGAACATCGCGTCGCGGCGCGCTTCGACGCCGGCTTCGCGCGCGAGCTGGATCAGCAGCTGCAGCGTCGCATCGGTGATGCGGTTCTTCGAGAAATCGGCCGCGAGTCCGGCGCCCGCGAACGTGAAGCGTTCGGCGCGGGTCGGCGCGGGATCGTTGGCGGGAGCAAACCAGTCTCGCAGTCGTGCATCGCGGATCTGTTCGTAATGCGCCTGGAGCGCGGACCAGGCAGGAAGCGAATGAGTCGTGGTCATGGTTCGTCTGGCGAGATGGCTTGAGATAAGCGGCGTGCGCCTGCTGCCTGCGGAGCCGACGGCGGCGGCCGGCACGCTGCGAAAATGCCGGCGCGCTCGTCGTGGCCGCGCCCAGCGGAGAGGGTCAGTATAGCGAGGTCGTACGACCGCGAGCAGGTTTCGCGAAGAAGAAAGGGGCGGAACCGAACGGTGCGCTTAAAGGAAAACGCCGCGCGCGTCAGTCCCGCTGCGGATAGAAGAGCCGGTTCATCAGCTTGCGCACCATCGGCGCGAGTTCGCTCGCACTGAGGCCGGCGGGGCCGTCGCCTTGCGCGCTCAGCGTGTCCGCGGCGAGACCGTGCAGATAGACGCCCGCCGCCGCCGCTTCGAACGGCGGCAGACGCTGCGCGAGCAGCGCGCCGATGATGCCGCCGAGCACGTCCCCCGTGCCGCCGGTCGCGAGCCCGGCGTTGCCGGTCGGATTGATCGCGACGCGGCCGTCCGGCGACGCGATCACGGTGCCGCTGCCCTTGAGCACCGCGACGGCCGCGAAGCGCGCGGCGAGCGCACGCGCCGCCGCGAGGCGGTCGCGCTGCACCGTGCGCGTATCGGTGCCGAGGAGGCGTGCGGCTTCCAGCGGATGCGGGGTCAGCACGCACGGCGTGCCGCGTGCGGCGATCGTCGCGGCGAGCGCTTCGTCGCGGGCGACGAGGTTCAGCGCATCGGCGTCGACCAGCATCGGCACCCCGAGTTGCAGCGCGCGTGCGAGCACGTCGCGCGCGTGGTCGCTGACGCCCATCCCGCAGCCGACCGACAACGCATCCATCGCGTCGAGCGCGATGCGGTCCGCGTGATCGAGCATCAGCTCGGGATGCGGCGGGTCGTAAGGCGGCGCGCCGCTGCCGATGAACGCGACGTGCACCTTTCCCGCGCCGGTGAACAACGCGGCACGCGCAGCGAGGATCGGCGCGCCGCACATGCCGGTGTCGCCGCCGATCACCGCGAGCGTGCCGAACGTGCCCTTATGGGTCGAGAAATCGCGTGCGGGCATCCACGGCGCGAACTGCGCCGGCGCGTTCAGGCGCATGCCGGATTCCTCCGGGTCGATGCCGATCGGCGCGATCGTCACCGCGCCCGCATGGTCGCGGCCGACGCCGGTGAAGAGGCCGGGCTTCGCGGCGATGAACGTGACGGTGTGCGTCGCGCGCACCGCGGGGCCGTCGCCGACGACGTTGCCGGTATCGCTGTCGAGGCCGCTCGGCACGTCGAGCGCGAGCACGTGTCCGTCGCTGCGTGCGCGCGCGGATATCCGTTGCGCGAGCGTCGCGAACACGCCGTCGAGTCCGCGTGCGAGGCCGATGCCGAACATCCCGTCGACGAGCCAGCCGTAGCCGTCGAACGACGCGGGCGGCGTCGACACGATCGCGACGCCGGCGGCGCGCGCGCCGGCGAGTGCCCAGCGCGCATCGTCGGCTTTCACTTCGATCGGCATGCAGACTTCGACCGCGACGCCCGCGCGATGCAGTTCCGTCGCGACGACCAGCGCATCGCCGCCGTTGTTGCCGGGGCCGGCGGCGAACCATACGGGCCGGCCGGCGGCCGGCGAAGGCGCATGTGCAATCTGCTCGCGCAACAGACGCGCGGCGGCGGCGCCGGCGCGCGCCATCAGCGTGTGTTCGGGGAGTGCCGCTTGCGCGTCGTTCTCGCACGCGCGCAGGCCGGCGACGGTCAGCAGCGGCACCGGCCGGTCATGGGGATTGACGAGTTCGGGCGGGGCAGAAGAGAAAACGGAAGAAGAAGCGGCGGTCATGGCGGGCACGCAGGCGGTCGGATCGATACGGGAACGATACCCGAACGATAGCGGATCGATAGCGGATCGATAGCGGATCGATCGTGGATCGATCGTGGATCGATCGTGGATCGATAAGCGGGCGCGCGCCGGCGGCGATTGCGATCCGCCGCGAATGCGTTCGCGATCAGGTGCGGCGACGAGGGCCACGAGCGGCACGCGCCGCCGAGCAGGTTCGCACTGTGCGCGTTTGCGTTGCCCGATATGCCCAGCGCAGCGAGCAGAACGGCGCCCGGCGATCAGGTCCGCGCCCGGCCGGCTACGCCCGCTTGGCGCGATTGTGCCCGCTCAGTCCGCTCAGTCCGCTCAGTCCGCTCAGCCGCTCACCCCCGCGCAGGCCGCAGCGCCGCAACCGTGTCTTCCGGCAGCGACGCAGGCGTGCCCGACACCTGCTCCGCGATCAGCCGCGCGGAGCCGAGCGCGAGCGCCCATCCTGCCGGCCCGTGGCCCGCGTTCACGAAAAGCCGCGGATGCCCGGCGTTGCCGACCGCAGGCAGACCGTCGGCCGCCAGCAGCTTCATCCCTTCCCACGGCAGCGCGGCCGAGATCTTCGCGGCGCCCGGCGTCCAGTCGCGCGACGCCTCGCCGAGCAGCGCGAGCGCCTCTTCGGTCAGCGGCGCGGGCAGCGGCTTGTCCAGCTCCTTCGCGCGCAGCAGGACCGCGCCGCCCGAAATCCGCAGCCGCTGATTGTTCTGCGTGATCGCGATGCGCTTCACCGCGTCGACGATCGTCGTGCGCGGCACGCACTCCTCGTGTGCGATGGGCGCGGACAGCGCGTGCACCCGCACCGGATACAGCGGCAGCTTCACGTCGAACGGCGCGACGAGCGCCGGCGTCTGCGCGCCGGCCGCGACGACGACCGCATCGCCCGAAATCACGTCCACTTCGTTGCGGCGCGCGTTCGCATCTTCGCGCGGCGCCAGTTCGACCGCCGCGCGCTGGCTTTCGAGACGGATCGCGCTGACCGCGCGCCCGTTCAGGAACTGCACGCCGCCGAGCGCATCGAGTTCCTGCTTCAACTGCTTGACGAACAGCGGGCAGTTCGCGACCCGTGCGTCGTCGAAACGGACGGCCCCCGCGAACGGCGGGTCGGCGGGAATCGTCGGCAGGTCGGCGACGCACGCGGCTGCCGACAGCACGTGATGCGGCACCTCGAAACGGCGCAGCAGTTCGAGCGCCGGCTGCGTGAGCGACCACTCGTCGTCGCTGCGCACGACGTACAGCAGGCCTTCGCGCTCTTCGAATTCGATCTGGAAGCGGCCCGTCACGTCGTCGAGCACGTCGCGGGCCGATTCGATCAGCGGCCGCAGCCGCGTGTATTGCGCGGCGAACGCATCGGACGCATGCAGCGCCGCGAGCCGCTTCACGAAGCTGCGCGCTTCGCCGCTAAAACCGGTCTTGCTGATGACGCCGCTCGACGCGGCGCGGCCGTTGCGCATGAAAGTCGGGCCAAACCAGACGTCGAGCGGCGTCGGCAGCACGACGCCGCTGTGGCCGTAGGTGGCGCCCTGCGCGACGGTCGCGTGGCGCTCGATCACGCAGACGCGATGGCCCACGGCGCGAAGCTGGCAGGCGGTGGCGACGCCGGCAATTCCGCCGCCGATGACGATGACATCCATGACGATAAGATCTGCAGGCAGCCGGCGCGCTGATGCGACCAGGGCTCGAGCGGGGCGTCTGCCGTGGGTGAGGCGTGCGGCGCGAGGTTCGCGCCGATCGGAAGAAAACGCCGAATGATAGCAGCCAAATGGTCGCACGAGCGATGCCAGGCGGCTGATGCAGGGGCTCTTGCGGATCGGGAACGCCGCTGCGCACCGCATTCGGCGGGCCGCGAACCGGAGTGCGAAGCGGGCTGCGAACCGGACTTGCGGACCCGACTGCCAACTCGTCTGCCAACCGAATCGCAATGCCGGTCTTCGAGCCCGAACGCAATGCCGGCATTCGAGCAGCGCTCCAAGCCCGGCTTCACACCGCGCCTCAAACCGGCCATCAAACCACGCTTCAAACCCACCTCCAAAGCGCGCCGGGCACGCTGCCCGATACGACAGCCGGGGAGCCGGGGCAGGGCTTCCGGGGTATAATCGCGGTCTTCCATACGCCTTCCGTCGCCAGCTTGCGCGATTCGCCGACTGTCCGTCGATCGCGAGGCACGCGGCGTCTTTTTTCCGCGAAGCAAACGCAACGTCCTGTCATGGCCCACTTCTCGTGTTTCCCCGGCGCTTCGGCCCTTTCCGACTTCCGGCAGACCCGCCTCTCCGAAACGCTCGCGCGCATCGACGCGAATATCGTCGGCGTGCGCGGCCAGTACCTGCACTTCGTCAATTCGGCCACGCCGCTCACGGCCGATGACAGCGCAAGGATCGACGCGCTGATGCACTACGGCACGCCGTTCGACGCGCCCGAAGAGCGCGGCGCGACGCTGACGTTTCTCGTGGTCCCGCGTTTCGGCACGGTGTCGCCGTGGGCGAGCAAGGCGACCGACATCGCGCATCACTGCGGTCTGTCGCACGTGCGCCGCATCGAGCGCGGCGTCGAATACACGGTCGTGCTGAAGAGCGGTCTGCTCGGCGGCAAGAAGACGTTGTCGGACGAAGCGCGCGCGGCGGTCGCCGCCGCGCTGCACGACCGGATGACGGAGAGCATCGCGGCCACGCGCGACGCCGCGCTGCATCTGTTCGACGAACTGCCGGCGAAGCCGATGCAGACGGTCGACGTGCTCGGCCACGGCCGCGCGGCGCTCGAGACGGCGAACGGCGAACTGGGC
This sequence comes from Paraburkholderia sp., assembly GCA_035492135.1. Taxonomy (GTDB): domain Bacteria; phylum Pseudomonadota; class Gammaproteobacteria; order Burkholderiales; family Burkholderiaceae; genus Paraburkholderia. Next base: position 4,502 of record DATJJN010000135.1, on the reverse strand, counting down.
CTCGCGCTCGCCGACGACGAGATCGACTACCTGGTGGACGCGTTCACGAAGCTCGAACGCAACCCGACCGACGTCGAGCTGATGATGTTTGCGCAGGCGAACAGCGAGCACTGCCGGCACAAGAACTTCAACGCGAACTGGACGATCGACGGCGTCGAAGAGGACATGTCGCTGTTCGCGATGATCCGCAACACCGAGAAGCTGAGCCCGCAAGGCACGATCGTCGCGTACTCGGACAACTCGGCGATCATGGAAGGCGCGGTCGCGGAACGCTGGTTCCCGCGCAAGGCGTCGGGCAACGGCGCGCCGGCCGAACCGTACGGCCGTCACACCGAGCTCACGCACACGCTGATGAAGGTGGAGACGCACAATCACCCGACCGCGATTTCGCCGTTCCCGGGCGCCGCGACCGGCGCGGGCGGCGAGATCCGCGACGAAGGCGCGACGGGCCGCGGCGCGCGTCCGAAGGCGGGCCTCACGGGCTTCACCGTGTCGAACCTCGATCTGCCGGACGCACGCGAATCGTGGGAAAACGCGCGCGACGCCGCCACGCCGCTCGCGCTGCGCAACCCGTCGGACGCAGCCGAGCCGTACGGCCGCCCGGACCGCATCGCATCGCCGCTGCAGATCATGACCGACGGTCCGCTCGGCGGCGCGGCGTTCAACAACGAATTCGGCCGCCCGAACCTCGGCGGCTACTTCCGCGTGTACGAGCAGAACGTCGCCGGCACCGTGCGCGGCTATCACAAGCCGATCATGATCGCGGGCGGCATCGGCAACATCAGCGCGCAGCATACGCACAAGCACGATCTGCCGGCCGGCTCGCTTTTGATCCAGATCGGCGGCCCCGGCATGCGCATCGGCATGGGCGGCGGCGCGGCAAGCTCGATGGCGACCGGCACGAACACCGCCGAACTCGACTTCGACTCGGTGCAGCGCGGCAACCCGGAAATCGAGCGGCGCGCGCAGGAAGTGATCAACTCGTGCTGGCAGCTCGGCGACGCGAACCCGATTCTCAGCATTCACGATGTCGGCGCGGGCGGTCTGTCGAACGCGTTCCCGGAACTCGTCGACGGCGCGAATAAGGGCGCGCGCTTCGAACTGCGCAACATCCAGCTCGAAGAGTCGGGCCTGTCGCCGCGCGAGATCTGGTCGAACGAAGCGCAAGAGCGTTACGTGCTGGCGATCGCGCCTGCCGATCTTGCGATGTTCGACGCGATCTGCTCGCGTGAGCGCTGCCCGTACGCGGTCGTCGGCACGGCCACCGCGGAGCGCGAACTGAAGCTGATCGACGCCGACGAAAAGGCGCTCGCCGCGAACGGCAACCATCAGCCGGTCGACATGCCGATGGACATTCTGCTCGGCAAGCCGCCGCGCATGCATCGCAACGTCACGCATACGAGCACGCCGCTCGTGCCGGTCGACGTCACGGGCATTTCGCTCGACGAAGTCGCGACGAGCGTGCTGCGTCATCCGACGGTCGGCAGCAAGTCGTTTCTGATCACGATCGGCGATCGCTCGGTCGGCGGCACGACCGTGCGCGACCAGATGGTCGGCCCATGGCAGGTGCCGGTCGCCGACTGCGCGATCACGACGATGGACTACGCGGGCTTCCACGGCGAGGCGATGACGATGGCCGAGCGCACGCCGCTCGCGGTGATCGACGCGCCGGCGTCGGGCCGCATGGCCGTCGGCGAGGCGATCACGAACATCGCGTCGGCGCCGATCCGCTCGCTCGACAAGCTGAAGCTCTCCGCGAACTGGATGGCCGCGTGCGGCGCGCCGGGCGAGGACGCCGCGCTGTTCGACACGGTGAAGGCGATCGGCATGGAACTGTGCCCGGCGCTCGGCATCGGCATTCCGGTCGGCAAGGATTCGCTGTCGATGCGCACGAAGTGGAACGACGCAGGCGTCGCGAAGGAAGTCGTCGCGCCGGTGTCGCTGATCATCTCGGCATTCGCGCCGGTCGACGACGTGCGCGGTCATCTGACGCCGCAACTGCGCCGTGCCGATGAGGCGGGCGAGTCGGTGCTGATCGCGATCGATCTCGGGCGCGGCAAGAACCGTCTTGGCGGCAGCATCTTCGCGCAGGTCACGCAACAGGTCGGCGACGCGGTGCCGGACGTCGACAGCGCGGACGACATCAAGCAGTTCTTCAACGCGATCCAGACGCTGAACGCCAACGGCCAGGTGCTCGCGTATCACGACCGCTCGGACGGCGGCCTGTGGGCGACGGTCTGCGAGATGGCGTTCGCGGGTCACGTCGGCGTGTCGCTGAACGTCGACATGCTGACGCTCGACGCGGACCACGAATCCGACTACGGCGACGCGAAGGACTGGGCGAAGCAGACGAGCGGCCGTCGCGACGACCGCACGCTGCGCGCGCTGTTCTCCGAGGAACTCGGCGCGGTGATCCAGGTGCCGGCGGCGCAGCGCGACGCGGTGTTCGCGGTGCTGCGCGAGCATGGTCTGTCCGCGTGCTCGCACGTGATCGGCCAGTTGAACACGCGCGATTCGATCGAGATCTATCGCGACGCGAAGAAGATTTACGACGCGCCGCGCGTCGAACTGCATCGCGCGTGGAGCGAAGTGAGCTGGCGCATCGCGCGTCTGCGCGACAACCCGGCGTGCGCGGATGCGGAATACGACGCGCTGTCTGACGCCGCCGATCCGGGCATGCAGCCGGCGCTGTCGTTCGATCCGAACGAAGACGTCGCCGCGCCGTTCATCGGCAAGGGTGCGCGTCCGCGCGTCGCGATCCTGCGCGAGCAGGGCGTGAACTCGCACCTCGAAACCGCGTATGCGTTCGATCGCGCGGGCTTCGATGCGCACGACGTGCACATGAGCGATCTGCTCGAAGGCCGCGCGACGCTCGCCGACTTCACGGGCGCGGTCGCGTGCGGCGGCTTCTCGTATGGCGACGTGCTCGGCGCGGGCGAGGGCTGGGCGAAGACGATCCGCTTCAACGCGCAACTCGCAGACATGTTCGCGGCCTTCTTCGCGCGCGGCGACACGTTCGCGCTCGGCATCTGCAACGGGTGTCAGATGATGTCGAGCCTCGCGTCGATGATCCCCGGCGCCGACGCGTGGCCGAAGTTCACGCGCAACAAGTCCGAGCAATTCGAGGCGCGCTTCTCGCTCGTGGAAGTTCAGGCGTCGCCGTCGATCTTCTTCGCGGGGATGGAAGGCTCGCGCATTCCGGCTGCGGTTGCGCACGGCGAAGGCTTCGCGGACTTCTCGCAGCAGGGCGACGCATCGCGCGTCGCGGTCGCGATGCGTTACGTCGATCATCGCGGCGACGCGACCGAGCGCTATCCGTTCAACCCGAACGGCTCGCCGTCGGGCATCACGTCGGTGACGACACCCGATGGCCGCTTTACGGTGTTGATGCCGCATATGGAGCGCGTGCATCGGACGGTGCAGATGAGCTGGCATCCGCAGTGGGACGAGGCGAGCCCATGGATGCGCGCGTTCCGCAACGCGCGGCGCTGGCTCGGTTAAGTGAGTGGCGTGGGCAGACTGGAATCTGCTCGCCCAATAACAATGCCGCCCTCGGGCGGCATTGTTTTATTCAGCGGGTCAGCCCTGTATCACTGAACCTCACTGAATCATCACTGAATCTTCGCCTGGGCGTGCAGCTTCTGTTCGAATGCCTGCAGCTTTTCCTGCTGGATCTGCTGCACGATTTGCTGCTTGACCTGATCGAGTGGCGGCGGCGTGATCGGGCGCGTATCGTCGAGCCGAATGATATGCCAGCCGAACTGCGTATGGACCGGCGCGTCCGTCATCTGGCCTTTTTTCAACTTTTCGGCCGCGGCTGCGAACTCGGGCACGTAAGCGTTCGGGTTCGACCAGTCGAGATCACCACCGTTCTTCCCCGAGCCAGGATCTTTCGAGTACTGCTTGGCTAGATCTTCAAACTTCGCGCCAGCCTTGATCTTGGCGATCAAATCCTTCGCCTGTTGTTCGTTGTCGACGAGGATATGGTGCAGGTGAAGCTCGTTGCTGCCGCCGGATTTTTTCACGAGATCGTCATAACGCGCTTTGACTTCGGCATCGCTAGGCGTGTTCTTCTTGACGAAATCCTCGATGAACGCACGAAGGACCACCGTCTGCTCGGCGACTGCGACTTGTGCCTTCACGTCGGGACGCGCTGGAATGCCTTCACGAACAGCCGCCTGCATCAGGATTTCGCGATTGATGAGTTCGTCCCGTACCGCTTGCTGAAGCTGCGGCGTATCGGCTTGGCCTTGCTTCACGAGTTGGCCGATCAGCGCGTCGGCGCGCGATTTCGGAATGGGCGTGCCGTTGACCACGGCAATGTTCTGCGCGAAGGCCGGGGCTGCCGCAAGGGCGGCCACGAGTACCCAAAGACGGGTTTTGTTATGGATCATCGGAAGGTTCCTAACGTTCCTAGCGAAAAAGATTCGGTAGACAGCGAAAGCGCACCCCGGGTTTTCGTTCATTTCCGATACGGGGCGCGTTGAGGGCATGCGTCTAAG
>DATJJN010000134.1:0-14011 GCA_035492135.1 Paraburkholderia sp. | reverse complement strand
CGCATCCTGATCCTGCACGCGGACCACGAGCAGAACGCGTCGACGTCGACCGTGCGTCTCGCGGGCTCGTCGGGGGCGAACCCGTTCGCGTGTATCGCGGCCGGCATCGCGTGTCTGTGGGGCCCGGCGCACGGCGGCGCGAACGAAGCGGCGCTGAACATGCTCGAAGAGATCGGCTCGGTCGACAAGATCCCCGAATTCATCCGGCAGGTGAAGGACAAGAATTCGGGCGTGAAGCTGATGGGCTTCGGCCACCGCGTGTACAAGAACTACGACCCGCGCGCGAAGCTGATGCGCGAGACGTGCTACGAGGTGCTGAACGAGCTCGGCCTGCACGACGACCCGCTGTTCAAGCTCGCGATGGAACTCGAAAAGATCGCGCTGGAAGACGAATACTTCGTGTCGCGCAAGCTGTATCCGAACGTCGACTTCTATTCGGGCATCGTGCAGCGCGCGCTGGGTATCCCGACGTCGATGTTCACCTGCATCTTCGCGATGGCGCGCACGGTGGGCTGGATCGGCCAGTGGAACGAAATGATCGCGGATCCGGAGCAGAAGATCGGCCGTCCGCGTCAGCTCTTCATCGGCCATACGCCGCGCGAAGCGAAGCCGATTTCGCAGCGTTAATCTGACTTTAAACTGTAGCGGCGCGCGTGGTTCGCTCCGCGCGTGAGCCGCAAGAAGTCTCGACACGCCCCGATGGAATTGCCCCATCGGGGCGTGTGCATTTTGAGGTTCTGAACCAGCACCGCGCAAGCCGCGTGGCGTGTCGCGGTATGACGCTTGCGGCGCGTTAGCGCAGTGGCGGACGCGCGGTGCATCGCATCGCGGCGTTTGCCTGAACGCCTCACGGGAGAACCTCATGCAACGTTTCGCAGACAAGGCCGTGATCGTCGTCGGCGCCGGATCGGGCACGCGATTCGCTGTCGCAACGCAGTCGAACCGATAGAGGAGCGCAAACGATGGCCCGGCTACTGGAAGAATTCCGCCAGTTCGCAGTAAAGGGTAATGTGATGGATCTCGCGGTCGGCGTGATCATCGGCGGTGCGTTTTCCGGCATCGTCAATTCGGTCGTGAAAGACCTGATTACGCCGGTTGTCGGCGTCGCGACCGGCGGCCTCGATTTTTCGAACCGCTTTATCCGGATTGGCCACGTTCCGCCGTCGTTCCACGGCAACCCCGACTCGTACAAGGATCTGCAGGCGGCCGGCGTCGCGGTGTTCGGCTACGGGTCGTTCTTCACGGTGGTGCTCAACTTCCTGATCCTCGCGTTCATCGTGTTCATGATCGTGAAGGGGATCAACAAACTGCGCGAGATGGAGGCGAAGAAGCAGGACGATCCAGCCGCGCCGCCGCCGGCACCGCCCGAGGACGTGCAGCTGTTGCGCGAGATCCGCGATGAACTGAAGGAGCAGCGGCAACGCACGGCATGACGCCGCGCGGCCGAAGCGCGGCAGGAGTGTGTCGCTAGAACTGATAGTTGATCGACACGTCGCACACGCCGTCGATTTTCGTCTGCGTGATCGGGCTGTCCGCGGCGCTGCCCAAGAGGCGCTTTAACGCGCCGTCGGCGCTCACGAACCAGTGTTTGTCCACGAAGTAGACCATCGTGACGCCGAACCCGGCGGACTTCAAACCGGCGCTCGCGTTATAGCGCGGATAACCCGACCTGGCCGCCTGCTGCGCATTCACGCCGAACCAGCTGTTCATGTACGTCGAGTCGGCGAACGAGACCGTCGGCCCCGCGAACCAGTAGAACTTCTCCGAGCTGCCGGGCAGCGGCATGTACGCACTCAGGTCCATGATCCAGCCGTTCGAGCCGCCGAAGCTGCGCGTCGCGGCCGCGCGAAACACGAGCGGGAAGTCTTTCGACACGACGTACTCGGCGGCGATCTTCATGCCGGGCGCCGGGTTGATGTTGCCGAGGCCGGCGAGGCGCGACGGATCGTCGTGCTCGCGTCGGCCCAGATCGTAGACGGCCGCAATGCTCGCGCGCCAGTTCGTGCCGCGCAGCACGTTCACGCCGATACCCTCGCCGGTGGACATGAACGCGAGGTCCTTGTAGCGGACGTCGATGCTCGGTCCGGCAAGGACGTGATAGCGATCGGACCCGTCGTAGCGCGGCTGGAACGTCATGCCGACGCCGAGTCGCGCTTCCCAGTCGGGAAGCACCGGACGATACAGTTTCTCGAGCGGAATGCCGGCCGAATACTGCCATTCGCCGAGCGGCGACGGCGTCTGTGCATGTGCACTGTTTGCTGCCGCGAACGCGCATGCCGCGATCGCCGCGGGCGGAATCCGAATCCGCATACGCAATGCGACCCGCAGGGGGCGACGTTTGTGACGATCGCTGTCCGTCCGGAGCGACAGCTCCCGCGCGTTGCCGTGGGTGAACACCATGACGTCTCCGAGTTGCCCGGTTAGCTGTGACACGGGGCGCCAGCCGGCTGGTCCGGCAGCCCCCTCATAGGATGCCGCAACATTGCAAAACGCGGCGCGCAACAACAGCAAACGTTATGCCCGAATGATGGCTGTGCGGAAGAGAACGGCGGGAAGAAGACGCGAGGCAAAAGGGCGCGGCACGACGCAGGCGAAGCGCCCGCGCCGTGCCGCGCATGGATCCGCAGGGTTATGGATTAGTGCCCGCCGGAGTAGATGTCACAGAAGCTTTGCGGCCCCTGGCACGGGGTCGCGCCGTGTCCGGTGCCCGAGCCGTACGACGTGGCCCGTACCGGCATCGCCCGGTACGGGCTCGCCGTGTACGACGTGGCGGCTGGGCTGCCGGAAGCCGACGAGCCGGCCGCTACGCCGCCCATCGCATCGTTCGTCAGCCGGGCCTGATCCTGCGCGTCGTTCTGCGCGGAGACCCGCGCCTCCGCAGCCTGGATCTGGTCGGGGTAGTGTGCGTTGTCGGCGAGCGCCGGGTTGTAGCCGGCTTGTTCCATCTGAACCAGTTCGGCACGGACCTGCGCGCGGGTGACCGGCTCGTAGTTGCCTTGTGCGTAGGTCAGCGCGGGGCTGGCGAGTGCGCCGGTCAGGGCGACGATGGCGAGTGTCTTCATGATGCAGACTCCTGTTTCAGGAAAACGGTTGGAGGAAGAAAAACGACCGGATCGGGTGCCGTCTATCCCTTCGGGATCCTCAACGACCCCCGAAACGTTGTGGGTGCGACAGCATCGTTCCGTCGTCTCACTGCCCTCTCCGTCTCGCAAGCGGTGTTCCTCCGACCGTCGCTTTCACCACGTGAAAAGCTGCCCGCGCCGTGTTCGTGCCCGTATTTTTTTGGTGCGCGGGAAAGGAATAATCTGTCGATTTCGGTGTTTTTCATCGGTAATGCGTTCCTGGCGACCCACGTGAAAGATTCATCGTTCGATTCCGATTCGCCGCTGCCCAGCGCGGATTCGCCGGCGTTTGTCGCGCGGCGGCCAGCACTTCGCCGCCTGCGCCGGCTCGCGGCGAAAATTCCGCGCGGACTCGTCGCGCTCGTGCTGGCCGCCCTCGCGGCGGGCGGCTGGCTCGTTGCGTTCGACGTGTCGTCGACGGCGCTGAACAACGCCGCGCTGATGGTGCTGATGGACCCGAGCGTGCGTCCCGACCCGCAGCATGGGCCGTCGGCGGCCGACCTCGCCGCCGCGCCGGACCTGACGTCGGTCGGGCTGCGGCTCGTATCGGTGGGCTCGATGAAGGCCGGGCTCGTCGCGCGGGCGGCGCGCTTTGTGTATGCAAGTCCGGACGGCACGCGCGTCGTGCTGCTGAGCGCGCCGTCGCTGAACGTTCCGCCGCGCCCGCAATGGCTCGCGCATCGGATCGGGCCGTACCGGCTGTTGATGTGGACGCACGTCACGCGCCGCTACGTAATCGCCGGCCCCGCGACGGTACCCGGCATGATGCGCGCGGCCGATGCACTGACGGACGCGCGCCATGGCCGATGACGGAATCGCGCGTCGCCGACGCGGAGCGGACGGTCGGCGTTCGCACGATCGCGCGGACGCCGCAATGAACCGCACAGGGAACCTCGATCATGGACGTGCGTGACCAGTTATACGAACACGTGCCGCGCCTTCGGCGCTATGCGCGTGCACTCGTCAACAATCGCGACCTCGCGGACGATCTCGTGCAGGACACGCTCGAGCGCGCGCTCGGCCATCTCGCGCAGTTCCGGGCGGGCACCGATCTGCGCGCGTGGCTCTTCACGATCATGCACAACCTGTTCGTGAACCAGGTGCGCAGGGCGTCGGCGCGCTCGCTGCACGTGTCGATCGACGACGAGGATTTCGATCACGCCGATGTCGCCGTGCCCGCGAGCCAGACGAATCCGCTCGAAGTGCGCGATCTCGACGTCGCGCTGCAGCGGCTGCCGGCCGGGCAGCGCGAGGTCGTGCTGCTGATCGGGATCGAGGAGATGAGCTACACGGACGTGGCGAGCGCGCTCGACATTCCGGTCGGCACGGTGATGTCGCGACTGTCGCGCGGACGCGAACGCCTGCGCGCATTGATGGCGGGAACCCGCCAGGACACAAAGTTGAAGGTGGTGAAATGAACGATCGCAACCCTGAGATCGGCGATGACGATCTGCATGCGTACGTGGATGGGATGCTGTCCGGCGAGCGTCGGCGCGAAGTCGAGGACCGGTTGCAGCGCGATCCGGAGCTTGCCGCGCGAGCGAGCGATTACGCCGCGCTGAACGACATGCTTCATCAGCGTTACGACCGCATCTTGCGCGAGCCGATTCCGTCGCGCCTCGCGCGGCCCGCATCCAAGCGGCGCGGATGGTTCGCGGCGAACGCGCCGCAATTCGCGGGGATGGCCGCCGCGCTGATCGTCGGCATCGGGATCGGCACGCTGATGCAGACGGGCCGCTCGACCGCGGAGTCGGACACCGACGCGCGCGTCGTGCAAACGGCGGGCGATGAAGGCGGCGCAGGCTTCGCGCGCGCCGCCGCGATTGCGCACGTCGTGTACATGCCGGCCGTGCTGCGTCCGGCGACGATGGGCGCCGGACGCGAAGAGGAATCGACGCGCTGGATCGCCGGTCAACTCGGCACGAACACGCATGCGCCGGTGCTGACCGCGAGCGGCTTCGAACTGTCCGGTGGCCGCATGTTGCCGGGTGAAAACGGTTCGATCGTCGAATACATGTATCGCAATGCGAGCGGCGAGCGGCTGACGGTGTGCATCGAGTCGCGCATCACCGAAGCGGCGACGAGCGCGTTCCGGCTCTACGCGGACGGACCCGTGAAGGTCTACTACTGGGCGGACGGGCGGTTCAGCTATGCGGTGTCGGGCGGGTTGTCGCCGGAAACGCTGCTGCACATTTCGCACGATGTCTATGCGCAGCTGACCGGCACGAGCTGAGTGGGGCGCGCTGGCGCGGCGCGTGCCGCCCGGCTGCCGGGTAACGCCGATACAGGTATCGCCACTACCACCCAACCCACTGTTTTTTATCGGGTTTTTTCGGGCGGACGAGCAAAGGCCGCGGTGTGCGTGGCATAATCGGCGGACCAATCTCTTGCCCGCAGTCACTCACTCCCCGCACATCATGGCAAAGACTCTCTACGACAAATTGTGGGACTCGCACGTAGTCCACACCGAAGAAGACGGCACGACGCTCCTCTATATCGACCGTCATTTGCTGCACGAAGTCACGAGCCCGCAGGCTTTCGAAGGGCTGAAACTGCATGAGCGCCCGGTATGGCGCATCAGCGCGAACCTCGCGGTGTCCGACCACAACGTGCCGACCACCGACCGCAGCCACGGGATCGCTGATCCGGTGTCGAAGCTGCAGGTCGACACGCTCGACTCGAACTGCGACTCGTACGGCATCACGCAGTTCAAGATGAACGACAAGCGCCAGGGCATCGTCCACATCATCGGGCCGGAGCAGGGCGCGACGCTGCCCGGCATGACGATCGTCTGCGGCGATTCGCACACGTCCACGCACGGCGCGTTCGGCGCGCTCGCGCACGGCATCGGCACGTCCGAGGTCGAGCACGTGCTCGCCACGCAAACGCTGCTGCAAAAGAAGAGCAAGAACATGCTCGTGAAGGTGGAAGGCGCGCTGCCGCGCGGCTGCACCGCGAAGGACATCGTGCTCGCGATCATCGGCAAGATCGGCACCGCGGGCGGCACCGGTTACGCGATCGAATTCGGCGGCTCGACGATCCGCGCGCTGTCGATGGAAGGCCGCATGACGGTCTGCAACATGGCGATCGAAGCGGGCGCGCGCGCCGGCATGGTCGCCGTCGACGACACGACGATCGACTACCTCAAGGGCCGTCCGTTCACGCCGCAGGGCGCGGAATGGGAGCAGGCGGTCGCGTACTGGAAGACGTTCCGCTCGGACGACGGCGCGCACTTCGATCGCGTGGTCGAGCTGAACGCGGCCGAAATCGTCCCGCAGGTCACGTGGGGCACGTCGCCGGAAATGGTCACGTCGATCGACGGCCGCGTGCCCGATCCCGAGCGCGAGAAGGACCCGGTCAAGCGCAGCGCGATGGAACGCGCGCTGCAATACATGGCGCTCGAACCGGATACGCCGATCGAATCGATCAAGATCGACAAGGTGTTCGTCGGTTCCTGCACGAACGCGCGCATCGAAGACCTGCGCGCCGCCGCTTATGTCGTGAAGAAGCTCGGTCGCCGCGTCGCGTCGAACGTGCGCCTCGCGATGATCGTGCCGGGCTCGGGCCTCGTGAAGGCGCAGGCCGAGCGCGAAGGGCTCGACAAGGTGTTCACCGAAGCGGGCTTCGAGTGGCGCGAGCCGGGCTGCTCGATGTGTCTCGCGATGAACGCCGACCGCCTCGAGCCGGGCGAGCGTTGCGCATCGACGTCGAACCGCAATTTCGAAGGCCGTCAGGGCACGGGCGGACGCACGCACCTCGTGAGCCCTGCGATGGCCGCCGCCGCGGCGATCGAAGGGCACTTCGTCGACATTCGCAAGCTCGCGTAAGTCACGCACACGCACAGGATCACGATCATGGAAAAATTCATCGTACACACCGGCCTCGTGGCGCCGCTCGATCGCGAGAACGTGGACACCGACGCGATCATCCCGAAGCAGTTCCTGAAGTCGATCAAGCGCACCGGTTTCGGCCCGAACGCGTTCGACGAATGGCGTTATCTCGATCACGGCGAGCCCGGTCAGGACAACTCGAAGCGCCCGCTGAACCCGGACTTCGTGCTGAACCAGCCGCGCTACCAGGGCGCATCGGTGCTGCTCGCACGCAAGAACTTCGGCTGCGGCAGCTCGCGCGAACACGCGCCGTGGGCGCTGCAGCAGTATGGCTTTCGCGCGATCATCGCGCCGAGCTTCGCGGACATCTTCTACAACAACTGCTTCAAGAACGGCCTGCTGCCGATCGTGCTGTCCGAACAGCAGGTCGATCACCTGTTCAACGAGACGGTCGCGTTCAACGGCTTCAAGCTGACGATCGATCTCGACAAGCTGGTTGTGCGCACCACCGACGGCGCGACCGAATATCCGTTCGAAGTGGCCGCGTTCCGCCGCTATTGCCTGCTGAACGGTTTCGACGACATCGGCCTCACGCTGCGTCACGCGGACGAGATTCGCCAGTTCGAAGCGGAGCGCCTCGCGCGCCAGCCGTGGCTGAATCACCGCATCGTCGGCTGATGCGCGATTCACGCGCACGCGACGAACGCTTAACGGAACAACAACGAGGAAACATCGGATGAAGATTGCAGTGTTGCCGGGCGACGGCATCGGTCCCGAGATCGTCAAGGAAGCCGTCAAGGTGCTGAACGCGCTCGGCGAGCCGTTCGAGCTGGAAGAGGCGCCGGTCGGCGGCGCGGGCTACGAGGCGAGCGGCCATCCGCTGCCGGACGCGACGCTCGCGCTCGCGAAGGAAGCGGACGCGATCCTGTTCGGCGCGGTCGGCGACTGGAAGTACGACTCGCTCGAACGCGCGCTGCGTCCCGAGCAGGCGATTCTCGGGCTGCGCAAGCATCTGCAGCTGTTCGCGAACTTCCGTCCGGCGATCTGCTATGAGCAGTTGACCGGCGCGTCGTCGCTGAAGCCCGAGATCGTCGCGGGCCTCGACATCCTGATCGTGCGCGAACTGAACGGCGACATCTATTTCGGCTCGCCGCGCGGCACGCGCGAGGCGCCGGACGGCCCGTTCAAGGGCGCGCGCGAAGGCTTCGACACGATGCGCTACACGGAGCCGGAAGTGCGCCGCATCGCGCACGTCGCGTTCCAGGCGGCGCAAAAGCGTCAGAAGAAGCTGACGTCGGTCGACAAGGCGAACGTGCTCGAAACGTCCCAGCTGTGGAAGGACGTGAAGATCGACGTCGCGAAGGAAAACCCGGACGTCGAGCTGTCGCACATGTACGTCGACAACGCGGCGATGCAGCTCGTGAAGGCGCCGAAGGCGTTCGACGTGGTCGTCACCGGCAACATGTTCGGCGACATCCTGTCGGACGAGGCCGCGATGCTGACCGGCTCGATCGGCATGCTGCCGTCGGCGTCGCTCGATGCGAACAACAAGGGGCTCTACGAGCCGTCGCACGGTTCGGCGCCGGACATCGCGGGCAAGGGCATCGCGAATCCGCTCGCGACGATCCTGTCGGCCGCGATGATGCTGCGCTACTCGCTCAATCGCGCCGAACAGGCCGATCGCATCGAGCGCGCAGTGAAGAAGGTGCTCGAACAGGGCTACCGCACCGCCGATATCGTCACGCCGGGCTGCCGGCAGGTCGGCACCGTGGCGATGGGCGACGCGGTCGTCGCGGCGCTGTAAGCACGGCGAGCAGCAAGGAAAGCCGCCCATTTGGGCGGTTTCTCATGTAAAATCGCGCGATGGCGACGATCCCCCAGATCACCTCGATTTCGAAATTCCACGGCGGCACGACGGCCCGTCGGATTTCGCACGCCATCGCCACGATCATCACGATCAAAACGATTTCGACCAAAACGCTCACGAAGCGCTGATCGTCCGTCGTGCCCGCTCATCTTCCCCGCGCGGTCACTGCGGGCGAAAGAGGCGGGGAAGTGTCCATTTCAAGGGTTAGTCATGAACGTAGGTCTCGTAGGTTGGCGCGGCATGGTCGGCAGCGTGCTGATGCAGCGCATGCAGGAAGAACGCGATTTCGACCTGATTGAACCGGTGTTCTTCAGCACCAGCAACGCAGGCGGCGCGGCGCCGTCGTTCGCCAAAAACGAGACGAAGCTCAAGGACGCGAACAACATCGCGGAGCTTGCGAAGTGCGACGCGATCATCACGTGCCAGGGCGGCGACTACACGAACGACGTGTACCCGAAGCTGCGCGAGGCGGGCTGGAAGGGCTACTGGATCGACGCGGCATCGTCGCTGCGGATGAAGGACGACGCGGTCATCGTGCTCGACCCGGTCAACCTCGACGTGATCAAGAACGCGCTCGTCAAGGGGCAGAAGGACTTCATCGGCGGCAACTGCACGGTCAGTCTGATGCTGATGGCGCTCGGCGGCCTGTTCCGCGAGAACCTCGTCGACTGGATGACCGCGATGACGTATCAGGCGGCCTCGGGCGCGGGCGCGCAGAACATGCGCGAGCTGCTGTCGCAAATGGGCACGCTGCACGGCGCGGTGAGCGCCGACCTCGCGAACCCGTCGTCGGCGATTCTCGACATCGACCGCAAGGTGCTGGCCGCGATGCACAGCGACGCGATGCCGACCGCCCATTTCGGCGTGCCGCTCGCCGGCTCGCTGATCCCGTGGATCGACAAGGATCTCGGCAACGGGATGTCGAAGGAAGAGTGGAAGGGCGGCTCGGAGACCAACAAGATCCTCGGCAAGCCGGCCATGGGCGAGCCGGGCTCGATTCCGGTCGACGGGCTGTGCGTGCGGATCGGCGCGATGCGCTGCCACTCGCAGGCGCTGACGATCAAGCTGAAGAAGGACGTCCCGCTCGACGAGATCAACGGCATCCTCGCGTCGGCGAACGACTGGGTGAAGGTCGTGCCGAACGAGCGCGAAGCGTCGATTCGCGACCTGTCGCCGTCGGTGGTGACGGGCACGCTGACGGTGCCGGTCGGCCGGCTGCGCAAGCTCGCGATGGGCGGCGAGTACCTGTCGGCGTTCACGGTCGGCGACCAGTTGCTGTGGGGCGCGGCGGAGCCGCTTCGCCGCATGCTGCGGATTCTGCTCGACAAGTGAATCCTTTAAACTACGCGGTCATGGCGCCGCTTAAGACAAAGCGTTGAAAAAGCGCCGCGCGAGTCGCGGCGCTTTTTTTATTGCGGCGCGTGATTCTCCCGTCCGCTTGAATTCCAAAATCGAAAGCACCGCGATGGCGGTGCGCCAGGGCATCTGATGATCGTGAGATTCGGTTCTATCACCGTCGCGCCGGCGCGACATGCGGCGTTGGCCGTTGCTGCGGCGGCGCTCGTCGCGTCGAGCGGGGCGGCGCATGCGGCCGCCGCGAGCGGCGCGTCGGCTACGTCGGCAGGGTCCGCTGCGTCGGCTGAGTCGACGGCGTCGGCCGGGCAGTACACGGTTCGCGCCGGCCAGTCGTTGAACGACGTCGCCGCGGACCTCGCGCAGACGCGCGACAAGGCGACGCTCGCCCGCGTCAGCCGCGCGCTGTTCGACGCGAATCCCAACGCATTCATGAAGCACGGCGCGCTTGCCCACGATCCGAGCCGGATGCGGATCGGCGCCGTGCTGATCGTGCCGGCGATACCGGACATCGCTTCGGGCGTGTCCGCGGCGTCTACGGCTTCGGCGGCGACCGGTGCGTCGTCTTCGGCGACGGGCGCGAGCGCTGCGGCGACGGGCGCGAGCGGTGCGGCGGCCGGGGTGGCGACGGCCGCGTCCGGTGGCGCTGCTGCTGCGGCGGCACCTGCATCGGCGGCGGCGGCTGCGTCGACGGCCGAGAGTGCGTCTGCCGGGGCGGCCGCTGGCGGTTCTGCAGCGGCTGCGTCTTCGGCGGCATCTGCGTCTTCGGCGGCATCTGCATCTTCGGCGGCATCTGCACCTACGGGCGCCGCCAGCGAGCCTGCGGCATCGGCAGGCGTTGCGGCAAGCGCGGCTTCCGCGAGTGCGACGGCTGCCGCGGCGGCGTCGGGCGCATCGGCCGCCGCGCCGACGAGCGATTCCCACGTGTGGACCGGCGCGATCCAGGCGGCGCCCGTCGCGTCGTCCGGCGCCGCTGCGGGAGCGCCGGCCAGCCGTCCTCAGGCGCCGGTATCGAGCATCCAGGAACTGCTCGCGTTGAAGAACCGCGTGTTGATGGCGTTGCAGAAGCACGGCATCGGCACGTCCGCGCAGTCCGGCGCCAACGGACCGTCGGCTGCCGCGCCGGCCAATGGGGGCGCGGCAGCGCCGGTCGCCGGCACGGCGGGCGGCGCGAAGGCGGGCGAGGCCGCATGGCTGCCGTCCGCGATCGGCATTGTCGCGGCGATCGTCGCCGTGGTGCTGCTGTTGCTGATTCGCGTGATGATGCGCCGGCGCAAGCCACAAGCGGCGCAGCCGCCGTCCGGTGACGGCGACGCCGCCGTGTCCCGCGCAGCGACGAGCGGCGAGCCGACGCCCGCCGACACGCCCGGGCAGATGACCGACGCAGCCGGCTTTGCGGCCGCGTCGTCGCTCGGCGCCGACGCGCTGCCGCCGACGGTGTTCGAAACGCCGCACGGCGCGCCGGTGCCGGCCGAAGAAGACGTCGCCGCCGAGCCGGAGCGCCACGACGTTCGCACGCACGACGAACCGCAGCCGCGCGGCGTCGAGCCGGGCGAGCCGGAAACGCTGGCGAATGCGTCCGACACGGCCAGCCTCGAAGCGGCTGCATCGCTAGGCGCCGACGCGCTGCCGCCGGAAAGCATCGAGGCGGCTCGACTCCATGCGCAGGAAGCCCACGACGCAGAAGAGCCGGAGCAGGCCGCTCCGCACGTCGAACCTGCACAGCCACCGGCCGACGAGACCGCGCAGCACGATGACGAGCCGCAGCATCCGCCGCACGAACCGCCCGCCGCAGACGAACTCGCGCAACATCCGCCGCAAGAGCCCACGCCGACTCCCGAGCCGGACGCCGCACCCGACCACGCGACCCCGCCCACCGAGTTCCCGGCCGACGCCGCCGCCGCCCTGGACGCGCTCGACATGCCGCTGCCGCAGCGCGTCGGCGAGCCGGCCGGCGTCGCGCCGTCGCCGACGGGGCCGGTCGCCTCTTTCGAGACGATCGAGCGTCAGTCGCTGCCGCTCGACGAGCCGCCCGCACCGCCCGCAGGCGGCGAGATCGAGGCCGGCACGTCCGGCGCGGGATCGATCGCGGGGCTCGGCGCCGCGCGCTTCGGCACGCTGTCGCTCGATTTCGACCTGAACCTGCCGCCCGATTCCGCGGACCCGCTGCCCGTCTTCACGCCGGAGCAACTGGCGCGGATCGCGCGCAACAAGCTCGAACTCGCGCAGGAGTACATCGCGCTCGGCGATCTGACCGGCGCGCGTACGCTGATCAACGAAGTGATCGAATCGAACGACCACGCGACGCGTGCCGACGCGCAAGCGCTGCTCGCGACGCTCGCTCCGCTGTCCTGATGCCGGCCGTATGCGTATCGCGCTAGGAATCCAGTACGACGGCGCCGCGTTCTGCGGATGGCAGTCGCAGCCGCACGGCAAGACGGTGCAGGACGCGCTGGAGCACGCGTTGCGCGAGTTCGCGTGCGTGTCGCTGCCGACGGTCGTCGCGGGTCGCACCGATACCGGCGTGCACGGGCTCGGTCAGGTCGTGCACTTCGACACCGAACTGGACCGCACGCCGTTCTCGTGGGTGCGCGGCACGAATGCGTTCCTGCCGCCGACGGTCGCCGTGCAGTGGGCGCAGGCGATGCCGGACGCGTTCCACGCGCGCTTCTCCGCGTTCGAGCGCACCTACTACTACGTGCTGTATGTGCATCCGGTGCGCTCGCCGATGCTCGCGGCGCGCGCCGGCTGGATCCACACGCCGCTCGACGTCGACGCGATGCGCGAGGCCGCCGCGCACCTGATCGGCGAGCATGATTTTTCGGCGTTCCGTTCGTCCGAGTGTCAGGCGAAGACGCCGGTCAAGCATCTGTATCAGATCGACATCCGGCCGCAGGGCGACTTCATCCATTTCCGCTTTCGCGCGAATGCGTTCCTGCATCACATGGTGCGCAACCTGATGGGATGTCTGGTCGCGGTCGGTCGCGGGCGCTACCCGGCGGCGTGGCTCGCCGACGTGCTCGCGGGCCGCGACCGCACGCGCGCGGCGCCGACGTTCATGCCCGATGGCCTGTATCTCGCGCGCGTAGGCTATCCTGAGTCGTTTGCCGTCCCCGCGGCGCACACGGGCAGCGTGCCGTGGAGCGCCATCTGGGCCGACGACGGCGACGACGGCGACGACGGCGACGATCCGCGAAACGCGGCATGATCGCGCCCGCGAGCCGTCCACTCGAGCTGCTGTAGCACGCAAACCTCGCATTAAGAGCCGCCCCACCATGACGATCTCCACCGAACCCACCGCGCCGCAACCACCCGGCGACGCCGCCCCCGCGCCGCTGCATCGCACGCGCATCAAGCTGTGCGGGCTGTCGACGCGCGAATCCGTCGCGCACGCGATCGAACTGGGCGCCGATGCGATCGGCCTCGTGTTCTACCCGCCGAGCCCGCGCTCGGTCAGCGTCGCGCAAGCGGTCGAGCTGACGCGCGAGATTCCGCCGTTCGTATCGGTGGTCGGCCTGTTCGTGAACGCGACGCCGCAGTGGATCGGCGAGGTCGCGAGCAACGTGTCGCTGACGCTGCTGCAGTTCCACGGCGACGAAACGCCCGCGCAATGCGAATCGCTCGCGTCGGTTGCCGGTTTGCCCTGGTTGCGCGCGCTTCGCGTTGCGTCGGATACTCGCGAAACCGATTTGATAGAATCGGCAGATTCTTATTCCTCAGCCAGCGGCCTGCTGTTCGACACTCACGTCGAAGGCTACGGCGGCGGCGGAAAGGTCTTCGATTGGTCACTTATTCCCGCAGGGCTCGCGCGTCGGGCCGTTTTGAGTGGTGGGTTGAAC
>DATJJN010000133.1:0-165906 GCA_035492135.1 Paraburkholderia sp. | reverse complement strand
CCACCTTCGCTTTGAACGCCGCTGAGTGCGTCCGTCGGGTTCTCTTCGTCATTTCCTCGGTTCCTTTGCCAGCATTATCGCTGGCTTAGGCCTCGGCCAAACCACTTATCCGACTGTCCGAATTTGCGCGGCCACCTCTGTTCAGAACGTATAACGAAAACCCGCATTCGCCATCCAGCCGTTCGATCCATACGACGTGACACGTCGCTGATACAACGCGTCGCCATAGATCGAAAGGCGGTTCTTCAACTGCCCCGTTACCCCGACCCCGATCTGTACCGACGAACCGTTCTTGCCGACTTCGAACGGCGTTTGACCGATTACCGCACTGCCGCCACCGTTCAGCGGCTGCAGGAAGTTGAACTTGAAGTACGGCGTCACCGGATACTTGCCCTGCACTTGCAGCGGTTGCGCAAGCCTGAACCCGACACGCAGCAACGCACTGTCCTGCGAGCCGAGTTCGTTCACGATGCCGTTCACATCCGTCTTCGAATCGAACGACAGATGCTGCCAGACGATCTGTAGCTGCGGCTCTAAAGAGAGTCCCGATTGCGTCAAGGTGAACGGATAACCCGATTCCAGCGACAAGCCGACGGTCGTGCCATCCATATTCGACACGCGGCCCAACGTGCCCGTCGACACGGAGCCGTCAAACAGGCCGCCGAACACAATACCGTCGGCATACCATCCGGCATGCGATTGATACGTCGCGGTGCCATAGAACGTGTAGCGATCGACATCGCCGCTGCTGTTGCCATCCACGGCATCGGGCGACCACCAGACGTGCCCAAACGAGGCAGCCAGTCCATAACGCCACGTTCCGTTTCCATCTTCTTTACGCAGGAGTGTTCCGCCGAATTGCAGCGCTGCTGCGTCGATCGATGCGTTGTACCCAAACTGACCAAAGCCGATATTGGTCGTGTAATTGAAGCGGCCACCGTAGGCGCGTGCGAAGACTTCTTTGGTCGGGCCGGTATCGGTCGTGTCCGGCGATCCGCCGTTGCCGCCATAGCTGTCGTAACGAATCTCTCCCAAACGCTGATGCAGCGTGGAGATATCCAGATACCCTGCCTGAAACAGCGCAAGCGGCGCGGTCAGGTACGCCGGCACCTGTTCGGCGACTCGTGGCCGCGCGTCCTCCAGGTCAGGCGGGCCGCCCGTACCCGGCGGCTCGACTTCGCCGTTCGGCTCTTCGATCTCGCCGTCGGGCAGCACGACTTCGCCGCCCGGCTCTTCGACGTCGCCGTCGGGCAGCACGACTCCGCCGTCCGGCTTGATATAACTGTTTTGCAGACGATAGTCCCAGTGATTGCCGCCGCCGCGCGAATCAGCCTGAGTCGGTTCCGATGGGCCAAGCGACGATGTCGGGCCGTATGCATTCAGGTGATAGATAAACGGCTCATTCCCCACGACGCCGTTGTTTCCCAGCACGAACGCACCTTGCGTGGACGCGCCGGCCACCTGCACCACCGAAATGCCCGTCGATGCCGTTTCGATCTTGTCCATCGGCGTCGGCGCACCATGGCCTGTCGTGCTGATCAGAAGCTGTGTGGAATTCGTGGCATTTCCGAGCACGAGCAGCCGATCGGTAAACTGATTCGCTAAAGGGCCGCCCGCGTTGAGCAGCGTGCCCATCTTCACGCTTGCGCCGACACCGCCCTGATAATTCGCGACCGTCAGGATGTTGCCGGCTACGCCGGACGCGCTCGCCAACACCACGACGCCCGTATTCGCGAGCGTGCCCGTGATCGCATAGGCGGCATCGCCGGCGCTATAGTCGAGCGTGCCCGCGTTCGTCACATTGCCCTCCAGGGTCCCGGTATTCGTGGTGAACCGGAGGGTCGCCCCGCCGTCGATCTGGAACAACTGAGCGGAGTGAGTGTCTGCGCCGCTGAAACCGACGTTGGCGCCGTTCGTGACTTTCACCAGCGCGAGCGAAGTGATTGCGCGCGCCGCACCGGCATAGCCATTGAAGATCAGTGTGCTCAGGCCTCCCGAACTGCTGAAGAGAGGCACACCCGCGATCGTTGCGCCACCATGAACGGTCGCGACATCGGTGCCGCTCCCCATCATCACATTCCCGATAGTGACTGAGTTGCTGTTCAGATCGAGACTGTTGTTGCCACTTGCGAACTGAACCGCATCGACGCCGCCGCTGATCGTTCCCGAACTGTTGACCACCACGCCGTTCGAACCGAGCACGCCGACGCTGCCGCCCTGGATCGTTCCCGATGTGTTCGTCACGGCCCCGCCATTGGGCAGGTTCACGCCGTTCTGCTGTCCATCGATGAGAGCAGTCGGTGCATTGTTCACGATCGACGCGCCGCCGCTCAGCACCCTGACGCCATCGGTGGCCGTTCCCCTGATCGTGCCCGCGTTGGAGAGTTGCGGCGCCACGAAATTCGCGTCGACGTCCACGCCGGTCGTTCCCGAGATGCTGCCGCCATTCGCATTGGTGACGCTGAGCGTCGTGCCGCCACCGGTCGTCGTCGCCAGTACCCCGTCGGCCAGATTCGATGTCACTGCTCCGCTGTTGTCGATATGGACTGCACCGCCCGTCGTCCCCGCTACGCTCGTTGCAATGCCATTCCCGCCGGCACCTGAAGTATTCAGCCGGGCTGCGTTCGTGACGTCGATGCTTCCGGCGGCGCCTCCGCCGGTATTCGTCGTGGTCGCGAGGATCGCATTGCTGAAATCGCTTTGCGTCGTGATGTCGCCGCCCGCATTGTTCGTGACAGTGACGTTTCCCGATGCGCCCGTACCCACCGATCGCGTCGACGCGAGAATGCCATTGCTCGCGGTCGTCGCACTGCCGCCGCCGCTCGTCGTGATCGCGCCGCTGTTCGTGACGCTCACGTTCCCCGTCGCAGCGGTGCCGCTCACAGCCGGCATGCCGACATACGACAGCAACGTCGAGTCGTAGCTCGTATTTTGCGTGTTCGCTTCGATGCCGTTACTGGACGGCCCGTGCGTAGCAATGGTTCCGGCGTTGTTGACCGTCACCGTTCCTAATTGGGAAAGGGCGTGAATGCCGTCGGCCAGCGGCCCCGTCGAGTTGACCGACGCGGACGTCCCCTCGATGTTGACGGTCCCCGCGCCAAAGCTTATCGCCGCAATGCCGGCGTTCGCGGCGGGCGATGCCTTTGCCCCCCAGACCGAATTGTCCTCATTGGCCGTGACGGCATTGCTGATCCCTCTGATCACCACGTTGCCACCGGGTTGAGCGCCCGAAGGCAGCGAATCCACGAAAATCGCGTTGCCTCCGAGCACGCCGATGGTGGAGGCGCCGGTAACGCCTGACATGTCCAACGTTGCGGTGCCGCTGCGTACGGTTGTCTCGACGCCTTCGTCCTGGCCAGTACTGGTAGAGGTCACGTTGACGGCTAACGATCCGGTGACGGTTGTCGTGGCGTTCCCTGTGCCGCGGGCATTCGCGATGGCTCCGCCGCCCGCGGCCGCCGAGATACTGTTCGTGCCTGACAAAGTCACCGTGGCACTGCCGGGAGAACTGGGGCCTGGGCCTGCCACGACATTGATGCCGAGCGATGGATGCGTCGTTCTGTTGTTGACGATGGTCGCGTTGGTAACCGTAGCCGACGCGCTGCCCGTCGCACCGCTAGCGCCAGTGTCCGAATGCACGCCGTCTGCTGCCGCACCACCGGGCGACAGCGTGATCGTCAAAGGCCCCGTGACGGTCACAGTAGCGGCGCCCCCTGCACTCGCCGAGCAACCCACCTCGGAATTGGAATTGGTCGTCTGATTGACCGAACACGGAGCGGCCTCTACGTTGCCGGAATTCCACATGAACAGCGCGCCCGTTATTGCGGCAACCGACACGCTGAGCGGCATTGTTTCCCTGTGCGAGGAAACACGCCGGTCGTACCGCCTTCGAGTATTGGCGCGTAATAGCGTTGGCCCTACTGCGCTAGGCGTTTGCTGTGCTTCATCGCTGCGGCGTGCCGCTAGTTTGCGGATTTGAAGAACCGCATTTTGGCCACTTCGTTTCGGCATGATTCCCTCATCTGTTCAGGATGAAACGGAACACACTGGATAAGCTTCCGGTCGGCGCCGACGGTGCGGCGCTCACGGCAGTGAATTTCGCGTAGCCGGGCACTCGTTGTCTGGCGGCCGGAAACATGAGATGGAGCGCTGTCTATTGAGGTGTTGTTATCTGCATTGGAAAATAACAAACCTCTTTGCGCGCTGTTCTTGTTATCAAATCACGCGCGGTATTCAGCCTTTTCGCGAAAAGCAAGATTACTCGATGTTTGCTCGCACGGTTTTTTAAATGTGATCCGGGAGTTATCGAACTAATAATGCATGGCTCAACGCGGACATGAGCCATGAAATCCACTTTCTGGCGGCATGTCCGGACGCTGCATGGAAAGTACTGCGCTATCTCTAACGGATGTTATCGATAGGTGCGGGAGTGCCCCAGAAGTTGCGGCGTTACGCGGTGACTTCCGAATCGGCGCGCGTAGTCACCAACCCACCGCCTCGAAAAATACGCGCGAGCCATCGCGCGATCGCCTGGCGTCCCAGCGTACGGTTGACAGCCGCGAGCGCGGCGCCGCGTGTGACGACGTGCAGCGTAGCGACACCTCGCGCGTCCACCCACGGCACCAGCAGCGCGGTGATGTCGCCGTCGACGACGAACGCAAGGCCCGCATCCGCGCCGAGCGATATCGCTTCGACTGCCGCGCTCGCAAGAACCGGCTCGGTTGTGTCGCTGACGACGTGCACACCGGCGAGCACTTCGAGCAGCGTCGCCTGGTCCTGTGCATCGATCGCGGCACGCAGCCTGTCGACGATACGTCGCTGCTGCGCAGGATCGGCCGGCTGCGACGGTGCGCCGGCGCGCGTCAGCCGCACTTTCGCGCGATGAACGAGCTGCCGGCAATGAGCCGTCGATTTGCCGATCGCCGCGCCGATCTCCGCGTAATCGCAATCGAACGCCTCTCGAAGCAGAAATGCCGCGCGCTCGTCCGGCGAGAGCCGTTCGAGCAACAGCATCAATCCGTACGACAACTGCGCGCCATCCAGCACGACGTCTTCCGCAGACGGCGCGACCGCGTCGATCCAGGGTTCCGGCAGCCAACCGTGCAGCGACGCGGCGCGCTCGGTCTGCAGGACCCGCAGCCGGTCGATCGACAATCGGGTGACGACCGTCGTCAGCCACGCAGCCGGTTGCCGGAGGTCGGTCGTATCGGACGCATGCCATTTCAGCCACGCATCCTGCACGACGTCCTCGGCTTCCGCGCGGCTGCCGAGCATCCGATACGCAATCGACAACAGGCGCGGACGGTGGCAATCGAAGGATTCGGGCGAGGCAGTCGAGCCCCGTTTGGGCTGCGGTTCGATCATGCAGATCTCCATCCAAAGTACGCGGGCGCCCCAAGTCTGCCAGAACGCCGGGATTCACGCCTATGACGGCCGAGCCGACTGCCGCGTGACAGCCGGAGGAAAAAATATTTTCGATGTCACGTTAGCATGCGCGCGGCCGTCATCCGGTTGATGTGCAACACCGCTCGCGCGGCCTTGCTCCGCACTCGATCCTTCACCTCTGTAAAAAGGACGCTGCCATGTCTTCTTCGCTTCGCCAACCGTCGCCGACGAGTCTCGGACTCGTGCCAACCGTCATCGAACAGTCGGGGCGAGGCGAACGCGCTTACGACATCTATTCGCGACTGCTGCGCGAACGCATCATCTTTTTGAACGGTCCCGTCAACGAGCAGTCCGCCAGCCTCGTCGTCGCGCAGTTGCTGTTTCTCGAATCCGAAAATCCCGACAAGGACATTTCCCTCTATATCAATTCGCCGGGCGGCTCGGTGTACGACGGACTGGCGATCTACGACACGATGCAGTTCATCAAGCCTGCCGTATCGACGTTGTGCACCGGCTTTGCTGCCAGCATGGGCACGTCGCTGCTGGCAGCCGGGCACAAAGGCAAGCGCTACGCATTGCCGAACGCGAGAATCATGATCCATCAGCCATCCGGTGGCGGTCAGGGCACCGCGGCGGACATCGAGATTCAGGCGCGCGAAGTGTTGTATCTGCGTGAAAGGCTCAATGCGATGCTCGCGGACTGCACCGGTCGGAGCGTCGCACAGATAGAGAAAGATACCGACAGGGATCACTTCATGTCGGCGGAGGAAGCGAAGCTATATGGTCTGATCGACGGCGTGCTCGTGCAGCGCGGTTCGGAGTAAGGGGGACGGCCAGGATCGACGGCGACGTGCGCAACGTCACGTTTGCAAACGGAAACGTGGTGAGCGAGCGCATCGTCGAGATCGGCGACGAACGCCGGCGCATCGCCTGTGCGATACGTTGCGCAGGCCGAACCGCACGGTCGCCGCCGATCCGAACGCCGACACGTTACCGGCGCGACGGCGCGACGCAACGGCCGACTAACGGCGTCACGACCGGTGCTCGTGCTCGTCGCACCAGCGGATTGCCCATTGCAGCGCCGCCTCCTCGGCATCCGCGTCGCTTCGATAGTCGCCGATATCGCCTGACCATTTCACCTCGCGAAGATCTTCAGCCGCCGTGGGGCGCTGGAAGATCTTGGCGCGGGCATAGTAGTGGCCTCCTTCCTCGAGACACAACGCTTCGATGTGAAACTGCTTGTAGTCGAATTTCATGAGCGACTCCATGCCTGCCTGGGAATCCCTAGTATGACCGACTTGTTTCCCGCAGTGCCGGACTGCAGCGCTCATGAGCAGAGCCGTGATGCGAACCACACCGCAGCTCTACCTTCTCATCGTGTCGCGGCCGCTGTGCCCGTCGAAGTCTGTTCAAACCCGCTGGAGGCTAAACTCAGTGAGCACATTCGCGAGAATGTCCACAGCCTCTTCGGTCACGGCGTTGTAAAGGGACGCTCGCAGACCGCCAATTGACCGGTGCCCTTCGATTCCAACGATATTCTGTTCACGGGCTGCGTCGATAAACGCATTGTCGAGCCGCGAATCGCCGAATGTGAACGCCACGTTCATCTGTGAACGCCAGCGACGGTCGGCATGAATCGTTACGGCGCCCTCCAATGCGTCGAGCGCGTCATACAGGCGCTTCGACTTCTTTTCATTGATGCTTTGCATCGCTTCGAGACCACCCACGTCGAATCGCAACCAGCGCGTCACCAACGTCAACACATAGATCGCAAAGACGGGTGGCGTGTTGTAGTTGGAACCGTGCGACACGTGCGTGCGGAAATCGAGGATAGCGGGCAAACCCTCGGGAATCCGTTCAAGCAACGAACGCTTGATGACCGCCACCGTCACGCCCGCCGGCCCCAGGTTCTTCTGCGCGTGCGCATAGATCATCGAGTAGGCGTCCGGCCGGATCGGCTGCGACAGGAAATCGGATGACATGTCCGCGATCAACGGCACGCCGCCCGCCTTTTCGCAAAGCGGAAACTGCAATCCCTCCACGGTCTCGTTCGACACGTAGTGCAAATAGGCCGCCGAGCTGGAGATATCCAGCTGATCGAGATCGGGCAGTCGGCGATAACCGGTTGAGCGTCCGTCCCACGCCACTTTTCTGCTGGTGACTTTTTCCGCTTCCGAGGTCGCCCGCCCGCTCCAATAGCCGGATGTGACATATTCCGGCGGCGCGAATTCGCGCCCGGCGAAATTCATCGGAATCATCGCGAATTGCAGGCTGCTGCCTCCCTGCTGGAAGGTAATCGCGTAGTCGTCGGAAATGCCCAGCAGTACGCGCAAATTCGATTCGGCTTCGATCAGGATCGAGCGGAACCAGTCCGAACGGTGGCTCATGCCGAGTACGGAAATACCGGTCTCCGGCAACGCGGTGATCGCGACCCGCGTTTGTTCGAGTACCGCTTCGGGGAGCGCTCCGGGACCCCCGGAGAAATTCAGTGCATTGGACTTCACTATGCCTCCACGGCCAGCGGATTGGGCTTAACTTGCGTGCGCCGCGCGGCGCAGCATTTGTTGGAACGCGTGTGCGACGCGCCGGATTTGCGGCATCTTGTAAGGGAAGCGTTCCGGATCGTCCATGTCGTGCACGACCATTCCCGTTGCGATTTCGAATATGAGCAGCCGGCCATCGTTCGTCTCGGCGCAATCGAAGCCCACGTAGTCGAGACCGGTCAATTCGGCGACCTGGCGCAACGCATCGCGATGACGCTCCGCGAATTCGGCATCGAAGGTCGCCATCATGCGCGCTTCTTCTTCGCGTCGATCCGCATGGGCGAACATTTCCGCGTATGGATAGTGCACCATCCAGTCTTTCGAAATGCCCATGTGGCAAACGAACGGCTTTCCGTCGATCATGACGATCCGGTATTTGCGGAACAGGCCGTCGGCGCTGCTGTAGTCGATGAAGGGCGCCATGTAGAACGCGTCGGCCTCCGACTTCGCGAGGTAGCGGCCGAGCTCCTGTTCATCGGATACTTTTTCCAGTCCTGTTCCGGCGTGCGACCCGACCGGGCGGATGATGAACGGATAGGGGTTCTTCAGCATTCCGGGCAGGTCGAGCGCGCCCGAAACGGCCTGACTCACCTGCTCGCGCGACAGGCGTACCGTGCGAGCCATGCAGATGCCGGACACCGCGCCCAACGTCGCATACGCGGTCTCGCGCATCGTCTTCATCACATGCTCGGGCCGATTGAGGACCCGGCAGGGGGTTCCGCTCGCGAGCGACGAGATCTGCGCGAGCACGTCCGCTGTTTCGTCGGACGCGCACGCCGCGACGAAGATCACATCGTGCTCGGGCAGCGCGGCGTTAGCGAGCGGTTGCGCATCCGCATACAGGACGTCGATCTGCACATCGGCGTTCTCGAGCAGACATTCGAGAGGCGTGTTCGCCATCAGATCGCCCGGCGCCTTGATCACCAGCACCTTCAGCGCAGACGGAGTCGTGCCGGCGCGCTTGAACTGAAAATGCCGGGTCATCTGCAACGCTTGCTGCTGGACGGCCATCGCGCTCGCCCTTTGGTATTTCATTTGCAGAACAAGCGACAAATCGAGCAGCGCGTAGGGGTCGTCATGCTGCCTCACATGATCGAGCAGCAATTCGCCCAGCTGCGTCAGATCCTGCCCCGCAGTCGCGGCACGCAACAACGGAGCCAGCCCGATTGGTTGATGCATCGGTTGATGCCCAGCCTCTGGGGAAAGTGGATTTGAAACTGTGTTCATTTTTGCGGGTCCAGGCAAACAAACCTCGGGGCGCAGCAGCCGTGCGCTCACCGATATCGGTGTGAGCAGTTCGGATCGATCGCAGCGTTCGGCGGAGGGACGGCACGTGGACTTGTAACAGACATGGATCTCTTCGGTTGAAGTCGCGGCGTTCCGTATGGGCAAGGTGTGCCAACTGCAGTGTTTCGATGATGTGAGCCATCATACGAGTGGCAAACCGATCTGAAACCCGGGAAAAGATGGGTAATTGGCCTCCAATTCACAAGCATTCCAGTAGCGGGAAGAAGCCAGCTTTCATCGAGAAAGGTTGAAGCCATCCAATGATCGTCGCGGATGGCGGCAAGCCGGTCACGACGCGCATCGAGCGCTATCGTCAAACCTCTCCCCCGTCGTCTGCGCGCACTCGCCGGAGCACGAACGCGAGGCCGGTGAAGCCGAAGCCCACGGCGCATACGCCGTCCCAGCCGGCCCATGCCCACATCGCACCCGACAACACCGTGCCGAGCGCACCACCGATAAAGAACACACCGACGAACAGCCCGTTCAGTCTGCCGCGCGCGGCCGGATTCATCAGATTGACTGCGCGTCGGCCCAGCGTCTGATCGATGACCACACCGGCGTCGAGCGCAGCGGCACCGGTCACGAGCATGGCCACCGCCAGCAGCGGATGCTCGCCGGCTGAAAACCCTCCCCACCCGGCGCCCGCGATACCGATTGCGACGAGCGCGACCAGCATCGTCATGTGTCCGGCGAACAGTGTCGCGCGGCCGAGTCCGCGATCGCCCGCGCGCCCCGCAAGCGGCGTGACGATCGCGCCCGCCGCTCCGGCCAGCGCGAACAGCGCGATTCCGTTCATGCCGAAGTGGAAAGGCGGCTGCACGAGTCGCAGACCGATCGCGGTCCAGAATGCGCTGAACGCGCCCATCACCAGCGCGGCCGAGACGGCGTTCCATTGCAGCACGCGCTCGGTGCGCAGCAGCGTGCCGAGCGAGCGCAGCAGGCTGCCGTAGCCCGTCGAAACAGCCGGCACGCGGACCGGCAGACGCCAGTGCAGCACGAGCGCGAGCAGCCCATCGATTCCCGCGGCCATGCCGTAGAACGCACGCCAGCCGACCGTCCCGGCGATCACACTGGCGGCGGGGCGCGACAGCACAATGCCGAGCATCACGCCGCTCATCACGTTGCCGACCGCGCGCCCGCGGCTGCTTTCGTGTGCCATCGACGCGGCCATCGGCACGAGCATCTGAATCACGCTCGACGCCGCCCCGGCCGCGAAAACAGCCATCAGAAATACGCCGCGCGAATCCGTGAACATCGCGATGGCGAGCGAGACGGCACAACACGCCAGCGTGTGCACGATCAGTCGCCGGTTCTCGACGAGATCGCAGAGCGGCACCAGCAGCACGAGACCGGCCGCGTAACCGAGCTGCGGCAGCATCGCGGCCAATCCCGCGAATTGCGGTGCCAGATGCAGGCTGCGGCTGATCGCGCCGGTCAGCGGTTGCGCGGCAAACAGGTTCATCACGATGACGCCGACGGCCGTCGCGAAGAAAACAGTGAGCAGCGGCGTGAGGGCAGGCGCCCGGACGCTTTCGTCGGAGGTCGTAGCGACAGGGTGGGCACGCGTATCGGCAAAGGGATTCATCGGGTGGAAGCTCGAATGGACGGGACACGACCATCGTAGTTACCCGATCAATATGCTACAATTGAAATATACGCATTTCTAATATGCGAGTTAATTTTGAACACACGTGATCTGCAGGCGTTCGTGGCGGTCGTCGACAGCGGTTCGATCGTGCGCGCCGCCGAACGTCTTCATCTGACGCAGCCCGGTCTCACGCGGCGCGTGCAGAGCCTCGAAACGACGCTCGGCGCCGAGCTACTCGATCGTCAGAGCAAACCGCTGAAGCCGACCGCGACGGGCAACGAGGTCTATGCGCTCGCGCGCACGGTGTTGAGCGCGGTCGACGACCTGATGTCGGTCGCGTCGGCCGACAGCGAGCCCACAGGCGAACTGCGAATCGGGATGCCGCCGTTTCTCGCCGACGTCGCGCTGGAGAAACCGGTCGACCAGTTGCGAGGTGCGTTTCCCCGTCTCACGCTGCGGATCACGGCGGGCTGGTCGCCAGGTCTCGTGCAGAGTGTCGAACGCGCAACGCTGGATGCGTCGGTGGTCACGATGCCTTCGAACTTCACGCCGCCCGACACGTTGCGCGCAACGGCCCTCGCGTTCCAGCCGACTGTGATCGTTGCGCCGCGCTCGCTGGGCCTGCCCGATACCCCTGTCACGCTCGCCGATCTGGCCGGACATGCGTGGGTGCTCAACCAGAACGGCTGCGGGATGCGTTCGGCGTTGAGCCGCGCTCTTGAGACGGCGGGCTTGCCGTTCAATGTCGCCGTCGAAGCCTTTGGTTCGGATCTCCAACTATCGCTCGTGGCGCGCGGCCTGGGCCTCGGGATCGTCACGCCGGACATACTGCAGCGCTCGGCTCATCGCGACGCTCTGCAGGTGGTCGATGCGGTCGATTTCCGCTCCGGCGTGGACATCTGGTTCGTGCATGGCTCGCTGCCCGGCCGGCTGATGCGGCCGCTCGAACTGCTGCGTGGCTCGTTGACCGCGGTGCTGGCGGAGAACGGGCTGCAGACGTATGGGGCACGGGCTTCGACAGGTCGATGATCGCCGTGTACGAATCCGGCGTCTTCACGTCGACCCCGTTCGCGAAGGTGCCGCGGCCGCGCGGATGCACCCGCCTCGACACGAAACGAACGTAGTCATCGTCGACAGTCACTGGCGCGGATCAGCCCACCGCATCCAGCCTCGATTCCGCACCGACCTTCTCCAGCGGCAAGCACGCCTTTTCGAGCACGTGAGGCGGCACCGGCACATCGGCCGTGCGCGTGAGCCTGCCGTCGCGGAACATCGCGAGCGTGCCCGGCGCGAAGCGCGTCCACGCTTCGTCGGTGAGCGGCGACGTCGCCACGACGGCGACGGCGTCTTCGGGGGACATGTGGTGGGAGAAATCGATCGACACGTCGGCGTCCACGAGCTGCGCGGTCGAAAACGGCCACGACCGCTCGACGTAATACAAATGCGTGGAGCAGTGCGTGAAGAGCACCTGCCCGTTGGACATCATGAAATTGAATACGCCGTGCGCCGCGATCTCGCGCGTGAGCGCCTGCAGCTGGTCGAACAGTTCGTCCAGATCAGGCTCGCGTTCCTCGAACCGCTCGCAAAGCCCGTCGAGCAGCGCGCAGAAAGCCCGTTCGCTGTCGGTTTCGCCGACCGGCCGATAGCGGCCGGTGAGCGACGGAATGTAATCCGGCAGATCGCCGTTGTGAGCGAAGATCCAGTGCCGCGTCCCGAGCTGGCGCAGAAACGGATGGCAGTTTTCGAGCACCACCGGCCCTCGCGTCGCCTTTCTGAGGTGGGCGACGATGTTCGTCGACTTGATCGGCCAACGCTTGACCAGGTCGGCCAGCGGCGAATGCGCCGACGGCCGGTGATCGACGAACAGGCGGCACGCGCGGTCTTCGAAGAACGCCATCCCCCAGCCATCGTCATGATGGTCGGTGATCCCGCCGCGCGCGGCGAATCCGGTGAACGAGAACGTCGCGGCGGTCGGAACCGCACAATTCAAAGCAAGCAACTGACACATGGAACCGCACTGCTCCGTTAGCAGAGGAAGACGGGGCGACGCACGCGAAAACGCCGCTGCGCCGCCGACGACGAACCGGATCCGCCTTCGGCCGCGCATTGCCGAACCGTCACTGAACCGCCACTGCGCCGAAGTTCTGGCGTCCGAACGGACTCACGCGATAGCCGCTCACGTTCGCACGCGTGATCGCCGCCGCGGTCGGATAGCCGAGCGGAATCCACAACGCCTCGTCGTGAATGATCTTCTGTGCTGCTTCGTAGGCCTTCGCGCGCTTTCCCTGATCCGCCGTCGCCTTGCCGCCGGCGATCAGCTTGTCGAGCGTCGCGTCGCAGTACCGCGCGAAATTGATGCCCGACGTCACCGCGTTGCAGCTGAAGAGCGGCGTGAGGTAGTTGTCGGGGTCGCCGTTGTCGCCGGCCCAGCCCATGAACAGCAGATCGTGCTCACCCTGCTTCGCTTCCTTGATCAGCTCGCCCCATTCGACGACCTTCACGTCGGCCTTCACGCCGATCTTCGCGAGGTCGGCCTGCAGCAGTTCAGCGCCGGCCTGAGGATTCGGGTTGAGCACGCTGCCCGTCGGCCTGACCCAGATCGTCGTCGCGAATCCGTTCGGAAAACCGGCTGCGGCGAGCAGTTGCTTCGCTTTGGCCGGGTCGTACGGATACGGATTGATCGACGTGTCATAGCTCCATGTATTCGGCGGATAAGGATTGGTCGCCGGCTGGGCCGTATTGTCGAAGACGGTCTTCAGGTAGGTCGTGCGATCGAACGCGAGATTCAGCGCCTGCCTCACCTTCTCGTTGTCGAGCGGCTTTTTCTGGGTGTTCAGCGCGACGAAGGCCGTCATGAACGCGGGCGTTTCCACCACCTTCAACACGCCGCTGCCCTTCGCCGCCGCGACATCCTGCGGCTTGGGCGACAGCGCGATATCGCACTCGCCGGCGCGGACCTTCTGCGCGCGCACGGTCGCATCGGGTGTGATCGCATAGATCAGCCGGTCGATTTTCGGCTTCGGCCCCCAGTACTGCGGGTTGACGTCGTAGCGGATCGCGGCGTCTTTCGTGTAGCTCTTCAGCACGAAGGGTCCCGTGCCGATCGGCCTCGCATTCAGGTCGGCTTGCTTGCCTGCCTCCTGCAGCCGGTTCGCGTACTCCGCGGAGTAGATCGATGCGAAACCCATCGTCAGAATCGGCAGGAACGTCGCATTCGGTGCGTTGAGTTCGAACCGGACAGTGCGGTCGTCGACCTTCACCACCGCCTTCACGAGCTTGGGCAGGCCCATCGATTGGGCATGCGGAAAGCCGCCCGCCCCCGCCACCTTGTGCCACGGGTTGGACGCATCGAGCATGCGGGAGAACGTGAACACGACGTCGTCGGCGCCGAGCGGACGCGTCGGCGCGAAATAGTCGGTGTGCTGGAACGAAACGTTCGGGCGCAGGTGGAACGTGTAGGCCAGGCCGTCGGCGCTGACTTCCCATGTTTCGGCGAGCGCGGGCACGACTCGCTTCGCCGCCTCGTCATACGAGACGAGCGTATTGAAGATCACGTCGGCGGAAGCATTGGTCGTCACCAGCGAGTTGTATTGAACGACATCGAAGCCTTCCGGGCTCGATTCGGTGCAGACGACGAGCGGCTTGGCGAGCGCGAGCACCGGTGCCGCCACCAGGGCGGTAACGCAAAGCGTTTTCAGGGAGATGAGGCGTATCACTTGGATCGTTCGGATTCGGATAAGGGATCGGATTCCGGGGCGTTGCGCTTTCCCGCGGCGCCCCGGTCGCAACGCTACGCGCCGCTCAGAACCGCGAGCGAATCCCCACGGACGTCAGCACCTGCGAGTTCGTGCCGGAGTTGACGCCGAACGAGCCGATCGACGCCTGCGCGGCCACGAGCGTGCCCGTGGACGACAGCGTATTGCCGCTTGCCCGTTGATAGCCCGCGAGTGCGAACAGCGACGTCCGCTTCGACAGCGCGTAGTCGGCACCGAGGTTGACCTGGTTGTAGTGCGCCGATGCCGGGCCGGTGAGCGACGTGTAGTTGTAGCCGACGCCGACCAGCAGCGCAGGCGTCGCATGATAGTTGAGGAATCCGGCACCCGAGTTGAACTTCGCCGTCGTCCTGAACGCCGAATAACCATCGCTTCCGTACTGCGCGTTGCTGTACGAAAGCCCCGTGGTGAAGGGGCCGAACACATATTGGCCCCCCGCCCGGAAAATCTGGATCGAGTTCGCCGACGCGAAACCCGAGTTGATGACGGTGTTGAACAGCGTATCGGAGCTGCTCGTCCAGGTTCTTATGCCGGAAGTCAGCGTGTTGCCGCCGTTGGCGTGGAAGAACGCGACGGCAAGCCCAAGCGGACCGTTCGAGTAAAGGCCGCCGAAGCTGTACGTCTGGCCATTGCCCGTGGCGCCCGCCACGCCGCCGAACGCGTACAGCGCCTCGACCTGGAATCCCGCGAACACCGGGCTGATGTACTTGGCCGAATTGTTCACGCGCAGGCTGTTGTCGTAGTTGTCGAGGTCGCCGGGTGTCGCGAACGTGCCGCCGAAATACGCATCTTCGGTGAGCGGCTGAACGAGGTCCACCACCGGATCGTATTGTCGGCCGAGCGTGATGGTGCCGTACGACTCGCTGGCCAGCCCGACGACCGCCTTGCGGCCGAACAGACGGCTACCCTGACCGAGCGCGCCCGTGCCGATGTTGAAGCCGTTTTCCAGCTGAAAGATCGCGGCCAGTCCGCCGCCGAGATCTTCTTTGCCGCGCAGACCCCAGCGATCGCCATACGTATTGCCGCTGCTGAATTTCACCAGCGTGCTCTCGTTCTGGCCGTTCGCTCCCTGGGCGTTGTGGATATATGCAATACCGGCATCGAGCACGCCATACAGCGTGACGCTCGATTGCGCCTGCGCGGTCGACGCCAGCAAAAGCGGCCCCAATGCCGCGGCGCCGATCGCGATATGTTGTTTTTTTAGATTCATTTCGATGGAGATAATTAGCTTATCGATTTTTAGCAAATGCCGCGCACTGGTTGAGGACTCGATAAGAAGTGCGGGTGAAGACTATCGGCGTGATCCGCCATCGTCAAACGACGATTGGGAATAAGGAAAGGGAAAGTTGGCATATCGGGTGAAACGCTTTTGACGACTTCGTCGCGCGTATGGGCGTCACCCCGGCAAAAACACCGCGTACGAATCACCCTCAATACATCGCATAAACAAACTGCGACACGACCTCGCTTTCGTCTTCGGGTGCGCGAAGCGCTTTCGCTATTCTGCGCAACTCCGGCTCGAGCAGAGCCAGCGAAGTCAATCCCTGCCTGCGCCACAGAGCCAATAACGCGTCGATCGTGTCTTCGCCAATGACGATCGGCTCCGGCTCAAAGACGTCGAGAAAATACGACGAGCAGGATCGATCAGTCTTCGGCCGCACGAACGGCTCGACTTGCGGTTTGGCATACGCCAGCTTCGCGCGAAAGAATTTCCCAAGGTCATCGTCAGTCAAGCTGATACTCCTTCTTCCATGACTCGTCCATGTCGACGTGCTGCTGCTCGTCTCGATAGAGAATGAAGTTGCCTATTACGAGCGCATCGATCCCGGTGCGCATGAAGCAACGGAAGGCATCCTCGGGCGTGCACACGATGGGTTCGCCACGCACGTTGAACGACGTATTGACGAGCAGCGGGCATCCGGTCAGTGCCTCGTATGCCTTCAACACGGAATGCATCCTTGGATTCACGTCCTCCTCTACGGTCTGGACGCGCGCGCTGTAGTCAACGTGCGTGATCGCCGGAACCGTGCTGCGCACGGCATTCACGATTTCCAGCATGTCTTCGGGATCGGACGATGCCTCCGGTACGCGTCGGTGCTCTTCCCGCACCGGCGCGACGATCAGCATGTAAGGACTGTCCGTGCCAAGCTCGAAATAGTCGGACGCACGGGACTTCAGCACGATGGGGGCAAATGGCCGGAACGATTCCCGGAACTTGATTTTCAGGTTCATGCGCGACTGCGTCGTGGCCGCGCGCGGATCGCCGAGTATCGAGCGGGCGCCGAGCGCGCGCGGCCCGAACTCCATGCGGCCCGAGAACATCCCGACGATCTGCTGTCCGGCCAGCAAGCTCGCGATCGTTGCGGCACCCGCGTCGGCCTGGTCCAGCAAGTGATACGCGGCGCCGGATTGCGACAGGAACGTCCGGATTTCGTCATCGCTATAAGCAGGGCCGACGAAGCTCCCTTGCTGCGAATCCTTCGCGTCGATGCGTATGGGTCGCACGCCGCCGAGCATGTGGAAGTCGGCGAGGTAGGCCGCGCCGATCGCGCCACCCGCATCGCCCGCAGCCGGCTGAATCCAGATGTCGTCGAAAATGCCCGCGCGAAGTATCTTCCCGTTAACCACGCAGTTCAACGCAACGCCGCCGGCGAGACACAGCTTCGTCAATCCCGTCATCTCGCGCAGTGTGCGCGAGATCTTCAGCATGACTTCTTCGGTTACCGTTTGAATGGACGCAGCGAGATCCATTTCGTGCCGCGTGATGCGCGACTCCGGCACGCGAGGCGGGCGGCCGAAAAGTCGATGGAAGCGTTCGTTCGTGAGTGTCGAACCTTTGTGAAAATCGAAGAAGTCCAGATTGAGCCGGAACGAGCCGTCGTCCTTTATGTCGATCAGGTGCTCCCTGATCTCATTGGCATGAGCAGGGTTGCCGTAGGGCGCGAGACCCATCAGCTTGTATTCCCCGCTGTTGACCTTGAAGCCGCAATAATAAGTAAATGCGCTGTATAGCAGACCGAGCGAGTGCGGATAACGAATCTCCTTCAAGATTCGAATTCGATTGTCGTGCCCCACCCCGAGGCTCGTGGTCGACCACTCCCCGACGCCATCGACGCACAGCACGGCCGCGTCCTTGAACGGCGACGGAAAAAACGCAGATGCCGCATGTGAATAGTGATGCCGCGCGAAATAGATCGGCACGTCGCAGTTGAGCATTTCCTCGATCAGGTCTTTGAAATACGGCTTCACCGCGAAGAACGAGCGCGCGGCGCGGATGAAGAACGCCTCCGAGTCGGGCGCGAAAGCAATCGACGAACGAATGATCCGGTCTGCCGTCAGCGCGGGTTCATCGTAGAACGCGATCGCCGCGAGGTCTGCGCCGTCGATCTCGGCCTCCTCCAGACAGTAGTTGATTGCGCTGCGCGGGAAACGGGGGTCGTGTTTCTTTCGGCTAAAACGCTCTTCCTGTGCTGCGGCGACGATCATCCCGTCTTTCAGCACGGCAGCGGCCGAGTCGTGATAAAAAGCCGACACGCCGAGTACGTACCTGGACATGCTGTCCCTCCGCTACGACGTAAAGTGGTTCGTTCCTGCGACGCCCCGCCCGGTGGCGATTCCCTCCTGCCCGATGTCGCGGTCTCGCATCGCCTGCCGCGTGCCGACGTTGACGACGGCGGACGACGATTCGCGATCGATTTCGCGAATGCCGGATTCGCTCAGCAACGGCGCCACCACACGGGCTAGTGCCTGCCCGACGATCTGGTGGGCGTCCGGCGTGAAATGACAGTCAATGCGGAACCGCAATCGTCTTCTCGTTTCGGCCGGTTCACGCAGCAAATCGTCGACTACGTGGTAAACGGGTACGCCTGTCGATTTGGCGAATTCGTCGAAACGTCGACGGATGTCCTTGTAGCTCGCTGTCTCCTCGACGTACTGGTAGACCGGAATGACCGCGATGACCACCGGCACCTTGAGATCCGATACCCAATGTTCGAGTATCGCGCGCATCAACCGCCAGCCGTCGTTGTTCGGAGAGCCATATTCCGGGAGCGGCTGGAATTTGGTGAGCCGCTGGCAAAAGTCCTTGAAATCCGGGCCCAAAGTGTTGGCCATCCTGCGCAGCGTCGTGCGCAGCGAGCCGCGACCGCCCTCCGAAACCGGCGCCTCCGCCTTGTAGGGCAGGCCAACGGGCACGCCTTGCAGGATCAACCCGCCGTCCGGAGCAAGGGCAAACCACGGCTTGGGCACACGGACGGCTTCGCCAGTGTGATCCGCCCAGTCACGCTCGGTTGCCACATTGCGCTTGATGTTCTCCACAAGCACGCCGATAACGACGGCATCGTAGTCGATGCGTCCGGCGTACTGCTGGAAGATCAAATACTGCTGGTCGGTTCCGCTGCTGCTCAGACCGAAGTTCAGAACCTCCGTGTCGGGCAGGTTCTCTTCCAGCACGTCGGAGTACCGCTTGCCGTTGCTGACCCCGTCGCCCGCGGTGAAAGAATCGCCGAACACAAGCACGCGGTGAGCGCGATTCTTATGAGGTGTCACCGCGTGATCGCAGCGGAACCCATCGGCATTGGTCTTCACCAGATAGCCGCCGCCTTCATGGGGGATTCGCAGTTTCAGACGAGGGGTGTAGCGGTAGCCTAACACCCGGTCATACTGCATTAATCGTCGATGCAGCCGGGGAGGCTTGCTCACCTGTATGCCGGCATTCATGGCTAGCTTGTCTCCTGGTCGAGCCGCTCTTTTGCATGCCAGGTTACCGTAGCGGTAATTATTGCGGCGCAAGCGCCATACTTTAGTTTCTATCGGAAAGCGCTACGCGGTTCGCATGGAATGCAGTGGAAGGCAGCACTCGCAGACACTGCTGCGACATTGTTCAGACCGAACGCCCTTAATGACGACTGCAAGACAAACGA
Organism: Paraburkholderia sp.; assembly: GCA_035492135.1. Lineage (GTDB taxonomy): Bacteria > Pseudomonadota > Gammaproteobacteria > Burkholderiales > Burkholderiaceae > Paraburkholderia. Next base: position 146,408 of record DATJJN010000133.1, on the reverse strand, counting down.
ACACGCAGTAGCCCCGGTTCAACGACGACCTTCGCGATGGTGCGGCGCCACAAACGGCAATTCATAGACGTCAATCGCGCTGCGAGGCCGGTTGCTATCGTCGAGAGGCATCCACGTGCCGCTTGCGCGAGCGCCCACCCGCGTCGAATCCACTCGGCAAGCGCGAGTCGAACCGCTCAGCGGAGAATCCGCGCCACCACCCGTTCGAGCACCGTTCCCACGCGCGCAACCCGCGCGACCGTCGTGCCGTTGCCTGCGCCGAAGATCTTCCGGACGACCTCGTCCGCCTGCGGATCGAAGTTCACGCAATGCACGCGCACGCGCCGCTTCGCCAAAGTTTCGACGGCATGCCGCGCGTCGTCGATCAGATAGCGGGCGTCGAACACGTCGATATCGGACGGCTCGCCGTCGGTCATCAACACCACCACTTTCGACGCGCTGCGCTCGCGCGCAAGACAATGCCCGGCATGACGCAGCGCCGCGCCGACACGCGTCGACCATGCCGGGCAAATCGCGTGCAGTCGGTGCCGATGCGTCTGTGCATAGGCATCGCCGAATTCCTTGAGCCGGACATAGCGCACGTCTTCGCGACCATTCGATGCGAACCCGTGCAATGCGAAACGATGGTGCGTGCTGTCGAACGTGTCGACGAGTCTCTCCATCGTTTCCCGCGCCGTGTCGAGCAGGCTCGCGTGCGAACCGGGCGGGCAGCGTGCCGTCGATGCGGACAGATCCACCAGCATCAACACCGACACGTCGCGCGGCTGGCCGGCGGCGCGCGTGAACACGCGGCCGGAAGACGGCAGCCCACTGCGCCGCGCAATCGCGTGTTCGATGAAGCCGTCCAGGTCGAGGTCGTCGCCGTCCTGTTCACGCGTGATCCGTCGCGCAGACCACGTGACCGGCAACGCGACGCGCCGCATTGCACGGATGCCCGCCGGCTCGCCGCGATGACGCGGCGCCGTATGCGGCGCGTCGCCTTCGATCACGGTCACCCAGTCTTCGCGCAGCGTTGCGTTGCGGTAGTTCCATTCGGGATACGCAAACGTCCTGGCCTGCTCCGACTGACGGTCGCCGGCCTCTTCCGGATGATCGGGCATTTCCGCGGCGTCCCCGCTCGCGTCCGCATTCGCGTTCGAATCGCTCAGCACGCTCGCCGCGTGAACCGTTTCGGACTCTTCGAAGCGCCACAAAAACCGATTGTCGTCGCGATAGACGGGTTCCACTTCGTACGACTGCACGTCGAAGCGCACCCGCATTTGTCCGAGATCGCTCGCAAGAATGGCCGCGACCTCGTCGAATGCGGCCGCGTCGTGCAGTCGTTCGCCGAGGGCCGCGATCAGCGTGCGGCCCTTGTCGACCCAATGGTTCGGGTCCGCATACGCGGGATCGTGCAGTGCGTGAGCAAGACGCGCGGCCAGCGCGGAAAACGTGAGCGCGTCGCCGTGACGGTCGGTGCTGATCCGATGAAAGCGTGCCCATAGCGAATGCAGACCGGGATACGCGCGCATCATCAGACGCTCGACGCGCACATCCTCGATCAAGGACTGAATCGCAACGCGCATCGGCTTCAGCGTGCCGACGTCGCGGGCATGCGCGGAGTAGCGCAGATGACCGATCGCATGCGCGACCGACGCCTCGTAAAGCAGGCTTTCAGCATCGCCCGGCAAAGGCAACGGCGGCGCGAGCGTAATCGCTTCGGGCGTGAGCGACGCGCGCGACGGCATGCGCCCGTCCTGCTGCGCAAACACGTCTATCCGGATCGAACCGGCTCCGAACCCGCGTGCATAGAGTCGCAGCGCATCGATCGACGCGTGCGCGGGCCGCCTGCCTGCGCGGCCCGACGCGCGGTCAGGCGCCGAACTGCGCATCGACGAATCCGCTCAACGCGCGCAGCACGTCTTCGTCGTCGGCCAGCGGCGAAACCATCGCGATCCGGCATGCCGAATGCGCATCGATGCCGTCGCCGATCAGCGCGGCGGCGTGCACGAGCATGCGCGTCGACATGCCTTCGGAAAGCCCGTAACCAGGGAGTTCGCGCGACTGCTGCGCGACGGCGACGAGTCGCTGCGCGATGTCCCCGCTCGTGCCGCCTTCGCGCGCGACGATCGCCGCTTCGACGTCCGGCTCCGGATAGTGGAAGTCGATGGCGGTGAAGCGCTGCCGCGTCGACATCTTCAAGTCCTTCGCCGCGCTCTGATAGCCGGGGTTGTACGACATCACCAGCATGAAATCCGGATGCGCATGCAGCAGCTCGCCGCGCCGGTCGATCGGCAGCACGCGCCGGGTGTCGGACAGCGGATGAATCGCGACCGTCGTGTCGGCCCGCGCTTCGACCACCTCGTCGAGATAGCAGATCGCGCCATGCCGCGCGGCCATCGTCAACGGTCCGTCGTGCCAGACGGTGCCCGTTTCGTCGAGCAGGTGTCGTCCGATCAGGTCCGCTGCGCTCAGATCCTCGTTGCAGGCCACCGTGACGAGCGGCCTGCCGAGCCGCCACGCCATGTATTCGACGAAGCGGGTCTTGCCGCAGCCCGTCGGGCCCTTCAGCAGGACCGGCAGGCGGCGGCGCCAGGCCGCCTCGAACCATGAGATCTCGCGGCCTGTCTCCCGGTAGTACGGCTCCTCGCGAATCAGCCAGCGCGTGACAATTTCGTTCATTGCGCGCGCAGCGGTCCTAGCGATGCACCGGCGCTTCGTTGGGGATGCCGTCGATCGGACATTCGGGCGTGCCCGGCGTCGAACGGGTGATCGCCTCGACGGCCTTGCGTGTGCCCTCGGGATCGTTGATCCAGTCGCCGTAGAACTTGAACGGACACGCGGCGACGCCGTTCACGCCATCGCCGGAATTGATCGTGCCCGTGTAGCCGCGGTGCAGCAGCTTGTACAGATGGTTCTGCGACTGCATGTTCCGTCGGGCGTCGCGAATCAGGCTCAGCGACAGCTCCGCATACTGCACGCCCATTTCCTCTTCGCCGCATTCGCCGAGCGTGCGCCCGTCGAAGCCGACAATCGCCGAATGGCCGAAGTACGAATACACGCCGTCCCAGCCGGTGGCATTCGCGACCGCGACGTACGTGTTGTTCATCCACGCCATCGTCTTCGCGACCATCACCTGCTGTTCCTTCGCCGGATACATGTAGCCCTGGCAGCGCACAATCAGTTCCGCGCCGCGCATCGCGCAATCGCGCCAGATTTCCGGGTAGTTGCCGTCGTCGCAGATGATGAGGCTGATCTTCATCCCCTTCGGCCCTTCGGACACGTACGTGCAATCGCCCGGATACCAGCCTTCGACGGGCACCCACGGCATGATCTTGCGGTACTTCTGCACGATCTCGCCGTGGTTGTCGATCAGCACCAGCGTGTTGTACGGCGCCTTGTTCGGATGCTCCTCGTGCCGTTCGCCGGTGAGCGAGAACACGCCCCATACGTTGGCCTTGCGGCAGGCGGCGCTGAAGATCTCCGTTTCCTCGCCGGGAATCACGGAGGCCGTCTCGTACATTTCCTTCGAGTCGTACATGATCCCGTGCGTCGAATACTCGGGAAAGATCACGAGGTCCATGCCCGGTAGACCCCGCTTCATCCCGACGACCATCTCGCCGATCTTGCGCGCGTTTTCCAGTACCTCGGCCTTCGTATGCAGCCTCGGCATCTTGTAGTTGACGACGGCTACGCCGACGCAATCGTTGCTGCTCGAAATATCACCGTGTCGCATGGCTCTGTCTCCTGCTCCAGTTCAGACGGTTCGCCGGCCAGGCGCCGTTCGCGTTCGCACGAAGCGCAGCCGGCCGACGACGTAAAAGAGGTGACGCGTTCAATGGCTGATCATCCAGGGCCGGCCGCCGGCCGGCTGCTTCAGCCCGTCCGGACGGGCCGCGCCGCTCGCGCCGGCGAGCGCTACCTTCGCGCCGGAACAACATCCGCATCCGGGCCGGTGGCGCGCCGACGTCTCCGCGGAATGGCGCGGCGCGTTGGCCGCGCGTTCGTTCGTCGCGAAAGCGTCACGCCGCGCGCCGGACATCAGCGCGAGCGCCGGCGCGCTGACCATCCGCGACGCGCTCGCGCCGCAATCCGGACACTGCCCCGGCAAATCGCGCGCCGCGATGCTGCGCATGACGGCGAACGGTCCGCACGTGTCGCAATGAAAGTCGTAGATCGGCATCGGTTGTCCCTCGCGTGGCGGAAGGCCGTCAGGCCTTCGCGATGTCGTCCGAGATCGGCATGTCGATGCCGCCCTTCACGTGCTTGACCGGGCCCTCCGCATTCGGCCGGATGTCGAAGTCGAAGATTTCCGTCGGCAGCCACAGCGTCGCGCACGCGTTCGGAATGTCGACGACGCCGCTGATGTGCCCCTGCACCGGCGCGCATCCGAGAATCGAATACGCCTGCGCGCCCGAATAGCCGAATTTCTTCAGATACTCGATCGCGTTCAGGCACGCCTGGCGGTACGCGATGTGCACGTCGAGGTAGTGCTGCTTGCCGCCTTCGTCGACGGAGATACCCTCGAAGATCAGGTAGTCGTTGTACGCGGGCGTGATCGGGCTCGGCTTGAAGATCGGGTTGCGGATGCCGTACTTCTCGACGCCGCCCTTGATCAGGTTCACGCGCATATGCACCCACCCGGCCATTTCGATCGCGCCGCAAAACGTGATCTCGCCGTCGCCCTGACTGAAGTGCAGGTCGCCCACGGACAAACCCGCGCCGTCCACATACACCGGGAAGTACACCTTCGAGCCGCGCGACAGATCCTTGATGTCGCAATTGCCGCCGTGCTCGCGCGGCGGCACCGTGCGGGCGCCGGTCGCGGCGGCCTTCGCCTTCGCGTCGCCCGCGAGCTTGCCCATGTGCGCGGTCGCGGCGAACGGCGGATTCGCGAGCGGCGGCACGCGGTCCGGCTGCGTGCCGATCAGCGCCGTCTCGCGCTCATTCCACGTTTCGAGCAGCTTCGGGTCCGGCAGGCAGCCGATCAGCCCCGGATGGATCAGCCCCGCGAAATTCACGCCGGGAATATGGCGCGAACTCGTATAGAGCCCGTGGAAGTCCCAGATCGACTTTTGCGCGGCCGGGAAATGGTCGGTCAGAAAGCCGCCGCCGTTGGTCTTCGAGAAGAAGCCGTTGAAGCCCCACTGGCTGTCCGCCTTCGCGCCGATGTCGAGCAGGTCGACGACCAGCAGGTCGCCCGGCTCCGCACCGCGCACGCCGACGGGACCGGACAGGAAGTGCACGATCGACAGATCGATGTCGCGCACGTCGTCGGCGCTGTCGTCGTTCTTGATGAAGCCGCCGGTCCAGTCGTACGTTTCGAGAATGAAGTCGTCGCCGGGGTTCACCCAGCACGCCATCGGAATGTCCGGATGCCAGCGGTTGTGGACGTTCTCGTTTTCGTACGCGGACTGGTTCAGGTCGACCTTGATCAGGGTATCAGTCATCTCACAGCTCCTTGGTTCAATGGAATGCGCCTGCGCGGCAGCGCGCGCCGGACGGCAGGGTCTTCGGGCATGCTCAGACCGACAGGTACTTGCGGATCTGGTCCGTATCGCCCGCGTCTTTCGTGCTCTGGTGCACGAAGCGGCCGCCTTCGATCACGAACAGCCGGTCCGCGACGTCGAGCGCGAAGCTCAGCACCTGCTCCGATACGAGGATCGCGATGTCGCGCGTCTTGCGGATCTCGTTCAGCGCCCTCGCGATGTCCTTGATCACCGACGGCTGGATGCCTTCGGTCGGTTCGTCGAGCAGCAGCACCTTCGGGTCGGTGACGAGCGCCCGCGCGATCGCGAGTTGCTGCTGCTGGCCGCCCGACAGATTGCCGCCCTTGCGCTTGCGCATGTCGTAGAGCACCGGAAAGAGCGCGAAGATTTCGTCGGGCACGCGCTGGCTCTTCGCGTTTTCGAGGCCGGTCTGGATGTTTTCCTCGACCGTGAGCGACGAGAAAATCTGCCGTCCCTGCGGCACATAGCCGATGCCCTTCGCGACGCGACGGTAGCTCTCTTCCTTCGAGACGTCCGCGCCACCCACGCGCACCGACCCGCGGCTCGACGGCAGCATGCCGATCAGCGCCTTGAACAGCGTGGTCTTGCCCATGCCGTTGCGGCCCATCACGGCCACGGTTTCCTTGCTCTGTACGTTAAAGCCGATGCCGTGCAGCACTTCGCTTTGTCCGTAGCTCACGAACAGATCGTCGACCTGAAGCATGTCCCGTCTCCCCTTCAATGCCCGAGATACACGTCGATCACCCGCGGATCGGCCTGCACCTGCGCCATCGGCCCTTCGGCCAGAATCTTGCCCTGATGCATCACCGTGACCTTGTGCGCGATCCGCTCGACGAACGCCATGTCGTGCTCGATCACGATCATCGAGCGGTTCCGGCAGATGCGGTCGAGCAGTTCGGCCGTGAGTTCGCGCTCGCGCACGCTCATGCCGGCGATCGGTTCGTCGAGCATCAGCAGCTCCGGGTCCTGCATCAGCAACATGCCGATTTCGAGCCACTGCTTCTGCCCGTGCGACAGCAGCCCCGCTTCGAGATCCAGCACGCCGGCGAGCCCGATTTCGTCCGCCACCGCCTGCACGCGATCCGCCACTTCCGAATCCCGCCGGTACGCGAGCGAGCCGAACACGCTGCGCCCGCGCGGAAACGACACTTCGAGGTTCTGCGCCACCGACAGGTTTTCGTAGATCGACGGCGTCTGGAACTTGCGCCCGATTCCCTTGCGCACGCGCCGGAACTCCGCGAGCTTCGTGATTTCCTCGTTGCGAAACTTGATGCTGCCGGCCGTCTCCCTCGTCTTGCCGCAGATCAGGTCGAGCAGCGTCGTCTTGCCCGCGCCGTTCGGGCCGATCACGACGCGCAGCTCGCCGCGTTCCAGATAGAGGTTCAGCGAATCCACCGCCTTGAAGCCGTCGAACGACACCGTCAGGTCCTCGACCGCCAGCAGAAAGTCCGTGTTGCTCATCGCTCACGCCTCCTTGTTGCCGTTGCCGCCGAGCGCGCGCAACAAACGCGGCCGCACGTGCTGCTCGTACAGTCCGGCGAGACCGTCCGGGAACGCCATCACGACGCCGATGAACATCGCGGCCATCAGGTACAGCCACAGGTTCGGAAAGCTCTCCGAGAACCACGTCTTGCCGAGATTCACGAGCACTGCCCCGTACACCGCGCCGACGAGCGACATGCGCCCGCCGATCGCCGCATAGATCACCATCTCGATCGACGGCACGATGCCGACGAACGACGGCGACATGAAGCCCACCTGCAGCGTGAACATCGCGCCGCCGACCGCGGCGAGCAGCGCGGCCACGCAGAACGCGAACACCTTGAACATCGCGACGTCGTAGCCGGAGAAGCGCACGCGGTCTTCCTTGTCGCGCATCGCGAGCAGCAGCGTGCCGAGCTTGCTGCGCTGGATGAAGCGGCAACCGAGCAGCGCGACGAGCAGCAGCACCGCGTTCACGAAGTACAGGACCAGCTTCGCGCTGTCCGTCTGGATGTTCCAGCCGAGCAGCGTGCGCAGGTCCGTAATGCCGTTCACGCCGCCGGTGAAACCTTGCTGGCCGATGATCAGCACCGACAGGATCAGCGCGACCGCCTGCGTGATGATCGCGAAGTACACGCCGCCCACGCGCCGCTTGAACATCGCGTAGCCGATCACGAACGCGAGCGCGGTCGGCACGACGAGCGTCGCGAGTATCGAGAACGGCAGCGAATGAAACGGCTTCCACCAGAACGGCAGCGCGGTCACCTGGTTCCAGTCCATGAAGTCGGGAATGCCAGGCGTCGTCTGCGTCTTCGTCGAGACCGGATCGGACGCCTCGAGCTTCAGGAACATCGCCATCGCATAGCCGCCGAGGCCGAAGAACACGCCCTGGCCGAGACTCAGCACGCCGCCGTAGCCCCACGCGATCACGAGCCCGACCGCGACGAACGCGTAGGTCAGGTACTTGCCCATCAGGTTGAGGCGGAACGCGTCGAGCGCGAGCGGAAAGATCACGAGGATCAGCACCGCCAATATCACGATGCCGCCGTAGCCGGACGCATCGATGCGGCGCGCGAGCGCGCGCCAGCCTCGCGCCGGCGCGGCGGAACCGGCCGGCGCGGATGCGGCGCCCGCGGGGGGAGTCATAGGTTCCATCTTCCGTCTCTCCGATAGGTTGGATCAGTGGCCGCGAAAACCGGCCCGAAGCTCAGCACGTCACGCGCGCCGCACTTTCGACGCGAACAGGCCCTGCGGACGCAGCATCAGGATCACCACGACCGTGAGCAGCGTGAGCACGCGAGCCGTGGACCCGGAAAGAAAGAATTCGGCGATCGACTGCATCTGCGCGATGCCGAATGCGGACGCGACGGTGCCGAGCAGGCTCGCCGCGCCGCCGAACGTGACGACGAGAAACGAGTCGACGATGTACAGCGAGCCGCTTGTCGGCCCGGTCGAGCCGATCGCCGTGAACGCGGCGCCCGCGACGCCGGCGATCCCGCAGCCGATCGCGAAGGTCATCCGGTCCGTGAGTTTCGTGTTGATGCCGGCGGCGTTCGCCATCGGCCGGTTCGCGACGGTTGCCCGCACGCGCAGGCCCCAGCGCGAGCGATACAGCGCGAGCAGCAGACCGCCCGTCATCGCGAGGGCGAGGGCCATCACGAACATGCCGCTCACCGGAATGTCCAGCCCCTGCGACGGCTCCCACGAGCCCATCAGCCAGTCCGGCAGCGCGGGGCTCACTTCCTTCGGCCCGAAGGTCGAGCGAAACACCTGCTGCATGCCGAGACTCAGTCCCCACGTTGCGAGCAGCGTGTCGAGCGGACGCCGGTACAGATGCCGGATCAGCGCCCATTCGGCGAGCCAGCCGACCGCGAACGCGAGAAAGAACGCGGCGACGATCGCGAAGAAGAAGTACACGGGCGTGAACGCATGCCACACGTTCTGCGAAAACCACGAAAACATGTAGACCGTGTACGCGCCGATCGTCATGAACTCGCCGTGGGCCATGTTGATCACGCCCATCTGGCCGAAGATCACGGCCAGCCCAAGCCCCATCAGCAGCAGCACGCTGAAGAGACTCAGGCCCGCGAACCCCTGCATCAGCGTGATGTTGAAAATGTCGGTAGCGGACATCGAAGTTCTCCAAATGCGGATGCCGTGCGGCATGCCGAAGGGGGTAGCCGCGTTCGCCTCGCGGCGAACGCGGCCGGTTACATCGATTACATGTAGCCCTTCGGGAACGGGTTCGGCTGGATCGGCTGCGCGGACTGCGCGACCACCTTGAACTGGCCGTCCGCCTGGCCCTGCCCGATCAGCGAGCGGCTCCACAGGTGATGGTTCGCGTCCACCTTCGCGTAGCCCTGCGGCGCGTTCGTCACCTCGATGCCGGCCGAGTTCGCGACCACCTTGTCCACGTCGAAGCTGCCGGCGCGCTCGCACGCGGCCTTCCAGATCCACGGGCCGAGATAGGCGGCCTGCGTCACGTCGCCGATCACCGCGTGCTGCCCGTAGCGCGCCTTGAACGCCGCGACGAACTTCTTGTTGTTGTCGTTGTCGAGCGACTCGAAATACTTCATCGACGAATAGAAGCCCGCGAAGTTGTCGCCGCCGATGCCGAGCACCTCGTCCTCGGTGACCGACAGCGTGAGCAGGAACTGCTTCTGCGGCGTGATGCCCGCCGACTTCAGCTGCTTGTAGAACGCGACGTTCGACCCGCCGACGACGGTCGCGAAGATGCAGTCCGGCCGCGCGAGCTTGATCTTGTTCATCAGCGAATTGAATTCGGTCGTGCCGAGCGGGTAGTACTCCTCGCCGACGACCTTCGCGTTCAGATGCTGCTCGATGTGGCGGCGCGCGATCTTGTTCGACGTGCGCGGCCAGATGTAGTCGGAGCCGACGAGGAAGAACGTCTTCGCCTTCTTGGTGTTCGACGCCCAGTCGAGCGCCCACAGGATCTGCTGCGTCGCTTCCTGGCCCGTATAGAACACGTTCTTCGACTGCTCGAGACCTTCGTAGAACGTCGGGTAGTACAGGAGGCCGTTGTCCTTCTCGAAGATCGGCAGCACCGCCTTGCGCGACGCCGACGTCCAGCAGCCGAACACCGCCGCGACGTGATCGTTCTCCAGCAGCTTCTTCGACTTCTCGGCGAACGTCGGCCAGTCGGACGCGCCGTCTTCCTGAATGATCTCGATCTTGCGGCCGAGCACGCCGCCCATCGCGTTGATCTGCTCGATCGCGAGCCGTTCCGCCTGAATCGATCCGGTTTCCGAAATCGCCATCGTGCCGGTCGCCGAATGCAGCTGGCCGACCTTGACGGTCGTGTCGGTGACGGCGAGACCCGTCGTGTTGACCTTCGCGGTTGGCGGCACCTGCGCGAACGACGTGCGCGGCATGCCGAGCGCCATCAGCGGCGCGGCAGCGAGGCCGCCCAGCAGACGGCGGCGCAGTTGCGACGGAACTTCGGGTGCATCGTCTTCGAATCGATCGTCTATGGCCATCACATTCTCCTTGTGTGGTTCGCCCCGCCGGAATAGCGGCCGGCAGTTCCCCCGCCAGTGCGTGGAGCGAAATGTAGAAAGCCAATATGCGGATCGAAATACGTCAATTGACGTATAGGCGCGTGCAGAACTGGAATGTAACTTGCTCGGTGCATCCGTTCGGCTATCGGCGCACTAAACTGGATCACCCGACATGGCACAGATGCACCAGCCCGCAGCGCCTCAACCCACGACGCAGCGCATCGTCAAAATAAGGCGCGATTACAACGCATGGGTCGGCGACGAAACCCTCGAGGACTACGCGCTGCGCTTCACGCCGCGCTCGTTCCGCCGCTGGTCCGAGTTCCGGGTCGCGAATACGGCGATCGGCGCGGTGTCGTTCCTCGTGCTCGAAGCGATAGGCGGCGCGCTGGTCGTCAACTACGGCTTCACGAACGCGGTCTGGGCCATCGCCGCGGTGTCGATCCTGATCTACCTGACGAGCCTGCCGATCAGCTACTATGCGGCGCGCTACGGCGTCGACATGGATCTGCTCACGCGCGGCGCGGGCTTCGGCTACATCGGCTCGACGCTCACGTCGCTGCTCTATGCGAGCTTCACGTTCATCTTCTTCGCGCTCGAAGCGGCGATCATGTCGCTCGCGCTGCAGTTGTACTGTCACATCTCTATCGACTTCGCGTACGTGATCAGCGCGCTCGTCGTGATTCCCGTGGTGATGTTCGGCATCACGCTGATCAACCGGCTGCAGAGCTGGACCCAGCCGCTTTGGCTGGTGTTGTTCGTCGCGCCGTATGCGGCGGTGCTGTGGCGCAATCCCGGCCTGCTCGCCGAATGGACCTCGTTTTCCGGGCTCGCGCCGGGCGGGCACGAGTTCAGCCTGGTCGCGTTCGGCCAGGCCTGCACCGTCGTGTTCGCGTTGATCGTGCAGGTCGGCGAGCAGGTCGACTATCTGCGGTTCCTGCCGCCGCTCGGCCCGCACAACCGCAAGCGCTGGTGGATCGCGCTGCTCACCGCCGGCCCCGGCTGGATCGTGCCGGGTGCGCTGAAGATGCTGGGCGGCGCGTTTCTCACCTTCGTCGCGATCCAGTACGAAATCGACGTGCCGCATGCGATCGAGCCGACGCAGATGTATCTCGTTGCGTACCACCAGCTGCTCGATCCGCTCGGCTTCGCCGGATGGGCATTGCCGGCGATGACGCTGTTCGTGATCGTCTCGCAGGTCAAGATCAACGTGACGAACGCGTACGCGGGCTCGCTCGCCTGGTCGAACTTCTTCGCGCGGCTCACGCACAGTCATCCGGGACGCGTCGTGTGGCTCGTGTTCAACGTGCTGATCGCGTTGCTGCTCGTCGAAATGGGCGTATTCGACGCGATCGGCAAGGTGCTGTCGCTGTACGCGAACATCGCGATCGCATGGATCGGCGCGCTCTTCGCCGATCTCGTCGTGAACAAGCCGCTCGGCTACAGCCCGTCGTATATCGAGTTCAAGCGCGCCCATCTTTACGATGTGAATCCGGTCGGCGTCGGCGCGATGCTGGTTGCGGCGGCCGCCGCGGCGCTCGCTCATAGCGGGGTGATCGGCGAACTCCCGCAGGCGATGTCGTCGTTCATCGCGTTCGGCGTCGCGTTCGTGTGCGCACCGCTTCTCGCGATCGCGACGCGCGGCCGCTACTACCTCGCGCGCGAAGGCGAGCCGGCCGACGGCGGCGCGACGCGCCGCTGCGTGATCTGCGAAAACGAATTCGAGCACGACGACACCGCGCATTGCCCCGCTTACGGCGGCACGATCTGCTCGCTGTGCTGCTCGCTCGACTCGCGCTGCAACGACCGCTGCAAGCCGCACGCGCGTTTCGCGTCGCAGCTCGACGCCGCGCTGCACCGGTTCTTCCCGCGCATCCAGCCCGGACCGGCCACGCTGCGCCTCGCTCACTACGGGATCCTCATCCTCACGCAGTTCGCGCTGCTCGCGATCGTGCTGTATCTCGTCTGGTCGCAAAGCGCCAGCACGCTCGCGCCGCCCGGTTCGCCCGCGTGGGACGTGCTGGCGCACAGCTACGTGAAGATCTTTTTCGCGCTGTCGCTGATCGGCTGCATCGCCGCATGGTGGCTCGTGCTGGAGCGCGAGAACCGGCGCGTCACGCAGGAAGAATCGCAGCGCCAGGCGGAGCTGCTGATGCACGAAATCGACGCGCACCAGAAAACCGACGCGGCGCTCAAGCGCGCCACCGCCGCCGCCGAATCGGCAAACCAGGCGAAGAGCCGCTACGTGACCGGACTGAGCCACGAGTTGCGCACGCCGCTCAACAGCATTCTCGGCTACGCGCAAGTGCTGCTGCAGGCGAAGGCCGAGATGCCGGCCAGCCGCCATCATGCGATCCACACGATCCATCGCAGCGGCGAGCATCTGCTCGCGCTCGTGGACGGCCTGCTCGACGTCGCCCGCATCGAAGCCGGCAAGCTGCAACTGAACGTCGCGAAGGTCCTGCTGCCGGATTTCATCGCGCACGTCACGTCGATGCTGCGCCCGCAAGCCGCCGAAAAAGCGCTGGATTTCGAGGTGCAGACGGTCGGCCGCCTGCCGCTCGTCGTGAGGTCGGACGAGAAATGCATGCGCCAGATCCTGACCAACCTGATCGGCAACGCGATCCGCTTCACGTCTTCCGGCTCGGTCACGTTACGCGCGAGCCACGCGTGGGACACGCTGACGTTCGAGGTGATCGATACCGGTCCTGGCATTCCGGCGTCCGAGATCGAGCGGCTCTTCACGCCGTTCGAACGCGGCCAGGCGGCGCGCGACAACGATCACGGCGCGGGACTTGGCTTGACGATCTGCCGCCTGCTCACGCAGGCGCTGGGCGGCAGCCTCGAAGTGGACAGCGACGTCGGCAACGGCACGCGCTTCATCGTCAAGCTGTTCGCGCCCGAAGTGCATGCGGTGCAGGCCGTCCGCACGGAACTCGCGGATATTCGCGGCTATCGCGGCGTGCGGCGCACCATCCTCGTCGTCGACGATCTGAGCGAACAACGCACGATCGTCGCCCAGCTTCTCGCGCCGCTCGGCTTCTCCGTCGCGGAAGCGTCGAACGGTCCCGATGCGCTTCGCTGGCTCGGCACGCACGCCGCCGACGCGATCGTCATGGACATCTCGATGCCCGAGATGGACGGCTACGAGACGAGCCGGCTGATCCGCGAGCGCCAGTTGAGCGCCGCGCCGATCCTGCTGCTTTCCGCGAACGCGTTCGCCGACGATCGCGAGCGCGCGGCGGCCATCGGCTGCGACGACTACCTCGTGAAGCCGCTGCAGGTTCCGTTGCTGCTCGACAAGCTCGCGGCGTTGCTGAAGCTCGAATGGATCGTCGCGAATGCGCCGGTGGAAGCGCCGCAGGCGAGCGGCGCGCGGCTGCCGCAGTCGCTGCGCGCGCGGCTCAAGAAACTGCTCGACATGGGTTACGTGCAAGGCGTGATCGAACAGCTCGACGCCGCGGCGACGGACCGGCCCGAACTGCACGGCGAGCTAGCGTCGCTGCGCTCGCTCGCGCAGCGCTTCCGGCTGACCGAACTCGCCCGTCGGCTCGAACCTCATTCAAGCGATCTCCATGATTGAAGAACCTGTCTGCCGCGCGGAGACAGCCGACGTGCCTTTTCCGGAAGGCCGCGCTGTCGTGCTGATCGTCGACGACACGCCCGACAATCTCGCGTTGCTGTCCGACACGCTGCAGGCCGCGGGCTACGCCGTGCTCGTCGCGTTGAACGGCGAGGCCGCGCTCAAGTGCCTGGCGCGGGTCACGCCCGACGTCGTGTTGATGGACGCGATGATGCCGGGCATGGACGGCTTCGAAACCTGCCGGCGCGTGAAGATGGACCATCGCCACGCGCACCTGCCGGTGATCTTCATGACGGCGCTCACCGAGAGCGAGCATGTCGTGCAGGGTTTTCGCGTCGGCGGCATCGACTACGTGACGAAGCCGGTGAAGCCCAGCGAGGTGTGCGCGCGGATCGCCGCCCACGTGCAGCGCGCGCGGGCGCAGCAGTACGCCGACGCGGTGCTCGGGCTGGAAGCGCGCGCCGCGCTGATCGCGGCCGCGGACGGCACGATCCGCTGGCAAAACCCGCAGGCGACGCGGCAACTGATCCGCTACCCGGGCGTGGCAGGCGGCGACGGCGAGCCGGACGCGCTGCCGCCGTCGCATCTGCCGACAGAGCTGCGCGAATGGCTCGCGGCGTGGGCAGCCGACAATCGCGACCCGCAAGATGCGCAGGCGATTCACGAATCCAACTGCAACGGCGTGCGCCGTATCGCCCGCATCACCGGTAGCCCGGTGCGCGGCGAATGGATCGTGATTCTCGAGGAGTTCGACGACGTTGCGCAAACGACGTCGCTCGCGGCGCAGTTCGGCATCACGACCCGCGAGGCTGAAGTGCTGCTGTGGCTTTCGCGCGGGAAAACCAATCGCGACATCGGCGACATACTCGACATGGCGCCGCGCACGGTCAACAAGCATCTCGAACATCTGTTCCGCAAGCTGCACGTCGAGACGCGCTCCGCAGCGGCGGCGCTCGCGATCAAGGGAACCGGGCGGTATTGACGGATGGACTATCACCCGCGACACGACCACGATCGTCGAAGCGCGCGCGGCGAGCACATGAGGCTGGCGGCCTGAATCAGCGCGAGTTTTTTACGCCCACGGCAAAGCTTTTTACGACAGATTTACGCGGGCTGCACTACGCTACAGTCATCGCCACAACCCGCACGGGTAACACAAACCGTATGAGCTACGCACAGGCAGTCCCGCTTTCCCCCGCATCCCGATCGACAGCACCTGCAACCTCCAACGTCGTTCCGCTGCGATCGCCGCGTGCCACTGTTCAGGTCTACCTTACCGGCAATACGCCGGGCAACCATCTCTTCACGCTGCTGCACTCCCCCCTCGGCGTCTATGTCACCCACACCGACACCCTGCGCGACAGCGTCCGCGTCTCGCTCGACATCGCGCCCGAAGACTTCGATTTCACGCTGCACACGCTGATGACGACGCTGCCCGAAGCGACCATCGGGTCCATCGTCCGCCGCACGAATACGACGGTGCAATGACATGGTGGACGGTATCTGGATTCCGCTGGTCACGCCGTTTCGCTCGGGCAAGATCGACGTCGAGTCGCTTCAGGCGCTCGTCGAGTACTACGCCCGCTCCGGCATAACCGGCATGGTCGCGCTCGGCACGACCGCCGAGGCCGCCTTGCTGAGCGACGTGGAGCGCGCAACCGTGCTGCGGACGATCGTCGACGCCGCTCCTGCCGGACTGCCCGTCATCGTCGGCGTAGGCGGGCTCGATACGCGCGAGTTCGTCAAGGAGATCGACCGCCTCGAACAGTGGGACGTCGCCGGTTATCTCGTGTCGGCGCCGGCCTGGCTGTGCCCCGACCAGGCCGGATTGCGCTGGCACTTCGAGCGGATCGCGGGCAGAACGCAGCGGCCCATCGTGCTCTACAACGTGCCGCATCGAACCGGCGTGTCGATCGATCCGGACACCGTCCGGCAGTTGACGGACCATGCCAACATCGTCGCGATCAAGGAGTGCGAGCCGCATCATTTCGATGCGCTCCGCGATCTGCCGGTCGACGTGCTGTGCGGGACCGATAAAGCGTTTCTCGATTGTCTGCTGACGGGCGGCGCCGGCGGCATTCTCGCGAGCGCCCATGTCTGTGCCGATCTGCTCGTCGATATTCAACGTCTCGCCGGCACCGGACACGCGACCGAAGCCCGGCAGCGATTCGATGTGCTGCGGCCGGTCGTCGAGCTTCTCTTCTCGGCTCCGAACCCTTCTGCGATCAAGGCGATGCTCGCGTTCGACCGCCTGATATCGAGCGAGGTACGCATGCCGATTACGCCGGCGAATCCCGCACTCGTCGCCCGCCTCCGTGTCGCGCACGAAACGCTGCGGGCACTGCGCGCGAAATAAACCCTGCGAATTGTGATGCGCGGTGCCGGGCCAGCTAGCCCAGCACCGCCGTGCCCTGCAACTCGACGTGCAGGACCGCGAGCCAGCGGCGCGGACATTCCGGTGCGATACGCACGCGCCGGGCCGGTCCCGCAACAGGCGATACGTAACCCAGTTCGCACGCATTCCGGTAAGCGTGCTTCGCGTCGGATCGAATCCACACGCTCAGGACCACGCACAACCCGAAGCTGAACAGCGTCGTCAGGCCCAGCGCGACATCCGGATGATTGCGGTGAACGACGAACGCGAAGGCCGTCGTCAGAAGCTGATTGATTACGACGATCAGGACCGCAATGCGGACGATCGCTTTCCTGCGAACCGCCGGCCTCGGATCGGGTTCCGACACGAGAAGCGGAATCCGAAGGGGACCGCGAGCGTCGCCGTCCAGGTCTTCGTCGTCTTCGTCATCTTCGTCGTCGATCGTATCGTGCGGTGTGAGTCGATTAGTCATCGGAGGGCTGCCGGTCAATCACTGCAATATCGTCACGGGCGTGCGCGTGAAGCGGCGCAGTCCGAACAGCACGCTCCACTTCCTGACAAGGCCGAGACGGCTCGCATCCAGAACGACGATATCCGCACGGCAGCGGTTCGCGTACGTGGCAATCGTCCGCGCGGGGGTGCCGAATGCCTGTGTCCAGGTGTACGGGACCCGCGCGTCGTCGAGAATCGCGCGCGTCCGGCCAAGCGCGTTGCGCATCGCGTCCCCCTCTTGCTGGCCTCGCATCGCGATCGTCCAGAAGGCCGTGGTGCGGTCGTATTCGACATCGTCGAGCACCTCGACCACTTCGATCTCCGACACGCAATGCTCCGCAAACAGGAACGCGCCGTGACGCGCCGCTTCAAGCGCACCGCGCTCGTCGAAAATGGGAATCAGCAACTTCAGCACGCACGTCACCTCGTCGAAACAGCGGCACCCCAGCGGCGCTTTCGCCGTGCGGTCCTGCTATTCGAAACGTTATCCGACGCCGACGAAAAAAGCTGTATATAAACGCGGCGAAGTAGAAAAGATCGCGTAAACGCCGAGTTGTTCGCGTGCGCTATTTGACGCCGGCCAGCCGGTATCCGACCGCCGTCTCGGTCACGATATGCTCGGGCTGCGTGGGGTCGCGCTCCAGCTTCTGCCGCAAATGTCCCATGTAGATGCGCAGGTAATGGGCACTGTCCAGCCGCGATGGCCCCCACACGTCCTGCAGCAGTTGCCGTTGCGTAATGACGCGGCCCGCATGCCGGGCCAGCGCGGCCAGCAGCCGGTACTCGATCGGCGTCAGATGCACGGGCTCGCCGCCTCGTTGCACACTGCGCGCATCCAGATCGACCACGACTTCGCCGAACCGGATAACCGAGCTTTCGGTGCCCGCCGCGCGGTTCTGCCTGCGCAATTGCGCGCGAATGCGCGCCAGAAGTTCCGCCACGCCGAACGGCTTCGTCAGATAGTCGTCCGCCCCCGCATCGAGCGCGGCGACCTTTTCGGTTTCGCCGCTGCGGGCGGACAGCACGATCACCGGCACCGACGACCATTCGCGCAACCGCCGTATCACGTCCAGCCCGTCCATATCCTGCAGGCCGAGATCCACGACGACGAAATCAGGCCGGGTAGCCGCCACCATGGCCAGCCCCTGTCGTCCTGTCTCAGCTTCCGTTACCCGCATGGCTTCGCTTTCGAGTGACGTGTGCACGAAGCGTCGAATATGCCGGTCGTCCTCGATGACGACCACATTGACGACTGCCTCCATGGCGCTACTCCTCATTCCCGTGTCCGGCCGGCGCATCGCTCCCGATATCGACGGCCGGCATCTGCAGCGCCACGTCGTGAATCACGTCCGCGCGCCGGCGAGACACTTCATCGGCAAGATCCACTGCATTCAGTGCATCGGCTTCGCGTCGTCGAGCGCCAGGTTCAGTTGCAGCACGTTCACGCGCGGCTCGCCGAACACGCCGAGCTGTCGCCCGCTCGTGTGCTGCGCGATCAGCGCGTCGACCTGCTCGCGGCTGATCCCGCGCGCGCTCGCGACGCGCGCCGCCTGGTACTGCGCCGCCGCGGGCGTGATCTCCGGATCGAGCCCGCTGCCCGACGCGGTCACGAGATCCACCGGAACCGGCGCGGTGTTCGACGGATCGGCCGCATGCAGCGCGGCGATGCGCGCCTTCACCGCATCGAGCAGCGCGGGGTTGGTGGGCCCGAGGTTCGAGCCGCCCGACGCCTGCGCGTTATACGGATTGGGCGTGGTCGCCGACAGCCGGCCCCAGAAATAGTACGGCGCATCGAACTGCTGGCCGATGATCTCCGAGCCGACCGGCTTGCCGTCCTTCTCGATCAGGCTGCCGTTCGCCTGATGCGGGAACACGGCCTGGCTGACCGCCGTGACGACCGCCGGATACACGACGCCCGTCACGAGCGTGAACGCGGCGAACAACACGAGTGCGGGGCGGATGAGTGTTTTCATGGTCAAGGGTTCTCCGTCGGATCAGGCCCAGCCGAGTGCGGCGAGCGTCATGTCGATCAGCTTGATGAACGGGAACGGCAACACGATGCCGCCGAGCCCGTAAATCAGCAGATTGCGCCGCAGCAGCGACGCCGCGCCGAGCGCGCGATACTTCACGCCCTTCAGCGCGAGCGGAATCAGGAACACGATGATCAGCGCGTTGAAGATCACCGCGGAAAGAATCGCCGACGACGGCGACGTCAAGTGCATCACGTCCAGCACGCGCAGTTGCGGATACGTCGTCGCGAACGCGGCCGGAATGATCGCGAAGTACTTCGCGACGTCGTTCGCGAGCGAGAACGTCGTCAGCGAGCCGCGCGTCATCAGCATCTGCTTGCCGATCTCGACGATCTCGATCAGCTTGGTCGGATTCGAATCGAGGTCGACCATGTTGCCCGCTTCCTTCGCGGCCTGCGTGCCGGTGTTCATCGCGACCGCGACGTCGGCCTGCGCGAGCGCCGGCGCGTCGTTCGTGCCGTCGCCGGTCATCGCGACGAGCCGCCCTTCGGCCTGATGCGCGCGGATCGTCGAGAGCTTCGCTTCCGGCGTCGCCTCGGCGAGGAAGTCGTCGACGCCCGCCTCGGCCGCGATCGCAGCGGCGGTCAGCCGGTTGTCGCCGGTGACCATCACCGTCTTGATGCCCATCTTGCGCAGCTCGGCGAAGCGTTCCTTGATGCCGCCCTTCACGATGTCCTTCAGCTCGATCACGCCGAGCACGCGCGCCGCGCCGACATTGCCCGCGCTGGTGCTGCGCGGCCCGGTCGCCACCACGAGCGGCGTGCTGCCGCGCCGCGCGACGTCGTCGACCGCCGTCTGCACGTCCTGCGGGAAGCGGCCGCCATGTTCCTCGACGTAGCGGCGCACCGCGTCGGCCGCGCCCTTGCGGATTTCGCGCTCGGCGAGGTCCACGCCGCTCATGCGCGTCTGCGCGGAGAACGCGAGGAACGTCGCTTGCAGCGTGGCCATGTCGCGCTCGCGGATGTTGAAGCGCTGCTTGGACAGCACGACGATGCTGCGCCCTTCCGGCGTTTCGTCGGCGAGCGACGCGAGTTGCGCGGCATCCGCGAGTTCCTGCTCGGTCACGCCCGGCGCCGGAATGAACGCGGACGCCTGGCGGTTGCCGAGCGTGATCGTGCCGGTCTTGTCGAGCAGCAGCACGTCCACGTCGCCGGCCGCCTCGACCGCGCGGCCCGACGTCGCGATCACGTTCGCCTGCATCATGCGGCTCATCCCGGCCACGCCGATCGCGGACAAGAGGCCGCCGATCGTCGTCGGAATCAGGCACACGAGCAGCGCGACGAGCGCGGTGATCGTCACCACGTGCCCCGCGCCGACCGCGTGCACCGAGAAGATCGAGAACGGCAGCAGCGTCGCCGTCGCGAACAGCAGCACGAGCGTGAGCGCGACGAGCAGGATCGTCAGCGCGAGTTCGTTCGGCGTCTTCTGGCGCTTCGCGCCTTCGACCATCGCGATCATCCGGTCGAGAAAGGCCTCGCCCGGATTCACGCTGACGCGCACGACGATCCAGTCGGACAGCACGCGCGTGCCGCCCGTCACCGACGAAAAGTCGCCGCCCGACTCGCGGATCACCGGCGCGGATTCGCCGGTGATCGCCGACTCGTCGACCGACGCGACGCCTTCGATCACGTCGCCGTCGGCCGGAATCGTGTCGCCCGATTCGACGAGCACGACGTCGCCGCGGCGCAGATCGGTGGACGCGACGATCTGGACCGGCGACTTCGGATGCGGCTGGTTCAGCTTCTTCGCGACCACGTTCTGCTTCGCGTGACGCAGCGAAGCGGCCTGCGCCTTCGAGCGGCCTTCGGCGAGCGCCTCCGCGAAGTTCGCGAACAGCACCGTGAACCACAGCCACAGCGAGATCGCGAGGATGAACCCCGCGGGCGCCTCGGCGTCGCCGGCGAGCGCGGCGATCCACAGGACCGTCGTCAGGATGCTGCCGACGTACACGCAGAACATCACCGGATTGCGCAGCTGCGTGCGCGGCGTGAGCTTCCTGAACGAATCGACGATCGCCGGTTTGACGAGCGCCGGGTCGAACATCGAGCGCACAGCGGTACGAGCCTGCCCCAGGTTGTCCGGGCGATGGGCAGGCGTGGGATTAGCTTGGGTCATACATTCCTCGGATTCAATGGCCAGCGATCATCTGCAGGTGTTCGGCGACCGGGCCGAGCGCGAGCGCCGGCACGAAAGTCAGCGCGCCGATCAGCAGCACCGAGCCGAGCAGCAGCACGACGAACAGCGGCCCGTGCGTCGGCAGCGTGCCTTCCGTCGCCGCGAGACGCTTCTTGGCCGCGAGCGAGCCCGCCACCGCGAGCAGCGCGACGAGCGGCACGAAGCGGCCGAACCACATCGCGATCGCGGTCGCCCAGTTGTAGAACGGCGTGTTCACCGTCAGGCCCGCGAATGCGCTGCCGTTGTTGTTCGCGGCCGACGTGAACGCGTACAGGATTTCGGAGAAGCCGTGCGTGCCCGGATTCGCGATGCCGGCGGTGCCCGCTGGCGTCAGCACGCCGACCGACGTGCCCACCAGCGCGATCAGCGGCATCACGAGCACCGAGATCGACACCATCTTCATGTCGTACGACTCGATCTTCTTGCCGACATATTCAGGCGTGCGGCCGATCATCAGCCCCGCGATGAAGACGCCGAGCAGCGCGAACGCGAGCATGCTGTACAGACCCGATCCCACGCCGCCGTAGATCACTTCGCCGAGCTGCATCATCAGGATCGGCACGAAGCCGCCGAGCGGCGTCAGCGAGTCGTGCATGTTGTTGACCGCCCCGCACGAAGCCGACGTCGTCGCGACCGTAAAGATGCCCGAATCCGCGATGCCGAAGCGCACCTCCTTGCCTTCCTGATTGCCGCCCGGCTGCAGCGGCGTCGCGTGCTGGTCGACGTTCAGCGACGCGAGCAGCGGATTGCCCGCCTGCTCCGCCGATATCTCGCCCCAGCACGCGACGGCGAACGCGATCGTCATCGCCGCGAGCACCGCGTAGCCCTGGCGCCGGTCGCCGACCATCTGGCCGAACGTCACGCACAGCGCCGCGCCGATCACGAGCATGGCCACCATCTGCACGAAGTTCGACAGCGGCGTCGGGTTCTCGTACGGATGCGCGGAGTTCGCGTTGAAGAAGCCGCCGCCGTTGGTGCCGAGCATCTTGATCGCTTCCTGCGAGGCGACAGGCCCCATCGGCAGCGTCTGTTTGTCGGCCTTCGCGTCCACCATCACCGGATTGCCCCTGGCGTCCTTCACCGGATTGCCGGCGGCATCGGTCTTCGCGATTTGATACGTCGTCGTCTGGAGCGTCGGCACGTCCTGATACGTGCGGAAATTCTGGATCACGCCCTGGCTCACGAACACCAGTGCGATCACCGTCGCGATCGGCAGCAGGATGTACAGCGTCGAGCGCGTCAGGTCGACCCAGAAATTGCCGATCGTGCTCGCGGTGTGCCGCACGAAACCGCGAATCAGCGCGATCACGACCGCGATGCCGGTCGCGGCCGACAGGAAGTTCTGCACGGCGAGCGCCGCCATCTGCGACAGATAGCTGAGCGCCGACTCGCCGCTGTAGTTCTGCCAGTTCGTGTTCGTGACGAAGCTGACCGCGGTGTTGAACGCGGCATCGGGCGTCATCGGTCCGAAGCCCTGCGGGTTCGCCGGCAGCCACTGCTGCACGCGCAGGATCGCGTAGACGGCGAGCGTGCCGATCGCGTTGAACAGCAGCACCGCGAGCGCGTACTGTTTCCACGACATCTCGGCTTCGGGATTGACGCCCGCGATCCAGTAGAAGAACCGCTCGACGGGACGTCCGAGCTTGCGCACGACGACGGATCGCCCGTCGAATACCGCCGCCATGTAGCGGCCGAGCGGTATCGCGAGCGCGATGAGCACGACGATGTAAAGCGCCGTATGGAAAATGTCGTTGGCAGTCATTCGAGGTCCTCCGCGCGCAACAGCGCATACACGAGATAAACGAGGAGGATCAGCGTCGAGAGCGACGCGAGCCCTATCATCCAGGCACTCATGCGCGGCCTCCCGACGAACGTCGTGCGAGCCTGTCGCAGCCGCGCACCAGCGCGACGCACAGTCCCCAGAAGGCGACCACGCCAACGAGGTAAATCAGGTCCATTTCTACTTCTCCCGTAACGGATAGAGCCGGGGTGAAGATTACTGAAACAGACATAAAAGTCTTGCTAAAAAAGTGGGATGTCCGCGTAAAAAATGTGCAAATACGAACGGGTATCGGACCGCCGACGCCGCGGCCATGCATTGCCTGCGCAATTCATCGTCGGAAAAAAGGAAAAACCGCGCAGACGAGCGCGGTTTGTCACGGACGAACCGTAGGGGGCAGACTTCACGAGACCGATACTCGCGACATCTGGCGGCCGCAAGCCGCGCTAGCCCTTGATCGCAACCGTGGGATTCAGCCCGGCATGCAGCACGACCAGCCAGCGCTTCGGACAATCCTGCGTGACTTCGACCGTCATCTGCCCGTTCTTGTCGCCGCGCAGCACGTAGCCACGCTCGCTCGCGTGCGCCCATGCGCGGGCCGCGTCCATCACCAGCCAGCGACTGACCAGCGCGCTCGTCGCACAGGTGAACACCAGCGTGGGCATGGAGGCGGCACCCGGGTCGAGGAAATCGACAGCGCTTGAAAAAATCGCGGACAGCAGCTCGGTCAACACGATGGTCACGCTCCATAGCTTCAACATGGCTCGCGCTTTCAACGCCGCCAGTGCACGGACGTTTGGCCCGTCACCGCCTCCGGACTTTCTGTCGAGACTCATCGGCGCACCCGCGAGTTGCAGGTACGCCGGGTAAGCGGGGAAGCGGGCCAGCCCGCTGCCGTCGGACGGCTGAAGACCGCACTGTCGTAGCCGCGGCCCGGGAAGTGCACGACATCCACCAGACTGAAGCCCTGCATGCGGTAATACGCAAGCAGGTTGTCCGCAGGAAACGGCGTATCCAGCGCCAGTTGCGCAAAGCCGTGCGCCGCAGTCCAGCGGCCGGCGAACGCGAGCATCGCTCTGCCGATTCCCCTGCCCTGGTACGACGGATCGACGGCGAATTGATGGAGCGTCACCACGTCCGGGCGGCGATAGTGCGTGCACGGAGAATCCGGATCGCGAAGCTGCAGTGTCATCGTTCCGATAATCCGCCCATCGGATACCGACACGAAGCACGCGCCGGCCTCCGCCCGCTGTCGCGTGACACCCGCATCCTGGCCCGCACAGCGGCAATGCAAGCCCATTGCGGCAAGTGGCGCAAATGCGCGATGCAGCAGCGCAGTCAATCTCTCCCACGAGTCGGGCCGGGCACCGAACCGCCTGACAACGACCCGGCCACGTCCCGGGTGGCTGTCGACGATGGAATCGTCCACCACGGAAGAGGGATCAGATATTGGCATCGTCTTGTTCCATCGATTCGGATGAAAAAAGATTAAGGCCGCGACTCACGACAAACAAGAAAAAATTCCATAAAAATTCCGCCACCGGTCGAATAAGCCGTTTTTACGGAAAATTTATAGATTCGCATCGATTATTTACATGATTCCAGACCGGCTATTTATAAAATCGCATAGCCCCGTTTTATTGCCGGGTCGGCGCGATCCGGACTGAATCCGCACGGCTCGTGCTTGTGTTGCCTATTTTTCAGGGGTATCTCAAGGAGTGCATGTGAACAAAAAACTGATCTCGGCGGCCGCTTTCTTCGTCTTCGCCGCAACGGCTCATGCTCAAAGCAGTGTGACACTGTACGGACTGATCGACACCGGTATCGTCTATACGAACAACCAGGGCGGCGGCAGCGCCTGGCAGATGCAAAGCAGCATGCTGTCGAACGAAGTGTGGGGTCTGCGCGGCAGCGAGGATCTCGGCGACAATCTGCACGCGATCTTCCGTCTCGAGAACGGATTCAACATCCAGAACGGCAAGACGACTTACACCGGAACGATGTTCGGCCGCCAGGCCTACGTCGGCCTGCAAAGCGATACGTACGGCACGCTCACGCTCGGTCGCCAATACGATGCCGTGGTCGACATGCTCGGCCCCATCGCGCTGGCGAACAATGGCGACGGCAATAATCTCGCCGCCCATCCGTTCGACAACGACAACGTGGACGACTCGTTTTACATCAACAACTCGGTCAAGTACGCGAGTCCGACGTATCGCGGACTGCAGGCCGAGGCGCTGTACGGGTTCAGCAACACGTCCGGCTTTTCGGATAATCGCGCGTACAGCTTCGGCGTGTCGTACACCAACGGGCCGATCAACCTGGCGGCTGCGTACCTGCAACTCAACGACGGCGCGGTTTCCAGCACGGGCGCCGTGTCGAATGGCGATTTCGTCAATTTCCCGGCTGCGCGGCAACGGGTGATGGGCGCCGGCGGTAATTACACGTTCGGACCTGCGACCGTCGGCGTGCTGTGGACACATAGTCTCTTCGACGACACGCTGCCCGGCGCGAATTCCGCGATCATGCAGTCGTTCGATTCGCTGCACTTCAACAACTACGAAGTCAATGCCCACTATGCGTTGACGCCGGCGGTCACGCTTTCCGGCGCCTACACGTTCACGGAAGGTTCGTTCTCCGGCGCATCGGGGTCGGGCGATCCGAAGTGGCACCAGGTGACGCTGCTCGCAGACTATGCGCTCAGCAAGCGCACCGACCTCTATGCAGAAGGCGTCTACCAGCACGCTTACGGGGCGTCCGGCTCTGCGTTCGAGGGCGCGATGATCAATGGCCTCGCTCAATCGTCGACCGGCAATCAGGTGGCCGCGACGGTCGGCATGCGGACCCGGTTCTAGCGAGCGCCGCCGGATGCCAGGGCTGAACGGTCCTGGCGCGACCGATATCCGGGCCCGTCTGCGGTTCGGTTATTGGTCGCGTGAAGCCGGCATCGCGGTGCAGCGGCATGGACGCCTTGATTGATTCATCGCCGACAGCCTCACGTCAATTCGCGCAGCATCTGCACTTGTAGAGGCCCTTCCAGCCGGGTCCGGAAGGCGTCGACCATGGCGAGGAAATGGGCTTCCTTTTCGTGCGCGGCGAGCGCCTCGCGGCTGGCCCAGCGCTCGATAAACACAAACCTGCCCGGATGTTCCAGATCGGTATGAACCGTATAAAGGCGACAGCCGGCTTCCTTGCGGGTTGCGTCGATGCACGGGCGGATGGCGGCTTCGACTTCGGCCGCGAGGCCAGGGCTCGCCTGGACGGTCGCGATAACGGCAATTTCTTCGGACATGAATGGACTTCCTTGTCAGTCGATGATGTCGACCACGACCTTGCCCAAGGCACGGCCGCTGTCGAGATGAGCGTGAGCTGCCGCGGTTGCGGCAAGCGGAAAGCGAACGGAATCGACGAGCGGCGTGAGCTTGCCTGCATCGACGAGCGCGGCGACCTCGCGCAGGATATCGCCGTGGTGGGCGAGCCCCTGACCCGTCAGCATCGGCAGCAGCATGAAAATGCCGATCAGGTCCAGGCTGCGGCCGAGCACGGGCACAAGATCGTGAGGCTCCCAGGCTGCGCAGCTGATGAGGCGCCCGTAGAGGCGAGTTGCGACGGCAGACTGCTCGAGGACCGGACCGCCTACCGTGTCGTAGACGACATCGAAGCCTGAGCCGCCGGTATGGCGCGCGACATAGTCTTCCGTTGTCATGTCGCGATAGGGGATGGGTTCCGCGCCCAGGCTTTCGGCAATGGCCAGCTTGGCCGGTGTAGACGCAGTGGCAAACACCTTTGCGCCGAACGCCCGGGCAATCTGGATCGCGACATGACCGACGCCCCCGGCAGCGGCATGGACGAGCACGGTTTCATCCACGTTCACCACGGCGCGGTCGACTAGCCCTTCCCAGGCCGTGATGGCCACCAGCGGGAGTGCCGCGGCTTCCCGCATGGACAGCCGCGCGGGCTTCGGCGCGACGAGCCGTGCGTCGACGGCGACGAATTCGGCCAGTGTGCCCGGGCGCCCTTTCACCCCTCCGGCGCAGCCATATACGGCATCGCCAACGGCGAAGCCGCGCACGTCCGGACCGACCTCGGCCACGACGCCCGCGAAATCCATGCCGAGAATGGCTGGCAGCTCAGGCGCCGCCGGCCCCAGTTGTCCCGCCGCGATCTTCAGATCGGCCGGATTGACCCCCGATGCGTGCACGGCCACGAGAAGCTCTCCCGGACCGGCCTGCGGGCGGGGTACGTCGTCACGCAATTGACCGGGTTGGCCGAATTCGGTTGTCACATAAGCGCGCATCAAGTCCTGCCTTTTCTGTTGTCGATGGCGACACGATACGACCCGTGGCCAGCATTGGAAAAACGATTAATTCCAATGCTTAAAATTCGAATTTCGAATGATAGACTGGCGCCTTGCGACGTCGGAAGCACACGGGAAGCACACGAATGGCAACGCCTCAACTGGAACTGGACAGCCTGCGAGCTTTCCTTGCCATCGCGGACAAGGGTAGTTTCACCGCAGCCGCATACAGCGTCGGACGCACCCAGTCGGCCATCAGCCTCAAGATCCGCAAGCTCGAAGAAGCACTCGGCAAGCCGCTGTTCGTTCGCAACGCTCATCGTACTGCGCTCACTCCGGCGGGCGAATTGCTGCTCGGCTACGCCCGGCGTCTCGTGCGCGACAGCGATACGGCCATGGCTCACCTGCGCGCGCCGGAAGCGGCCGGCACCATCCGCCTCGGCATCGGGGAACTGTTCGTCCCCGACCACCTGCCGCGCGTACTGACCCGGTTCCGCCGCACGCATCCCAACGTTCGGCTCGAAGTGCAGGTGGGTCTGTCGGCCGATCTTCTGAAGGAGATGCGCGCGGGAGCGCTCGATCTGGTCGTCGCAAACCGCGATGGTGACGATGCCGGGGGACGAGTCGTATGGACCGAGCCCTTGCGTTGGGTCGCGGCAAACGACTTCGAGTGGAGCGACGACGGCCCGGTGCAACTGGTGGCGCTGCCGGCACAGTGTCCGTATCGGCGCATGGCGATCGACGCGCTAGCGGGCATGGGGCGGACCAGCGAAGTGGTCTATGCCTGCACCAGCCTGCTGGGCGTCGAAGCGGCGATTGCAGCGGGCTCAGGCGTCGCGATACTCGGGCAGTCTTCGCTGCTGCGCAATCCCGGCTTGCGCGATATCGGCCGTCACCTGCCGCCCCTTCCTGTCTGTCAGATCGCGGTCTTCGGCGAAGCAAGTGAAATCCATGATGCCGGGCGGGCGCTGATCCGCTTTATCGAAGACAGTCTGGTTTCCGAATCGTCGCTGCTCAAAGCGTAAGCGTCCCGCAGCCCCCGGTTAAAGCTTGAACACCGTCACCAGTTCGCGCATGGAGCTGGACTGCGTCGCAAGCGACTGCGCGGCCGCCGTCGCCTGCTCGACCAGCGCCGCATTCTGCTGCGTGACATCGTCCATTTGCCCAACGGCCTGATTCACCTGCTCGATACCGGTCTGCTGTTCCTCCGACGCCGTCGCGATCTCGTTCATCAGGCTCGCGACGCGCTGCGCGGACGCGACGACCTCGTCGATCGTGCTGCCCGTCTCGCCCACCAGTTTCGATCCCTCGTTCACGTGGGCCGCCGACTCTCCGATCAACGCCTTGATTTCCTTCGCCGCCGTCGCGCTGCGCTGCGCGAGGCTGCGGACTTCCGCGGCGACCACCGCGAAGCCGCGTCCCTGTTCGCCCGCGCGCGCCGCTTCCACCGCCGCGTTCAGCGCGAGGATGTTGGTCTGGAAGGCAATCCCCTCGATCACGCTGACGATCTGCTCGACCTGCTTCGACGACCCGGAAATGATCTCCATCGTCTCGACCACGCGCCGGACCATCTGGCCGCCGCGTTCGGCGGTCTTCGATGCGTCGACCGCAAGCGTGTTCCCCTGGCGCGCGCTGTCGGTATTGCGCTGCACGGCCGTCGTGAGCTCGCCCATGCTCGCGGACGTCTGTTCGAGCGATGCGGCCTGCTCCTCGGTACGCGCCGACAGGTCCAGGTTGCCGACCGCGATTTCCCGCGCGGCGGTGTCGATGGCGTTCGTGCCGTCTCTCACCGAGCGAATCGTTTCGATCAGCTTGTGCTGCATCGCCTGGAGGCTCGCCATCATCTGGCCCATCTCGTCGGACGAGCGCACCTCGACGCGCGCGGTGAGGTCGCCTCGCGCGATCGCGGCGAAGTGGCTGATCGCCTCTTCGATCGGCCGGCCGATTGCCCGCTGCAGCGATCGCCATGCCAGCGCGGCAGCCATCAGCGCGATGACGACGCCGGCAATGGCGATCGTGACGAACCACCGGAAGCGCGCTTGCGCGCGGACGTAAAACGACTGTGCAACGCTCGCCTGCTTGTGCGCGAGCGCGTCGACCCGGTTCGTCACGTCGCCGTACTGCGTCGCCGACATCGACGCCACCGCCGCCGCGATCTTCGCCGGGTCTTTCGTTGCAATCGCCTGCAAGACCGGCCCGTAGACGTTCGTCACGAGATCGTCCAGTCGTTTGTCGACTTCGCCGGCGGCCTGCGCCTCTTCCGCATCCCAGAACGGCAGCGCGGTGTATCGCTTCCACGCTTCCCTCGACAGGTCGAGCTGCCCGCTGGCATTCTGCGCGGACTTTTCGACGTCGGACGCGGCCGGATTGAGCGCGATGCGGAAAATCCACAGGCGGGAGCGCGCGAGCGCGATGCTCGTTTCGCCGAGCGCGACCGACGATGCAAGCTGGTTGGTATAAAGCGTCTGCAGGTCGCGATTGCTCGTCGCAACGCCGCCGATGCCCATTGCACCGCCGACGATCAGCAAGAGGCCGAGGAAACTCATGGCTAACGCAAGGCGATGACGAATTGAAAGATTCTTAATCATGATGCATGGGAAGTTGATTCATTTCTGACGATTTATCGCCCGATAAATCGGCGTATCACGATGGACGACTGCGTGTCTACGCACGAACTTACGGCCGCCGCATTCAAAACTTAAGAGCAAATGTCGAAATGTCACGCAACCGTCAAACAGGAAGATGAGAGAAAAGCGCCTTTGCGCATAGCTGCTATGCGCGCCACGCAGGGATTTGTACCGGCCGGCGCATGCATAATTGGTCGCTTAACCAGCGAGAATCTGAGTGACGCGTTTTTCTTTCCGTTTGCGATAACAAGAAAAGAGCTTATTGCCATTTGATGGAGATCACCGGATGAAACCGTGGTACAGCACCATGGCGCCCGCACAGCGCCGAACTTTCTGGGCCTGTTTTTTCGGCTGGGTTCTCGATGCAATGGACGTTCAGTTTTTTGCGTTCGTGATTCCGTCTTTATTGGCCGCATGGGGCATGACGAAGGCGCAGGCCGGTGTGATCGGCACTTCGGCGCTGGTTTCGTCCGCGGTCGGCGGCGTGATCGCCGGCGTGCTGGCGGACCGCATCGGCCGCGTGCGCGTGCTCAAGCTGGCGATCCTGTGGTTTTCGCTCTTCACCGGACTCTCGGCGTTGACGAACGGCTTTCACCAGTTGCTCTTCACGCGCAGCCTGCAGGGCCTCGGCTTCGGCGGGGAATGGGCCGCGGGCGCGATCCTGATCGGCGAAGTCGTCGACAAGCGCATTCGCGGCCGCGCGGTCGGCTCGGTGCAAAGCGGCTGGCCGGTCGGCTATGCACTGGCGGCGTTCGCGTACTGGGCGCTATACAGCATCCTGCCCGAGCATCTCGCATGGCGCCTGCTGTTCGTGGTCGGCTTGCTGCCCGGCCTGCTCGTGCTGTGGATGCGCCGCAATATCGGCGAATCGGAGGCGTTCGAGGCCTCGTCGGCGTTCCGCGAAAAAAGCAGCACGCTCGAAACCTTCGCGCGCATCTTCGGACGCGGCGTGATCACGCGCACCGTGCTCGCTTCGCTCATGGCGGCGGGCGCGCTCGGCGGCAACTACACGATTCTCACGTGGCTCGTCACGTTTCTGCGCAGTTCCCAGAACCTCACCGTGAATCTCACGACGATGTATCTGGCCGTCAACATCTTCGGTTCGTTCTGCGGCTATGTCGGAATGGCGTACCTGAGCGACGGCATCGGCCGGCGCGGAACGTTCGCCCTGTCCGCGGCCGGTGCGACGCTGACCGTGCTCGCCTATACCCGCCTGCACCTGTCGCTGTCGACGCTGCTCGTGCTCGGCTTTCCGCTCGGACTGTTTCAGTCCGGCATCGTGTCCGGGATGGGCGCCTGCTTCACCGAACTCTTTCCCGCGCACATTCGCGCATCGGCAGGGGGTTTTTCGTACAACTTCGGCCGGGGGATCGGCGCGCTCGTGCCCGCGGCCGTCGGCATGACGAGCGCATCGGTCGGCCTCGGGCAATCGATCGGCGTGTGGGCAGCCATTTCCTATGTGCTCGTCTTCGTCGTCGCCATATTCCTGCCGGAAACCCGTAACAAGGAGCTTGAAGTCCATGCCTGAAACCCTGCAACCGCGCAACGGCGGCCGCATTCTCGTCGACGCGCTCGCGCGCAACGGCGCCGATACGGTCTACTGTGTCCCGGGCGAAAGCTATCTGGCGGTGCTCGACGCGCTGTACGACACACCCGGCATTCGCACCATCACGACGCGCCACGAAGGCGCCGCCTCCAACATGGCGGACGCGTACGGCAAGCTTACGGGCCGCCCCGGCCTGTGCTTCGTCACGCGCGGCCCGGGCGCGACGCACGCGAGCAACGGCGTGCACACGGCAAGCGAGGACTCGACGCCGATGATCCTGTTCATCGGACAGGTCGAGCGCGGCTTCATCGGGCGCGGCGCGTTTCAGGAAGTCGACTATCGGCAGATGTTCGGCGGCATCGCCAAATGGGTCACGCAGATCGACAGCATCGAGCGCATCCCTGAAATCGTCGCGAAAGCCTATAGCGTGGCGATGTCGGGCCGGCCCGGCCCGGTCGTGATCGCGCTGCCCGAGGACGTGCTGTTCAACGCCGCCGAGGTGAGCGACGCGCCGCCGGTGAGCGTTGCACGCGCGGCGCCGGAACCGCGCGCGATGGACGCGCTGCGCGCGCTGCTCGTCAAGGCCGAACGCCCGCTCGTGGTGGTCGGCGGCACCGGCTGGGATGCGCAAGCGCGCGGGGCGCTCGAACGTTTCGTGCGCGCGAATCGCCTGCCGGTGGCGGCATCGTTTCGCCGCCAGGACCTGTTCGACAATCGCGACCCGCACTACGTCGGCCAGCTCGGGCTCGGCGTGTCGCCCGCGCTCGCGCAGCGCGCGCGCGACGCCGACGTGGTGCTGGTGATCGGTTCGCGGCTGGCGGAAACCACGTCGTCCGGCTACACGGTATTCGAGAGTCCCGTGACGAAGCAGACGCTGATTCACGTGCATCCCGACGCCGAAGAACTGGGCCGCGTCTACCAGGCGCATCTTCCGGTCAACGCTTCGCTCGCCGCGTTCGCGCTGGCGCTCGACAGCGTAGAGCCAGTCGAGCGTGCCGTGCAGCAGCGCTGGCACGCGTGGACCGACGCGGCGCGCGCGGACTACGTCGCCCATTCGACACCGCAACCGGCGCACCCCGACAACAAGGGCGTCGATCTCGCGCAAGTCGTTGCGCATCTGAACGAGGTCCTGCCCGACGACGCGGTGATCTCGAACGGCGCGGGCAATTACACGGTCTGGGTTCATCGCTTTTACCGCTATCGCCACGCAGCGACGGAGCTTGCTTC
Organism: Paraburkholderia sp.; assembly: GCA_035492135.1. Taxonomy (GTDB): domain Bacteria; phylum Pseudomonadota; class Gammaproteobacteria; order Burkholderiales; family Burkholderiaceae; genus Paraburkholderia. Next base: position 113,788 of record DATJJN010000133.1, on the reverse strand, counting down.
GACCAACGGCGCGATGGGCTATGGCTTGCCGGCCGCCGTCGCGGCAAAGCTTCGGTATCCGGAACGAGAGGTCGTCTGTTTTGCCGGCGACGGCTGTTTCATGATGTATCCGCAGGAACTCGCGACGGCGGTCCAGTTCGGCGCGCCGTTCATCGTCATCGTGGTGAACAACAGCATGCTGGGCACGATCCGCATGCATCAGGAGCGCGAATATCCGGGCCGCGTATCGGCGACGCAGTTCGTCAACCCGGATTTCGTCGCGATGGCCCGCGCGTTCAACGCACATGCGGAACGCGTCGAGCGCACCGAGGATTTCCCGGCGGCGTTCGAGCGGGCCCGCCGCGCCGGCGTCGCGGCGCTCATCGAGTTGCGCACCGATCCGCGGCAGATCACGCCGGCCAACCGCTTGAGCATTTGATCGCGCGCGGGCCGCGCACAAGGCGATCAGGCGGACAGCGGCTCGGCCGGCGCGATGAGCGCCGCGCCGGGCCAGTGGCCGTTGCCGACCAGTTCGCCGGCCAGCTCGCGGATCATCTTCGCGACGTTCCAGGCGCCCTCGGGCGTCGCGCGGTTCTTCGGCCACGCAATGGCCACATGGCGCCGCACGACGGGATTGACGAGCGGAACACAGCGCAGCACGCCGGCCGCGGCCTCCTCCACGACCGACGCGGCCGGCAGTACCGTGCAGCCGCATCGCGCCATGACGAGCCGTTTCGTGAGCGAGATCGAACCGTCGCATTCGAGGACGATGTTCGGCGTGAAGCCGTGCCGCGCGGCCAGCGTTTCCACGAGCAGGCGCAGCCCGTGGTGGGTGCTCGGCAGGATCAGCGGAATGTCGCCGAGCGCGGCGACGTCCATCGGACCGTCGTCGAGCGCGTAGCCCGCGGGCGTCACGAGACAGATGTCCTCGGCCAGCAGCACGTCGCGCTGCATCGTGCCCGAATGCTCGGGCACGTAAATCACCGCGAGATCTATCTCGCCGTCGCTCAGCCGCGTCAGGATCTGGCTGGCCAGCCCTTCGACGAAGCGGATCCGCGTATCCGGATAGCGCGCCTTGAGCCGGTGTCCGAGCTGGCCGAACATGATGCGCGCGATGGTCGGCTGCGCGGCGATCGTCAGGTTCGCGGGGCCGCGATTCTCGCCGCTGCGCATCGCGCTGCTTGCTTCCTCGAGTGTGTGCTTGAGCGTCAGCGCGTAGCCGAGCAGTTGCTCGCCGCGTTCGGTGAGGCCGACGCCGCGTCCGCTGCGCCTGAAGAGCCGCACGCCGAACTCGGCTTCGAGCAGACCGATGCGTCGGCTGATCGTCGACTGATTCGCACCGAGTTCCATCGCTGTACGCGAGAAACTGCCGGTTTTCGCGACGTGCGCGAATACTTCGAGGTCGTCCGAATTCATAGGCTGCTGGCAGCGGTTGCTGAGGTCCGCTCGCGCGTTGCGAGCGGGCGTCGTCGCCAGGGCGATGGCTGGCTTATGGGGTGTCGATCATACGCGATGGCTCGCAACCCTGCGCCGACCTGTTCAGAGTCGGTGATTGCCGGCCCGGGAATGGCCGGTGCCATTCAAGCCGGGCGTCCCACGTCAGCTCAGGCTATCGATCAAGCGCCCGAGAAACCGGTCGCACGCGTCGAGTTGCGCCAGCGCGACATACTCGTCCGGCTTGTGAGCGACGGCAATGTCACCGGGGCCGCACACCAGCGCAGGCACCGACAGCCGTGTGGAGAACAAGCCCCCTTCCGTGCCGAATGCGACCTTTCGCTTCGAAGTCTCTGCGGGTAACAGCGCTTCGAGGAAGCGCACCGCATCGCTCGCGACGTGCGTGTCGAGACCGGGATAGGCGTTCACGTCTTCGATCTCGGGCAGCGCAGCGTCGTCGTCGCGAACGACGCGCGCGCGGATATCGTCGAGGATGGTCGACGCGGAGTCGTTGGCGAGCGGACGAATCTCGAATTCGAGGACGCACTCGTTCGGCACGATATTCAGCGCCTTGCCGCCGTGGATCGTGCCGACGTGAATCGTCGAGTAGGGCACGTCGTAGTCGTTGTCCTGTGCGCCATGCCGCGCGAGATGTTGTTGCGCGGCGCGCATCGCCGCAATCCAGTCGGCCGCGACGTGAATCGCGTTTCGATACTTTGGCGCCAGCGCCGAATGACCTTCCTCGCCGCAGCACACCGCGCGATACGCCGCTTTTCCTTTGTGTCCGGTCGCGATCTGCATCATCGTCGGTTCGCCGACGATGCACAGTTCGGGCCGCACCGGCGCGCTCTCCAGCACGTCGATCAGACGGCGCACGCCGACGCAACCGATTTCCTCGTCGTACGACAACGCGAGTTGCAGCGGCTTCCTGAGCGTGCGCTTCGACGCATCGAGCATTGCCACGACGGCGCACGCGACGAAGCCTTTCATATCCGCCGCGCCGCGACCGTACACGCGGTCGTCGCGCACGGTCGCCTCGAAGGGCGGCATGGTCCACGGCTGACCTTCGACGGGCACGACGTCGGTATGGCCCGAGAGCATCACGCCGGGCACATGAGCCGGTCCCGTGCTCGCAAACAGGTTCGCACATGTGCCCGTCTCGTTACGGACGAGCGTGCATGCGATGCCGGCGGCACCGAGCACGCCGGCGACATGTTCGATGAGCGCGAGATTCGGCGTGCGCGAGATCGTCGGGAACGCGATCAACGCCTTCAGCAGCTCGGCACTGCGGCTCGGTTTCATTCCGGCTTCACCGCGATCACGTCGATTTCGACGAGCCACTCGGGGCGCGCGAGCGCCTGGACGACGATGCCGGTGGAGACGGGAAATACGCCCTTCAGCCAGCGGCCCATCACGTTGTACACCGCCTCGCGGTAGCGCGGATCGATGACGTACACCGTCACCTTGCAGATGTCCTCCAGTTTGCTGCCGCATTCGTCGAGCAGCATCTTCACGTTGGCCATCGCCTTCTCGGTCTGCGCCGCGACGTCGCCGATGCCGACCGACTCGCGCGTGTCGAGGTCCTGACCGATCTGCCCGCGCAGATAGATGGTGTTGCCGGCGATCACGGCCTGGCACAGGTCGTTGTCCAGCTTCTGCTCCGGATAGGTTTCGCGTGTATTGAACTTGCGGATGCGAGTATGCGTGGTCATGTCGTGATGAAAGCCGTATCAGTGATGAAGAATCTTCGAGAGAAAGCGCTGGGAGGCGGGACTCGCGGCGTGCTTGAAAAAGGCTTCGGTCGGCGTGTCTTCGATGATCGCGCCGTCTTCCATGAAGACCACGCGATGCGCGACGCGCCGCGCGAATCCCATCTCGTGCGTGACGACCATCATGGTCATGCCCTCGCGTGCGAGTTCGACCATGACGTCGAGCACCTCGTTGACCATCTCGGGGTCGAGTGCGGATGTCGGCTCGTCGAACAGCATGGCCATCGGGTCCATCGACAGCGCGCGTGCGATCGCGACGCGCTGTTGCTGTCCGCCGGACAATTGCCCGGGGTACTTGTGCGCATGCGCCGACAAGCCGACGCGATCGAGCAGCTCACGCGCTTTCGCTCGCGCGTTGGCTTCGCTGCGGCCGAGCACGACGCGCTGCGCGAGCGTGAGGTTGCGCGTCAGGTCGAGATGGGGAAACAGTTCGAAATGCTGAAACACCATGCCGACGCGGCTGCGCAGTTTCGCCAGATTCGTCGACTTCGCGGCGAGGGACGTGCCGTCGACGACGATGTCGCCTTTCTGGAACGGCTCCAGCGCATTGACCGTCTTGATCAGCGTCGACTTGCCCGAACCGGACGGTCCGCATACGACGACGATCTCGCCTTTCTTCACGTGCGTCGAGCATTGCTTGAGCACGTGGTGCGTTCCGTACCACTTGTCGATACCGCGAATGTCGATGATCGGCGTCGTCATTGTCCGGCTCGTTTGTCGAAGTATCCCGCGCGAATCGACGCGCCGATGAGGTTGAGAATCAGGCGTCCGGCAGTCACGCACGAAATCAGGTTCGCGTCGTCCTTTGCCGGCTGGATTTCGACGATATCCATGCCCACCACGCGGCCCTTTTTCACGAGGCCGTGAATGAGCTTGCGCGCCTGCACGAAGGTGACGCCGCCGGGGGCCGGTCCGGCGACGGCCGGCATGACCGAAGGATCGAGGCCGTCTGCGTCGATGGTCAGGTAGTAGTTGCCGCCGTCGGGAATGCGCGCGAGCACCGCTTCCACGCCGATGTCGTGCAGTTCGTACGCGGTCACGAGTTCGGAGCCGTATTCGCGCGCCGCGACGAGTTCCTCGGGACGGCCGCTGCCTTGCGCCCGCAAGCCGATTTGAATGATGCGATCGACGTGCGCCATCTCCGATGCGCGGCGGATCGGGCTCGACAGGCCTTCGCGCACGCCGTTGACTTCATCGCGCCAGTCGAGGTGTGCATCGATATGCACCAGCGTGATGGGACCTTTGGCATCGAGACCGCGCAGCACGGGCGTCGTGATGCCGTGATCGCCGCCGAGCACGACCGGCATGGCGCCGCCCGCAACGATGCGGCGCACGGCCGCTTCGGCGCGTGCGTAATGCTCGCCGGGTTGGGTCAGGTCGGGAATCACGTCGCCGCAATCGACGAAGCGGATATCGGTGCGGCCTTGCAGCAGCGGACCGTCGATGTCGAAGTCGTAGTGGTGCGGCTTGCGCACGACGCGGTCGGTCGCCTGGCGAATCGCCGAGGGCGCGTTGGTCTGGTCGTTGCTGAAATCGGACGGGTCGTAGGGCGCGCCGTACGGCATGCCGAGCACGGCGATATCGGCTTCCAGGTTGTCGATGTCGAGATCGAGCTCCGAGTACAGCAGCGTCGGATGGCCGACGCGCGGCGCAACGGTGTATTGGGTCATGCGTGTGTCTCCAGAAGAAGGGATGCGGGTCAGGCGTGACGCGCGCGGCGTCCGATAACCGACTCCACGCGGCGCCCGACCCCGGCCAGAAGCACGCTGCAGATCCAGTAGATCAATGCCGTCGTGCCGAGCACCTCGACGTAGGCGAACGTATTGGCGGTGAGCAGATTGCTCTGGTAAGTCATCTCCGGCAGGCTCATCACCGAAAAGATCGACGAGTCCTTGAACATCATGATCACGAGGCTCGTGGTCGGCGGCGTGACGAAGCGGAACAGCTGCGGCGCAATGACGAGACGCTGCGCCTGCCAGAACGTCATGCCGAGCGAGAAGGCGGCGTGTGTCTGGCCGCGCGGGACGCTGCGCAGCGCGGCGCGCAGGATTTCGCAGAAGTAGCCGCCGGTGTAGAAGGCGGTGCAAATGATGGCGACCTGCATGGCCGACGCCTGTACGCCGAGCTTCGGCAAGCCGAAGAACGACAGATACACCAGGATCAGATACGGGATGTTGCGCACCAGCTCGACATAAGCCAGCGCGACCGGTCGGAGAAGCGTGCGCGATTGCGCCGCGTAAGCCGCCGCGATTCCCGCCGCGATGCCGATCGGGATGCCGACGACATTGACGAGCGCGGTGATGCGCAATCCGTCGATGAGCGGAGGGATCGCTTCGCGGACGACCGAAAAATCAATGGCCATGGGGCAACATCCTCGCAACGCGGCCTTCGCAGACGCGCGAAGCGGCCGAGATCAAAAACAGGATCACGAAGTACACGGCCGCGGTGATCGTGAAGACCTGCAGCGGCAGATCGGTCTGCAGCCCTGCGTTGCGTGCGACGGTGGCGAGTTCCGGCACCGCGATGATCGACATGAGCGACGACGCCTTCAGCAGAATGGTGAATTCGCTGGTCAGCGGCGGGATCGACCGGTAGATCATTTGCGGAAGCAGAACGTACCGCCAGACCTGCCAAGGGCGCATGCCCATCGCGTAGCCGGCCGCGCGCTGTCCGTGCGACATCGTGCCGAGCGCGCCGCGCAGAATCTCGACGATGTAGGCGCTCGTATTGCAGGCGAGCGCGGCGATGCCTGCGGTGAGCGGCGAGATCGAGATGTCGAGCAGCGCCGGCACCATGTAATAGGCGATCAACATGTGAATCAGCGCCGGCGTGCCGCGCAGCAGGCTCACCCACAGCACGACCAGCGCGCGCAGCGGGGCGATGGAGGAGATACGCGCAAGCAGCAACACGATGCCGAGAGCCAGGCCGATCGCGAACGCGCACGCCGATGCGGCGAGCGTGAGCGCCGTGCCCGAGACGACGCCGTCGAGCAGCGGCGCGAGCACGCCGCCCTTATCGATCCAGTCGAACATGGCGGTCGCGTCAGAGGGCGCCGGGCGGCAGGTAGTTGCTGGTCGGCGTGTCCATCGGCGCGCCGAACCACTTGGTCTGCAGCGCCGCGAGCTTGCCGTCCGCACGGAATTCCGTCAGCGAATCGTTGATGAACTTGCGGATTTCCGGATCGTTCGGATTGGCAACCCACGCGAGCAGCTTCGGCTGCCCGATCGTGCCGACAATGCGGAACACACCGGGTTGCCGCTTCATCTCCACGGCGGCGATATTCGAGGGCATCAGCGCGACATCGATGGTCTTGTTCGCGAGCGCGTTCGACACGTCCGGGTACGCCTGGAACAACTTCGTGCCGGCATAGCCCTTGTGGGTCCTGTTCTTCAGTTCCGTCTCGAATTCGTCGGCGACGGGCTGCGAAGACGAACCCATTTGCGTGCCGATGATCTTGCCGCCGATATCGAAGTCGTTCGCAATGGACTTGTCGTCGGCGCGCACCATCAGCACGGAACGGACAACGCCCACCGGCTCGCTGAATGCGAAGCGCTTCGCGCGTTCCGGCGTGATGCCGACGCTCGTGGCAACGAAGTCGAACTTGTGCGTCATCAGGCCGGGCAACAGGCCTTGAAACGGAAGGTTCATCTGTTCGAGCTTGACGCCGAGCTTCGCCGCCATCAATTCCAGCAGGTCGTGACCATAGCCGACGATCTGTCCGTTCTCGACGAATTCGAACGGCTCGTACGCGGCTTCCGTGCCGACCACCAGTTTGCCGCGCTTCCTGATATCGGCGAGCGTGCCGCCTTCCGCGTGCGCGATCGTCGGCAGCGCGAGAGCCATCCCCGACGCGAGCGCCGCTTTGACGAAGGAACGTCTGGACCAGTCTTTCATTACTTTCTCCGCGTGGGAACGTGTGGGTGCCGCTGATGCGGCGCGGTCGTCGCGGCTTCGCGCGTTTAACCGTGCCCGAATGTATGCCGCCATAAAGAGGGTGAAAAATGATTTTTTTATCGGTATGGTTTCGAAAAACGTAACCTTTTTTTGCCTCAAAGACGCAAGCAATGAGCGACAGATCCACGCCTCCCGTGGCCGCCGCGAAGCGGCCTGACTTCAGCGAACGCGACTTGCGCTCGTTGCGGATTTTCTGCGCGGTGGCGCAGGCGAACGGCTTTTCCGCTGCGGAGAAGCAGTTGAATATGTCCAAGGCGTCGATCAGCCGGCATATTCGGGAGGTCGAGCAAACGCTGGGCGCGCGGCTATGCGAACGCGGTCCGTCCGGTTTCGCGCTGACGCATGCGGGAACGGTGGCGCTCGATCTCGCGCGGGACGCATTGACGTCGCTCGAGCGCATTCGCCCTGAAATCGACGCAGTGCGCGGTGTGTTGTCCGGCACGCTGTCGATCGGCATGGTCGAGCACATCGTTCAGGACGAGGGCTGTCGTCTGGCCGAGGCGCTGGCGGCACTCAAGGAACAGGCGCCCGACGTGAATATCGATCTGCGCGTGATGACGTTCAGCGAACTCGATCTGGCATTGCGCGAACGTCGCGTGCAGGTGGCCATTCGCGGCATGTACCGGCGCGAGGGAGGCTTCCGTTACTCGCCGCTGTTCGTCGAACGGCAACGCCTGTACGTCGCGCGACGCCACTTGCGCGACGCCGCGACACTGCCGCTGATCTATCGGTCACAACCGTTCGTGCATGAGGCGCTCAACACGCTCGGGATGCAGCGGGGACCGACGGTGTCGGGGCTGGAAGCGGTCGCGATGCTGCTGTTGTCCGGACGCTATGTGGGGTTGCTGCCGCAGTTCTATGCGGCATCGTTTGTCAAACGGCATGTGCTGGCCATGGTGCCGGACGGCCCGCAGTACGAGAACACCATTAGCGCAATCACCGAAATTTCACGACCGCGAACGCGCGCGCTCGAACTGTTTCTCGAGATTCTCGATCGCTTGCATCGCAGTTGACCTCATCGAAAACTTGAGCCTCCTGTCATCAGATATCCCAACATTTGGGACAGTTTCATCGCGTCTTCCATGCCGGGTGGATGAAACAATTTTAAGCACCGTATTTATGGCAGCAGTTACTACAATGGTCGACGCGGGCCGCTTTGCCCGCCTACAAAAGGGACCATAGATGACTAATGCCTATGCTGTTCTCGCAGTCGCTCTAATGGCGACGGCGGCTGCCGTGCCGGCCGTCGCATCCGATACCACCTGCGTGCCTCCGAATGCATCGATTCCCGCAGGGGCGAATACCACTGACCCGAAAGCGCCGTTCTTCATCGACATGACGGGACTGGATACGAAGACGACGCCGCCCACCCGCGATCCGCACAATCCAGACTATCCGCAAGCAACGGAACTGCCGGACGGTCAGCTTCCGTCGATCGATCGCGACGGCAACTTCATCATCGGTCCGACACACGAGCCGGCGCGGGAGTCCGTGGCGCGATCCAATGTGCCGCACGGCACGGTCCTCACGTTCGTGATGACGTCGGCCGACAGCGTTATCTATCGGACCGGCATGGTCCGTGACGACGTCCCCGGCTGCAAGAATTCCGCAGTGAATGCTGCGTCGACGGCGCCCGGCGACAAGTCGGACCTGCTCGTGAGCGCGAGCCACCCCGGCAGCTGGCGTCGCGAAGTCGATGTCTATGTGCCGGCGGGTTACGTCCGCGGCACCGAAGCGCCATTCATCGTGTACGGCGACGGCGGCCGGCACAGCTTCTTCAACGAGCAGGTGCTGTTCAACGTGCTCGACAACCTGATCCACGAGCACAAGCTGCCGCCGATGGTGGCCATCGGCATCGGCGCGGGCGGGCAGGACGCGCAGGGCAGCGAACGCGGCCGCGAATACGATACGGTGTCCGGCACCTATGCCGAGTGGGTCGAGCGGGAGGTGTTGCCGCGCGTCGAGCAGCAGGCCCATGTGCGGCTGACGAAGAATCCGGATCGTCGCGCCACCATGGGTTTCAGCTCCAGTGGCGCGGCCGCTTTCACGATGGCGTGGTTTCGCCCCGATCTCTACCACCGCGTGCTCGGCTACTCGCCGACGATGGTGAACCAGCAATGGCCGCATGACACGTCGCTGCCGGGAGGCGCATGGCAGTACCACAGCGCGTGGGCGGGCCCGGTCAAGCCGAACCTCACGGTGTCGGGCAATACGGTGACGCCCACCGACGCTTCCGACGGCTTGCCGCTGATTCCGGCTTCGCCGCGCAAGCCGATCCGGTATTGGTTCGAGGCGGGCGACCGCGATCTGTTCTATCCGGTCGGTCCGGTGGCCGACGGCATGCACGACTGGACGCGCGCCAACGAGGATATGGCGCGCGTGCTGGCCGCGAAGGGCTATCACTATCAGTTCGTGTTCTCGCGTAACGCCGGCCACGTCGACAACGCCACCGAAGCGCAAACCATGGCCGAAGCACTCGAATGGCTGTGGAAAGGCTACCCCGCGCCGGTACGCTGATACCGCTTCCGCTGAAAGCAGATCATCGGGTGCGCCCGAACGTTTTCACGACGTTGACCCAATACGACGCGCCGATCATCAGCGCGTCGTCGTTGAAATCGTAATGCGGGTTATGCAGCGGCGCGCCGCGGTGCCCGCCGTCGACGCCGAGCCACACGTACGCACCAGGCTTCGCGTTCGCAAGAAACGCGAAATCCTCCGACGCCATCGACGGCTCGCAGCCGACCACGACCGCGTCGTCGCCGAGCGTCGCGCGCGCAGCGTCACGCGCGATTTCCGCGATCCTCGGCGAGTTGATCGTCGCCGGATAGCCGTCCTTGTGGCTGACCGTTGCGGTCGCACCCAGCGCATAGGCGGTCCCGGCCGCGATCTCGTCGATCGACGCGCGCACGCGCAAACGCACGTCCGGATCGAAGCAGCGCACCGTGCCGCGAATCACCGCGCAGTCGGGCAGCACATTCCACGCTTCGCCGCCGTGAATCTGCGTCACGCTGACCACGGCAGCCGCCTTCGGCGAGAGCCGCCGGCTCACGATCGTCTGCAGCGCGATCACCACGTGACTCGCGCAGACGAGCGCATCGATGCCCTCCTCCGGCATCGCTGCATGCGAGCCGCGACCGTCGACGCGGATCTCGAACGTATCGAACGACGCCATCATCGCGCCCGGATTCAATGCGATCCGTCCGAGCGGCAGTCCCGGCCAGTTGTGGAGGCCGAACACCGCCTCGCAGGGAAACCGCTCGAACAAGCCGTCGTCGAGCATCACGCGGCCGCCGCCGGCCACTTCCTCGGCCGGCTGAAAGATCAGGCGCACGGTGCCCTGCCAGCCGGCATCTTGCGCCAGCAGCGCTGCCGCGCCGAGCAGCATCGTGGTGTGGCCGTCGTGCCCGCACGCGTGCATCCTGCCGTCATGGCGCGAGCGGTGCTCGCAGGTGTTCGCTTCGGCGATCGGCAGCGCATCCATGTCGGCGCGCAACGCCACGGCCGGTCCGTCGCCGCGCGTCATCGTGCCGACCACGCCGGTGCGACCGATATGTTCGTGCACGTCCCAACCGAGTTCGCGCAGCGTCGCTGCGACGAAGCGCGCGGTTTCGATCTCCTCGAATGCAGTTTCCGGATGCTGATGAAGATGGCGTCGCCATGCAACCATGCGCGCAAGCAGTTCTGTGTCGGTCATTGTCGTCGGTCCTCGCGGTGAAGTCGTTGCTGCGTCACAGCTCGGGACAAAAGGCGGTCGGCGCGAGGAACACCGACTCCTGATGCACCAGATACGGAAGGATGCGCGGCGTAAACGCACGCCATTCGGGATCGGCGCCCAGCTTGGCGCGCTGCGCCGCACGATGCGCATAGTCGTCGTAGGCCCAGCAGAAGACCACCGAATTCAGCGTGCCGGAATCCTTCGTCCAGCAGCCGGCAAGCCGCGCGTAGCGCGTGATGATGCCGAGGCCTTCGTTCTCATAGATCTGCAGGAATTCCGGCACTTTTCCCGCGGTGATCGTATAGGTCCGCATTTCTACCAACATGATTCGTTTCCTTCAAAAGTAGCCGGCACACGCCGGCCGTTTCGGCGCATCAGAAGCTGTGCCGGATGCCGACGCGTACCGCGAGCTGGTTCGCGGTCGACGAAGGCGTCAGGTAAGTCAGGTCGGCGACCGCCGCGTGGCCCGTCGAATCGGTACCGCTCGCGCGCTGCCACGCGACCACGAGGTACGTGAACGTCCGCTTCGAAAAGATGTACTGCGCGCCCGCGCCGACCTGGTTGTAGTGCGCTTGCGGCGCCGACGTGTAGTTGTAGGTGAGACCGGTCATCACCGCCGGCGTGAAGTAGTGCGCGACGAACGCCTCGTACGACGCAATCGTCGCGTTTCCGGCAAACGACGTACTCGCGGTCGCGACCGCGTTGTGGAACGACGTGTTCGAATACAGCGCGCCGAACGTCGTCTTGCCGAGCACGTAATTCGCGCCCGCGCCGAACGTGCGCATCATGCGCGCGGTCGCATAGCCGCTGTAGATCGGACTCGACACCGGATTCGCGAACACGCCGCCGGGCGTCGCATTGGCAGCGCCGTCGAACCGCGCGACGGCCGGGTTGTTCACCTGCAGGAACGCGGCGGCCACGTGCAGCGGACCGTTCGCATAGTTCAATCCGAAGCCGACCTGCTGCGACGCGCCGGTCGCGCCGGGCACGCCGCCGAAGCTGTACATCGCGCCCGCGGACATGCCGTAAAGCGTCGGGCTCACGTACTTGACGGTGTTGCTGACCGGATACGTGCCCCAGATGCCGTCTACGTCGCCGGCATGCGACGTCAGCGAGCCGCCGAACAGTTGCGCGGACGTCAGGGACTGCAGGTTCGTCACCATGAAGTCGTACTGGCGGCCGAGCGTCAGCGTGCCGTAGCGATTGTCCGACAGCCCGACGTACGACTGCCGTCCGAACATCCGGCCGTTGTAGCCGAGCTTGCCGCTGTTCATGTCGAACCCGCTTTCGAGCCGGAAGATCGCAGCGAGTCCGCCGCCGAGATCCTCCCGGCCGAGAAAGCCGAATTTGCTGCCGCCGAGGCCGCCGCTGAACGTCTGGTACGCGGCGTGTCCGGCCTGGTTGTTCGTGTACGTGATGCCGTCGTCGGCGACGCCGTACAACGTCACGCTGCTCTGCGCGGACGCGGTGGTCGAAGCGGCTGCGAATATAGTTAGTAAAACTACTTGTTTGTTTTTCATCGATTACCTCGTCGAAAGTCGAATGGAATGGAACGCTCAACTGCAAGACTTCGGCACTACAACCGCTAAAACCGCCAAGACCGCCAAGACCGCCCGAACGGCGGCGGCGAGATCGCCGCCGCCGCCGCGCACTACATCAGATGCCCGGCGAGAAATCCGAGCACGAGCCCGGCGATACCCGATAGCGCGCCGACGGCCCATGACTTCCAGTCGGGCGATGCGCTTGGGCCGTGGCCGGAAGCCTGTAACGCGGCGACCTCCGACGACGATGGGCCGGACCGCCGCGCGGACGCCACGGGTCGAACCGCGTCGAGGCCATCGCCGGACGCCGGGAGGACGGATTCATTGATCGTCGGCGATTCGTCGCCGGGCGAACCGCCCTCTGCGCTGCCGGCGGACAGCTGTTCGACGTGAGCGCGCAACGCGCTGAAGAATCCGTCGAGATTCTTCGCGGCAGCGGACTGGATCAGCCGCGCGCCGACGCTCATCAGCTTGCCGCCGATCTCGACGTCCGCGTCGTAGTGCAACGCGGTCGACGCGTCGCCGTGTGCTTCGAGGCGCACCCGCGCGGTCACTTTCGCGAAGCCGGCCGGCCCCGCGTTGCCGTGGCCGACGATCGTGTACGCGCGCGGCGGTTCGAGGTCGAGCAGTTCGACCTGGCCGCGAAACGTCGCCGCGGCCGGCCCGACGCGCACCTGCAGCGTCGATTCGAAATGCCGTTCGTCGAGCATCGTCAGCGAGCGGCAGCCGGGCAGCGTCGCCTGCAGCACGGCCGGATCGTTCAGCGCGGCCCAGACGGCTTCCGGCGGCGCAGGCAACGTGTACTGGTCGGCGAGCTTCATTCGGCCGCCTCCGCGTCGCGCGGGCTCGCGCGGTCGTACAGCGCGAACAGCGCCTGCGTGCCGCTGCGCGCGTGCCCTGCGTCCGCGAGTTCGCGGTAGCGCCGACGCGCGAGTTCCAGCGCCGGCAGTTCGTCGCCCATCGCGGCCGCTTCGTCGGACGCTATCCGCATGTCCTTCAGAAAGTGCTCGACGAGGAAACCGGGCGCATAGTCGCCGCGCGCAATCTTCGGTCCGAGGTTGTTCAGCAGAAAACCGCCCGCCGCGCCGCCGCCTATCGCGCCGAGCACGGTCGACGCATCGAGCCCCGCCCGCTGCGCATAGGCGAGGCCCTCGCAGACGCCGAGCATCGTCGAGGCGATCACGATCTGATTGCACAGCTTCGCGTGCTGGCCGGCGCCCGGGCCGCCCTGCCGCACGATCTGCGCGCCGACGCAGCGCAGCACCGGCATCGCGCGCTCCAGCGCCTTCGCGTCGCCGCCGACCATGATCGACAGCCGGCCCTCGCGCGCGCCGACGTCGCCGCCGGACACCGGCGCGTCGAGCAGCGCGACGCCGCGCGCGGCCGCGAGTGCGGCAAGCTCGACCGCGAGCGCGGGGCTCGAAGTCGTCATGTCGATCAGCACCGCCCCTTGTCGCGCATTCGCAATCAGGCCCGCGTCGCCTTCGTACAACGCACGCACGTCATCGGGCGTTCCGACGATCGTGATCACGACGTCCGCCTCCGTCGCCAGCGCGGCCGGCGTGTCGTGCCAGTGCGCACCGGCCGCGACGAGTGCGTCCGCCTTCGCGCGCGAGCGGTTGTACACGTGCAGCGGACAGCCGGCCGCCGCGATCCGCGCCGCCATCGCGCCGCCCATGATGCCGAGCCCGATGAAGCCGACGGCCGGCAGTGTCATAGCTTGTGTCATGTGATTTCGTCCATGGAGTCGGTCGGAGCAAAACTCTCGACCGGTTTGGTTTCAGTCAGCCTGTGCGTGAGCTGCGCCCGCGCAGAAGATCGCGCATCGCCATCGGCGTCAGCGGATGCTGCGTCGCGACCACGCCAAACGGCGCGAGCGCATCGTTCACCGCATTCGTCAGCGCGCCCAGCGCGCCCATCACGCCGCCCTCCGCCATGCCCTTGATGCCCGCCGCCGTCGTGCGGTTCGGCGTATGCATCGGGATGATCTCGATGTCCGGCAACTCGGTCGCGGTCGCGATCAGGTAGTCCGCAAGCGAGCCCGTCGTGTTCTGTCCGGCCTCGTCGTACACGACGTGCTCGAACAGCGCGCCCGACAGACCCATCGCGATTGCGCCGTGCTGCTGGCCTTCGACGACCGTCGGATTGAGCAGCGTGCCGCAGTCCTCGGCCACCACGTAGCGCGCGATCGAGATCGCGCCGGTCGCGACGTCCACTTCCACCTCGCACGCATGCGCGGAGTTCGAGTACGTCATCGCGGGCGGATCGTAGGTCAAGTGGAATTCGAGGCCCGGCGTCAGGCCGTCCGGCAGCGAAGTCGGGTCGAGATACGCCTGACGCGCGATGTCCGCGAGCGTGAGCGCCGTGTCGAGCCACGCGTCGTCGCCGCTGGCGTCGCGACGCTCGACCCGCCCGTCGACCATCCGCAGCGCTTGCGCGTCCACGCCGAGCCGCCCGGCCGCGATCGTCAACACCTTGCGGCGCGCCTCCTGCGCGCACAGAAACAACGCGCCGCCGCCGGCGGTGCCGCTGCGCGCACCGCGACTGCCCATGCCGTACGGCGCGACGTCGGTGTGGCCCATGTGGACGCGCACGCGCGACGGCTCGACGCCGAGCCCTTCGGCCACGGCATTGGCCATGGCGCTCTCGTAGCCCTGCCCGCTCGGCCCGAGGCCGACCGACGCATTCACGATCCCGCTCGGCTCGATGCGAACCCAGCTCGCCTCGTGGCCCGAGCCCGAAATGCCGGCCGCCTTGTAGAACCGCGAGCCGTAGGTGGTCGGCTCGACGACGTTGCACAGCCCGAGGCCCAGGTATCGGCCGCGCGTGCGCGCGTCGCGCTGGCGCTCGCGAAAGCCTTCGTAGTCGACCGCGCGCAGCACGCCGTCGAATGTTTCGGTCGGCGTAATGTCTTCGAGGCACTCGCCGGTCGGCGTGCGATACGGCAGCTCATGCGGCGCAATCAGGTTGCGCCGGCGCACGTCGACGGGATCGAGACCCAGCTCGCGCGCGATCGCGTCCATCGTGCCTTCCATCACCCAGCTCGTGATCGACATCGGCGCGCGCATCGGCGCGTTGCCGCACTTGTGGGACAGCACGATCTTCACGTCGTACGCGTAGTGGTCGACGCGATAGGGTCCGGTGACGATCATCGCGACGACCCGCGCGAGATAGTTCGCCGGGAAAAAACAGTACGCGCCGAAGTCCTCGCGCATTTCCAGCGTGAGCGACAGCAGCGTGCCGTGTTCGTCGACGGCCGCGCGGGTGCGGCAGAAATCCTCGCGCGAATTCGCGGCGGCCGTCAGGTTTTCGAGCCGGTCTTCGCGCCAGCGCACCGGGCGGCGCAACGCGCGCGCAAGCGCGGCAACCGTGAGTTCCTCGCGATACAGCGCGATCTTCTGGCCGAACGAGCCGCCGACGTCCGGCGAAATGACCGTGACCTGCGACTCGTCGAGCGAGAGCCGCGCCGCGAGCTGCGTACGCAGCGGATGCGGCACCTGCGTGCCGACATGAAACGTCAGATGCTCGCGGCCGAGGTCCCACACGGCGACGCAGCCTCGCGTTTCGATCGGCACGTGGGTTTGACGCTGCTGGTCGAAGCACGCTTCGACGACGCGATGTGCGCGCGCTTCGACCGCCGCGGGATCGCCGACGGCGAACGTCTGGTGCGACACGAGGTTGCCGGCCACCATCGGATCGACTTGCGGCGCATCGGGTTCGAGCGCCCGCCACATGTCGGTGACCGCCGGCAGTGCGTCGTACTCGACCTGCACGAGTTCGGCCGCATCCTCGGCGACATAACGGTCGCACGCGACGACGCACGCGACCGGATCGCCCTGGAAGCGCACGGTCGTGGTCGGCAGCGTCTCGACCTCGACGGGCACGAGCCCTTCGATCGGCGGCGCCATCCGCAGCGGTTTCGTCCATTGCGCCAGCTCCTCGCCGGTGACCACCGCGACGACACCCGGCAGCGCCAGCGCGTCGGCCGTATCGATCGACACGATCCGCGCATGCGCGTGCGGGGAGCGCACGAAACACGCGTGCAGCACACCCGGAACCGCGATGTCGTCGATGTAGCGGCCCTGCCCGGTGACGAGCCGCCGGTCCTCGGTGCGCCGCACCGGCCGGTTCAAATAGCGGAAGCCGGAATCACGCATCGGCGTTCTCCGCGCGCAGGCGGGCCGCTGCGTCGAGCACGGCGCGCACGATGTTCTGATAGCCGGTGCAACGGCAGAGGTTGCCGGACAGCACGTCGCGCACCTGCGCTTCGTCGGGATCCGGGTTCTCGCGCAGATACGCGTCGAACGTCATCACGATGCCCGGCGTGCAAAAGCCGCACTGCAGCCCGTGATGGTCGGAGAGCGCCTGCTGGAGCGCGGAAAGGCGGCCCTCGTCGCCGATCGCCTCGATCGTGCGGATCGGTTCGTGCTCGACCTGCACCGCGTAGGTGAGGCACGCGCGCACCGGGCGGCCGGCAATCTGAACGGTGCACGCGCCGCAGACGCCGTGTTCGCAACCGACGTGCGTGCCGGTCAGCCCGCAGTCCTCGCGCAGCACGTCGGACAGCAGCTTGCGCGGCTCGCAGCGCACGTCGTGCTGCTCGCCGTTCACTTCCAGTTGAATCAGGATTTTTTCCATGAAGGGTTCAGGTCTCGTTCAGGGCACGCCGAACCGCGCGCGTCAGTGCGCGCGCGATCAGCGCTTCGACCAGTTCGCGCCGGTATTCGACGGAAATGCCCGGCTGCTCGACCGGCTCGACCAACGACGCGACGCGCGCCGCGATCCGTTCGACGACGGCCGCGTCCGCGCGCGCGCCGGCGAATTCGGCGGCGACCTCGTCGAGCGCGAGCGGCGCGTCCGCGATGCCGCCGACGCCGAGCCGCAAGCGCTCGAAGCAGCCGGCCGACACAGTGACCGTCACCGCGCAGGCGGCGATCGCGAAGTCGCCGTGACGGCGGCTGAACAGCTCGAAAGCATGGCCGTCGCCGACGCACGCGCACGGAAAGCGCACGGCGGTCACGATTTCGTCGGGTTCGAGCGTCGTTGTCAGCGCGGCGACGAAAAAGTCGGCGGCGGGGATGTCGCGCGCGCCGCCGGGGCCGCTCACGTCGATGACCGCATCGAGCGTGCGTGCGACGAGCGGCAGTTGCGCGGCTGGATCGGCATTCGCAAGGCTGCCGCCGAGCGTGCCGCGCTGACGGATCGCGTAGTGTCCGATCGTCGCCGCGGCTTCTGCGAGCAGCGGGCAGGCGCTCGCGACGAGCGGGTCGGTCGCGAGCGCGTGGTGACGGGTGAGCGCGCCGACCACGAGCGTGGCGCCGTCGAGCCGCACGCCATCGAGCTGCGGCACGCCGTTCAGGTCGATCAGATGCGCGGGCTGCGCGAAGCGCATGTTCATCATCGGCGCGAGCGACTGGCCGCCCGCAATCAGCTTGGCGTCGAAACCGTGCTCGGCGAGCAGCGCGAGCACGTGGTCGAGCGAGTGCGGACGGTGATACGAAAATGCAGCGGGTTTCATGACAGAGCGGTGCGCAGGTTCGTGCCGGTCGTCTGATCGAACAGATGCAGACGGTGGCGGTTCAATGGAATGGACACGCGTTCGCCGACCGCGAAGCGACGCTCCTTGCCGGCGCGGAAGAACACCGGCTGCGCACCCGGCCCGGCGCCCATCTGCGTTCCCGGCCGCTCGCCGACGTCGATGCCGACGAACTGATCCGAGCCGACCGGCAACAGCGAGCGGATTTCGCCGCTGATCGTGCAGCGGCCGTCGCCCGCGTGTTCGTCCACGTCCTCCGCCCGAATGCCGACCGATACGCGCTGGCCTGCACGGCTCGCGAACTGCGTGCGCACGTCGTCGTCCACGGCCAGCGTGAACGCGCTTGCGCCGGCACTGCGAAAGCGCACGCCGCCGGCACCGTCGGCTTCCAGTTCGCCGTCGACGAAGTTGATCGGCGGGCTGCCGAGAAAGCTTGCGACGAAGCGGTTCGCCGGCCGTTCGTAGATGTCGTCGGGCGAGCCGAGCTGCTGCACGACGCCCTCGCGCATCACGACGATGCGGTCGGCGAGCGTCAGCGCTTCGGCCTGGTCGTGCGTCACGTAGACGAACGTCGTGTGCATCGACTGATGCAGCGCCTTGATGCTCGCGCGCATCGACACGCGCAACGCGGCGTCGAGATTCGACAGCGGCTCGTCCATCAGGAACACGGACGGTTGTCTCACCATCGCGCGGCCGAGCGCGACGCGCTGGCGCTGCCCGCCCGACAGCTGCGCGGGCCGGCGCTCCAGCAGGTGCTCGATTTCGAGCGAGCGCGCGGCGGCCCGCACGCGCGCGTCGATCTCGGCGGCCGGGTGGCGCCGCATCCGCAGCCCGAACGCGATGTTTTCGTAGACGTTCTTGTGCGGATACAGCGCGTAGCTCTGGAACACCATCGCGACGTCGCGCCGATGCGCCGGCACGGCGTTCACTTCGACGCCGTCGAAGCGCAGGCTGCCCTCGGTGACCTCTTCGAGGCCGGCGATCATGTTGAGCGTCGTCGACTTGCCGCAGCCGGACGGGCCAAGCAGCACGAGAAACTCGCGATCGCGGATCTGCAGATTCAGGTTTTCCAGCGCGACGTGCCCGTTGGCATATCGTTTGGCGACTTCGTGAAATTCGATCTGGGCCATGTCGATTCCTTATCCCTTGACCGCGCCGGCCGTCAGGCCCGACACGATGTAGCGTTCGAACAGCACCGCGATCGCGACAGGCGGCACGATCGCGACGACGCCCGCCGCGTTGATGAACGAGAAGCTCGTCGTGAAATCGGACGTGAACGACGCGACGACGATCGGCACGGTCTGCGACGCGGCCGTCTGCGTGAACATCAGCGCGAACAGGAACTCGTTCCAGCTCGTCAGGAACGTGAACAGGATCACGGCGACGAGCGCCGGCAGCGCGAGCGGCAGGAACACGCGCACGAGCGCGCCGAAGCGCGAGCAGCCGTCGACGCGCGCGGCCTTGTCGAGTTCGTCGGGCAGTCCTTCGAAATAGCTGAGCAACATGAACACGCTGAACGGCACGGTGACGGCGAGGTACGTGATGATCAGCGCGCCGACGTTGTCCAGCAGCCCGAGCTTGCGCACGAACAGGAAGAACGGCACGACGAGCGCGATGTCGGGGATCACGCGGGTTGCCAGCATGAAATACACCGACAGGTTGCGGCCGACGTAGCGGATCTTCGCCATCGCATACGCGGCCGGCACGCTGACCGCGAGATTCAGCACGACCACCGCGCACGCGACAACGAGGCTGTTGCGCAGCGCCGGCAGCAGATATTGCGCGGTCGACGGCACGAACGCGGCGTCGGCGGGCAGCGTGCCGAGGCCGGCCTGAACGATCGCGCGAAAGCTCGCGAGCGTCGGCGGATGGGGAATCCAGTGCGGCGGGATCGACGTGATGTCGGCTTCGCGCTGCAATGCAGACGACAGAAGCCACGCGACCGGCCCGAGCACGTAGGCGAGCAGCAGCACGGACGCGGCGAGGAGCGCCATGCGGCGCGCGAACAGGGATGACGACATCATCAGAGCCTCCGGCCAAGCAGACGGATCACGCCGTACGCCATCGCGAACGTGGCGAGCGCGAGCACGTACGCGAGCGCGGCGCCGCTGCCGAACGACAGCTTGCGGAACGTCTCGACGTAGATGTGCCACGCGAGCACGTGCGACGCATCGGCGGGACCGCCTTCGGTCAGGATGAAGAACAGGTCGAAGTGGCGAACGGCGGTCATCGCCTCGTAGATCGTCACGAGCATGAAGCCCGGGCGCAGCGCGGGCAGCGTCACGTGCACGAAGCGGCGCAGCACGTTGGCGCCGTCGACACGCGCGGCCGCATACAGGTCCGGCGAAATCGACTTCAGCGTGACGAGCAGCAGGATCGTCGCGAGCGGCACCTCCTTCCACACGAACGCGTTGACGATCAGCGCGAGCGTGCGATGCGTGTCGCCGAGCCACACCGTGTAGTGGTGAATCAGGCCCAGTTGCAGCAACAGGCCGTTCAGCGCGCCGTAACCCGAGTCGTAGATCCACTTCCACATGAGTCCGACGACGACGTACGGAATGGCCCACGGCACCAGCAGCGCAGTGGAAAGCAGCCGGCGGCCGCGGAACTCGCGGTTCAGCAGCAGCGCCACCGGCGTCGCGATCAGCATGATCGCGGCGACCGATGCGACCGTGAACGCGGCGGTGCGTCCGACCGCGGCCCAGAAGTCCGGGTCGCGGAAGATCGCGACGTAGTTGCCGAGCCCGACGAACGTCGAGTGCGCACGCGTGAGCCGGATGTCGAACAGGCTGGTCCACAGCGAATAGACGATCGGAAACACCGCGACCGCGAACAGCACGGCGAGCATCGGCGCGAGCAGCAGCAGCGCGCTGCGCTGATCCGCGGCGGACACGGAATGGCGCGCAAGCCAGCCGCGCGACGCGCGCACGCGCGGCGCGACGGCCGGTGTCGGATGCGAAACGGGCGTACTCATGGCCGCTCCGTTACGCGCTGCGCGACAACGCGGTCCACTTCGCGGCGGACGTCTTCAGCGCGTCGGCGACGCTCGAGCGGCCGAGAATCGCGCTCTGCCACGCGGAGCTGTTCGTCTCGTCCCACTCGCCGAACCAGCGCGAGATCACGTCCTTGCGGCGCGCGAGATCCTGCTGCTTCTGGAACATCGCGAAGTCGCCGTACTTCTCGTACGCGGCGCGCACCTCCGGATCGTTGAACAGCGACTTCACGCCGAACGCGGTGCCGGTGTCGAGGAACATCGCCTTCTGGAACGCGTACTGCCCGTCGAACTTGCCGCCGAACGCCTCGATCAGGCGCGCGGCGTTCGCCGAGCGCGTCTTGTCGCCGGCCGCGGCCGCGCTCATGGCGTGCATGCGCATCCATGCGACGGTCGCGTGCGAACCGTTCGGACCGGCCGGCATCAGCGCGTGGTGAATCCGCCCGGCCACATGCGACTGGCGAGGATCGTTCAGCGCCTCGATCCGGTAGCGCGGCAGCAGCGCGAATGCATGATTGCCGGACGCGACGGCCTTCAAACCATTCAGCTCGCCAAGCTCGACGCACGCGGGCGACACGATCTTGTGCCTGTTCACCGCATCGACGACCCACTGCAACGCGCTGCCCGCGCCGTGGCGGGGATCGTCCATCACCGCATGCCCGCTGTCGTCGACGAAGCGGCCGCCGTGCGAGAACACCAGCGACGACATGAACTCGATCAGCCAGCTCTCGCGCGCCATCGACAGCATCAGCGGATAGTTCGACAGCCCCATCTGCTTGATCTTCAGCGACTGCGAGACCAGTTCGTCCCACGTCGCCGGCGGTGCATCGAAGCCCGCTTTTTTCAGCATGTCGGCGTCGTACAGGAATGCCATGTAATCGGTGTAGTACGTCATGCCGTACTGGCGTCCCTTGTAGCGCATCGACTGAACGCAGAAGTCCTGCACATCCGCGTTGTAGCGCATCAGTTCGGGATGGTTGTCAAGCGGCGCGATCCAGCCCGCGTCCGCCCACTCGGGCAGCCAGCCGTCCGACACCCACAACGCGTCGATCGGCGCCTGGCCGACGAACTTCGTGACCATCGCTTCGCGGTACTGCGCGAACGGCAGGTTGTTGTAGTTGACCGACAGCCCGGACGCCTTCTGGAACGCGGCAAGCTGGCGACGCACGGTGTCGACGCCCGCGGACCACGTGTACAGGTTCACGGCATCGGCGGCCGCCCGCGCGCGCGGCATGCCGGCCGCGAGACCCGCGGCCACGACACACGATGTCGAACAAAACTTCAGGAAACGACGACGACCGCTTTCGAACTCCTTCACTTCGCTCATGGATTCGCTCCGAAACTCTGCCGGTTGTGCTGACGGGGACGGACTGTGCGGAACAACCAGACCGTTTCGGGCGAACAATATGCGTGTCAAAATAACTCGTCAATTGACGACTTACGTGACGAGACATGCACACGATGATCGACGGCGAAAGTACGATCATCATGTAACTCTTATATTATTCAATGACTTACACGATCTATCGACAGGAATATGGCGTTTCGCGATGACGGAAACACATCGTCATACGACGAATAATATGAAGGCCTGAAAACGCCGATGGGATGAGCGGCCGGGCTGCGGCCGCGGCCGGCGGGATCGGATGCGAACGGGGCAGCGCGGAGTGGAGAGGGGCAACGCGGACCTCGCGGTCCGCGTGTCGAACTTGCAGTCGCGAATCAGGCGCCGACCGGTTCCGGCAGCAGTAACGGCGCCGCCGCGAGAAACGCGCGGACGTTCATCGCAATGACCTGCTCGGGCGGCGTCGTATTTTCGTTCGAGTAAATGCGCCGACGGATCGCGAGGTGCGAGACCGCGCCGTGCAGCGTCCAGCCGATCTCGGTGAGTTCGTCGATGTTCGAGGGCAGGCCGCGCCCGGTGTCGTGCGCCACCTCCGTCACGACGATTTCGAGGGCATGCGTGACGACCGCGTCCGTATACGTCGGCGCCATCCGCAATCCGGCGAGCGACGAGAACAGGAAGAGACGCAGCCAGCGGCGCGTCAGCAGCGACTCATAATAGTCGCGGTAGAACGCGATGAGGCGCGTTTCGAGCGGCACGCCGCGGTCCTTCAACTGCACGAACCAGATCGCCTTGAAAAGACCGGCAATCTCGCGGTTGTAAACCTCCTCGATCAGTGCAGCCTTGCTAGGAAACAGACTGTACAACAGCCGCTGCGACACGCCGCATGCTTCGGCGATGGCGCGGGTCTGCGCATTCAGCCCATGTTCGGCGAAGTATTCTGCGGCCTTCGCGAGCACCATCGCCTGGCGCTCGCCTCGCGGCAGCCGGCGCGGCGCATTCTGCACACTCCGGCGGGCGCGAGTGGTGGCGCCTGCCGCGTCGCCCGCTCCGCGCGAGCCCTCCCGCGCTTCGACTGCCGCGGCGCTCGTGCGCCGCTTCGCCGGTTGCGTCGGCGGCTTCGCCTGCACCGCGACCGTCCGTTTGGCGGCCGCCGTCGCGCCGCGCTTCGGCTGGGCCGGGTTCCTCGTATTCGACTTCATGATTCTCCCATGCTCGCTTCCCGCGGTTTGCCGCCGCGAGAAAGTCGTCGTCTGACGACTTATGTTTTGCTAGAGTGTACCGCCATGCGGCGGCGCGGCCACAGCCGGCCCCGTCGCGCGATGCAGGCGCAACATTATCGCAGCCCGCGACGACGCCGGCAGTGGCGGCCCGGCGCCTCATTCCCCCATGCCCGGTATCCGAGGAGCGGAGATGACTATCAGCGTGTTCGACCTGTTCAGAATCGGCATCGGGCCGTCGAGTTCGCACACCGTCGGGCCGATGCGCGCAGCGCTGCGGTTCGTCGACGCGCTTGCGCGCGATGGGCGGCTCGACGAGGTGGCGCGCGTGCGCGTCGAACTGTTCGGCTCGCTCGGCGCGACCGGCAAGGGGCACGGCACCGACCGCGGCGTTCTGCTCGGCCTGATGGGCGAAGCTCCCGACACGGTCGAGCCGGCAACGATCGACGCGCGAATCGCGCGGGTGCATGCGGACGGCACGCTCGTGCTGCGCGGATGCAAGCCCATCGGCTTCGTCGCGAAGCGCGACATCGCGTTCTACCGCCAGGCGCTGCCCGATCATCCGAATGCGTTGACGCTGCATGCGTTCGCCGAGGACGGCGCCGCGCTCGCGAGCCGAACGTATCTGTCGGTCGGCGGCGGCTTCATCGTGGAAGCCGGCGCGCCGCACGCGCGAAACGAGGCTG
Source organism: Paraburkholderia sp. (assembly GCA_035492135.1). Taxonomy (GTDB): domain Bacteria; phylum Pseudomonadota; class Gammaproteobacteria; order Burkholderiales; family Burkholderiaceae; genus Paraburkholderia. The sequence continues at coordinate 89,617 of DATJJN010000133.1, read as the reverse complement.
CTGCGGCGCGCATCGCGCCTTATCCGTTCCGCACCGCGCAGGAACTGTTTGCGTCGTGCGACCGCGCGGGGTTGTCGGTGGCCGAGCTGATGCGCGCGAACGAGCGTGTCGAGCGCGGCGACGAGGAAATCCGCTCGGCATTGCTGCGCATCTGGGCGGTGATGCACGCGTGCATCGAGCGCGGCTGCGCCTCCGACGAGGCGGCCGACCGACCGCGTGCGTCGCTCGGCGGACCGCTCGGCCTCAAGCGCCGTGCGCCGGAACTGCATCGCGCGCTGCTCGCGCGCACCGGCGCCGCCGCCCGCGATCCGCTGACGGTCATCGACTGGGTGAACCTGTTCGCGATCGCGGTGAACGAAGAGAACGCGGCCGGCGGTCAGGTCGTGACCGCGCCGACCAACGGCGCGGCCGGCATCATCCCGGCGGCGTTGCAGTACTACGTGCGGTTCGTGCCCGACGCGTCGGACGACGGCGTCGTCGATTTCCTGCTGACGGCCGGCGCGATCGGCATCCTGTACAAGCTGAACGCGTCGATTTCGGGAGCCGAGGTGGGCTGTCAGGGCGAGGTCGGCGTCGCGTGCTCGATGGCCGCGGCGGGCCTCGCGGCCGTGCTCGGCGGCACGAACGCGCAGATCGAGAACGCGGCCGAGATCGGCATGGAGCACAACCTCGGCCTCACCTGCGATCCTGTCGGCGGGCTCGTGCAGATTCCGTGCATCGAGCGCAATGCGATGGGCGCGGTGAAGGCGCTGAACGCCGCGCGCATGGCGCTCAACGGCGACGGCACGCACCATGTGTCGCTCGACGCGGTCATCCGGACGATGCGCGAGACCGGCGCGGACATGAAGACCAAATACAAGGAAACGTCCCGCGGCGGGCTTGCTGTCAATGTCGCCCAGTGCTGATTCTGAGGATCAGTGACGTCGCCGACTTTTCGTCCTACTCCTTCGGATCGAGTGCGTCGCGCAGGCCATCGCCGATCAGATTGAATCCCAACACGGTCAGGAAAATCATCGCCCCAGGGAAAATCGACATCCACGGCGCCTGGTCGACGAAGTCCTTCGCGGTATTGAGCATCGCCCCCCACGACGGCGCGGGCGGCAGTTGCCCGAGACCCAGAAACGACAGGCTCGCCTCCGCGATAATGGCCGTCGCGATCGTCAGGCTCGCCTGCACGACCATCGGAGACAGCACGTTCGGAAGAATGTAACGAACGATGATGGCCCCGTCGCGAAGCCCGATCGCGCGTGCGCTTTCGACGTAGTCCTCGGTCTTGACGACCAGCACCTGTCCGCGGGTAATGCGCAGGAAGCGCGGCATCGCGGACAACCCGATCGCCACCATCGCGTTAGTCAGGCTCGGCCCGAGAAAGGCCGCCAAGGCGATCGCGAGAATCAGGAAGGGCACCGACAACAAGGCCTCGGTCACGCGCGACACGACAATATCGACAACCCCGCCGTAATAGCCCGATAGAAGCCCTAGCGGCAAACCAATGACCAGTGCGATGGCGACCGACACGACGCCCGCGGACAGCGATGCCCGCGCACCGAACAGCAGGCGGGAAAGCACGTCCCGGCCCAGTTCGTCCGTGCCGAGCCAATGGATCCCGGACGGCGGCTGACGCACCTGCAGGAAATTGGTCTGCAACGGGTCGTGAGGCGCAAGCCACGGCGCAAACAGCGCCATCAGCACGAACGCCATGACGACGACCGCGCCCACCACCGCGCCACGGTTGCGCACGAAACGCGCCAGCGCGCGGTTGCGGATTCGCTTCGTGGGAGATGCCACTTTCGCGTGCGTCGAAGCAGCAGCAGCGCCAGTCGTCATGATCCTCTCCTCAAGCGCGGATTGAGCAATATGTACAACAGATCGGCAAGCATGTTCAGCAAGATGAAGCAGATAGCGGTGCACAGCACCACGCCCTGCACCACCGCATAATCGCGGTTGAAAACGGAATCCACGATCAACTTGCCGAAACCGGGAATCGTGAAGATCTGCTCGGTCAACACCGCACCCGCCAGCAATTCGCCGAGCAGCAGCGTCAGCACCGTCACGACGGGTCCAAGCGCGTTGCGAAAGCCGTGCTTGATCACCACCGTCGGCCAGCGCAATCCCTTCGCGCGCGCCGTGCGAATGTAGTCGCTACGCAGCACGCCGAGCATCGCCGAGCGCGTGTGCCGCATCAACTGCGCGCCAAGCCCCATGCCCAGCACGAATGCCGGCATCAACATCGTCTTGATGCTCAGCCAGAAGTGGTCGGCTGGAGACACGTAGCCCGCCGACGGCAGCAAATGCCAGTGCACCGAGAACAGCAGGATGAGGATCAGCCCGAACCAGAAGTTCGGGATGGACATGCCGGAGAGCGCGAGGACATTCGCGCCGTAGTCGAGCGGCCGGCCACGGTTCGACGCTGACAGAATGCCGCCCGGAATACCGATGAGCATCGCGAAAGCCAGTGCCATCACCGACAGCTGCAACGTGACAGGCAGCTTCTGCGCGATCAGCGTGCTCACTGGAACGCCGGTGCGCAGCGCTTCGCCAAGATCGCCGTGCAACGCATCCTTGACCCACAGCAGGTACTGCTGAGGCACGGGTTCGTCGAAGTGATATTTGTGCTGCAAATACTGAATGACCTGCGGATCGGGCTGCTCGCCCGCCATCGCGAGCACCGGGTCGCCGGGCAGCATCTTCTGCAGCCCGAATATCATCATCGACACGATCACGAGCGTCGGCACAGCCAGCAGCAGGCGATGACAGAGAAGCTTAACCATGGTGGTCGGATACCCCGGGAACGACAGCGCGCGCCTGCGCGGCGCGATACCACGCCAGGCGCTCCTCCAGCTTCGCGCTGACGTGCGACGCGAGCGACGGACTGCCCCCGGCGTTCTGAATCTCGCGCCAGAAGTGGCAGGCCACGACGTGCCCGTCGCCGACGCGCTCGTTGACCGGTTTTTCGACCTGACAACGAGGGCGCGCATGCGGGCAGCGCGGATGAAAATGACAGCCGCCCGGCGGCTCCGTCGGGCTCGGCATCTCGCCGCCGAGAACGGGCACCGCGCGCCGCGCATGCGGCGTGCTGGCCGGCACCGCGGACAGCAGCGCCTGCGTGTACGGGTGCATCGGCGTGTCGTAGAGATCGTCGACGCGCGCGACCTCGACAATCTCACCGAGGTACATCACCGCCACCCGGTCGCTCATATGACGGACCACGGCGAGATCGTGCGCGATGATGATCAGCGTGAGTCCGAGCGAGTGCTTGAGCGTCTCCAGCAGATTGATGACCTGTGCCTGCACCGACACGTCGAGCGCCGACACCGGCTCGTCGCCGACCACGAGTTTCGGCTCGCCCGCGAGCGCCCGCGCGACGCTGATGCGTTGGCGTTGCCCGCCGGAGAATTCGTGCGGATAGCGTTGCGCGTAATCCGGCTGCAAGCCCACCGTGCGCAGCAATTCCGCCACCCGTTCTGCCCGCTCGCCGCCATTTCGCGCGAGACCGTGCAGCGCGATCGGCTCGCCGACGATACGCCCAACGGTCATACCGGGATTCAGCGATGCGAACGGGTCCTGGAAGATCAGTTGCATTTCACGACGCAGCCGCCGCATCGGCTCGGCTGCGAGCGACGTAATGTCTTTTCCCTGGTAGAGCACGCGGCCGTTGGTCGAATCGAGCAACCGGAGCAGCAGGCGGCCCAGCGTCGACTTGCCTGACCCCGACTCGCCGACGATCGCGAAGGTTTCGCCGGCCTGAACCTTCAGCGACACTCCGTTGACCGCGTATATGGTCGGGGTCGTCGTGAAGAGTTCGCGCTTGCCGCCGAAGTGTCGGGTCAGTTCGCGCGCTTCGATGATCGGCGTGGGCCGAGAGGCGGACGGCACGTCGTGAACAGCGTCCCGGGTGTTCATTCGTCAGGCCTCCGCAACAGCCGGTTCAGCGATGTTTTCGATCGGCGCACGCCAACAGGCTACCTGGTGCGCACCGCTCAACGTCCGCTTCGGCGGTGCGGCCTCGTGGCAACGCGCGTCGGCGAACGGACAGCGCGGCGCGAACCGGCAGCCGTCCGGCATGTCGCCCGGCGACGGCACCGTGCCGGTGATCGTGGCCAGCGCGCCGTCGCGCTGCCCGATCGACGGTATCGCGCCCATCAAGCCAATCGTGTAGGGATGCTGAGGGTCGTCGAAAATGTCGGTGACCGACCCGTACTCGACAATGCCGCCCGCGTACATGACCGCGACCTGGTCGGCGACTTCCGCGACCACACCGAGATCGTGCGTGATCAGCACCATCGCCGTTCCCGTCTCCTGCTGCAGCGTCTTGAACAGCCTGAGCACCTGAGCCTGGATCGTCACGTCGAGCGCCGTGGTCGGCTCGTCCGCAATCAGCAGCGCAGGACGGTTGGCGAGCGCCATCGCGATCATCACGCGCTGGCGCATGCCGCCCGACATTTCGTGCGGGTAGACGTCGAGTCGCTTTTCCGGCGCGGGAATACGTACCCGCCTGAGCATGTCGCACGCCTCGTCGCGCGCCTGCGCGGCCGTCATCCTGCGATGTCGACGGATCACTTCGGCAAGCTGATGCCCGACCGTGAACGATGGATTGAGCGACGTCATCGGCTCCTGAAACACCATCGCAATCCGGTTTCCGCGCAGATCCGACAATTCCTTTTCGGTGCAGCGAAAGAGGTCGCGCCCCTCGAAAAGCGCTTCGCCCGCGACCCGGTTGGCCGGCGGCGACGGCAAAAGGCCCATCAGCGCCAGCGACGTGACGCTCTTCCCGCACCCGGATTCGCCGACGATGCACAGCGTTTCTCCGCGTCCAACCGAAAACGACACGTCGTGAACCAGGTTCTTCGCGCTCGCGGCGCGCGAAAACTTCAGCGTGAATCCGCGAACTTCGAGCACCGGTTCCGACACCGCTGACGGGCGATCCGGCGCAAGCGCGTCAGAACCCGGCCGCATGCCCGTCTCGCCGGCTATCCGACGCGCTCACGTAACCGTGGTCCGGGTCGTCGGACAGACGCCAGATAAACTGGCCGGAGCCGAAGTCCATATACGAATCTTCGACGGACTTCAGCGCATGGCCCATCTCTGCGAGCTGCTTGACCATCGCCGGATCAGCCGTGCCCTCGACATCGACGGTGTAGTCGCGGTTGACCTTCCACCGCGGCGCATCGCACGCCGCCTGCGGCTGCTGCCCATAGTCGAGCATCCGTACGAGCGTCTGCAGATGGCCTTGTGGCTGCATGTCGCCGCCCATCACACCGAAGCTCATTTGCGGGCGTCCGTCCTTCATCAGAAAACCCGGAATGATCGTGTGGAACGGCCGCTTCCCCGCGCCGACGACGTTGGCCGAGCGCGGGTCCATCGAAAACCCGAAACCGCGATTCTGCAACGAGATGCCCGTCCCCGGGACGACTACGCCGGAGCCAAAGCCCATGTAGTTCGACTGAATGAACGACACCATCATGCCGTTTTCGTCCGCGGCGCTCAGATAAACCGTGCCGCCCGCATGCGGGCGACCGGGCGACACGGCGCTCGCGCGCTGCGGGTCGATCAGCTTTGCACGCTCGTCCAGATACGCGTCGTCGAGCATCTGCGCCGGCGTCACCTCCATCGAAGCCGGGTCCGCGACGTATCGGTAAAGATCCGCAAACGCGAGCTTCATCGCTTCTATCTGCAAGTGCTGCGACTGCGCCGAATCGCACGGCAGCGCGCCCAGATCGAAGCGCTCAAGCAACCCGAGCGCGATCAGCGCGGCAATGCCCTGCCCGTTCGGTGGAATTTCATGGACTTCGTAGCCACGGTAACTCCGGTGAATCGTATCGACCCACTCGGGACGATAGTCCCGCAAGTCGGCAAGCGCCAGCGCGCCGCCCGTTGCCCGCGCATGCGCGACGATGCGCTCGGCAAGTTCGCCTTCGTAAAACGCACGCGCGCCTTCACGGCCGAGCAAACGCAAGGTCTTCGCGTGCGCCGTCAGCACGACTTTTTCCCCCACTTCAGGCGCTCGTCCGTTCGGCATGAACACCTCGGCGAAGCCCGGCTGCTGATGAAGCTCGGGAATGGCCGCCTGCCACTTCCGGGCAACGATGGGCGGCACTGCATAGCCCCGCTCGGCCACCCGCGCGGCAGGCTCCAGCACGTCCGCAAACGGCAGCTTGCCGAACTTCTGGTGCAACGCCTCCCATGCCGCGATCGCCCCTGGCACCGTCACCGTGTCCCAACCCCGCTTCGGTCGCTTCGCGATGCCGGCCGCATCGAAGCCGTACTTGCGCCCGAAATAATCCGGGCTCCAGGCCGCCTGTGCCGTTCCGGACGCATTAAGGCCATGCAGACGCTCTCCGTCCCAGAGAATCGCGAACGCATCGCTGCCCAATCCGCATGAAACGGGTTCTACTACCGTCAGCACGGCAGCCGCCGCCAACGCGGCGTCGATTGCGCTGCCGCCCGCGCTGAGCATTTGTACGCCCGCCTGTGCGGCAAGCGGATGGGACGTTGCAACGACATTGCGTGCGAACAGCGGAATCCGAACGGTCGGATACGGATTACTCCAGTCGAAATACATCGGGCAAGCCTCTATGCGTTGTAGACGTAACGCTTGACGAGGGAGCGATCTCCACCATTCCGGTTCGCCGACCTCGCCCCGCTGAATCGCCGCGTGCGAGGCGGCGTGCATTCGTTGACAGCCGAGTATTGTCGAAAAATAATTCTTGAATGCATCGATTTGCTTTCGCTTAAGCGAAAGGTTTTCTTTAACGTCTAACCGCGATGGCGCCGGATGCAGTCGAGTGCAATCGCCAGTATCGTGAACCGGTGCCTTCCGATGAGCTCCATCCGATTTCTCAAGACGTTCATTGCCATCGCGCGGTACGGTTCATTTGCGGCGGCATCCGAGCACGTTTCGATCACGCATGCTGCGGTCGGCATGCAAATGCGCTCGCTGGAACAGCAGCTCAAGGTGTCGCTGTTTGACCGGCAGGGGCGCGGCATCACGCTAAACCGCAACGCGCGCGCATTGCTGCCGCGCATCGAACAGATCGTCGCGCTCTACGACGGACTCACCGACTTTCAGGAAGATAACGACACGCTCGTCGGATCGGTGACGCTCGGCTCGGTCGTGTCGGTGATGGGCGTGCTGGCGATGCAGCTCGCGGAACTGAAAAGCCAGCACCCGCGCCTCGATCTTCGGCTGCTGACCGGAAAGTCTCTGGAACTGCTCGCACGACTCAATGCGCGCGAGATCAATGCGGCCGTCATCGTGCGATTGCAAAACGGCATATCGAAGTCCTTCGAATGGCGCACGCTATACAAGGAACCGCTGGTCCTCGTCGCCAATCACGACATGGTCCGGCGCCACGGGGACACCGTCGCCATCCTGTTGCGCGATTGTCCATTCCTTTCGTTCGACCGCACACAACGCACCGGCATGCTGGTCGAGCATGCGGTTCATCGTCAGGGTATTGCCGTCAACGAACTCGTCGAACTCAACTCGCTGGAAACGATCATCGAACTGGTGCGCCAGGGCGTCGGGATGACGATCGTGCCCTTGGTGCGCAACGCGTCGTGGCAACATGATCCGCTACTCCGCATCATCCCGCTGCCGGTCCCGAGCCCACCGCGCGAAGTCGGCATACTTGCGCGAACCGATCTGATCCGCGCCGACCTGATCGATGCACTGCACGCGAGCCTCAGCATCGAGATGCCAACGCTCGCATAAGTCAGAAAACCGTTCGCAGGCCTACGCGCATCAACACCTGGCTGGGGCCGCTGGACGCCGTTTGTTCACCCATCGTGGCTACCGCCGCCTGGCCGCGAGAATCGGTTCCGGACGCGTGCTGGTAGATCCCGACCATGTACACCTGGGTGCGCCTGGAAAAGTGATACGACACGTTCGCGGCGACCTCGTTATAAGTCGCGCCGGGGTTCGCGTCGATGCCGTTGCCTTTCAGGTAGTCGTACCCGAAACCTGCTTCGACCGCCGGCGTAAACTGATATCGGAAATTGATTTCGGCGTCGTTGAATATGGCGTTGCCGGAATAATGCTCGGGGTTCGGCCCCGACGTCGAGTCGCCTACGCCCTTGAACGCGATGTTCGTATAGACGCCGGCCAGCGTGGCCCTGCCAAAGGAATAGCTCGTCGCCGCGGCGATAACCTGGTAGGTATGGGCGGAAAGAAACCCGCTATACGCGGGCGACGTCACATTGGTGGACGCCGCTGTCGCCGCGGTCGTGGAACTCGTCCCGAAGAAGCTGATGTTCGGATTCCGCGCGTTCAGATAGGCGACGCCCATCGCAAACGAGCCGTACGCGTAATGCGCTCCGGCGGACACGACCTGGTCGCGCGTGAAATCGCCGGAGACGCCGCCCAGCGCGTACATCGCGCCGACTCGCAGACCGTTGGTGGTCGGTGAGACGTACTTGATCGCGTTATTCACACGATACGTGTTGTGCAGGTTGTCGATGTCGTTGCTATGCGCCGCCGAACTACCGCCGCCTTGTGCAGCAAACGCGAAGCGGCCGATCTCGTCTACCACGAGATCGTATTGCCGGCCCATCGTCACCGTACCCAGCGTGCGGGAGGACAAACCGACATACGCTTGACGCCCGAACAAAAGGCCGCCTTGGGACGCCTTGCCGGTAGTGTCGTCGAAACCGTTTTCGAGAAGAAAGATCGCGCTAAGACCACTGCCCAGGTCCTCGGATCCCCTAAAGCCAAAACGGCTTCCGCTATTGTAGCCGCTGCTCATCGCATAGAGGCTGTGCCCGCCCGCATTCGACACATAGTCAATCCCCGTGTCGATGATGCCGTACAACGTCACACTGCTTTGCGCGTGCGCGAGAACCGGCGTTGCCGCCGCCAGGCATCCCACATAAAGCATCTTCGCGCACGTCGACCCCGTTACTTCTTTTCTGCAACCAAAGTGCAACCGCATCGTATTTCTCCGATATTAACTTAGTGATACCAACTAAATAGAATTCAGCGAGTGGGCGGGCTGATGCCCGCCGGCACTATCGGGTGGTGTCAAAGGCAGCGGATAGGCATCGGCGCTTTCGAATACTCATTCGCTCTGGCATCGCGTGAGTCATACGCCTGCGGCACTCACGGTTTAAGCGTCATGCCTCGTAGCCGGATAAGGCCATCCGGATAGGCAACGAATCCGTTAACCTTGCTGCTCAACGCGAAAGGTAGCGCGGGGTAATACAGATAGGTTATCGGCTGCTGGTCCGCTACGCGCTGGAGCAACTGGGCATAAACCTGTTTGCGCGCCGGCACAGCGGCAATACCGCGCGCCTGGGTCAGCAGCGCATCGACTTGCGGGTCGCAGAAGCGACCGTAATTCATTGCGCCCTTGCATGAAACGAACTGCCCCAGATTTCCGTCGGGGTCGACACGCCCCGACCATCCTCGCAGGATCATCTGGAAGTTTCCACCGATCGCCGCACCCTGCTCCGCCGCAAAATCGGTCGGAACCAGCTTCAAACGTATGCCTGCCTCCGACGCCATCGCCTGAATAATCTGTCCTAACTGCATCGTGATCGTGTCGTTCCCGAGCATCAGCTGGATGTCGACGCCGTTCGGATAGCCCGCCGCTGCAAGCAGCGCACGTGCACGGTTGACGTCACGCGCCGGAGCGCTCAACGCGCTGTCGAAATACGGGCTGGTTGGCGGAATTGCCTCTACGGCCGGCTTGAATATACCGTTGCCGATCACCTGATTGATCGCGTTGCGGTCCAGTGTCAGGTTCAGTGCTTCGCGCACGCGCCCGTCGCGCCACGGTCCCTTCGACGACGGGCCGTTATTCAAGTTGTAGGTCATGCTCATGAAGCCCAGTCCTTGCGATAACACGAATCGCAAGTTCGTATCACGCTCGACCGATGCGACGTCCGACGGTGCGATGCGCTCTGCGATGTCGATTGCACCAGAGCGCAGATTCGCGAGTCGAACGGTTGCGTCCGGTATCGGCATGAAGACAACCTGCTTGATCGGATAGGCCGCCGCGTCCCAGTACGTCGGGGACTTGTCGAGCACGACGCGGTAATTCTGGACCGACTGCGAAAACTGGTAAGGCCCGACGCACACCGGATGTCGAGCGATCCCGTCGTCGCTGGACAGTGTCTTCGGCGCCAGCATCATGCCCGCGCGGTCCGACAGCATCGACAGCAACGCGGAGTCTGGATATTTAAGAACGAGTTGAACGGTGGAATCGTCGACCACGCGCACCGTGTCGACCGACGCCAGTTCCACCTTGCGCGTACTGACCGGCGAATTCAACTCGCGATCGAAGTTGGCCTTCACTGCCGCCGCATTGAGCGGCTCGCCATCCTGAAACGTCACATTCCTGCGAAGGAAGAGCGTCACGGTCTTGCCGTCCGGACTGACCGACCACGACGTCGCAAGACGTGGAACCAGCTTCAGGTTCTGATCGATGGTGATCAGCGAATCGCACATCGACGCGAACACCATCCGATCGACCATCTGCAGACTGCGATGCGGGTCGAGTGTCCCGATATCGTCCTCGAGCCCGATGCGCAACGTCTGCGCCATTGCAGAACCGGCGCCGAGCAGCAATACCCCTACAATTACCGGCTTCAACATGACTCAAGTCCTTTTGTACGTTTCTGTTGATGAAGGTTCGTCCGGAACCCGCCGCCGACGACGCTCAATAGCCGGCTGAACGTCCATCACGACGTCCATCCGTTGCCGCCACATAGCGGCAGTCGTCGTCGCCCGGCAAGCGCCAGACGAACTGTCCGGAGCCGAAGTCCACGCGCTGGTCGCCCTTGGGCTTGACCCTGTGCCCCATCGCCACCAGCTCGTTCAGGACTTCTGCGTCGAAGGCGTTTTCGACTTCCAGCTCGAAATCGCGATCGAGCTTCCAGCGCGGCGCGTCACAGGCGGCCTGCGGCTGCTGTCCGTAGTCCAGCATGCGCACAAGCGTCTGCACGTGCGCCTGCGGCTGCACCTCTGCGCCAACCACGCCGAAGCTCATCACCGGCTTGCCGTCGCGCATCAGGAATCCCGGCATGATGGTGTGGAACGGGCGTTTGCCGGGCGCCACCACGTTGACGGAATCGGGATTCGTCGAAAAACCCGCACCCCGGTTCTGCAGACTGATGCCGGTGCCGGGCACGACCACCCCGGAACCGAAGCCTCGATAGTTCGACTGGATCAGGGATACCATCATGCCGCTCGCGTCCGCGGCGCAGATCTGGGTGGTCCCGCCAGGTTTTGGCAGACCGGGTGCAGGCGCCCCCGCACGCCGCGGATCGATGCACGCCGCGCGCGCGTCCAGATAGGCATCGTCGAGCATCTGCTCCGGTTGCACCGGCATGTAGCGCGGGTCGCCGACGAAGTCGTAGACGTCCGAAAACGCCAGCTTCATGGCTTCGATTTGCAGGTGCTGCGACTTCGCGGAATCGACAGGCAGCGAAGACACATCGAAGCGTTCGAGCATGCCCAACGCCATCAGCGCGGCGATGCCCTGCCCGTTCGGCGGCAACTCGTGAAGCGTGTAGCCACGGTAGTCGCGGCTCAGCGTGTCGACCCATTCCGCGCGATGCTCGCGCAGGTCGTCGAGCGTCAGCGCTCCGCCGGTCTGGCGCGCGAATGCGGCAATGCGTTCCGCCAGTTCGCCCTCGTAAAAAACCGTTGCGCCGTCGCGGCCGAGACGCCGCAATGTGTCGGCATGTCCGGGCAGCCTGACCTTCTCGCCCACCAGCGGTGCCCGGCCATATGGCATAAAGGTCTGTGCAAAACCCGGCTGATGTTCGAGCACCGGCACCAGTTCCGCCCATTTGCGCGCGACCGCCGGCGCGACCAGGTGGCCTCGCTCGGCCACAACGGCGGCGGGCTCCAGCACGTCGGCCCATGCCAGCGCCCCGAAGCGCTGATGCAGCGCCGCCCACGCGGAAACGATCCCGGGCACCGTGACCGAATCCCATCCGCGCATCGGCTGCTTGATGCGGCCGGCCGCGTCGACGCCATGCCGATCCCGGAAATAATCGAGCGTCCATGCACGGGGAGCCGCGCCGGTCGCGTTCAGTGCATGCAGCGTTTGGCCGTCCCACACCATCGCGTACGCATCGCCGCCGAAACCGCACGACACGGGCTCCACCACGGTGAGCATTGCCGCCGCGGCCAGCGCCGCATCGACCGCGTTTCCGCCGGACTGCAGCATTTGAAGTCCGGCCTGCGCCGCCAGTGGATGCGAGGTCGTGACGACGTTACAGGCGAAAAACGGCTTGGCGATGGAGTGATAGGGATTGGCCCAATCGAATTGCATTGCGGTTCGTTTACGAATGATCTGGTAAGCGAGTATGTAGCGACGAATTCTTTCTTATGACCAAAATTTATTTCGGGGTTAATAAAGCTTTGTTTTACCGATCTGCAAACCGTCAGGTCCATTTTGCGGCGCAACCTGGTATGGGTGAGCGCAGCGACAGGCGTCCGCACACCACGCCATTTAACGGATCGAGTCGAACGACGACGGACAACAAAAAAACCCGCAACGCGTTACGCGATGCGGGTTTTCGGACTTCCGAGGATCTCCCGGACAAAAATTTTGGTGGGCCCCCCGGGAGTCGAACCCGGCACCAACGGATTATGCGTACCACTATGGCTTTCGCCACCCCTTTCGGGTTTGTGGTCTGGACTGTCTCTTGTCTTTACGACCTGCCCGTACAGTCTCTACACGTTCTCTCATCGAGAGCTTCGCTCGGGATCGCCACGCTGCGTGCCGACTGCGGCTGCAACAGAGGTTTCCCCGACTTTGAGCAGTTCTACCGGGAGGCAGAGTGAACTTACCCCACGGCAACCCATTCCGGCGTGTCCGTACTCTTGTCGAGCCGTAGGACACGTCCTGCCAAGTCCGCTGCTCTAACCAGGCATGAGCTAGAGGCCCTGAAACCGTTCCAACAAAAAGACCCGGTCTTTAAAAGGCCGGGCCTCGTTGACGACAGGCCGACATACTACACGAACGAAGCCGGCCCCGCTATCGCCTGCAGTCAAGCCGCACGCGTCATCTCGATCAGTTGCCTTCGAGGAACGACTTCAGCTTGTCCGAGCGGCTCGGGTGACGCAGCTTGCGCAGCGCCTTCGCCTCGATCTGACGAATCCGCTCACGCGTCACGTCGAACTGCTTGCCGACTTCTTCCAGCGTATGGTCGGTGCTCATCTCGATGCCGAAGCGCATCCGCAGCACCTTCGCCTCGCGCGGCGTCAGCGAGTCGAGCACGTCCTTCACGACGTCGCGCATGCTCGCATGCAGCGCGGCATCGGCCGGCGCGACGGTGTTCGTGTCCTCGATGAAGTCGCCGAGATGCGAATCGTCGTCGTCGCCGATCGGCGTTTCCATCGAGATCGGCTCTTTCGCGATCTTCATGATCTTGCGGATCTTGTCTTCCGGCTTCTCCATCTTCTCGGCGAGCGTCGCCGGATCCGGCTCGAGACCGGTTTCCTGCAGGATCTGCCGCGAGATGCGGTTCATCTTGTTGATCGTCTCGATCATGTGAACCGGAATCCGGATCGTGCGCGCCTGGTCCGCGATCGAGCGCGTGATCGCCTGACGGATCCACCACGTCGCGTACGTCGAGAACTTGTAGCCGCGGCGATATTCGAACTTGTCCACCGCCTTCATCAGACCGATGTTGCCTTCCTGGATCAGGTCGAGGAACTGCAGGCCGCGGTTCGTGTACTTCTTCGCGATCGAAATCACGAGACGCAGGTTCGCCTCGGTCATCTCGCGCTTCGCCTGACGCGCCTTCAGTTCGCCCGCCGCCATCTGGCGGTTGGTTTCCTTCAGGTCCTTCAGCGGCAGCACCACGCGCGCCTGCAGATCGAGCAGACGCTGCTGCTGTTCGCGAATCGCCGGAATGTTGCGCGACAACACCGCGCTATACGGATGATTCTCGGCGACGATGCGCTCCGTCCACTCGAGGTCGGTTTCGTGGCCCGGGAAGCGGGCGATGAACTCCGAGCGCGGCATCCCGCACTTGTCGACGACCGTATGCAGAATCTGGCGCTCGACCTGACGCACCTCGTCGACCTGCGCACGCAGCGTGTCGCACAGACGCTCGACGGTACGCGCGGTGAAGCGGATCGACATCAGCTCGTTCTGGATCGTTTCCTGCGCCTTCAGGTAAGACTTCGACTTGTAGCCTTCCTTCTCGAACGCGCGACGCATCTTGTCGAACCACTCGCTGATCAGCGAGAACTTTTCGAGCGACGCGCGCCGCAGCGCTTCGAGCTGCGCCGCGTTGGCCGTGGCCTGCGCGGTGCCGTCGTCTTCTTCCTCTTCCTCTTCCTCGTCGTCCTCTTCTTCGTCGTCGCCGTTTTCGATTTCTTCCGCTTCCTGCGCGGAGAAGCCGTCGGTGTCTTCGGCATTCGGATCGATCAGGCCGTCGACGAGTTCATCGACGCGAATCTCTTCGTTCGCGACGCGCTCGGCCATCGCAAGGATGTCCGCGATCGTGGTCGGGCACGCGGAAATCGCCATCACCATGTGCTTCAGGCCGTCTTCGATCCGCTTCGCGATCTCGATTTCGCCTTCGCGCGTGAGCAGCTCGACGGTGCCCATTTCGCGCATGTACATCCGCACCGGGTCGGTCGTGCGACCGAACTCGGAATCGACGGTGGACAGCGCGACTTCGGCTTCTTCCTCGACCTCGTCGTCCGACGACGCGGCGGGCGCGTTGTCGTTCAGCAGCAGCGTTTCGGCATCGGGCGCCTGCTCGTACACGGCGACGCCCATGTCGTTGAACGTGCTGATGATGCCTTCGATCGCCTCGGTCTCGGTAAAGTTGTCCGGCAGGTGATCGTTGATTTCAGCGTACGTGAGGAAGCCGCGCTCCTTGCCGAGCTTGATCAGCGCGCGCAGCTTCGAGCGACGCTCTTCCAGTTCCTCGACGGTGCCGGGCTGCGAGGACGCGAACGCGTCCTTCAGCAGCGCCTTCTCCTTCGCGCGACGGTCGCGGGCACGGACCTTTTCGACCTTGCCCGTGGCTGGCGTCGCTTCTTCGCTCTGGCTTGCGTCATCATCGACGGATACTTCGTTCAGCTTTTTCGTCATGGAGTTCGCCGTACCGGCTGTAGTCTCGACTCGCGGCTGCTGGACAACAGCCTCTTGAACCGTGGATACAGGAGTCTCGCGCTCTGCCGCATCGTCCGCGACGGCAGGCACTAGCCTTGCACTACTCGAACCGGCCCGCTTCATGGCCGGCTTCGCAGCCGCCGGCTTTGCTGCTGCCGGCTTCACCAACGCTGGCTTCACTACCTCTGAATTGACCGACTGTCTGGCCGTGGATTCCTGGGCCGGCGGGGTCGCGACCTTCGCCGCCCGTGCCGGCGCGACGTGCGCAGCCGAAGCGGCCTGGGATTTGCTCCGGGCGACGGGCGCGCTAGCGGCATCGGACGTCTTTCTTGCGGAACTGGCGACCTTGGCCGGGATGGCCTTGCTGGCCCTGGTGGCCTTGCTGGTGGGCTCCGGGGAGCCTTTGCCTGTCGCGTTTTTTCCGCCCGTAGTCTTTGCCATTGCGATTCCGCCCTTACTGGAAACTGGATTGCCCGGAAAAACAAACAGAACTGCTGAGAACCTTATATTCTAGCACGCGCGGGGCAACCCCTTCCGCACGGTCCTGCCTTACAGCCCAAGCTGACGCTTCATCTCTGCACGCGTCTGGTTCAGTGCCATCAACTCGGCCAGGTCGTCGCTCGTATGCCGCGACTGACGCGAAAGCACGTCAAGCCGTTCGCAGCAGGCGTCATACCGCATCTTCAGGATCGCCGCCGCCAGCTCTTCGCCGACGAGACGCTCCTGCTCGCGTCGCCGCTCCTCGACTTCCGCACCATCGTCTGGACTTTTAATCAACAAATCCCGGACGTTTTCATCATAGTCCAGAATTTCGCGAAAAATCTCATCAAAAGTCGGCGCATTCGCACCGTTGCGCAGCAGATCCGACAGCAATTGAAAGCCCGCCGAATCTCCCAGTGCGCGCGCATGCGTCGTCACTTCCTCGAACAGTTCGCCATGTCGCGTCAACGTGATCAGCGCCTGCTCGGCTTCTGCATCGAGCCCGGCCGCGATCCTCGGATGCATCACGAGGCTGCGCAACGCCTTGCGCTCGATACCGGTAACCAAATGCCGGTCCTTGCGCGCCGGCGCGGTCCGGGCGGCCGCCGCGATCCGCGCGTCGACCTCGCAAAGCGCCGCGACTTCGTCGAACGGCACGTCGAGCCGGTCCGCGAACATATGCATGATCTGCGCGCGCAGCGCGTTCGCCGGCAGCGCCTGCAGCAGCGGCTTCGCGTCGAACAGCGCGCGTGCGCGCCCTTCCGGCTGGTCCAGTTCCTTGCCCGCCAGCACCTCGTTCAGCAGGAACTGTGACAGCGGCATCGCCCGCTGGACCTGCTCCGAGAACGCGTCGGTGCCGAATTCGCGCACGTAGCTGTCCGGATCGTGCTCTTGCGGCAGGAACAGGAAACGGATCGTCCGGTTGTCGGCCGCGTGCGGCAGGCACGCATCGAGCGCCCGGCGCGCCGCGCGGCGCCCCGCCGCGTCGCCGTCGAAACTGAAGATCACCGTATCGGTCTGACGCATCAGTTTCTGCACATGAATCGGCGTGCACGCTGTTCCCAATGTGGCGACGGCATTCTGGAAACCAAGCTGCGCGAGCGCAACCACGTCCATATAGCCTTCGACCACCAGTACGTAGCGCATTTCGCGGATCGCAAGACGCGCCTCGAAGAGGCCGTACAGCTCGCTGCCCTTGTTAAATAGCGGCGTTTCCGGAGAATTCAAATACTTCGGCTCGCCGCCATCGAGCACCCGTCCGCCGAAGCCGATCACCTGCCCCTTCACGTTGCGGATCGGGAACATGATTCGCTCGCGGAACCGGTCATAGCGGCGCGCGACACCCTGCGCGTCCTGCTTGTCGCTGACGATCACGAGGCCCGCCTCGACCAGCGCGTCGTCCCGATAATCGGTGAACGCCGCTTCGAGGTTCTGCCATCCGTCGGGCGCGTAGCCGAGACCGAAGCGCGCGGCGATTTCGCCGGTCAGCCCGCGCTTTTTCAGGTACTGGATCGCGTTGGGCGCGCCGCGCAACTGCTTGCGGTAGTAGTCGCACGCGGTCTGCATCGCGTCGGACAGCGCGGTCGTGACCGCTTTCGACGCCGCAGGCGCCTGTCCGCCGCCCGAGCCGCCGTAGCCGCCGCGCGTCGGCGACGGCTCCTGCGGCACCGTCAACCCGACCGACTGCGCGAGTTCATTGACGGCCTCGGGAAACGTCAGGCCGGCATGCTCCATCAGAAACCCGATTGCGGTGCCGTGCGCACCGCACCCGAAGCAGTGATAGAACTGCTTCGTTGGACTAACGGTAAACGAAGGGCTCTTCTCGTTGTGGAACGGACAGAGCCCCATGAAATTCGCGCCGCCCTTCTTGAGCTGCACGTAGCGCCCCACCACGTCGACGATATCGACGCGGTTCAACAGGTCCTGCAGGAACGAATGCGGAATCATCGACGCACGCTTCGGGCGCGCCGCTCAGCGCCGCCTGCCCCCCGACGCCAGCGAGCGCCGGGCGGCCGCGGCGGAGCGGTTATCTGGCGAGCGCGGCCTTGACCAGCGCGGACACCGCAGTCATGTCGGCGCGGCCGGCGAGCTTCGGCTTCAGCACGCCCATCACCTTGCCCATGTCCTGCGGGCTGGCGGCGCCCGTCTGCGCGACGGCCGCCTGAACCTCGGCGGCGACTTCCGTTTCGGACAACTGCGCCGGCATATACGCGGTCAGCACGGCCACTTCGGCGCTCTCGCTGCTCGCGAGATCGGTACGGCCAGCCGCCTCGAACTGGCTGATCGAATCCTTGCGCTGCTTGATCATCTTGTCGATCACGGCCGTGACGCCGGCGTCGTCGAGCGTCACGCGATCGTCGACTTCACGCTGCTTGATGGCCGCGAGCAGCAGCCGAATCGTGCCGAGACGCCCCGTTTCGCGCGCGCGCATCGCCGCTTTCATGTCGTCGTTGATCCGGTCTTTGAGGCTCATCATTCACCTGAAAATGCTGGGTTGCTGAATGCCTGGCACGCCAGGCAATGGGGTCCTTAGCGGGTCCGGGCCGGCTCGCTCACCGGATTGCAGCCTTCACGCGCATCAGCGCAAAAACCCGCCTGAAAGCACTTCCAGGCGGGTTGGCGCGAATTCGTCGTGGTGGCGACCACACCAGTCGGGCTGCGCCGGTCCGGTGCGCCAGTTTGCCGTGGTACACGCGGCAGGCATCGGGCGGCGCGGCCGGCTCTCGCGCATTGCCGCGGCACGAGTCCGCGGGCAACAACGGAAGAAAAAATCAGTACAGCTTCTTCGGCAGCATCTGGCTGCGCAGGCGCTTGAAATGGCGCTTCACCGCAGCAGCCTTCTTGCGCTTACGCTCAGCCGTAGGCTTTTCGTAAAACTCTCGCGCACGAAGCTCGGTCAGAAGACCGTTCTTTTCGATCGTGCGCTTAAAGCGCCGCATGGCGACTTCAAACGGCTCGTTTTCTTTTACACGGATGGTCGTCATTTCTCAATAACGGATCGAAGGTAAAGAGGCTGGAGTATAGCAGACGGACGTGCACAAAGACAGGCAGCCGTCAAGACTGGCCGCCATGGGCGGCAGCCGCCTCGCCGGCCGCAACCCCCGACGCCCACGCCCACTGGAAGTTGTAGCCGCCGAGCCAGCCGGTCACGTCGACCGCTTCGCCGACGAAATACAGCCCCGGCACGCGCGCGCTCATCATCGTCGTCGACGACAGGTCGCGCGTATCGACGCCGCCGCGCGTGACTTCGGCCTTGCGGTAGCCTTCGGTGCCCGTCGGGGTGAGCGTCCACTGCGACAGGCCCTCACCGATGCGGCGCAGCGCCTTGTCCGGCAGGTCGGCGAGGCGCGCGTCGGCCCGCACGTCATGCGTGTCGAGCCACGCGTGTGCGAGCCGCGCGGGCGTCCACTCGGCGAGCAGGTTGCCGATCTGGCGCTTCGTGGTCGTTTTGGCTTCGATCAGCGCAGCCGACGCGTCGCGGCCCGGCAACAAATCGATTCGGATCGGCTGACCCGGCTGCCAGTAGCTCGAAACCTGCAGCACCGCCGGGCCGGACAGTCCGCGATGGGTGAACAGCAGATCCTCGTCGAACTCACCGCCCGAGCGGCGATCGCCGGTCGCGATCCGCACCTCGAGCGAAACGCCCGCCAGCGCCGCGTACTTCGCCCAGTCCTGCGGCGCGAACGTCAGCGGCACCAGTGCCGGGCGCGTGTCGATCAGCTTGTGGCCGAACTGCTTCGCGACGCGATACGCAAAATCGGTCGCGCCGATTTTCGGGATCGACAGGCCGCCCGTCGCGATCACCAGCGAGCGCGCGGCGATCGTTCCCTGCGGCGTGCCGAGGGTGAAGCCGCTCGCGTCCGAATGGCTCACCTGTTCGACCGCGAGCGGCCGGCGCCACGCCACCCGTCCGGCGCCGCATTCGGCGCTCAGCACGTCGATGATCGCGTCGCTCGACTGGTCGCAGAAGAACTGCCCGCGGTGTTTTTCGTGCCAGGTCACGCGATGTTGCTTCAGCAACGCGAGAAAGTCGCGAGGCGTATAGCGCGCGAGTGCCGAGCGGCAGAAGTGCGGGTTCGCGGACAGGTAGTTCGCCGGCCCCGCATGAAGATTCGTGAAGTTGCAGCGGCCGCCGCCCGAAATGCGGATTTTCTCGGCGAGGCGCGGCGAATGATCGATCAGCACGACCCGGCTGCCCTTCTGGCCAGCCACCGCCGCGCACATCATCCCGGCCGCTCCCGCGCCGATCACGGCGATGTCGAAGGATTCCATGCCGCGCATTGTACCTGCCGCACCTGCCGGCTTTCAGCCGCACTGCTATACTTTCAGGCTTGCCTACACCTCTTGCACCGGCGGCGAAGTCGGCGCAAATGCGTCGCAAATACCACGTAAATGCGCGCAGATTCGCCGCCATGGCAGCACCAGACCATGCTCGTTCTCGGCATCGAAAGCTCCTGCGACGAAACCGGCCTCGCGCTCTACGACACGGAGCGCGGGCTGCTTGCGCACGCGCTGCATTCGCAGATCGCGATGCACCGCGAGTACGGCGGCGTCGTGCCGGAGCTGGCGTCGCGCGACCACATCCGCCGCGCGCTGCCGCTGCTCGAAGACGTGCTCGCGAACAGCGGCGCGGCGCGCGGCGACATCGACGCGATCGCGTACACGCAGGGGCCCGGACTCGCCGGCGCGCTGCTCGTCGGCGCGAGTATCGCTAACGCACTCGCGATGGCGTGGAACCGGCCGACGATCGGCATCCATCACCTCGAAGGGCATCTGCTGTCGCCGCTGCTCGTCGATGCGCCGCCGCCGTTCCCGTTCGTCGCGCTGCTGGTGTCGGGCGGCCACACGCAGTTGATGCGCGTGACCGACGTCGGCGTCTACGAGACGCTCGGCGAGACGCTCGACGACGCCGCCGGCGAAGCCTTCGACAAAACCGCGAAGCTGCTCGGCCTCGGCTATCCGGGCGGTCCTGAAGTGTCGCGCCTCGCCGAATTCGGCACGCCGGGCGCGGTCGAACTGCCTCGTCCGATGCTCCATTCCGGCGACCTCGACTTCAGCTTCAGCGGCCTGAAGACCGCGGTGCTCACGCATGTGAAGCGGCTCGGCCCTAACGTGTGCGAGCAGTCGAAGGCGGATCTCGCGCGCGGTTTCGTCGACGCGGCGGTCGATGTGCTCGCGGCCAAGTCGATCGCGGCGCTCAAGCGCACGAAGCTGACGCGCCTCGTCGTGGCGGGTGGCGTCGGCGCGAACCGGCAGTTGCGCGAAGCGCTGTCGGCGGCCGCGAAAAAGCGCGGCTTCGATGTCCATTACCCGGACCTTTCGCTGTGCACCGACAACGGCGCGATGATCGCGCTCGCCGGCGCGCTGCGGCTCCAGCGCTGGCCCGCGCAGGCGACGCACGATTACGCGTTCACCGTGAAGCCGCGCTGGGATCTCGCGTCGCTCGCCCGCTAAGCGGCCTTTCGCAAACGCCTGAACGCAGCGCTCAAAAAAACGGCCACCGCGAGGTGGCCGTCTTTCGTTGCGAGATCCCGCTTCTCGAATCCGCTCAGCGCGCGGCGCGCTTGTCGTGCTCGATCACCGCGTACGCGCTGTGATTGTGGATCGACTCGAAGTTCTCGGCTTCGAGCACATAGGCCGCCACGCGCGCGTCGGCGTTCAGGCGCACCGCCACGTCGCGCACCAGATCCTCGACGAACTTCGGGTTCTCATAGGCGCGCTCGGTGACGAACTTTTCGTCGGGGCGCTTGAGCAGCCCCCACAGTTCGCACGACGCCTCTTCCTCGGCGATCCGGATCAGATCCTCGACGGGCAGATCGTCCGCCAGCTCCGCGTCGATCGTCACGTGCGAACGCTGGTTGTGCGCGCCGTACTGCGAGATCTTCTTCGAGCACGGACACAGGCTCGTCACCGGCACGAGCACCTTCAGCCACAAACGCGTGGCGCCGTCGCGGATCTCGCCCGTCAGCGTGACTTCGTAGTCCAGCAGGCTCTCGACGCCCGACACTGGCGCGATCTTCTTCACGAAATACGGAAACGCCACCTCGATGCGCCCCGCCTGCGATTCGAGCTTCGCGAGCATGTCCGCGAGCATCGCGCGAAACGCGGACGCGTCGAGCGGCGTGCCGCGATGTGCTTCGAGCAGCGCGACGAAGCGTGACATGTGCGTGCCCTTCTGCTCGGCCGGCAGATGAACGTCGAGGTTCCACGTGCCGATGCTCGGCTGCACGTCGCCGCTCGCGGTGCGCACGGTCAGCGGATGACGCACCGCCTTCACGCCGACGCGCTGGATCGGGATCTGTCGGGTATCGACGGTGCTTTGCACGTCCGGCATCACGAATGCCGGGTTCATCTGGTTCATGTTGTTATCCTCTCCGCGCCCACTTCGAGCGGGCGCGCAATGACGAACGCCGGCATGAGCCGGCGTTTCTCTGGCGGATTCGACGACCCGCCTCGTTCAACTGGATTGCGGCTTAGGGCAGCCGGTCTCGCGACCTGGCCTGGCAAATAACCCGCCGCCGCATGTCGCTCACGCTACCGCTCACGCGACGCGCATCACCGATTTGCCGGTTGCGCTCGCAGCGTGATCGAGGAAGCGTTCGCGAATCGATTTCGCGATGCCTGCCGCGTCGAGCCCGCAGCTCGCCAGCAGTTTCGCCGGATCGCCGTGATCGATGAAGCGGTCGGGGAGGCCCAATTGTAGTACGGGCTTGATAACCCCACCTTCGAGCAGGGCTTCGACGCACGCGGAGCCCGCGCCGCCCATCACGCAGCCTTCTTCGACGGTCACGAGCGCGTCGTGCGTTTCCGCGAGCCGGCGCACGAGTTCCGCGTCGAGCGGCTTCACGAAGCGCATGTTCGCGACGGTTGCGTCGAGCGTCTCGGCCGCTGCGAGCGACGGCGCGACCATCGTGCCGAACGCGAGAATCGCGATGCGCCGGCCCGCGGGAGCGGTGCTCTCGCGGCGGACTTCGCCCTTGCCGAGCGGCAGCGCGGCCATCTGCTTGACGGTCGCGACGCCCGTGCCCGCACCGCGCGGATAACGCACCGCGGTCGGATTCGGCTGCTGCAGCGCCGTGTACAGCATCTGGCGGCATTCGTTTTCGTCCGATGCGGCCATCACCGTCATGTTCGGGATGCAGCGCAGGAACGCGAGGTCGTATGCGCCGGCGTGCGTCGCGCCGTCCGCGCCGACGAGGCCCGCGCGGTCGATCGCGAACACGACCGGCAGATTCTGCAGCGCGACGTCGTGGATCAGCTGGTCATACGCACGCTGCAGGAACGTCGAGTAGATCGCGACGACCGGCTTCAGCCCTTCGGCCGCGAGACCGCCCGCGAAAGTGACCGCATGCTGCTCGGCAATGCCGACGTCGAAATAGCGGTCCGGGAAGCGCTTCTCGAATTCGACGAGGCCCGAACCTTCGCGCATCGCCGGCGTGATGCCGATCACGCGCGCATCGAGTTCGGCCGCATCGCACAGCCACTCGCCGAACACCTGCGTGTAGGTCTTCTTGCCCGGCGTCGTCGACGGCTTGATGCCCTCGGCCGGATTGAACTTGCCGGGACCGTGGTACAGCACCGGGTCGGCCTCGGCGAGCTTGTACCCTTGTCCCTTCTTCGTGACGACGTGCAGGAACTGCGGACCGCGCAGTTCCTTGATGTTCTGCAGCGTCGGGATCAGCGAATCGAGGTCGTGCCCGTCGATCGGCCCGATGTAGTTGAAGCCGAATTCCTCGAACAGCGTCGCCGGCACGATCATGCCCTTCGCGTGCTCTTCGAGCCTGCGCGCGAGATCGAGCACCGGCGGCGCGTGGCGCAGCACGCGCTCGACGCCCGCGCGCGCGGCCGCGTAGAAGCGGCCCGACATCAGGCGCGCGAGATGGCGGTTCAGCGCGCCGACCGGCGGCGAGATCGACATGTCGTTGTCGTTGAGAATGACGAGCAGCGGTACGTCGTCCTCGACACCGGCGTTGTTCATCGCCTCGAACGCCATGCCCGCGGTCATCGCGCCGTCGCCGATCACGGCGATCGCCACGCGGTTCTCGCCTTTCTGCTTGCTCGCGACGGCCATGCCGAGCGCCGCCGAAATCGACGTGCTCGAGTGCGCGGTGCCGAACGTGTCGTACGGCGACTCGTCGCGGCGCGGGAAGCCCGAGATGCCGCCGAGCTGGCGCAGCGTCGACATCTGGTCGCGGCGGCCGGTCAGGATCTTGTGCGGATACGTCTGATGACCGACGTCCCAGACGATGCGGTCGCGCGGCGTGTCGAACACGTAATGCAGCGCGATCGTCAGTTCGACCGTGCCGAGGTTGGACGACAAGTGGCCGCCCGTCTGCGACACGCTGTCGAGCACGAACGCCCGCAGTTCGTCGGCGAGCGGTTGCAACTGGCGGCGATCGAGGCGGCGCAGATCCGCGGGGTCGTCAATGGTTTTCAGCAAGTCGTACATCGTCGTTCCATATCAGGAAATCTGGCGTCCCCGCGCTTATGTCTCCCACGCGCTACTCCCCTTTCGCGCGTGCGGCGGGTTTCACGCAATCAACTCACCCGGTTCACGACCAGGTCAGCGAGTTCGGCAAGGCGCTGCGCACCCGCACCGAACGGTTCGAGCGCCGCATGCGCGTCGGCGCGCAGCTGTTCGGCCAGCGCGCGCGACGCGTCGAGGCCGATGATCGACACATAGGTCGGCTTGCCGTCCTTCGCGTCCTTGCCCGCGGTCTTGCCGAGCGTCGCGGAATCGGTGGTGACGTCGAGAATGTCGTCCACCACCTGGAACGCGAGGCCCACCGCCGCCGAGTAGCGGTCGAGCGCTTCGAGCGCGTTCGCGCCGACGGCGTCGCCCGCCAGCGCGCCCATCCGGACCGAGGCGCGCAACAGCGCGCCGGTCTTCATCCGGTGCATCGTTTCGAGCTGCTCGCGCGTCAGCGCGTGACCGACGCTCGCGAGATCGATCGCCTGGCCGCCGGCCATCCCGATCGAGCCGCTTGCGAGCGCGAGTTCGCGCGTGAGGCGCGCCTGGCGCGCGGCGTCGAGCACATCGGCCGTCAACGTGATGAAAGCCTGCGACTGCAGCGCATCGCCGACCAGCAGCGCGGTCGGCTCGTCGTACTTCACGTGCACCGTCGGCTTGCCGCGGCGCAGCGCGTCGTCGTCCATGCACGGCATGTCGTCGTGCACGAGCGAGTACACGTGGATCATCTCCAGCGCACACGCGGCCGCGTCGAGGCCTTCCGGCCGCGCGCCGGTCAGCTCGCCGGCCGCATGGCACAGCAGCGGGCGTACCCGTTTGCCGCCGCCGAGCACCGCGTAGCGCATCGCGTCGTGCAACCGGGCGGGCACCGCGTCTGCCGCAGGCAGGTAATGTTCGAGCGCGGTTTCGACCCGGTCCAGCACCACGCGGGTCCACTGTTCAAATGTCATAGATCGTCGTCTCCGCCTTGCGCGGAACTGCCTGTCGTCGTATTGAGGGGCACCGGTCTGAGCGTTTCGCCATCCAGCACGCGCACCTGTTGTTCCACCTTTTCGAGCTGCTGCTGGCAGAACCGCACGAGGGCGGCGCCTCGCCGATAAGCCGCGAGCGACTCTTCGAGGCTCAGACTGCCGCTCTCCATCCGCGCGACCAGCCCATCGAGCTCGGCCAGCGCCGACTCGTAGCTCTCCGGAAGCGGGCCGCCGTCGGCCGCGCGCTTTGCGTCGTCGCTTTTTGAGTCTTTCATCGCGCTGACCTCCCCGTCCGCCGGAGCGCGGTCTTTCGTTGCCGATTTCGCCATCAGTCGTCGCATCTTTGAAACAAGGCGGACATTCTACGGCAAAAGCGCCAGGTCCGACCCGCTCGCCAGCGTCTGTCCCCAGATCGCCACAAGCCGGGGCTCGATCCTGCAGTCTGGCGGATCGGCGGCAAAGTGTGCGTCAAAGGGTCCATTTTTGGCAGGAATCAGTCACTTAGCCCCCGGCAAACACGTAAACCGGTATAATTATCGGTTCCCCTAAATCGAATCTTCGATGGTTGGGTTGTTCACTGCTTTCACGTCTTACGGGAGTGGGAATGTCCAATCTGAGCAATGCATTGCAGCTGAAGTCCGTTCACAGCCAGCTGCCAGTCACGGCTTACTTTGACGAAGCGCTTCTTGCGCGCGAAATCGCAACACTTTTCCAGAAGGGTCCTCGCTACGTCGGGCACGAACTGATGGTGCCCGAGGCGGGAAATTACTTTGCGTTGCCCAGCGAAAACGAGGGCCGAGTGCTGGTGCGCAACCAGCAATCCCGGATCGAGCTGCTGTCGAACGTCTGCCGTCACCGTCAGGCCATCATGCTGAACGGCCGCGGCACCGCGGACAACATCGTCTGCCCGCTGCACCGCTGGACGTACGACCTGAAGGGCGAGCTGCTCGGCGCGCCGCACTTCGCCGACAAGCCCTGCCTGAACCTGAACGCCACGCCGCTGCAAAGCTGGCAGGGGCTGCTCTTCGAAGAGGGCGGGCGCGACGTCGCGCGCGATCTCGCGCGGCTCGGCCCGGCGAAGCATCTCGACTTTTCGGACTATATGTTCGACCACGTCGAAATCCACGAGTGCAATTACAACTGGAAGACGTTCATCGAGGTGTATCTCGAGGACTACCACGTCGTGCCGTTTCACCCGGGCCTCGGCAACTTCGTGTCGTGCGACGACCTGAAGTGGGAGTTCGGCGAATGGTATAGCGTGCAGACGGTCGGCGTCCACAACCGCCTCGGCAAGCCGGGCAGCCCGGTGTATCGCAAGTGGCACGACCAGGTGCTGCGTTTTCGCGACGGCGTGCCGCCGGAGTTCGGCGCGATCTGGATGGTGTACTACCCGAACCTGATGATCGAGTGGTATCCGCACGTGCTGGTCGTGTCGTGGCTGATCCCGCGCGGGACGGATAAAACGACGAACGTCGTCGAGTTCTATTACCCCGAGGAAATCGCGCTGTTCGAGCGCGAATTCGTCGAGGCCGAGCGCGCCGCCTATATGGAAACGGCGATCGAAGACGACGAGATCGCCGAACGCATGGACGCGGGCCGCCGCGCGCTGCTGGAACGCGGCGAGTCGGAAGTCGGCCCGTATCAGAGCCCGATGGAAGACGGCATGCAGCACTTCCACGAGTTCCTTCGGCGCGAGCTCGGGACGATCTGATCGGTGCGGTTGGCGTTCGCTGGGGTCCCCTGCAAACGCATGATTTCCAGAGAAGACCCACAGGCTTCACGGCCTGTGGGTCTTTTTCGTTGGCTTTGTCAAGCATGGCCGTCTTCGCGCCGCGACGAACGACGAACGACGAAACACTACGGAAAACCGGCCTCGCCCGGTCTTTTTGTTTAGACTGACGCCATCACCCGGGCCGCATAGAGCCTGCCCCACGGATCGAGGAATCGCCATGCCCCACACCCACTACACCACGCTGATCTCTGCCGAAAACCTGCATGAACGGCTGGATGCCGCCGGCAACGTGCTGGTATTCGACTGCCGGTTCGATCTCGCGAATCCGGAGGCCGGCGCCGCCGCGTACGCGGTGGGCCACATTCCGGGCGCGCATTACCTGCATCTGGACCGCGACCTGTCCGGCCCGAAGACGGGCACGAACGGACGCCATCCGCTGCCGGACCGCGCAGCGCTCGTCGCGACGCTCGCCGCGCGCGGCCTGAACGCCGGCCAGCAAGTCGTCGCGTACGACGCGCAGGGCGGCATGTACGCCGCGCGACTGTGGTGGCTGCTGCGCTGGCTCGGCCACGATTCCGTCGCGTTGCTCGACGGCGGCCTGCCGGCGTGGCAGGCGGCCGGCTTTCCGGTCGAAGAGGCGGTGCCGCTCGCGACGCGCGGCAACTTCAAGGCCGGCGCGCCGCTGCAGGTGACGGTCGACGCGCAGACCGTGCAGCGCAATCTCGCGACGCACGACCTGACCGTCGTCGATGCGCGCTCGCCCGACCGCTACCGCGGCGAGAACGAGACGATCGACCCGGTCGGCGGGCACATTCCGGGCGCGTTGAACCGCTTCTTCAAGGAGAACCTGACGCCGGACGGCCGCTTCAAGGCCGCGCATACGCTGCGCGACGAATTCGGCATGCTGCTCGGCGACGAGACGCCCGAACACGTCGTGCTGCAATGCGGGTCGGGCGTCACCGCCTGTCACAACGTGCTGGCGATGGAGATCGCGGGCCTGCATGGCGCCGCGCTGTATCCGGGATCGTGGAGCGAATGGAGTGCGGACGCGTCGCGGCCTGTCGCGACCGGGCCGAAGCCTTGAGCGTCTAGCGCCGGTTCGCTGCCCGCCGAGCCGGCGCTCCATCCATCACGTTGCTTCTGCGCACGGCGTCACGCGACGCCGTGCTCCCTGAACCACGCAGTCGCGCGCCGCCAGCCGTCCTCCGCGTCCGCCTTCCGGTAGCTCGGCCGGTAGTCCGCGAAGAACGCATGGCCCGCGTCGTCGTAGACGACGAACTGCGAGCCGCGCCCGCGCTGCGGCCCTTGCGCGATCGCCTGCTTCATCTGTTCGAGCGTGTCCTGCGGGATGCTTCCATCCTGGCGGCCATACAGGCCGAGCACCGGCACCTGCAGGTTGCCCGCGAGATCGAGCGGATTCGCAGGCATGCGCGCCGTGTGATCACCGGCGACACGTCCGTACCAGGCGACCGCCGCCTTCACGTGCGGGTTGTGCTCCGCGTACAGCCACGCGATCCGGCCTCCCCAGCAGAAGCCGTTGACGCCGAGCCGCGTCGTATCCCCGCCGTTCTGCGCGGTCCACGCGACGGCCGCGTCGATGTCCTGCATCGCCTGCTGGTCCGGCACCTTGCTCGCGATCGCCGCGTCGATCTGCTGGATCGTCGGATACCTCGACGCATCGCCTTCGCGCACGTACAGATCCGGCGCGATCGCGAGGTAGCCGAGCTTCGCGAAGCGCCGGCACACGTCCGCGATGTGCTCGTGCACGCCGAAGATCTCGTGGATGACGACGATCACCGGCAGATGCGTCTTGCCCGCCGGTTGCGCGCGATACGCGGGCACGAGCGTATCGCCGGAATGGAACGCGACCTCGCCCGCTTCGAGACCGACGCTATCGGTGTGGATGGTCTGCGCGGACACCGGCAGCACCGCCGCAGCAAAGCCGCTGCCGAGCGCCGCCTTGATGAACGTGCGCCGGTCGAACGGCACGTGCGGAACGAGACTGTCTACGTCGGGTTTCAGCATGCAACACTCCTCGGCAAAAAGTGGAATCGGGAGGGTCCGTCGAAGCCGCAGCGGGCGACCCATGCACGGCCCAACCGATCGATGGTCAGTGCAGTTTCACACGCGGCAAAGTCGTGCGGCGCAGCCAGTGCGCGAACGTGTCGAGCACCATCCGCGCATACCCGTGCAACGCCGCAATATGCAGCCGGTACAGCGACATATACATGAACCGTGCGAAGAGGCCCTCGATCAGCATGTTCCCGCCGATCACGCCGCCCATCAGGTTGCCGACCGCGCTGAAGTGACCGAGCGACACCAGCGAGCCGAAGTCGCGATACGTGAACTCGGGCAGCGGCCGCCCTTCGAGCCGGTTGCCGAACACGCGCAACAGGAAGCTTGCCTGCTGATGCGCGGCCTGCGCGCGCGGCGGCACGTTGCGTTCGTTGCCGGGCCACGGGCAGGCCGCGCAGTCGCCGAGCGCGAACACGTCGTCGTCGATCTCGGTCTGCAGCGTGGGGCGCACGACCAACTGGCCGAGACGGTTCACCGTGAGTCCGTCGAGCCGCGACAGCACGCCCGGCGCGGTGATGCCCGCCGCCCAGACGGTCAGATCCGCACGCACGCTCTTGCCGCTCGCGGTGCGCACGACGCCCGGCGCCACTTCGGTGACGCGCTCGCCGAGCATCAGCCGCACGCCGAGCCCGACGAGCAGTTCCGCCGTGGCCGACGACACCCGCTCGGTCAACGCGGGCAGGATGCGCGACCCCGACTCGATCAGCACGATGCCGACGTCGTGGCGCGGATCGAGGTTGTGCAGCCCGTACGCGGACAGCACCTGCGCGGTGTTGCGCAGCTCGGCGGACAGCTCGACGCCGGTCGCGCCGCCGCCGACGATCGCCACCTGGATGCGCGGCGCGCGTTCGACGATCTCGCCGCCGTCGGCGGTGTCACCGCTTGTCTCCGCGCTCGTCTCCGGCTCGTCGGCCCGATGATCGGCGCGCATGCACGCTGCGATCAGCCGCTTGCGGAACCGTTCGGCCTGCGCGACGGTATCGAGCGCGATCGCGTGCTCCGCGGCGCCGGGCACGCCGAAGAAATGCGTGGTGCTGCCGATCGCGATCACCAGCGTGTCGTATTCGAGCACGCGCGACGGCAGCAATTCGAGCCCGTCGTCGTCGTTCACCGCGCCGATCGTGATCCGCTTCGCCGCCCGGTCGAGCGCCGTCAGCTCGCCCTGCTGAAACTCGAACCCGTGCCAGCGCGCCTGCGCCGCATAAGCGAGTTCCTGCGTGAACGGATCGAGACTGCCCGCCGCCACCTCGTGCAACAGCGGCTTCCAGATATGCGTCGGATAGCGGTCGACGAGCGTCACCGCCGCGCGCGCCGGCCGGCGCTTGCTCGCCGTGCCGTAGCGGTCGCCCAGTCGCGTCGCCAGTTCCAGTCCACCTGCTCCCCCTCCCACCACGATAAAGCGATGCATAGACTCTCCGTGCATGTCGATATCCGTTGCGGCGGCCCGCGCCGCAGCGAGCGCGGCGGCGCAAGGGCCGTGAAGCGATGCCGGCGGACGGGGCGCGGCGGGGAGCCGCCACGCGCAATCCGCATCATTGCGATGCGATGCTATTCACGTGATGCGATGAACGTCGCGCAAGCGTTGGCCGGCGCGACGCGCGCGATCAGGGCGTCGATTAATGCGCCTCTTCCCAGTTCGCGCCGACCCCCACCTCGGCGACGAGCGGCACCTTCAGCTTCGCGACGGAGCACATCAGTTCGGGCAGGCGCTTCCTGACGTCGGCGAGTTCGTTGTCCGGCACTTCGAGCACCAGTTCGTCGTGGACCTGCATGATCATCTTCGTGCGGACGCCGGTGTCGTCGAGCCACTTCTGCACCGCGATCATCGACAGCTTGATCAGGTCGGCGGCCGTTCCCTGCATCGGCGCGTTGATGGCCGCGCGCTCGGCGGCCTGGCGGCGCGGGCCGTTGCCGCCGTTGATCTCCGGCAGCCACAGCCGGCGGCCGAACACGGTCTCGACGTAGCCGCGCGACTTCGCGCTCGCGCGCGTTTCGTCCATATAGCGCGCGACGCCCGGATAGCGCGCGAAGTACCGGTCGATGTAGACCTTCGCCGCGTCGCGCGTGATGCCGAGATTCGACGCGAGCCCGAACGAACTCATTCCGTAGATCAGACCGAAGTTGATCACTTTCGCGATGCGTCGCTGGTCCGCGCTCACTTCGAGCGGCGTCACGCCGAACACCTCGGACGCGGTCGCGCGGTGAATGTCGTCGCCGCGCGCGAACGCCGCGAGCAACGATTCGTCTTCCGAAATGTGCGCCATGATCCGCAATTCGATTTGCGAATAATCGGCGGAAATCAATTGATGTCCGGGCGGCGCGATGAACGCCTCGCGGATGCGCCGCCCTTCGGCCGTGCGCACCGGGATGTTCTGCAGGTTCGGATCGTTCGACGCGAGGCGGCCCGTTACCGCGACTGCCTGCGCGTAGTTCGTGTGCACGCGACCGGTGTCCGGATTCACCATCCGCGGCAGCTTGTCGGTGTACGTCGATTTCAGCTTCGCGAGCCCGCGATGTTCGAGCAGCACCTTCGGCAGCGGATAGTCCTCGGCGAGCTTCTGCAGCACCTCTTCGTCGGTGGACGGCGCGCCGCTCGGCGTCTTCTTGACGACCGGCAGCTGCAGCTTCTCGAAGAAGATCTGCCCGATCTGCTTCGGCGAGCCGAGATTGAACTCGCCGCCTGCGAGCGCATACGCTTCGGACTCCAGTTGCACGAGCCGCGTCGCGATCTCGCTGCTCTGGCGCGCGAGCTTGTCCGTGTCGATCAGCACGCCGTTGCGTTCCATCTTGCGCAGCACGCGCGAAGTCGGAATCTCGATGCCGCGGTACACGTAATCGAGGCCCTTCTCGTGCTCGATCTGCGGATACAGCGCGAGATGCAACTGAAGCGTGATGTCGGCGTCTTCCGCCGCGTATTCCGCTGCCTGGTCGACCGCGACTTCGTCGAAGCACAGTTGTTGCGCACCCTTGCCGCACACCGCCTCGTACGGGATCGTCTTGATCCCGAGATGCCGCAGCGCGAGGCTGTCCATGTCGTGGCTGCGGTGCGATTCGAGCACGTACGATTCGAGCAGCGTGTCGTACTCGACGCCGTTCAGCGCGATCCCGTAGTTCGCGAGCACCTGTTCGTCGTACTTCAGA
This sequence comes from Paraburkholderia sp., assembly GCA_035492135.1. Taxonomy (GTDB): domain Bacteria; phylum Pseudomonadota; class Gammaproteobacteria; order Burkholderiales; family Burkholderiaceae; genus Paraburkholderia. The sequence continues at coordinate 57,661 of DATJJN010000133.1, read as the reverse complement.
TGCTGGCCGACCTTCTTGTGCGACTCGCTTTCGAGCCACGGTTTGAGACGCGCGAGCACTTCGTCGCGCGGCAACTGCTCGGGCGCGTCCGGCCCGCGATGCGCGACCGGCAGATACGCGGCATGCCCCGGCTCGATCGACAACGACAGACCGACGAGCTGCGCGACCATCGGATCGAGCGACGTCGTTTCGGTGTCGAACGCGGTCAGCTTCGCGGCTTCGATTTTCGCGAGCCACGCGTCGAATTGCGCCCACGTCTGGATCGTTTCGTAGTGACGCGGCACGTCGACGAGCGGCGCCGGCTCGACCGATGCATCGGGCTCCCGCACCTCGCCGGCCGTGGCGGCCGGCACCATCTGGTCCGCTTCGTTCAGTTCGCGCAGCCACGTCTTGAAGCCGTGCCTCGTGAAGAGATCGCGCATTTCCTCGCGCGCTTCCGGACGCGTCGTGAGCGAGCCTTCAATCGATTCGACATGCGAGGTCAAATCGCACGCGGTCTCGACGGTCACGAGCTTTTTCGCGAGCGGCAAGAAACCGAGCGCATCGCGCAGATATCCACCGACGGCGCCCTTGATCTCGTCAGCGTGTTCGACGATGCCGTCGAGCGTGCCGTACTGCGCGAGCCACTTGACCGCGGTCTTCGGGCCGCACTTGTTCACCCCCGGCACGTTGTCGACCGTATCGCCGATCAGCGACAGGTAATCGACGATGAGTTCCGGCGGCACGCCGAATTTTTCGATCACGCCGGCGCGGTCGAGCTTCTCGTTTGTCATCGTGTTGACGAGCGTGACGCGGTCAGTGACGAGCTGCGCGAGGTCCTTGTCGCCGGTCGACACGACCACGTTCATTCCGCGCGCTTCCGCCTCGCGCGCGAGCGTGCCGATCACGTCGTCGGCCTCGACGCCTTCGATCATCAACAGCGGCCAGCCGAGCGCGCGCACCGCGACGTGAATCGGCTCGATTTGCGCGGCGAGCGGCTCGGGCATCGACGGACGATGGGCCTTGTACTCCGGGTACCAGTCGTCGCGAAAGGTCTTGCCCTTCGCGTCGAACACGCACGCGCTATACTCCGCCATAACATCCTTGCGCATCCGGCGTAGCATGCTGATGATGCCGTACAGCGCGCCGGTCGGTTCGCCATCGGGTCCACGAAGATCCGGCATCGCGTGATAGGCCCGATAGAGATAACTCGAACCGTCGACCAACAGCAGGGTCTTACCTTCCAGTTCAGTTCCGAGGCGGTGTTCTTCAGGCATTATGGACAAGAGAAAAGTGATTCCGAGTCTGCGTTCGCTCGCAGATCAAGAGCGCGCAACGGCCAAGAAGGCGCGCGCGTCGTGGCAGATGTTCACGATTATGGCAGAGTTTATCGAGGCAACCGAGTACCTGTCGGAGATCCGGCCGGCCGTCTCGATCTACGGTTCCGCCCGCCTGAAACCCGAGTCGAAGTACTACCAGCTCGCCACGCAGATCGCGCGCAAGCTGTCCGATGCGGGCTTCGCGGTGATCTCCGGCGGCGGCCCCGGCATCATGGAAGCAGCGAACCAGGGCGCGCACGCGGGCAAGTCGCCGTCGGTCGGGCTGAACATCGAACTGCCGCATGAGCAGTCGGGCAACCAGTGGCAGGACATTTCGCTGCGCTTTCGCCATTTCTTCACGCGCAAGGTCACGTTCGTGAAGAACTCCGACGCGGTGATCGTGATGCCGGGCGGCTTCGGCACGCTCGACGAACTCGCGGAAGTGCTCACGCTGATCCAGACGAAAAAATCGCGTCACGTGCCGATCATTCTCGTCGGCGGCGAGTTCTGGAAGGGGCTGCTCGGCTGGTTCAAGGAAGCGCTGATCCCGATGGGTCTGATCAATCCCGAAGACATCGACCTGATGCAGGTGATCGACGATCCCGACCACGTGCTCGAAGCGGTGCTGAAGTTCTACGAGGATCAGACCGAGGAAGAAGGCGAGCCGCAGGCCGGCCCGCGCGCCGACGACGACCGCATGTTCTACCTGTGATTCCGGACCTCGCACGCGCCGACGAACCCACCACCGAGCCGCTCCACACGCCCACTATCCGCGAGCTGTTCGTCGGCTTTCTCACGCTTGGCTTCACGTCGTTCGGCGGCGCGCTGCCGCTCGCGCGCCGCGCGATCGTCGACCAGCGCCGCTGGCTCACCGCCGCCGAATTCACCGATCTGCTGGGCCTTTGCCAGTTTCTGCCGGGCGGCAACGTGATCAACCTGTCGGTCGCGCTCGGCATGCGCTTTCACGGCTGGCGCGGCGCGCTCGCCGGCATTCTGGGCTTCATCGCGGGACCGTCGCTCGTCGTCGTCGGCCTCGGCGTGCTGTACGAGCACACGCAGGACGACCCGCACGTCCGGCATCTGTTCGTCGGGCTCGCGGCCGCCGCGGCGGGACTGCTGATCTCGATGGCCGCGAAGATCGTGCTGCCGTTGCGCCGCGATCCGGCCGCGGCCGCCGTTGCCGCGCTCGGCTTCGTCGCGATCGCGATTCTGCGCACGCCGCTGCTGCCGACGATGCTCGTGCTGACGCCGCTCGGCGTCGCGGCCGCGAAGCGGGCCGCAAGACGCAACGCAGGTACCGTAGACAACGAAAACAAAGGGGCCGCGCGATGACCGGAACACTCGCCACGCTCGCGGTGATCTTCGCGCAGCTGTCGCTGCTTGCGTTCGGCGGCGGCAATACGATCCTGCCGGAGATGCAGCGGCAGGTCGTCGACGTGCATCACTGGATGCCGGCGCGCGAGTTCAGTGCGCTGTTCGCGCTCGCGCAGGCGGCGCCCGGTCCGAACATGATGATCGTCACGCTGGTCGGCTGGCACGTGGCCGGATGGGCGGGGATGCTGGTCGCGTCGATCGCGAAGTTCGGGCCGTCGTCGCTCGTGACGATGGCCGTGCTGCACGGCTGGGACCGTTTCAAGGACCGTCCGTGGCGACGCATCGCGCAGCGCGGACTGGTGCCGGTCACCGCGGGACTCGTCGCCGCGAGCGCACTGCTGATCGCGAAGGCGTCCGATCCGAACGCGATCGCCTGGGCGATCACCGGCGTGTGCGCGGTGCTCGCGTTCCGCACGAAAATCCATCCGCTGTGGCTGCTCGGCGCCGGCAGTCTGATCGGGCTGACCGGCTTCGGGCAGTTCTGAAACGCGAGCGTTTTCGCGCGCTTACTGGAACGCCACCTCGGCAAAGCTCCTCAGCTTGCGGCTGTGGAGCTTGTGCAATCCGTTCGTGCGCAGGATCTCCATCGCTTTCACGCCGATCTGCAAATGCTGGTCGACCTGCGCGCGATAGAACTGATCAGCCATCCCAGGTAATTTCAGTTCGCCGTGCAACGGCTTGTCGGACACGCACAGCAGCGTGCCGTACGGCACGCGGAAGCGAAAGCCGTTCGCGGCGATCGTCGCGCTTTCCATGTCGAGCGCAATCGCGCGGCTCTGCGACAGCCGCAGCACCGGTTCGCGATGATCGCGCAGTTCCCAGTTGCGGTTGTCCACGCTCGCGACGGTGCCCGTGCGCATCACGCGCTTCAGCTCCGTGCCGTCGAGCTGCGTGACCTCGGCGACCGCGCGCTCCAGCGCGACCTGCACTTCGGCGAGCGCCGGAATCGGCACCCATAGCGGCAAGTCCGCATCGAGCACATGATCCTCGCGCACATAACCGTGCGCGAGCACGTAATCGCCGAGACGCTGCGTGTTGCGCAGCCCCGCGCAATGGCCGAGCATCACCCACGCATGCGGCCGCAGCACCGCGATGTGATCGGTGATCGTCTTCGCGTTCGACGGCCCCACGCCGATGTTGACCATCGTGATGCCGCTGCCGTCCGCGCGTTTCAGGTGGTACGCGGGCATCTGCGGCAGCCGCACGCCCGCGCCTTCGTCGGCCTGCTCGCCGAGGTTCGCGTTGTGGGTGACCACGTCGCCCGGCTCGACGAACGACGTGTACTCGCTGCGATACGCGCGCAATTCGGCGTCGTCGGTGTGCGCCATCAGCGAGCGGCCGAGCTTCACGAACTCGTCGATGTAGAACTGATAGTTCGTGTACAGCACGTAATTCTGGAAGTGCGTCGGCGACGTCGCCGTGTAGTGCTTCAACCGGTGCAGCGAAAAATCGACGCGCGCGGCCGTGAACAGCGCGAGCGGATGCGGCTCGCCCGGCGCGGGCTCGTAGGTGCCGTTCACGATGCGGTCGTCGAGCAGCGCGAGATCCGGCGTGTCGAACACGTCGCGCATCATCGACAGCCGCTCGCGGTCGAGATCGCCTTCGAGATGGATGCCCTCGGCGAACGCGAAGTGAATCGGAATCGGCTGCGGCGACACGCCGACTTCGATCGCGACGTGATGGTTCTTCGCGAGGAGCCGAAGTTGCTCTCGATAGTAGTTGCCGAACAGGTCGGGACGCGTGATCGTCGTCTCGAACACGCCCGGCCCGGCGACGAAGCCATACGAGCGGCGCGAATCGATCTGCGTGTTCACGTCGGTGCGGATTCGCACGAACGGATAGCATGCGCGCACGCGGCGCTCGAACGACTCGCCGCGCCGATAGCGCGCAAATGCATCGCGCAGGAACGACGTGTTCGCGTCGTAGATGGCGGCGAGCCGCGTGACCGCGTCGACGGCGTCGTCGAAGGATTCAGTCGGGAAATCGGTCGCGGGCGTCATCATCGGCCGCGGAGCGTGGTCGTTGGTCATCGTCGTGCGCTTAGGATTAGTACGACGACATTACCACGGAACCTACGGCGCCGACGGTGCTTCCCCACACACGCGAGCCCGCGCACAAGCCCGCGCCGGGCGGTTGCGCGCGCGAGGCCGGACCGGCTGGGGATCGGTCAGATTTGCTAGAATCAAACAATCCCATCGGAGAATCACCATGAAGTCCGTTCTTCCCGCCGCCGTCGGCGCCGCACTCCTCGCGCTGGGCAGTCTCGCCGTGGCCGCGCCGGCCGACGACGCGCGTGCAGCCGTCGAGGCGCAGTCCTCGTCCGCCAACGAGCAGGCCGGCCTGCCTGACCTCGCCGCGATCAACCGGCCGGCTGCGGAAGTCACGTCGAAGGTCGACGTCAACGTGCCGCGCACGCCCAGCTATCACGAAGTGAGCCCGACCGGCACCGAGATCACCGAATATCGCGACAAGGGCAAGCCCGTCGAAATCGACGTGAAGTCGAATTTCGGCACCCGCTACCAGATGAGCGCGCCCGCCGACACGTCCCCGCAGGTCCGCGACAACGGCCGGGCGACGCGCCTGCCGTCGATCAACCTGCGCTACTGATTGATCCGCGCGCCGCGCGGTGCGCTTTCGGGCGCCGCGCGACGGGGCGTGACCCAATCGGCGCGCCTTCGCGGCGTGGCTCGCGCCGCGCGGCGCCCAAAAAAATCCCGGGCGAACCCTTGCGGCAGCACGCCGCGACCGCCCGGACGCCGACGGCAGACTGCAAGCAGGACGCACGGACCCGCGTCACCGGACCGGACGCGAGCCGCCTGCCACCGACAACTCATAACCACTTTCTTGCATGGCCGTCTTCACCGCCGTCACCGAAACCCAGCTGGCGCAATGGATGCGCGACTACGATCTCGGCGAAGTCGTCGATTTTCGCGGCATCCAGTCCGGCATCGAAAACAGCAACTTCTTCCTGACGACGACCCGCGGCGAATTCGTGCTGACGATCTTCGAGAAGTTGACCGCGCAGCAATTGCCGTTCTATCTCGACCTGATGCGGCACCTCGCGTCGCATCGCGTGCCGGTGCCCGACCCGATGCCGCGCAGCGACGGCGCGCTGTTCGGCCTGCTCGCAGGCAAGCCGACGACGATCGTGACGAAGCTCGACGGCGCGCCCGAACTCGCGCCGCGCGAGGAGCACTGCATCGAGGTCGGCCAGATGCTCGCGCGCCTGCATCTGGCGGGACGCGACTTCGACGGCGACCAGCCGAATCTGCGCAGCCTGCCGTGGTGGGAAGAGACGGTGCCGACCGTGCTGCCGTTCGTCACCGACGCGGAGCGCGCGTTGCTGACCGAAGAACTCGCGCACCAGCACGCTTTCTTCGCGTCGGACGACTACGCGGCACTGCCGGGCGGCCCGTGCCACTGCGACCTGTTCCGCGACAACGTGCTGTTCGCGCATGCCGAGCCCGGCAGCGGCCACGAGGTGCGGCTCGGCGGGTTCTTCGATTTCTATTTCGCGGGCTGCGACAAGTGGCTGTTCGACGTCGCGGTGACGGTCAACGACTGGTGCGTGGATCTGCCGACCGGCAAGCTCGATCTCGCGCGCGTCGAGGCGATGCTGCGCGCGTACCAGACGGTGCGGCCGTTCACGCCGGAAGAGAACCGTCACTGGGATGACATGCTGCGCGCAGGTGCGTACCGGTTCTGGGTATCGCGCCTGTATGATTTCCATCTGCCTCGGTCGGCGGCGCTGCTCAAGCCGCACGATCCCGGCCATTTCGAACGCATTCTGCGCGAGCGTCTGGCGGGCAGTCCTCTACCTGGCATCCACAGCCCATGCGACTGATCGAAGTTCCCGCGAAGACCGGTTACGTCTGGTTCCGTCAGGGCATCTGGCTGTTCCGCAGGAACCCGCTCGCATTTCTGACGCTGTTCTTCACGTACCTGCTCGCGATGACGCTGCTCTCCAGCATCCCGCTGATCGGCGGCGTGCTGCCGCTGATGCTGGTGCCGGGCGTCGCCGTCGGCTTCATGGCCGCGTGCCGCGACACGGTCGCGGGCAAGCCGGTGTTCCCGACGATCCTGATCGACGGATTTCGCAGGTATGGGAGCGGCGTGGCCAAACGCCTGCTGACGCTCGGCGGCGCGTACGCGATCGCGATGATGCTGGTGCTCGCCGCATCGGCGCTCGTCGACGGCGGCATGCTGCTGCGGCTGATGACGCTCGGCGGCACGCTGGACGCGCAATCGCTCGAAACCAGCAATGTGCCGCTCGCGATGCTCGCGTCGATCGTCGCTTATGTGCCGGTGTCGATGCTGTTCTGGTTCGCGCCGGTGCTGGCCGCGTGGCACGACGTGCCGCCGGTCAAGGCGCTGTTTTTCAGCATCGTCAGTTGCTGGCGGAACAAGGGCGCGTTCGCCGTGTACGGCGCGCTGTGGTTCGCGGTGTCGATTACGGTATCGATCGGACTCTCGACGCTGATGCGCGCGATCGGCGCCGCCGACTACGCGGTGGCCGTGCTGATGCCGGCGCTCATCATCGTGACGACGATGCTCTATTGCTCGTTCTACGCGACCTATCGCGGCTGCTTCGGCGTGCAGGAAAGCCAGGCCGCGGAACTGCCGGGCGCGGGACTCTAGCGGGACCCGGCTTGCGCTGCGCCGGCGTCATGCCCGGCGCGGCTTCCTCGCTTCAGCGTCAGCGCGAGCTCATCCACGCCGGGTAACGCGTCGCCCGGTCGCGATCCAGCCGGCGCAGACGAAACTCCAGGTCGTACAGATCCGTCGCTTCGGCGAGATACGCGTTTTCGCGTTCTTTTTCGATCTCGTCGGCGGACTTCGTCAGGAACAGGAACAGGCGGCTAAGCAGGTACATGATCGGTGGCCTCGTCAGGGATTACCCCAGGTAACGGAGCGATTATAGGGTAAACCCTTAAACTTTGCCAACGATCAAATTCAGGCGCGCTCCGCGTACGCCTCGCGCCCCGCCGCCGATTGCTCGCGCCGCTTTCCGGAGAAAAAGTCCCAGATCATGGCGCTGGCGTCGGGGCCGATTGCCGAATGAAACGGCACGGTGTCGTCGCCGCCGCTCCATGCGTGGTCGAGGCCCGGGACGCGGCACCAGCGCACGATGCCGCGCCCCCGCCGGCGATGTTCGCGCACCACGCAGCCGTCGCGCCGCGCTTCGACCGCCCCGGCTGCGACGCCCGGCAAGCGGTTCAGCCGCACGAACTGCGCGACCAGCTGCTCGCCGTTGACCGGCGCGACCACGCGGTCGTCGTCGCCCTGCAACACGATCGCCGGCATGCCCGGATACGTCTGCAGATCGACGTGGGACGCAATCAGCGCTTCCGGCTCTTGCCGCGCGCCGCGCCGCATCACGTCGAGTGCCGTGATCCCCGAATGGGCCTCGCCGAACACCGGTCCGGAATGCAGCGCGACTGCCGCGAACCGCGACGGCGCGCGCATCGCCAGCAGCGTCGCGAGCCCCGCGCCGGCCGACATCCCGGCGACGTACACGCGCGATTCGTCGAAGCCGTATTCGTCGAGCAGCGCATCGACGAGCGACACGACCGCGTCCGCCTCGCCGCCGCCCGCGTGATCGCGTGCGTCGTACCAGTGCCAGCAGCCATGCGCGTGCGCCTGCTCCGACTGCTCCGGGTAGACGACCGCGAAGCGGTGGCGGTCGGCGAGCAGGTTCATCCGCGTGCCTTCCGCGAACTGGTCGATCGACTGCTTGCAGCCGTGCAGCATCACGACGAGCGGCATGCCGACCGTTTTTGCATTCGGCGGAAGATAGAGGCCGTAGGGCAATTCACGCTCGCCGCGCTCGGGCGACGCCGGCGCGACGTGCATCGCGCGGCGCCATTCGCCGGCCGCCCACGCGGCCGCTCGCGGCCCGACGCGCGATTCGCGGGGCGGCGCGCCGGCGCGGTCGCCGCGCGCGCCGTTCACCGCGGCGGTGAGCGCTTCTACGGCGCGCGCGGCGTCAGTCATTCTCGATGGATCGAAGGTCGCCTTTCGGGCTGCCTTTCCGGCAGCCCGGCGCGGGACGGCTAACAAACGCTGCAGGCCGTCCATCCAAAGCCCAGTCAGGTGTTTCGTCATCTCTTGGCCTCTCGAAAGGGTCGGACCGTATTATTAAACGCTTACCCGTCCGACGTTGTGCAATGCACAATAACACTTATCGATGGCGGTTGCAGAACGGTCGTTTTCGTCGCGTTTTTGTCGGGTTATTGTCATTGCGCAGCGTCTGCGCGCCACTTTACGTTGCACCGACGGCGCGCGGTGGGCGCGCCAGACCGCCACCGCTATACTTGTGGGATTTCCCTGACACTCTCGTGTGGCCGGCCGGCCCGCTTGACCGCGCCGGCCAGCCTGACTCGTTCCGTTTCGCCGCCGCGCTACGCCATGCCCGAACTGCCGGTCCATCTGTGGTACACGATCACGAACCTCGGGGGCGCCGGTCTCACGTTGCCGCTCGCGCTCGCGATCGCGCTGTGGCTCGCCACCGGCTACTCGTTGCGGATGGCCGCGAGCTGGCTGCTGTTGCTCGGCGTCGCGATCGGCGTCGTCACCGGCACGAAGATCGCGTTTCTCGGCTGGGGTGTCGGCATCCGCGAGCTGGATTTCACCGGCGTCAGCGGTCACGCGATGTTGTCCACCGCCGTCTGGCCCGTCGCCTTTTTCCTGATGCTGCAGCGCACCTCCCCCCGGTGGCGGATCGTCGGCGTGCTGGCCGGGCTCGCGACCGGCATCGCGGTCGGGCTGTCGCGCGTCGCGCTCGACGCTCATTCGCCGTCCGAGGCGGTCGCCGGCTGCGTGGTCGGTGCGCTCACCGCGCTCGTGTTCGTCCGCTACTGGTGGGACGCGCAGCCGGGCCAGCTGTCGGCGCTGGCCGTCACGGCGAGTCTCGCCGCGATCACGATCGCGCTGCACAGCGTGCACGTGCCGACCCACCGGTGGATCACGAATCTCGCGCTGACCGTGTCCGGCCACGGGCACCCTTACGTGCGCGCACGCTGGAAAGCGGCGCGGGAGCCGCGGCATCCGGTGCGTCCGTCGTCGCAGACGCAGGACGCGCTGACCGTGCCGTCGCCGCGTCGCACCTGAACCGGAACTAGCCGCTGACGCCCAGAATCACGCTCGACGCCTTGAACGCGGCCGTCGCGGCCTGCCCGACGGCAAGGCCGAGCGTATCGACGCTGTCGTCGGTCACCACGCCGACGACCACCGCGCCGCCAGCCAGCTCGATCGCGACTTCCGCGCTGACCGCGCCGCGCTGGATGGCGCTCACGACCCCCTGCAACTGATTGCGCGCGGAGAGCCGCGCCGGCGCACCGTCGCCCGCGACGAGCACGACCGACGACGCCTTCACGAGCGCATACGCCGCCCGGCCTGGCGCGAGACCGAGCGTCGCGGTGCTCTCGTGCGTGATTACGGACACGATCGTCTGGCCGCCCGGCAGCGCGATCGACACTTCGTCGTTCACCGCGCCGCGCACGATCGACGTGACCGTCCCGTAAAGCTGATTGCGCGCGCTCGTGCGCAGGCCGATGCGGCCGAGCAGCGCCCAGTCGCCGTCGAAGCCGTCGATCGCCGCGCCCGCGCGTTCGAGAAAGCGCTGGTGTTCGCGCTCGATCGCGTGGAACGTGTCGATCAGCTTCAGCGCGCGCGGCGTGAGCAGCGTGCCGCCGCCGCCTTTGCCGCCCGTCGAGCGGATCACGAGCGGCTCGCCGGCGAGGTTGTTCATCGCGTCGATTGCGTCCCACGCGCCCTTGTAGCTGATGCCGACCGCCTTCGCGGCACCGGTGATCGAACCGGTGTCGCGGATCGCAGCGAGCAGTGCGATCCGCGCGGCGCCGCCCAGGGTCTGCTGACCGGCCTGGAACCAGACGGAACCGCCGAGCGCGAGCGGCCCGGACGGAGGTGAGGAAGAGGATGCGTTCATCGCGTCGACGCGGGTAGGAGAAGAGGCGTCCGATTATAGGGATGCGGCTCGCGGCGTGCCCGGGTGAATCGCGCGTTCGATCGGGCTGGTTTGTGTGCCGATTTGTGCGTCCATTCGCGCGCCAATTCGTGCGCCGATTCGCGCCCCGCGAAGCTGCCGTCCCCCAGCGCACCCGGCGCGACGCGTCACGTCACGCGTCGCCCGGCACCTTCGGCGCGCGCAATTCGCGCAGCAGTCGCTCGCCCTCTTTCGCCGTGTAGCGCTTCGCGGCTTCGCACCAGCCGCGCGCGAAACCGAGCTGATACGGCTCCACGTCCATCGCTTCCAGATACCGCAGCGCGACGGCCGCATCGTTGCCGTCGCCGAGCACGCTTTGAATGCGCGACAGCGTGCGCGCGGTTTTCGTGCGGGTTCCGTGCGACACGATCGACCCGAAAAATTCCAGCGCGTAGCGCAGATACTTCGCGTCGATCCGCGCGTGATGGCGCTGCGCCTCGTCGATCGTCGTCAGCTTCGGCGTTTCGGCCAGATGCCGGTAGTAGCGGCGCAAACGCTTGCGCGCATGGCGCAGCAGCGGCCGGTCGGCGTCGGCGTCTTCGCCGCGCTCCGTGCGCCGGGCAAGCTGCGCGAGCCACTGCAGCCACGCGAGCGCGATACGCGCATAGCGCGCCGACGAAAGCGCTTCGCGCAAGCTCTCGCGCGCCGTGGCGCGCCCGGCTTTTGCGCGGTCGAGCACGGGCGTCCAGCGCCCGGCGTCGACGTCGGCTGCGGCCAGCGTCGGCAGCGTCGATTCGACGAACACATCGAGATCGCGCACCTCGCCCAGCAGCCCGCGCAGCCATTTCAGCTCCGGCGCGACGCGCGCTTTCCAGTCGTCGTCGGCCCAACGCGAGAAGACCCGCATCGCGGTGCGCAACCGTCGCTGCGACACGCGCATCTGATGGACGGACTCGGTGCGCGCATTCGCACGCACGCCGGCGTCGTTGCCGAACCACTGAACGGTCACGTTGCGCCCGATCGCGACGAGCGCCTCCTGCGCGGTGTGCGCGTGGCCGAGGTCGACGCTCGCCGCATACGCGACGTCGTCCTCGCCGGTGAGGCTGCCGCGCGCGGTGCGAATCGCGGATTCTTCCAGCCGGACGAATGCGGGCACTACGTCGACGATCGCGAACGCACAAGCGAACAGCGCGTCGATCAGCGGCGCTTCATCGGCGTCGTCGGGCCACGGCGTGCGCACGCGCAGTTCGTGCAGCGCGGGCGCGTCGTCGGCCGACGCGCGCACGTTCGCATCGACGACCAGTTCCGCGTCGATGCCGTCGCGCGACCACGGCCAGCGACTGCGCTCGCAGACGAGCGTCGCGACCGGCTCGATCGCGCCGGCCTCCGCGAGCGCGTCGCGAAACGGCGCCGGCGCGCCGCCGAACAGCGCGTGGGCGACCGCGGCGGCGTCGAGCGGCGCGGCGAAGAGGGTGGTGTGGGCGGTGACGCCGGGCGCCGGCGTGGCGCGGCTCGACACGGTGACCTGGCGCGCGTCGCCGTGCGTCTCGGCGCCGACGCGCCAACCGGCCTCGGCGAGCACGCCGTCGAGGTCGAACACGACCGTATCGATGCGCAGGTCTTCGACCAGCGCCGCGCCGAGTTCCGGCAACGCGGCGCCGAGCGCGCGGGCAAAGCCCGCCGGACTGCTGCGCGCGCCGTCGACGACGAGCCCCGGCGACGCGGGCACATCGAGCACGATTTCGAGGAAACGGGCCATGAGACGCAACGCTCCGGAAGTCGTTGTTTCGGCCGATCCGCGACCACGGATGCGACGCGATGTCTGGCCCTTACTATACGGCGTCGTTGGTCCGGCGCGCCATACGGGGGTTGCACGAACGGGCCTTTTCCGCGCGCCGCGCGCGTTGACGGTCGTCAGCGCCCCGCTGCGCCTTCGATGAAAGAATCGCCGGGTATTTCCCTTAACGCCCAACGCAAGGAGTGACGCGTGTTTCCCGAATACCGAGACCTCATCTCCCGCATGAAGACCGAGGACGACCGCTTCGCCCGCCTCTTCCAGCGACACAACGAACTCGACCAGAAGATCCGCAATATGGAAGCGGGGATCGTGCCCGCCAACGGTCTTTCGATCGAAACCCTGAAAAAAGAGAAGCTGCTGCTGAAGGACTCGCTGTATCAAATGCTGCGCAAGGCCGCGGCCGCGCAGGTCTGACCATCACGACGCGGCGGATTCCTCAATCCGCCGCAGTCCGTTGCACTAACGGGGCACACTTTCTACACCGGTGTCCCGCTCCCGCCTCACGTCGCGTACTGCGCTTCCCCATTCCCAAGCGACCAGTTCTCGCGCGCGACATCGACGAGATTGACGAATACGTCTTCGCGCCGCACGCCGGGATCGTGCGCGAGGTTGTCCGCGATCCGCGCGAATAGCGCCTTCTTCTGATCCTGCCCGCGCGTATTGTTGGCGGCGATCTGAATCAGCACGAGATCGTCGCTGCGCTCGATGCCGAGATAGTGGCGGCCGTAAAAGAAACTGTCCGCGTCGTGGTCGCTGACGACCATGAAGATGTCGTCCTCGGGCACCTTGAACACTTCCATCAGCGCGCGATGAATGCCCTGCGCGAGTGCCCTGCGATACGGCGCGGGCTTGCCGGCGCGGATGGCGATGCGGGTGAACGGCATGATGCTCTCCTTCGGTTGAAATGACGCTTACAGCGTAGACTCCCCCTATAATAATTAACAGACATTGATGGATATTTCATCCATTTCCAAACGAAATGATGACACTCGACCTCGACGCGGTTCGCGCGTTCGTGCTGGTAGCGGAACTCAGCAGCTTCACGCGCGCGGCCGACGCGCTCGGCACCACGCAGTCCGCCGTCAGCCTGAAGCTGAAGCGGCTCGAAGCCGCGCTCGACCGGCAGTTGCTCGAACGCACGCCGCGTATCGTCCGGCTGTCCGCCGACGGCGCCGCGTTCCTCCCGGCGGCCCGCGAACTGCTCGGCGCGCATGAGCGCGCGCTCGGCACGCTGTCGGGCGAGCGGCGTCGGCTCGCGGTGGGCTTGAGCGAGCATGTCGCCGATGCGTCTCTCGCGCGGCAGCTCGCGCATCTGCGCGAGCACGATCCACGGCTCGTGATCGAGCTTCATCTGGGTCTTTCCGCTGCGCTGCTCGAACAGTACGACGCGCGTCGGCTCGACGCGGTCATCGTTCGTCGGGAGGCGGGTGAACCGGCGCGCGACGACGCCCGGCTGCTGTTCACCGAGCCGCTCGTGTGGCTCGCGGCGCCGGGGGCGCAGTGGCAACCGGGCGCGCCGCTGCCGCTTGCGTTGCTCGCTCAGCCGTGTGCGGTCCGCAAGGCGGCCATCGACGCGCTCGATGCGGCCGGGATCGAATGGAGCGAGGTGTTCGTCGGCGGCGGCGTGGCCGCGGTCGGCGCGGCCATCGAGGCGGGGCTCGCGGTGTCGGCGCTCGCGCGGCGGGTGGCGCCGCGCGGGCTCGCCGACGCCGGCGACCGGTTCGGGCTGCCGGCGCTGCCGGCATCGGCGGTGTCGCTGCATTCGCGCGTGCGCGACGAGCGGTCGGCGGCCACGTTGCAGTTGCTCGCGAGTGGGCTCGGGGGGCGGTGAGGGGCGTGGGCGGGGTGCGAGGTTTCGGTGCGGAGTTTCGACGCGTGCGGTCTCTCAAGCGCGGTCTCTCAAGCACGGTCTCTCAAGCACGGTCTCTCAAGCGCGGTCTCTCAAGCGCGGTCTCTTGAGCGCGCCCTCGGTGCGCGATGAAGTGCACGACGCGACCGCGCACGTTGATCAGCTGATGATCGGCGGCAGTTCGCGTCGCAGCGGGTTCGGCATGGCGCCCGGCTTCGCGGGCTTCGTGTCGACGACCAGCCGGTGATGGGCTTCCGGGTGGGCGCTTGTCGCAGGTGCGCGTCGCGAATCGACTGCGTGCGGCGAAGGCGAAGGCGCATGCGCGACGGCGACCGGCTGACGTCGTGCGCTGTCGTCACGACCGCCGCTGACTGCGTGGTGCGACGCACCGGCCGTCGCATGAGCGGCGGCAACGGTGTTCGTCGTGCGATGCGGCGCGTGCGCAACGACCATCGGCTGATGCCAAACGTTTGCGCGACCGCTACGACTAATCGCGTGATGCGGCGCGCGCTCCGACGCGTGCGCGACGCCGGCCGGCTCATGCCAAACGTTTGCGCGCCTGCTACGACCAATTGCATGACGGGACGCGCCCTCCGACGCCTGCGCAACGCCCGCCGGCCGATGCCAAACGTTTGCGCGACCGCTCGTATTGATCGCGTGATGCGGCGCGACTTCCAGCGCCCGCGCAACAGCCGGATGACCTCCAGCGGCCCCACGCCCGCGCGCGCCTGACGTCGCCGCGGAAGCGCTTCCCACGATCTGCCCCGTCACGACATGCGCCGGACGATGTCCCGCCTCTTTCGGCCACAACCCGAGCATCGCCGCGCCGGCCTTCAGTGCGCCTTCGTCGTCCGGGCCCGCGTGCGCGGCGGCCCGCGGCGGCGCCGGTCGCGCCGCAACGACCGGCGCTGCGCCCGCCGAGGCGGGCAGGCACGCGTTGGCCGCCGTCGGCCCGCCTGCGATCGTCAGCGCGCGAGGCGCCGCGACGCCCTGCTGCGCGCGCGGCGGATTCCACTGCTCGCGATAGTCGTCGGCCGCCGCGGCCGTCGTCGTCACACCCATTGCCGCCATCGTCGCCACCGCTGCCATTGCCCCGCGCACGCCGTTCTCCCCGGTTATCGTGATTTTCTGACTGTCGCCGGGTCGCGATTATACCCATCGGTCCTTGCAATAATCCATATATGGACTAATATCGATTGACAGTTCATTTAGGGACGATGGCCATGCCGAGCCCGACTGCCTCTTCTACCGGTCCTTCCTCGAGTGCTTCCGCGAGCCCCGAGCGACGCCAGCGCGCGGAGCCGTCCGCGACCGAAATGTCGGCCGCCGGTCTGCGCGCGTTCTTCAACATCGCGCACGACTGGGAGCTTTCCATCGACGAGCAGATCGTGCTGCTCGGATCCCCCGGCCGCTCGACGTTCTTCAAGTGGCGCGCCGACCCGCAGAGCGCGCGGCTCGGCCGCGACACGCTCGAGCGTCTGTCGCTGCTGCTCGGCATCTACAAGGCGCTGCAGATCCTGCTGCCGCAGCCCGCTTCCGCCGACACGTGGATCAAGCGGCCCAACAGCGCGCCGCCGTTCGGCGGCCGGCGCGCGCTCGACCGCATGCTGGCCGGCAACGTCAGCGATCTCGTCGCGGTGCGTGAGTATCTGGACGCGATGCGAGGCGGATGGACGTGACGCGGGCGGACTGGCAGAAGCACTGGCGCGCCGCGCCGCTCGACTGGTCGCCCGCATATCGCGTGATTCCGACGCGCTTTCCGGCCGTCAACCTGTTCGACCGGGTGGCGTCGGAGGAGGATTTCGATGCGCTCTATGCGCTCGAAGCGCTGACCAACGACCGGCTGCGCACCGAGACCGGCGAACTCGATCTCGTGCCGCGCGACGAACGCCGCTTCGGCGCCGGCTACGGGCCGATCATGGCGGCGTTCACGCATCTGAACCGCCAGGGCAGCCGGTTCTCCGACGGCAGCTACGGCGTGTTCTACTGCGCGCGCTCGCGCGACACCGCGATCGCGGAAACGCGCTATCACGCCGGGCGCTTTCTCGCGGCCACAGAGGAGCCGCCGCTGCGTCAGCAAATGCGTCTTTACACGGTGATCGCGCACGGCGACGTGATCGATCTGCGCGACGATCCCGCGCTCGACCCGGCCGTGCTGTCGCCGGACCACTACGCGGCCGGCCAGGCGCTCGGCCGCGCGGCGCGCGAGGCGGGCGCGCCGGGGATCGCGTATCCGTCGGTGCGCGACGCGGGCGGCGAGTGTCTCGCGGCATTGCGCACGACGATCCTGCGCGCGTGCCATCACGCCGCCTATTTGGAATACAACTGGAACGGCGAAGCGATCGATATGGTGTTCGAACTAAACCGCGTCGGCTGAGCGCGACGATCGCCTCAAGGCAGCGCGAACGACCCCGCGAACACGGCCCGCGCGGCATGAACGGACACGCTCCAGCGCCGCGACGTCAACGCCTCGACGATCGTCAGCCGCCCTTCGGCGATGAACGCGCCCGTGTCGATGAATTCCTGCGCGCCGATCCGCTTCACTTCGCGCATCGGCGTATGGCCGCAGTATGTGAGCGACAGTCCAGGCTGCGCCACGCCGCGGCCCAGCGCGAGTTCGCGGCCCCACAGCAACTGCTCGCGCACGGCGTCGTCGAAGCCGCCCGCGTCGAGTTCCGCGTCGTCGCCGAAGAATTCCGCGTGCAGCACGTTAAAGCGCGCGTGGCCGCGGCCGACCACGCGCACGAGCGGCAGTTCGCGCAGCCGCCGCGCGTAGTCGGCCAGCTCGCTGTCCGGCACGTCCGCCGCCCACGTGCCGCCGATCGCGTACCAGTGGCGGCGGCTCAACCGGCCGTCGACGACCGCGCACAGCGCATCTTCGTGATTGCCGAGCACCGGGTAGAACCACGGCTTGTCGATGAGCGCGAGCGCGTCGTCGTTCTGCGTGCCGCGATCGATCAGGTCGCCGACCGAAAACAGCCGGTCGCGCGCGGCGTCGAAGCCGATGTCGCGCAGCAGAAAGCGCAGTGCATCGACGCAGCCGTGCAGGTCGCCGACCACGAAATCGCGGCCGACGGTGTTGCTCGCGTGATGCACGACTTCTAAGGGGGCGGCGGGGGTGCTCATGCTTTCCATGATAGCGCCCCGTTGCGCCATCGTATGCGGGCTGGCGATCCAATCCGGCGCCGTTCCCGAATGTCGCCGACGGTCGCCGTCGGCCTCGATCGGCACCTCGTCTGGTCGCGCTGTAGAATCGCCGCAAGCCCTCCGACCCTCGTTCGCATGAACTTCTACCCGCAGACCCTTCGCTACCGGCCGCAACTCGTGACGGCGATCGTCGTCGGCGCGGTCGCCGGTTTTCTCGTGCCGCCGACGATCAAGGCGGTCACCCGCATGCTGATCGGCTGGAATTTCGCCGTGTGGACGTATCTGGCGCTGATGTGGATTCACATGGCGATCTCGACCGACGACAGCGTGAGCCGCAACGCGCGGCGCGAAGACGAAAACGCCGGCACCGTGCTGTTCCTGATCTGCACCGCGACCGTCGCGAGCCTCGTTGCGATCGTCCTCGAACTCGGCACGACGAAGTCGCTCGGCCTCGGCTCGAAGCTCGCGCACACGCTGCTCACCGCGACGACGCTGATCGGCGCCTGGTTCCTGATCCCGACGATCTTCACGCTGCATTACGCGCGCCTCTATTACGGCTCCGAGCCGGATGCGCCCGCGCTGGTGTTTCCGGAGAACGAATCGACTTCGGCCAACTGCCCGAAGCTGAACCCGAACTACTGGGACTTCCTGTACTTCTCGTTCACGATCGCGGTCGCGTCGCAAACGGCCGACATCGGCCTGCGCGGACGCCACGCGCGACGCAGCGTGCTCGCGCAATCGGTGCTGTCGTTCTATTTCAACGTCGCGGTGCTCGGCCTGTGCGTGAACATCGCCGCGAGCATGGTGGGCGGCTGATCGCGCTTCCGGTTCATCACGCCGTCACCCGCGCGCGGCACGCTGGCCTTCGCGCCGTCGCCCCTCCCCGCTTTGTGACTTTCTCCGCGCCGCGCGTGTAAAACCCGCCGTCCGAGCCGCGGGCAAAGCCGCCTGCTTCCCCGGCCCTTCGTCCTGTCTGCTGCACGCCGTTGCGGCATGCGCCTTGCTCCGACCTACTGACGTGCGAGCCGCATGCGGCCCGCGCACGACACGGACACGCTCAGGCGAGCGGCCCCGCCCGCGCCGGATCGAGCGATGCGCGGCCGTTTGCACTACATTGAACAAGACGCGCCGCCGGGCAGTCGCCGGGCGGCCCGGCTCCGACAGCCTCCCGGGCGACTGATCGCGCACGCTGCGCATCCACGCCGTCCGACGCACTGGAAGACGACCGATGGAACTGCCAAACGCGTATGCGCCGCGGATTTACTTCGTTCATTCCGTCCTCGTCGGGCCGCTCGACGCCTGGCCTGCGTGCTTTGCGCACGCGGCGTCGCTGGGCTTCGACCATGTGCTGATCGGCGCGCTGTTCGCGCCGGGTTCGTCCGGCGACGGGCGGATCGTCGCCGATCATGCGCGCCTTCATCCCGCTTTCGGCACCGGGCAGTCCGCCGACGACGCGTTGCGCACGCTCGCGTCGATGGCGCGCGAGCACGGCCTCACGCTGCTCGCGGACCTCGCGATCGACCGCGTCGCCGCGAACGGCGCGCTGCACGGCGCGCATCCCGACTGGTTCCGTCCGTTCGAGCCGGAGGACGCCCGTCTCGATCCGCGCCACGGCCACCGCGACGCGAACGTCGCGTATGCGGACTATGACCGCGACCTGGTAAGCGCCGACAACCCCCTCACCGGATGGTGGATCGAGCGTCTCGCCGGTCTTGCCGACGCGGGCCTCGGCGGTTTTTGCTTCGACTCGCCGCACTGCACGCCGGCCGCCGTCTGGCGACAGATCGGCGACGCGTTGCGCGTGCGCGATCCGCAGACGCGCCTGATCGCCGCGACGCCGGGCCTCGCACGCGACGACGTCGCGCGGCTCGAAGGCGCCGGTTTCGACGGTGCGTTTTCGTCGCTGCGCTGGTGGGACTTCGGCGCGAGCTGGCTGATCGACGAGCATCGGCTGCTGCGGCGGATCGGATCGCCGGTCGCGTTTCCGGAGGCGCCGTACGGCACGCGGCTCGTGCACGATCTGGACGGCGCGACCGACATGCGCGCCGTCGAGCGCGCGTACCGGCGACTCGTGCGCGCGGCGGCCGCGTTCGGCACCGGATGGCTCGTGCCGATGGGCTTCGAATACGGGATCGCCGACGCGATCCAGCACACGGGCGGCAGCCCCGACGCGTACGAACAGGCGCGCATGCGTGCGCCGCTCGATCTGTCCGCCGACATCGCGCACGCGAACGCGTTGCAGCGCGATACGTGGACGCTTCAGACGAACGGCGACCAGCGCCTGCTGAGCGGCCCCGGCGCGCCGGTGACGGCGCTGCTGCGCGGCGACGCGCCCGATCTGCGCGACGCCGGCGACGCGGTGCTGACGCTCGTGAACCCGGCGCTCGCGGCGTCGGTGCGCGTCGATCTCGCGCGCTTGCTCGACGGCGTGCCCGGCGGCTTCACGCGCTTCGAGCCGCTCGACGCCGAGACGCTGCGCAGCGCGCGAGCACGCGACGCGAGCGCCGTGCCCGACGTGTTCGCGCTGCCGGCCGGCGCGTGCTGGCTGTTTCGCGCGCTCGCGACGCCCGCCGTGGTGCTCGCGCCGCCCGCCGACTTCGCGAAGTCGCCCACCAGCGGCCACCGCAGCGTGCTCGACGCGATCGCCGCGCCGCGCATCGCGATCGAGAGCGTGGCCCCGTCGGTCGATCAAGGCCGCTTCGTCGTGAAGCGCACGGTCGGCGAGCGCGTCGAAGTGAGCGCGGCGATTTTCGCGGAAGGACACGACCGGATCGACGCGTCGGTGCTGTGGCGCGCCGCCGACGAAAACACGTGGCGCGAAGCACCGATGACCGCCGTGATGCCGACCGGCACCGACCTGTGGACCGCGCGCTTTCCGCTCGAACGGGTCGGCCGCTACGAGTTCATCGTGGCCGCGTGGCGCGACGACTTCGCGTCGCTCGCCGATCACCTGCAGAAAAAACGCGCGGCCGGCCAGAACGTCGATCTCGAACTGGAGGAAGCGAGCCGCCTGCTCGCGCTGGTGCTCGCGACCGCCGAAACCGCCGACACGCACAACGGCGGCGACAGCGCCCGCCAGCGCGCGGCGCTCGAAGCGATCGTGCGGCGCTTCGTCGGCGCGGACACCGACACGCGCTGCGCGATCCTGCTCGCGCCCGCGACGGCCGCCGCCGTGCGCGCGGCGGGCCACCGGCCGTTCCTGTCGCGCGACCCGCGCGTGTGGCGCGTCGATGCCGAGCGCGCCGCCGCGCGCTACGCGAGCTGGTACGAGATCTTTCCGCGCTCGATGAGCGACGACGAAACGCGCCACGGCACGTTCGACGACGTGATCGCGAAGCTGCCGCGCATCCGCGACATGGGCTTCGACGTGCTGTACTTCCCGCCGATCCACCCGATCGGTCTCGCGAACCGCAAGGGCCGCAACAACACGCTGACGGCCGGGGCCGACGACGTCGGCAGTCCGTATGCGATCGGCGCGGCCGAGGGCGGCCACGACGCGGTGCATCCGCAGCTCGGCACGCTCGACGACTTCAAACGGATGCTCGCGGCCGCGCACGAACACGGCCTCGAAATCGCGCTCGACTTCGCGATTCAGTGCTCGCCGGACCATCCGTGGCTGAAGCAGCATCCGACGTGGTTTGCGTGGCGCCCGGACGGCTCGCTGCGCTACGCGGAGAATCCGCCGAAGAAGTATCAGGACATCGTGAACCCCGAGTTCTACGCGCACGACGCGAAGCCCGCGCTGTGGCTCGCGCTGCGCGACGTGATCCTGTTCTGGGTGGATGCGGGCGTGCGCATCTTCCGCGTCGACAATCCGCATACGAAACCGCTGCCGTTCTGGGAATGGATGATCGGCGACGTGCGCGCGCGCCATCCGGACGTGATCTTCCTGTCCGAAGCGTTCACCAGGCCGCGCCTGATGTACCGGCTCGCGAAGCTCGGCTTCTCGCAGTCGTACACGTACTTCACGTGGCGCGAATCGAAGCGCGACTTCATCGAGTACCTGACCGAACTCGCGCACACCGACGTGCGCGAGTTCTATCGGCCGAACTTCTTCGTGAACACGCCCGACATCAATCCGCGCCATCTGCAGACCGGCCTGCGCGCGAGCTTCCTGATTCGCGCCGCGCTCGCGTCGACGCTGTCCGGGCTGTGGGGCGTCTACAGCGGCTTCGAACTGTGCGAGGGGCGCGCGCTGCCGGGCAGCGAGGAATACCTGGACTCGGAGAAGTATCAGTTGCGCGCGTGGGACTGGCACAGGAGCGGCAACATCGTCGCGGAGGTCAGCGCGCTCAACCGCATTCGCCGCGCGAATCCCGCGCTGCAGACGCATCTCGGCGTTACGTTCCTTGGCGCACGAAACGAGCACGTTTTGTGCTTCGAAAAGGCGACTGCGGCACGCGACAATGTCGTCGTCGTCGCGATCAACCTCGATCCGCGCGCCGAACAGGGAGCCGACATCGAACTGTCATGGGAAACGTTCCAGCGCTGGAGCCTCGACGATCACGCGTCGCTCGCGGTCAGCGACGAGTCGACCGGCGAGCGCTTCGAATGGCGCGGACGCTGGCAGCACGTACGGCTCGATCCCGCACGGCCGTACGCGATCTGGCGGATCGCGCCGGCCACCGGCCTGCCGCGCGAAGCCCCCGAGCCCGAACTCGAAACGATTCTCAGCGAACCTGTTCACGTCGAAGGCCATCCCGAACTGGACGACGACTTCCCGCCCGGAGGAGCGACATGAAACGCGACGCGACCATGCGGGAAAAATTCGCGACGACGCAGGCGAAGACCCCCAACGAAGCCGCCGCGGAAGAAAAGCGCCGGCACGACGAAGACGAAGCGGAAAACGCGCGCGCCGCGCGGCGCGGCAAGCCGTCCGCGCTGACCGACGATCCGCTCTGGTACAAGGACGCGGTGATCTACCAGGTGCACGTGAAGTCGTTCTTCGACTCGAACAACGACGGCGTCGGCGACTTTCCGGGCCTGCTCGCGAAGCTCGACTACATCGCGGGCCTCGGCGTGACGGCGATCTGGCTGCTGCCGTTCTATCCGTCGCCGCGGCGCGACGACGGCTACGACATCGCCGACTACCGCAACGTGCATCCGGACTACGGGCAGCTCGCGGACGTGCGGCGCTTCATCCAGGAAGCGCATGCGCGCGGCATCCGCGTGATCACCGAGCTGGTCATCAACCACACGTCGGACCAGCACCCGTGGTTTCAGCGCGCGCGCCGCGCGAAGCCGGGTTCGAACCACCGCAACTACTACGTGTGGTCCGACGACGACACGAAGTACGCGGGCACGCGGATCATCTTTCTCGACACGGAGCCGTCGAACTGGACGCACGATCCGGTCGCGGGCGCGTATTACTGGCACCGCTTCTACTCGCACCAGCCGGACCTGAACTTCGACAACCCGTCGGTGATGCGCGAAGTGCTGCAGGTGATGCGCTTCTGGCTCGACATGGGGATCGACGGGCTGCGGCTCGACGCGGTGCCGTACCTCGTCGAACGCGAAGGCACGAACAACGAGAACCTGCCGGAGACACACGCGATCCTGAAGAGGATCCGCGCGACGATCGAAGCGCACTACCCGAACCGGATGCTGCTCGCCGAGGCGAACCAGTGGCCGGAGGACGTGCAGGAATACTTCGGCAACGAGGACGAATGCCAGATGGCGTTCAACTTCCCGCTGATGCCGCGCATCTACATGGCGATCGCGAGCGAGGACCGCTTTCCGATCATCGACATCATGAAGCAGACGCCGGAGTTGCCGCCGAGCTGCCAGTGGGCGATCTTCCTGCGCAACCACGACGAACTGACGCTCGAAATGGTCACCGATTCCGAGCGCGACTACTTGTGGAACACGTATGCGAGCGACCGGCGCGCGCGCCTGAACCTCGGCATCCGCCGGCGTCTTGCGCCGCTGATGGAACGCGACCGCCGCCGCATCGAGCTGATCAACTCGCTGCTGCTGTCGATGCCGGGCACGCCGGTCATCTACTACGGCGACGAACTCGGGATGGGCGACAACATCCACCTCGGCGACCGCGACGGCGTGCGCACGCCGATGCAATGGTCGTCGGACCGCAACGGCGGCTTTTCGCGCGCCGACCCGGAGCAGCTCGTGCTGCCGCCGCTGATGGGCTCGCTCTACGGCTACGACGCGATCAACGTCGAAGCGCAGAGCCGCGACCCGCATTCGCTGCTGAACTGGACGCGCCGGATGCTCGCGACGCGCCGCTCGAAGCAGACGTTCGGGCGCGGCACGATCCGCTTTCTGCGGCCGGAGAATCGCAAGGTGCTCGCGTATGTGCGCGAGATGCCGGGCGAGAACCCGATCCTGTGCGTCGCGAACCTGTCGCGCGGGCCGCAGGCGGTCGAACTCGACCTGTCGGAATTCGCCGGCTACTCGCCGATCGAGATGACCGCCGACTCGGTGTTCCCGGCGATCGGCCAGTTGCCGTATCTGCTGACGTTCCCGCCGTACGGCTTCCTGTGGTTCCTGCTGTGCTCCGACAATCAGCGGCCCACGTGGGGCCAGCCCGCCTCCGAGCAGTTGCCCGAATTCGTGACGGTCGTGATCCGCGAAGGACAAACCGGCGCGACGCCCGAGAACGTGCGCCTGCTCGAATCCGAAGTGCTGCCGTCGTGGCTGTCGCGGCGGCGCTGGTTCGCGTCGAAGGACCGGCCGCTCAAGCGCGTGCGCCTCGCCGCGCTGACGACGATCCCCGGCGCGGGCTTCGCGTTCACCGAGATCGAGTCGGAATTCGTCGACGGCACGAGCGACCGCTACGTGCTGCCGATCGCGATCACGTGGGGCACCGACACGACCACGCCGCTGCATCTGCAACTGGCGCTCGCGCGCGTGCGCCGGCGCCGGACCATCGGCCACCTGACCGACGCGTTTTCGCTGCCGCTGTTCGCGCACGGCGTGCTTCACAAGCTGCGCGAGCGCGCGGCCGTGCCGACGGTGCAGCAGAGCGTGATCCGCTTCGAGCCGAGTTCGCGCTTCGACGAACTCGATCTCGGCGACACGCCCGACATCCGCTGGCTCGCCGCCGAGCAGAGCAACAGCTCGCTGATCATCGCGGACACGCTCGTGCTGAAGCTCGTGCGCCGGCTGATGAGCGGCGTGCATCCGGAAGCGGAGATGAGCCGCTACCTGACGCAGATCGGCTATTCGAACACCGCGCCGCTCTATGGCGAAGTCGTGCGCGTCGATCCGGCGGGCGTGCCGCATACGCTCGCGATCCTGCAGGGCTATATCGACAATCAGGGCAACGCGTGGGACTGGGCGCTCGACTATCTGCGCCGCACCGTCGACGAACTCGCGCTCGCGGTCGACGGCGGCGCGGACGCCGCGCCCGACGCCGCGAAAGAGGAAGACGCGGTGCAGGGCTACTGCGCGATCATCGGCATGATCGGACGGCGGCTCGGGGAACTGCACGCGGCGCTCGCGGCGCCGACCGGCGACCCGGCGTTCGCGCCGGAACCGGCGTCCGCCGACCACGTGCGCGCGTGGGTCGCCGATGCGAAGACGATGGTCGTCGACGCGCTCGACGTGCTGCGCCATCACGTGGAAGGCGGCACGCACACGCTCGACGACGACGCGCTCGATCTCGCGCGCAGCCTGCTCACGCGGCGCGACGCGCTGCTCGCGGCGATGGACTCGCGCGTGCCCGACAACGCGAGCGCGCTGCGCATACGCATTCACGGCGACTTCCATCTGGGCCAGGTGCTGCTCGCGCAGGGCGACGCGTATCTGATCGACTTCGAAGGCGAGCCCGCGCGGCCGCTCGACTATCGTCGCGCGAAGGCCTGCGCGCTGCGCGACGTCGCGGGGCTGCTGCGCTCGCTGTCGTATGCGGGCGCGGCCGCGCAGTCGACGACCGAAAGCGCGCCGCAGCAGACCGCCGACCGCAAGCGCACGCTGTTCGAGCGCTTTCGCGGCTACGCGGTCGAAGCGTTCCTGAGCCAGTACCGCGCCGCCGCCGCGAACGCGCCGCAGCCGCTCGTCGGCGCGACGCACGAACAGGGCCTGCTCGATCTGTTCCTGATCGAGAAGGCCGCCTACGAAATCCGCTACGAAGCGGCAAACCGGCCGACGTGGCTCGCACTGCCCGTGCGCGGCCTCGCCGCGATCGCGAGCCGCGTGCTCGGCGCATCCGCCGCGCCGCCCCTCGACTCCGACGCCGACGCAAGAGGTGACCATGGATAGACTGCCGCCGTCCGCCGGCCTGCATCAGCACGACATCGACGCGCTGACCGCCGCGCGTCATGCGGACCCGTTCGCGCTGCTCGGTCTGCATCGGATCGACGGCGTGCCGTACGTGCGCGCGCTGTTGCCGAACGCGAGCAGCGTGCGCGTGGTCGCGCGCGACGACGCGCGCACGCTCGGCGAACTCGTCCGGATTCATCCGGCGGGGCTGTTCGCGGGCCCGATCGCCGACGCGGTGCCGTACCGGCTCGACATCGACTGGCACGGCACGCATCAGGAAATCGAGGACCCGTACTCGTACGGTCCGCTGCTCGGCGACGACCCGCTGCGCCGTCTCGCGGACGGCGATCCGTACGCGGTGCTCGAATGCCTCGGCGCGCGGCCGATGACCGTCGACGGCGTGCCGGGCGTGCGCTTCGCGGTGTGGGCGCCGAACGCGCGCCGCGTGTCGGTGGTCGGCGACTTCGATTCGTGGGACGGCAGGCGACATCCGATGCGGGTGCGTCATTCGGCGGGCGTCTGGGAGCTGTTCGTGCCGCGCGTCGCGCCGGGCGCGCGCTACAAGTACGAGATCGTCGGCGTGCACGGCCACGTGCTGCCGCTGAAGGCCGACCCGTGCGCGATGCAGTGCGAGCGCCCGCCGGCGACCGCGTCGATCGTCGCGCCGGTCGACGAGATCGAGGGCTACGCGTGGCGCGATCGCGACTGGCTGCAATCGCGCGGAGAACGGCAGACGCCGCGCGCGCCGCTGTCGATCTACGAAGTGCATGCGCCGTCGTGGCTGCCCGCGCACGGCGAGGACGGCGTCGAGCCGTCGTGGACCGTGCTCGCCGACCGGCTGATTCCGTACGCGCAAGGGATGGGCTTCACGCACATCGAATTGCTGCCGATCGCCGAGCATCCGTTCGGCGGGTCGTGGGGCTATCAGCCGCTCGCGCAGTTCGCGCCGACCGGGCGGCTCGGCGCGCCGCTCAAATTCGCGGCGTTCGTCGATCGCGCACACGAAGCGGGGCTCGGCGTGATCCTCGACTGGGTGCCCGCGCATTTTCCGAACGACACGCACGGCCTGATCGAATTCGACGGCACCGCGCTGTACGAGCACGCGGACCCGCGCGAAGGCTATCACCCCGACTGGAACACGATGATCTACAACCTCGGCCGCCGCGAGGTCAGCGCGTTCCTGATCGCGTCGGCGCTCGCGTGGCTGTCGCGCTATCACGTCGACGGGCTGCGCGTCGATGCGGTCGCGTCGATGCTGTATCGCGACTATTCGCGCGCGGCCGGCGAATGGGTGCCGAATATCTACGGCGGACGCGAGAATCTCGAATCGATCGCGTTCCTGAAGCGCCTCAATCACGAGGTGCAGTACGTGCCGCAGCGGCCGGGCGTGATCACCGTCGCGGAGGAATCGACCGCGTGGCCGGGTGTGTCGGCGCGGCTCGAAGACGGCGGCCTCGGCTTCGACTTCAAGTGGAACATGGGGTGGATGCACGACACGCTGCACTACATGCACGAAGACCCCGTGTATCGCCGCTATCACCATCATCTGATGACGTTCGGGCTCGTTTATGCGTGGTCCGAGCGGTTCGTGCTGCCGCTGTCGCACGACGAGGTCGTGCACGGCAAGGGGTCGCTGCTCGGCAAGATGCCCGGCGACCGCTGGCAGCGCTTCGCGAATCTGCGCGCGTACCTCGGCTTCATGTTCGCGCATCCGGGCAAGAAGCTGCTGTTCATGGGCGGCGAGTTCGCGCAGATGGCCGAGTTCGATCACGACGGCACGCCGCACTGGCATCTGCTCGACGATCCGCTGCATCACGGCGTGCAGACGCTCGTGCGCGACCTGAACGTGTTCTATGCGTCCGAGCCCGCGCTGCATGCGCTCGACGCGGAGCCCGGCGGCTTCGAATGGCTCGTCGGCGACGACGCCGACAACAGCGTGTACGCGTTTCGCCGCGTGGACGGCACGGGCCGCGAGGTCGTCGCGATCTGCAATTTCACGCCGGTGCCGCGTCACGGCTACCGGATCGGGATGCCGCAGCCGGGCCACTGGGACGAAGTCGTGAACACCGACGCGGCCCTGTATGGCGGCTCGAATCTCGGCAACGGCGGCCTCGTCGTGACCGAGCCGGTCGCGAGCCACGGCAGGCCGCAATCGGCGGCGCTCGTGCTGCCGCCGCTCGGCACGCTGATCCTGCGCGCACGACGCTAGCCGGCCGGCGCCGCGCGCTGCGTTTTCTGCAAACACGACGCGAACAACAAAGGGATGCGATGGCTACCGTACGTTCTGTACGTTCAGCACGGCCGGCACGTTGGCTCTCGCGCGGAGCGCAGCGAGGCGAGCCGCGATGATCAGCCGGCCGGCCGTGCGCACCGGGCAGTCGGACCGGATGCAGCCGGGCCGCCCGTATCCGCTCGGCGCGACGTGGGACGGGCTCGGCACGAACTTCGCGGTGTTTTCCGCGAACGCGTGGAGCATCGAGGTCTGCCTGTTCGACGCCACCGGCCGCCGCGAACGCGTGCGCTACACGCTGCCCGAATGCACGGACGAGGTGTGGCACGGCTATCTGCCCGGCGTGCATCCGGGCACCGTGTACGGACTGCGCGCGTACGGGCCGTATCAGCCGCAATACGGGCATCGCTTCAATCCGCACAAGCTGCTGCTCGATCCTTACGCGCGGCGGCTCGTCGGGCAGTTCCGCTGGTCGGATGCGCTGTACGGCTATCGCGTGCACTCGAATCGCGCGGACCTGTCGCTCGATCGCCGCGACTCGGCCCCGGCGATGCCCAAATGCATGGTCGTCGACGAAACGTTCAACTGGTCGCACGACACGCGGCCCGACATTCCGTGGTCGCAGACGGTGATCTACGAAGCGCACGTGCGCGGCAGCACGATGCAGCGTCTCGATCGCCGCGCGCGGCAGCGCGGCACGTTCGCCGCGCTCGCGTCGCCGTCGTTCGTCGAGCATCTGGTGAAGCTCGGCGTGTCCGCGATCGAGCTGCTGCCCGTGCATGCGTCGTTATCCGAACGTTTTCTGACCGAGCGCGGACTGCGCAATTACTGGGGCTACAACACCGCCGCGTTCTTCGCGCCGGAGCCGTCGTATCTCGCGAACAACGACCCGGACGAGATGCGCATCGCGATTCGCCAGCTGCACGCGGCGGGCATCGAAGTGTTTCTCGACGTCGTGTACAACCACACGTGCGAAGGCGGCGAAAGCGGGCCGACGGTGTCGTGGCGCGGCCTCGACAACGCGAACTACTACCGCTGCGTGCCGGGCGACGAGCGGCACCTGATCAACGACACCGGCTGCGGCAATACGATGAACCTGTCGCATCCGCGCGTGCTGCAGATGGTCGTCGATTCGCTGCGCCACTGGGCGACGTCGTACCGGATCGACGGGTTTCGCTTCGACCTCGGCGTCACGCTCGGGCGCGAGCAGACCGGCTTCGATCCGGGCTCCGGCTTCTTCGACGTGCTGCGCCAGGACCCGGTGCTGTCACCGCTGAAGCTGATTTCCGAGCCGTGGGATCTCGGCCCGGGCGGCTATCAGCTCGGCAACCATCCGCCCGGCTTTTCCGAATGGAACGATCACTTTCGCGACAGCGTGCGCCGCTACTGGCGCGGCGACCCCGGCCAGCGCGCGGAACTCGCCGCGCGGCTCACCGGTTCCGCGGACCTGTTCGAGCGGCGCTCGCGCCGGCCGTGGGCATCGATCAACTACGTCAGCTCGCATGACGGATTTACGCTCGCGGACCTCGTTTCGTACGAGCAAAAGCACAACGAAGCGAACGGCGAAGACAACCGCGACGGCCACAACGAGAACTGGAGTGCCAACTGGGGCGTCGAAGGGCCGACTGACGACGCCGCGATTCTCGCGACGCGCGCGCGCGTGGCACGCTCGATGCTGGCAACCCTCTTTGTCGCGCTCGGCACGCCGATGCTCGCCGCCGGCGACGAGATGCTGCGCACGCAGCTCGGCAACAACAACGCGTATTGCCAGGATAACGAAATGTCGTGGATCGACTGGAGTCTCGCCGACACACCGCGCGCGCAGGCGATGACGGCGTTCGTCGCGCGCATGACGGCGCTGCGCCGCGAGCACCCGTTGCTGCGCGAAGCGCATTTTCTGTCCGGCGACCGCGAGGTGCTGCCCGGCATGCACGACACCGAATGGTTCGACGAACGCGGCGATCCGCTGTCGCCCGACGCGTGGCAGGACCCGAATGCGCTCGCGTTCGCGCTGCGGCGCGTCGGGGCGGCCATCGGCGGCGAAACGGAAGTATTGTTGTTGATGTTGAACGCGTCGTCGGCTGCGCTCACGTTCGCCGCGCCCGCGCCGCGCATGCAGTGGGACGTGCTCGTCGACACCGCGGCCGACGACGCGGGGGAAGCCGCGCCGCGCACGCTGCCGGGCGACACGATCGAAGTCGGCGCGCACGCGCTCGTGATGCTGTGCGCGAGGCCGACCCGCGATCCCGCGCTCGACCGCGCGCCGGCTCGCGTACCGCAGGCGGTCGCCGATCACGCCGATCACGCCGATCACGCCGACCATGCCGACATCGGGCCGGCGACGTCGACGGACGACGCGGCCGACGCCGCGCCGCTCCGCCGTCCATAAAAGGGGTTCTCGATGTCCACGTCAAGCCAGGAATCGCACGCCCGCCACTACGCGCACTGCCTGCCGTTCGGCGCGCAACTGACCGGCGCGACGCTCGCGCAGCCGCTGACGCGCTTTCGCCTGTGGGCGCCGTCGTGCGAGCGCGTGCAGGTCGAATTCGACGCGGCGGGCGGCGCGGCGCTCACGCTCGCGCCGGTGCCGATGACGCCGACCGGCAACGGCTGGTTCGAAGCGCAGGCGCCGTGCGGGCCGGGCGCGCTGTACCGCTTTCGCATCGACGACGAGCAGTCGGTGCCCGACCCGGCGTCGCGATTCCAGCCGCAGGGCGTGCACGGGCCAAGCCAGGTGATCGATCCGCGCGCGCATGCGTGGCGGAACACGCACTGGGCCGGCCGGGCGTGGGAAGAAACCGTGCTGTACGAGTTGCACGTCGGCGCGCTCGGCGGCTATCGCGGCGTCGCGAAACGACTGCCGGCGCTCGCGGAACTCGGCGTCACCGCGATCGAGCTGATGCCGCTGCACGACTACCCGGGCGAGCGCGGCTGGGGCTACGACGTGATCCTGCCGTACGCGCCGCACGCGGCGTACGGCACCGTCGACGAACTGAAGGCGCTCGTGGACGCCGCGCACGGTCTCGGGCTGCAGATGTTCCTCGACGTCGTGTACAACCACTTCGGCCCCGACGGCAACTGGCTGCCGCGCTACGCGAAGCCGTTTTTCCACGGCGGCCCGGGCACGCCGTGGGGCGAAGGGCCCGACTTCGAGCGCTTCGAGGTGCGCGACTTCTATTGCGACAACGCGCTCTACTGGCTGAACGAATTCCGCTTCGACGGCCTGCGGATCGACGCCGCGCACGCGATCAACAACGACGAATGGCTGCGCGAACTCGCGGACCACGTGCATGCGCGCATCGATCGCGGACGCCACGTGCATCTGGTGCTGGAAAACGAGCACAACACCGCGAATCTGCTCGAATCTCATTTCGACGCGCAGTGGAACGACGACGCGCATCACGCGATCCACGTGCTGCTGACGGGCGAGTCCGAGGGCTATTACCGCGCGTTCGCCGACGAGCCGATCCGCAAGCTCGCGCGCGCGCTCGTCGAGGGCTTCGTGTATCAGGGCGATCCGTCGCCGGTGCACGCGGGCGCGCCGCGCGGCGAGCCGAGCGGACATCTGCCGCCGACGTCGTTCGTGCTGTTCCTGCAGAACCACGATCAGATCGGCAATCGCGCGTTCGGCGACCGTCTGCGCGCGCTCGTCGACGACGACCAGGGCTTGCGCGCGGCCACCGCGCTGATGCTGCTATCGCCGCAGATTCCGCTGCTGTTCATGGACGAGGAGC
This sequence comes from Paraburkholderia sp., assembly GCA_035492135.1. GTDB lineage: Bacteria > Pseudomonadota > Gammaproteobacteria > Burkholderiales > Burkholderiaceae > Paraburkholderia. The sequence continues at coordinate 26,066 of DATJJN010000133.1, read as the reverse complement.
ACGGCTCGAAGCAGCCGTTCCAGTTCTTCGCCGGCTACACGGGCGAACTCGCGGACGCGGTGCGCGAAGGCCGCCGCCGCGAGTTCGCCGCGTTCGGCGCGTTCGCCGACCCGGCCCGCCGCGCGCAGATTCCCGATCCGAACGATCCGGCGACGTTCGCCGCCTCGTCGCCGCCCGCGCCGCCCGCCTCTTCTGCATCGTCCGCGTCGACGGACGGCCGCACGGACGATCTCGAACGGCTCCAATGGATGCACTTCTACAAGTCGGCGCTCGCGGTGCGCAGCCGTCTCCTGGTGCCGCGCCTGCGGCACGCGAAGGCAGATCACGCGACCGTACTCGTCGACGACACCGGCCGCGACACGGCCGCGCTGGTCGCGCGCTGGCGGCTGGAAGACGGCGAGACGCTGTCGATCGCGCTGAACCTCGGCCGCGACGACGTCGCGCTGCCGCAGCAGCCGGACGGCACCGTCGTGTTCGAAACGCCGCCGCGCGCGCGCGACCGCATCGATGCTCAGGTGCTGCCGCGCTGCACGTGCGTCGCGTGGATCACCGGCGACGTGCAGGAGTACGCGCAGCATCATGGTCCGCAGCCGTGGTCGAACGACGAACACGGCGGAGGGCACGCACGATGAACGCCACGCGCTACACCGAGTCGCTCGCGGCGCTTGCGTCCCGCATCGGTCTGCAGATCGAATGGTCGGACGTCGAGGGCGTGTCGCGGCGCGTGCCGGACAGCACGCTCGCTGCGCTGCTCGACTGCGCGGGACTGCCGTGCGCAACGGCCACGCAGCTGCGGCAGAGCGCGGCGGCGGTCAACGCCGAGCAGTCCGCGCGGCGGCTGCCGCCGCTCATCACCGCCGAATGCGAGAACGCGATTGCGTTGCCGGCGTCGGTCGGGCGCACGGGCAGCCGTTATCAGATCGACCTCGAAAGCGGCGCGCGCATCGACGGACGCTTCGCGATGCCCAAAGGCGAGCCCGCGCTGCTCGCGCCGGTCTACGAGCCCGGCTATCACACGCTGACGGTGAACGACCATCAACTGACGCTCGCGGTCGCGCCGCGACGGTGCCATACGATCGACGACGCATGGCGCGCACGACCTGACGCGAGCGCCGCGGACGCCGCGCACGCGCCCCGGCTGTGGGGCGTCGCCGCGCAACTTTACGGGCTGCGCCGCGCGGGCGACGGCGGCATCGGCGACTACACCGCGCTCGCGACGCTCGCGGACGAAACCGGGCGACGCGGCGCGCACGCGCTCGCGGTGAGCCCGACGCACGCGATGTTCAGCGCGGACCCGGGCCACTTCAGTCCATATGCACCGTCGTCGCGGCTCTGGCTGAACGTCGCGCACATCGACCCCGCCGCGCGATTCGGCGCGCAGGCCGCGCACGACGCGAGCGTCGCGGCCGGCGTCGGCGATGCGTGGAGCGAACTCGAGGCGCTGCCGCTGATCGACTGGCCGCGCGCGGCGTCGCTGAAACTCGCCGTGCTGCGCGCGCTGTTCGACCGGTTTTGCGAGCACGACCGCGCGAGCGGCTCGCCGCATGCGGACGCCTTCGACGCGTTCTGCGCAAACGGTGGCCAAGCACTCGAAGATCACGCGCGCTTCGAGGCGTTGCAGGCCGCGATGCTGCGCGGACCGGGCGGATGGCGCCACTGGCGCGACTGGCCGGCCGGTCTGCGCGACCCGGGAAGCGCCGACGTCGCGACGTTCGCGGCGGAGAACCGGCGCGAAGTCGACTTTCATCGCTTCCTGCAATGGCTCGCCGCCGACGGCCTGCAGCGCGCGCAGCAGAGCGCGCTCGACGCGGGGATGGCGATCGGCCTCGTCGCGGACCTCGCGGTCGGCTGCGACGGCGCGGGCAGCCATAGCTGGTCGCTGCCGCACGACATGCTGCAGCGGGTGTCCGTCGGCGCGCCGCCGGATCTTTTCAACCAGGCCGGACAAAGCTGGGGGCTGACGACGTTTTCGCCGCGCGCGATGCACAACAACGGCTTTCGCGCGTTCATCGACATGCTGCGCGCCGCGTTCGCGCACGCGGGCGGCGTGCGCATCGACCACATCCTCGGGCTGCGCCGGCTGTGGGTCGTGCCCGAAGGCGAAAGCGCGAAGAACGGCGCGTATCTGAGCTATCCGTTCGACGATCTGCTGCGGCTCGTCGCGCTCGAATCGTGGCGGCATCGCGCGATCGTGATCGGCGAGGATCTCGGCACCGTGCCCGAGGGCTTGCGCGAGCGGCTCGCCGCGCATGCGCTGTACGGCACGCGCGTGCTGTGGTTCGAGCAGGACGGGCAGGCGTTCCTGCCGCCCGATCGCTGGGACCCGAACGGCGTCGCCACGACGACGACGCACGATCTGCCGACCATCGCCGGCTGGTGGGGCGGCAACGACATCGACTGGCGCAACCGCATCGGTCAGACGGTGCCGCGCGCAGACGGCCGCGATCCGGTCGCGCTCGAACACGCGCAGCGCGAGCACGATCGCGACAAGCTGTGGCACGCGTTCCAGCAGGCCGGCTGCGCGCCGCGCGACGCCCCTGCTCCGCCGCGCGACGACGCGCCGGTGGACGCGGCGCTCGGCTTCGTCGCCGGCACCGCGAGCCCGCTCGTCACGTGCCCGCTCGAAGATCTGCTCGCGCTCGCGGACCAGCCGAACCTGCCGGGTTCGATCGACGAGCATCCGAACTGGCGGCGACGTCTGTCGCTGAACGTCGACGCGCTGTTCGCCGATCCGGCCGTCGCCGCGCGCATCGAGACCATCCGGCGCGCACGCGCGCTCGCGTCCGCGCACGCCGCGCCGCTTTCCAACGACTCCGCTTAAGCCCTTGGCGATGCCATGACACTTCCCCGCGCGACACTGCGTCTGCAGCTTCATCACCGCTTCACGTTCGACGATGCGCTCGCGCACGTCGACTACTTCGCCGCGCTCGGCGTCAGCCATCTGTACGTGTCGCCGGTGACGACTGCGCAACCGGGCTCGATGCACGGCTACGACACCGTCGACTACGGGGCCGTCAGCGCGGAACTGGGCGGCGAGACCGCGCTGCGGCGGCTGTCCGCGACGCTGCACGAACGCGGGATGGGGCTCGTCGTCGACATCGTGCCGAACCACATGGGCGTGGGCGGCGCGCACAACGCGTGGTGGCTCGACATCCTCGAATGGGGACGCCACAGCGCGTATGCGCGCCACTTCGACGTGGACTGGCATTCGCCGGACCCCGCGCTGCGCGGCAAGGTGCTCGTGCCGTTTCTCGGCGCGCCGTACGGCGACGAACTCGCAGCGGGCCGCATCGAATTGGGCTTCGATGCGGCGAATGCGCGATTCGTCGTCGCGTATGGGCCGCATGTGTGTCCGGTGTGTCCGGTCGATTACGCCGCGCTGCTGCAGTCCGCCGATCATGCGGATCTCACCGCGCTCGCCGCGCCGTTCCGAAGCCTCACGACGCAGCCCGACGACCAGCAGCGCGCGGCGCGAGCGCGCGATGCGCTGCGCGACTACGTCGAGCGCAACGGCACCGACGCGATCGAACTCGTGCTCCAGGCGTATGCGAGCGCCGACCCCGTGCCGCGCGAACGGCTGCACCGGCTGCTCGAACGCCAGCACTACCGGCTCGCGTGGTGGCGCACCGCGAACGACGAGGTCAACTGGCGGCGCTTCTTCGACGTGAACGCGCTCGCCGGCGTGCGCGTCGAGCGTCACGACGTGTTCGAGGCCGCGCATCGGCTCGTGTTCAGGCTCTATGCGGACGGCGTGATCGACGGCGTGCGGATCGATCACATCGACGGCCTCGCGGACCCGCGCGAGTATGGCGAGCGGCTGCGTCAGCGGCTCGCGAATCTGCGCCCGGACCCGCCGTACATCGTCGTCGAGAAGGTGCTCGCGCACGGCGAAACGCTGCGCGAGGACTGGCCCGTGCAAGGCACGACCGGCTACGACTTCATGAACGACGTCGGCGCGCTGCTGCACGATCCGGCCGGCGCGGAACCGCTCGCGGCAACGTGGGCGTCCGTGTCGGGCAGCGACGCGCCGTTCGCGCAGATCGCCCTCGACGCGCGCCGCGAGATACTCGCCGCGTATCTCGCGGCCGAACTCGATCACGCGACGCGCGCGCTGCATCGCATCGCACGCGAACAACCGGCGACGCGCGACTACACGCACGCGGCGATCCATCGCGCGGTCGCGCAGCTCGCGATCGGCTTTCCGGTGTATCGCATCTATCCGATCAACGGGATGCGGACCGCCGCCGACAACGCGCACTACGACATCGCGCTCGCCGCCGCGCGCCGCACGCTGCCGCGCGCGTGGCAGGCGGCGCTCACGCACGTCGACGCATGGCTCGGCGGCGAACGGGCGAGCGCGGACGCCAGCGGCAACGCGAGCCCTGCCGCGCAGACGCCGACGAATGCCGCGAGCCGCTCGCCGCGCGCGGCGGCGAATGCGGCGAATGCTTCGCGCAACGGCAACGGCAACGGCGCATCGACATCGAACGGACCGCTCAGCCACGCGCTCGTCGCCCAGCGCACCGCGCTCGCGCTGTTCTCGCAACTCACCGCGCCGCTCGCGGCGAAAGCGATCGAGGACACCGCGCTCTATCGCTACGGCCGCCTGCTGTCGCGCAACGAAGTGGGCGCCGATCCCGGCGACTTCGCGCGCACGGTCGACGACTTTCACGCGGGCAACCAGTTGCGTCAGCGACGCTTTCCGCACGCGCTGCTCGCGACCGCGACGCACGACCACAAACGCGGCGAAGACACGCGCGCGCGGCTTGCGGTGCTCAGCGAGATTCCGCACGAATGGGCCGCGACGCTGCGCGCGTGGTCGACGCTGAACCAGCCGCACCGCCGCAACGGCGACCCGACGTCCGCCGACTGGGCGCCGGGACCGGCCGCCGAAGCGATGCTGTATCAGACGCTGATCGGCTGCTGGCCGCCGGACCTTTCCGCGAACGACGAAGCCGGCGTGCACGCGCTCGCGGAACGCGTCGCGCAATGGCAGTTGAAGGCGCTGCGCGAAGCGAAGCAGCGCACGAACTGGCTCGCGCCGAACGAAACGTACGAAGAAGGCTGCCGCGCGTTCCTGTTCGACATCCTCGCGCCGCAGCGGCGCGACGGGTTCCTGCACGCGCTGCAGGCGTTCGTCGCGCGGATCGCGCCGGCCGGCGCGCTGAACTCGCTCACGCAGACGGTGTTGCGGATGACGTCGCCGGGTGTGCCGGATCTTTATCAGGGCACCGAACTATGGGACTTCAGCCTCGTCGATCCGGACAACCGGCGGCCCGTCGATTTCGCGCTGCGCGCGGCGGCGCTGAGCGAAGACGATGCGAGCGGCGAGCCGCCGTCCGCGCGGCTCGCGCAATGGCGCGATGCGCGGGTGAAGCTCGGCGTCGTGAGGCGGCTGCTGGCGTTGCGCGCACGCGCGCCGTCGCTGCTGAGCGACGGCGCGTATCTGCCGCTCGCGGTGCACGGCGAGCACGCGGCGCGGGTGATCGCGTTTGCGCGTCAGCACGGCGACGACCGGGCGGTCGTGATCGTCACGCGTCTCGCTGCGCCGCTGCTCGAAGACGCCGGGATTCCGCTCGTCGCCGCGCAACGGTGGGGCGATACGACGGTGGAAGTGCCGCAGGGTTTCGCGGATTCGCAGTGGCACGACTGGTTGAGCGACACGCAACCGCAGGTGCCGCAGACGCGGACGGTGCCGGTGCGGGAGGTGCTGGGGGCGTTGCCGGTCGCGGTTCTGGCGAATTCAGTGCGATGAGACATACGCCGTATCCGCGAATACGGGCGGGATCGCGAAGCTCTCGCGCATGCGCCTCGCCTCTGCGGCCGGCGTCAAACCGAACAAACGCCTGAATTCCCTGCTGAACTGGGATGGGCTCGCGTGACCCACAGCGTGTCCCGCCGCCTCCGCGGTCAGCTTGCTGCGCACCATCAATAGGCGCGCCTGATGAAGGCGCGTCGACTTCACGTATTGCATCGGCGACACCTGCGTAATCGCCTTGAAGTGGCTGTGGAAACTGGGAATGCTCATGCCCGCTTCGTCGGCCAGTTGCCTCACGTCGAGGGGCTGCGCATAGCTCGCATGAATCAGGCGCAGCGAGCGGCCTATCTGGCCGAAGTGCCCTCGCATGGCTAAAGCCTCGCGCAACGCGCTTCCCTGCGCGCCGGTGAGCACCCGGAAATACAGTTCGCGCAGCAGCCCGACGCCCAACACGGCCGCTTCGAGCGGCCGATGCATCGCCTCGAGGAAGCGCAGCACGGACGTTTGCATCGCGTCGTCCATCGGCGTCGACATCATGCTCCGAGGCGCGGGGGGGCACTCCGCCACGCCTTCGCGGTCGATCCGCTCCGCAAGTTCGGCGGCCAAGGCGAAATCGAGGTGCAGATACAGCGCGAGCAGTGGACGCTCGCCGGTCGCGTCGGTCTCCATGCTGAACGGCACAGGGACGGACACGGCCAGGTAGTGCCGCTCGTCGTACAGGTAGAGCTGGTCGCCGAAATAGCCCCGCTTGCAGCCCTGGCAGACGATCACGATACCGGGGTCGTACAGAACAGGCGTGCGCGACAGTGCCCGGTTCGACCGCAAGATGCGGACGCCAGGCAGCGCGGTGAGGTTGTAGCCCTCGTCGGGCGCCAACGCGCGTAGCAGGGCCACCATGCGCTTCTGGCTTCGAGAGGACAGCGTGGGACGTGGGGTCGAAGCAGGCGTCGTGCTCATAGTTTTATGCAAGAAAATCACCGGAACCGGGCTTAATTTGCCGCTTTCCCGAGAATAACATGCACTCTCCAACCAACATTCGGGAGAGCTTCAATGGCATCCGGCAAAACGCTGCTCATCACCGGCGTCAGCAGCGGCTTTGGCCGCGCGTTCGCAGAGGAAGCGCTGGCGGCGGGTCACAAGGTCGTCGGGACGGTGAGAAGTGCGCAGGCAAAGCGCGAATTCGAGTCCGTCGCCGCGAATGCCGCCTGGGCACGTGTGCTCGACGTGACCGACTTCGACGCGATCGACGCAGTCGTGGCGCAAATCGAGGCCAGCATCGGGCCCGTCGATGTGCTGGTCAACAATGCCGGCTACGGGCACGAGGGCATTCTGGAGGAGTCGCCGCTTTCGGAAATGCGCCGACAGTTCGACGTGAATGTATTCGGCGCGGTCGCCATGATGAAGGCCGTCCTGCCCTTCATGCGCGAGCGCCGCCGCGGCCACATTCTGAATATCACGTCGATGGGCGGCTACATCACGATGCCGGGAATCGCTTATTACTGCGGGAGCAAGTTTGCGCTGGAGGGAATCTCCGAGGCGCTCGGCAAAGAAGTGAAGCCCTTCGGCATTGCCGTGACGGCCGTGGCGCCGGGCTCGTTTCGCACGGACTGGGCGGGTCGTTCGATGACGCGGACCCCGCGCACGATTTCGGATTACGACGATATTTTCAATCCCGTCCGCCAGGCCCGCGAGGAAAGAAGTGGCAAGCAACCGGGAGATCCGAGGAAAGCGGCGCGTGCAATGCTGGCCGCCATCGCAGCGGATCATCCGCCCACGCATCTCTTGCTCGGCAGCGACGCACTCGGGCTCGTTCGAGACAAGCTGTCGGCATTGAACGTGGAAATCGATGCATGGGAGGCCACCACCGTTTCGACGGACGGCTGATGAGTGCCGAGTGGCAATGGAAAGCAACCCTTTGTTCGTGACGGACAGAAGGCCTCGCTCACGCAGCCTCGAAAATCGCCTTCGCATTGACGAGGTCTCTTTTCGGGGGTGCGCCAAACATCCGCGCGTATTCGCGGCTGAATTGCGACGGGCTTTCATAGCCGACCTCGAATGCAGCGGACTGGACACTCATCGATTGGGAGAGCAGCAGTCTGCGCGCCTCCAGCAGGCGTACCTGCTTCTGATACTGAAGCGGGGCCAGCCCCGTCAGCGCCTTGAATTGCCGGTGGAACGCCGACGGACTGAGTTGCGCGATTTCAGCCAGATCTTCCACGCGCACAGGCTCGGTGAATCGCGCCCTGAGATTTTCGACTGCGCGCAGCAGGCGGTGAGAAGCACTTTCGGTCGACACCAGCCTCGCGATTTCAGGGCCTTTCGGGCCGCTCAGCAGCCAATAGCAAATCTCGCGCATGACGAGCGGATACAGGAAGCCAATCGCGTGCGGCGTGTCCAGCAAGCGCACGATTCGCAGCGCGCAATCGGCCAGCGGACCGTCGAAGTCCGCAACGAAAACGCCTTGACTGGCCTCGGCCGCCGGTAAAGGAGGCGACGACATCTCCATCGCCACGGTGCGCATCATGGCGAGGTCGAGCGCAAGCAACAGAACCAGGCAAGGCTCGTCCGGACTCGCCATGAACACGCGGCCTTGCGACGGAGTCTGCACCCCGACCACCAGCGCCTGACCGGCCCGGTACTCCAGTTCTTCCCCGCCGAAACTGGCCCATTTCGCACCCTGCGCGACGATGCACAACGCGGGGCCCATGGCGCGAAACGTCGGCGGCCTCGGGTGGTCGGAACGGAGAATCAACATGCCATCCACCGCTGTCGCGTAGGGGCTGGTTCCGGGCTGGTTCTCCGTATAACGCACCAGTGCGGCGGCTAGTTCGTCCGACATGGCTGGCTCATATGAAAGGTTGTGCGAAAAGGCTCGCGGGAGCGCGTCGCGCCATGTTAGTAAGCGCGGCAGGATCAGGCAAGATTCGGGCGGGATCGGGTATTAACTTGCCGTCGGCGCCGGCAAGAAAATAACGCTAGTTCAACGTGATAAGAGGTGCCAGATGGCAACGAACAACGACAGTCGCACACGCTCGCGCATCGCGGTCGTCACCGGAGGTAGCCGGGGGATTGGACGCGACACTGTCTTACGGCTTGCAAGACAAAAAATCGATTCGATCTTCACGTACAACGCCAATCGCGCGGCGGCCGAGGAAGTTCGCACGCTTGCCGCCGAAGCCGGCGCACAGGCAATCGGCCTGCAACTGGACATCGGAAATGCAGGCTCGTTCGACGCTTTCGTCCCCCGTCTTCAAGAAGCGCTCAATACGCTGAATGCAACGCGCTTCGATTATCTGGTGAACAACGCGGGCATATCTTCGACGGCTACGCTCAGCAGCGGCACCGAGGCGGAGCTCGATGCGCAGTTCGCGGTCCATTTCAAGGGGCCGTTCTTGCTGACGCAAAAGTTACTGCCGCTCATCAACGACGGCGGCCGCATCGTGAACATCTCATCGGGATTGGCGCGCTTTGCGTATCCGGGGCGCGCCATCTACGGTCCGATGAAAGCGGCCGTTGAAGCGCTGACGCGCTATATGGCTCTCGAACTCGCGCCGCGCCGAATCGCCGTCAACGTCGTGGCGCCGGGCGCCATCGCGACGGACTTTAGCGGTGGCGTCGTGCGCGACAACCCGGAAGTCAACAAGGCCGTTGCAGCGCATACGGCGCTCGGCCGGGCCGGATTGCCGTCCGACGTGGGGCCGGTTATTGCGGGGCTTCTGTCGGATGAGTTCGGCTGGGTCAACGCGCAGCGCATAGAAGTGGCGGGCGGCGTTCAGATTTGACGAAGCGAATTCAGCCGCCCTGGATTGGCGCCGGAAGCGATGAGCCACCTGTTGCGCTCCTGCTCCCGGCGTCTGCAAGACGAAAACAAACGGGCGCACCGTGCTTCACGCTTGAAGATACCCAAACTCGAAACAACAGCGACGCGACGGTGACAGTGAGGGCTCAAACGGCGAGTAAGCCACCATCGACGTAGAGTTCGACGCCCGCGATGTAGCTGCTTTCGCTCGATGCGAGGAAGAGCACGGCGCGCGCGATTTCATCCGGTTGCGCGAGGCGGCCCAGCGGCACGGTCTGCTTCAGAAACGCTTCGACTCCCGGGCGCGCATCGAGGTAGCTGCGCATCGGGCGTGTCTCGGTACCACTCGGTGAGATCACGTTCACCCGGATGCCTCGTTCCTTCAGGTCGCTGGTCCAGCTTCGTGCGAACGAGCGCACGGCCGCTTTGCTCGCGTTGTAGAGCGACTGGCCAGGAAAGCCTTTGCTGCCCGCAACCGAGCCGTTGAGGACGACCACGCCACCCGACGACAAGAGCGGCAACGCTTTCTGCACCGTGAATAGCAGGCCGCGCACGTTCAGGCCGAAGAGACGATCGAAGCTCTCCTCGTCGATCATTCCCAGTGGCCGCGGCTCGCTCTCGGAGACGCCGGCATTGGCAAAAACCACGTCGAGCCTGCCGTGGTCGTGCTCAATACGCTCGTAGAGCCGATCGAGGTCGGCGAGGTTGCCGGCGTCTCCCGGTACGCCGACGGCACCGTTGCCGATTTCTTCCACCGCCTGCGCGAGCCGATCCTGCCTGCGACCGGTGACATACACCCGTGCGCCCTCGGCCGCGAAGCGCCTGGCCGTCGCGAGGCCAATGCCCTCGCTGCCGCCGGTAATCGCCACAATCCTGTTTTCGAATCGCTTTGTCATCTCTGCCTCTGTTTAAGTGGAGCGTTGCTCCGTTTAGTATATGGAGGCATCATCCACTTTTCAAGCGAAATGAAGGCAAGCATGACAAGCAAGCTTTGCGCGACCGACGAAGCGCCGCTGCGCGCCGATGCCGCCCGCAACCGGGAACGTATTCTCGAAGCGGCGGAAGAGGTATTTCTCGAACGAGGCGCAGACGCGTCGCTCGACGATATAGCGAAGCGTGCCAAGGTGGGTATCGGCACGCTCTATCGTCGCTTTCCGACGCGCGACGTGCTCCTCGCAGCGACGAGCGATGCGCGTCTCCTGTCACTCGCCAAGGCGAGCCGTGCGCGAGATGACAAGCTCGAGCCGAGCGCTTCCATACGCGCGTTCGTCAAGGAACTCGTGAGTCACGCGAGCCACTATCGCGGGCTGGCTGCATTGCTCGGAACGGTACTCCAGGCAGATACGCCGGGCTGTCACGCGGGCCGTGACGAAGGACGCCGGCTGCTTCAGCGTGCCCAGAAGGCGGGGGCGGTTCGCAAGGACGTCTCTTTCGACGATCTCGTGTGTATGGTCACGGCGGTTTCTCTCGCCATCGAGCAAGGCGGCTCGTCGAAATCGCGCGTTGCCCATCTCGTGGACCTCTTTTTTGACGGAATAGGCAATGCCCCGGCGGCGTGAAGGCATTGATTGCTTATGCGTTTGAACAGGCGGCAAGGGGTGCAATCGGATCCGAAGCGGAACATCGACCGCGCTTAACCGACGCGACGCGAAACCCAACGACCGCACTCCCCCAATCGACTAAACTGGCCAATAGCATTTCGAACAAAGCCGCACACGCGCCGCGAACGGCCTGAAGCGCGCGATCGTTTCCGTCGACAGCACTGAACCGAGGATCCCAGCGAAGAGGTATCCTGATGAACCGCATCGTGACGCGGATGCCGGCTCTCATCGTCGTCTGCTGCGTACTGGCCGGCTGTGCCGCAGCGCCGTCAACGGTTTCGGTACCGGGATATCGAAATCGCGCGGTCACGCGCATCGAGGACGGCATTCAGGTTTCGACAGCCGTGCTGTCGTCAGACGAAAGCGCAGCCGTGTACGGCGTCCCGCTTGCCGACCGGCAGATTCAGCCCGTCTGGATCGAGGTGAAGAACAACGACGACCGCAGCTATTTTCTGCTGTCGCCCGGCGTCGATCCGAACTTCTTTCCCGCTTCGGAAGCGGCCGAGGCGTTTTCGGGCAATGCCGAACTCGATCGCCGGTTTCGCGCGCTCGCTTTTCATAACCCCGTCCGCCCCGGAGAGACCGTCTCGGGATTCGTGCTAACCCACCTCAACGAAGGCGCCAAGCTCGTGCAGGTGGACCTCGTCGCGAGAGGACGCGCCTCTACTTTTTCCGTACTCACGGTAGTACCCGGGTTCGAGGCCGACTACGAGCGCAGCCAGACATTCAACCGTATCGCCGATCCCCAAGAGCCCACCGCGAACTACACGGACGACGCGAGTTTCCGCGCTGCGCTCGAAGCGCTGCCATGCTGCGCGACCAACGAAAACGGCTCGAAGCACGGCGACCCGCTCAACCTGGTGATCGTCGGCAGCCGCGACGACGCCCTTCCCGCACTCGTGCGGCGTGGCTGGAGCCTCACGGAGCAGAAGTGGTCCGGCGCGATCCGGCGGATGATCGGCGCTGCGCTGTCCGGCGAACCGTATGTGAACGCACCCGTGAGCGACCTGTATCTGTTCGGACGCGCGCAGGACATTGCGCTGCAAAAGGCGCGGGGCGACATCCACCAGCGCAACCACATGCGCCTGTGGCTCACCAACATGCGCTACCACGACAAGCTCGTGTGGGTCGGTCAGATCAGTCGCGACATCGGCATACGCCTCACCTGGCACGCTTCGACGTTCGTCACACACAAGATCGACCCGGACGTGGACGAAGCACGCACCGCGCTCACCGAAGACATGACGTATTCGCAGAACCTTACAAAGATCGGTCTCGTGACGGGAGTGGGCCCCGCACTGGAAAGCGCACCGGGCAGGAACCTGACGACCGATCCGTATTACACGGACGGCAATCGCGTCGTACTCGTGTTCGACCGCACGCCGAGGCCGCTTTCCGAGATCGAAGTCTTTCCATGGATCACGCCGCACAAGGTGTTGCACGTGACGCCCGGAGCGCAGCAGTGAACCTCTCGCAAACCGTGCATCGCGCACTGGCCCCCGCCGCGCGCGCGCTCTGTATCGCGCTTGGTCTCGCGCTTGCGCTGACCGGCTGCACGACATGGCACGTCCCGCCCGACGCTGACGATGGGCCGCTGCGTCAGCGCGAGGTCAGCGCGACCAGTCGCAGCGTGCGCGTGAGCGCAACCGTGCTCAGCCGCGAAGACAGCATCCGAATGTATGGCACCGACATCAACAAGACAGGCGTCCAGCCGCTCTGGCTCGAAGTGCAGAACGGGACATCGCAGGCGCTGTGGCTGTTGCGCTCGGGTACCGACCCGGACTACTTTTCGCCTCACGAAGTGGCGTGGTCCCTGCATACGCTCGCCGGCGGCGCAACGAATACTAGCATCGACGACTATTTCAGCAACCTCGGGTTCAGCAATCCGATCCCGCCGGGCGAGACACGGTCGGGCATTCTGTTCACGAATCCCGACCAGGGCATCAAACTCGTCAATGTCGATCTGTTGGGAAACCAGACGCTGATTCCTTTCTCGCTGTTTCTGCTCGTGCCCGGCGGGACTGTGGATCCGCGTCTCGTGCAAGGCCCTTCGCCGTTTCCCGAAACCGCGATCACGGATTGCAACGACCTCGCGTCGCTGCGCGCCGCACTCGAGCAGCTGCCCTGCTGCGCCACCGACGCGAGCGGGACTGCCCAGGCCGATCCGCTGAACGCCGTCGGCATCGGCCAGCTCGCCGACATCGGCGCGGCGCTGGTGCGTCGCGACTATCGGCGTGATGCGCGCGAGTACGATCTCGCGCAGCGGCTCTTTGGGCGCGAGCCGGACTTCGTGATGCGCAAGCAGGCGCAGGCGGGCGCGCCGGCGACCTGGATCCGGGGCTGGCTCGCGCCGATCCGCTTCCGGGGGCAACGGGTCTACGTCGCACAAGTGGGTCGCCCCGTCGGCGGCCGCTTTGCGCCGCGCGGCGAAACCCGACTCGTGCTGCACGAGAACGTCGACGAGGCGCGCAATTATCTGATCCAGGACCTGATGTATTCGGGCGGCCTCGAAAAGCTCGGATTCGTGAACGGTGTGGGCGCGACGCCGCAGGACCATTCCCGCTCGACACTCGGCGGAGCGACCTACCATACCGATGGACTGCGCGCGGTCGTGTTCTTCGCGACCCGTCCGCACAGCCTGTCCGACGTGGAGTTTCTCGACTGGGTGCCCTATCTCGACGAACCGGATATCCGCGGACCTGGAGCAACCGGCGATGCACATCAGTGAGTCATCGAGAGCGCAGGTTGCAGCGATCCGCGCGCGGTGCCGGGCTCGCATCGTGCTGTCGACGATGGCGACAGGCGTTCTTCTCGGCGCCTGCGCGACGAAGCCGCTGATCCCATACTCGTCCGATACGCCGCCAATGGTTTTGATGCCTGCATCGCAGGCCGGCGTCGCGGACAAGCGAGGCCGATTCCGCGAAATCTATTGCGCCGTGCTCGCAGCGCGCGGCTCGGCGCTGCCCGACTCCCGCCCCTGCGAGGACGCGTTGACCCGCGTGGGCACCGAACCTGCCGGCACCGGGGAGCCCGTCGATCTGGGGCAATCGCGACGGCATCTCATCGCAGCGGTCGTGCCGGGTGTCGGCTATGACTGCTTCAAGCCCTGGCTGAATCCGCCCGATACCGTCGTCGCGCATTTGCGCCAGTACGGCTTCGATGCGACGCTGATCGACGTCGATGCGCTGTCGAGTTCCACCCACAACGCACGCCAGATTCGCGACACGCTCATGACGATGCCCGCGCCCGAGGGCGCGCCGCGCCTCGTGCTGATCGGCTATTCAAAGGGTGCCCCCGACCTGCTGGAAGCGCTGGTCGCCTATCCGGAGATCCGAAGCCGCGTGGCGGCCGTCGTGAGCGCCGCGGGCGCGGTCGGCGGTTCGCCGCTCGCCAACGACGCCGAGCAGTATCAGGCCAACCTGCTGCAATATGTTCCGGGCGCGACCTGCACATCGGGCGATGGCGGCGCCGTGCAAAGCCTGAGACCCGCGACGCGCAAGATGTGGCTCGCGCAGCATCCGCTTCCGGGCGAACTCCGCTACTACTCGGTCGTGACATTCCCGCAGCCGGAACGCATTTCATCGATCCTCGCATCGAGCTACAAGAAGCTCGCGCGCGTCGATTCGCGAAACGACAGCCAGATGATCTTCTACGATCAGATCGTGCCCGGCAGCACGCTGCTCGCGTATGTCAATGCGGATCACTGGGCGCTGGCCGTGCCGATTGCGCGGACGCACCCGATGGTCGGGACGTTCTTCGTCACACAAAACGCGTACCCACGCGAGGCGTTGGTCGAGGCGATCCTGCGTTTCGTGGAGGAGGATCTGGCGGAGCCTCCCCGGTGAACGCGACTCGACCGATCGACGCAACGGAGCCGTGACATCGCTCAGCGGTGTATCGAACTCAACGAGGCTTGTACGAAAACTTCTGGCCGCCGATGCTTGCCTCGTACATCAGCCCGCCCTTGGCCACCGTGAATACGGCCACGCCTTTTCGATAGCCGCCTGCCGTTTTCGCATCTTTCTTGCCCGCACTCACATTAGCGGACGTGCCGGTCGTGCCGGCCTTTGCGCCGGCTGCCGCGGTGATCGCGATCGCGTTGGCGTCCGCGCCGAATTCAAAGTTGCCCTCGGTGAATTGCTTGAGGGATTGTTCATTCTCGAACACGATCAGTTCGCTGTACACCTGCCCGCCCAGCTGCAAGCCCACCGTGAGCTGAGTCATCGTCGTATCGCCGATATGTTTTCCTTTCTCATAGACGCGGCCTTTCCCATGAGCACCGCCTATGCCGGCCCCACCCTTGCCGACAGTCGGAAACACCGCGTAGCCATAGGCGCTTTCAAGAAGACTGCCGCTTTCGCCCGCGTTCTTGAAGAGGTTAATGGTGTCCGTATATTCGTCTGCCCGAGCGGCAGAACCCAATAGCACAAGCAGAATGACGAGCGCCGACATCAGCAGTCTGAGCATGACTGGTTCTCCCAATGAATTGACCGCATGGGTGACAGCGCGATCTTCAGGAATGACTTCGAGCGAGCACCATCCTATAGGCACGCGTTGACCGTCGCGCTCGCCTGGCTTCCCCCTCCACCACCCGAACGCATTCCGACCCACGAGCCGCCCCCTTGCGGGCGGACGATGGCCGCTGCGCCCGCAGGCGGCTGCTGGCCGGGGACGTAGACGTCCACGGCCGCGTTGTTGGCCATGATGGCCTGCGAGATCACTTGCGTCTGCGAGGCGTCCGCCCATTTCTGTGCGATGCACTGGGCGACCTCCGGGACAGCTCTTCGGCTTTGCCCGATGGGCTGAACGTCCGCTGGCGTTTGGGCGCACGCGCAGACCGTGAAGGCCGAGATAACAAGGGCTATCTTTTTCATTTCCTCTCCTTTTTAAAAAAGTCCGCTGCTTCCAGCGAAATCCACGAAGAGATGAAAGATGCGATGAATGAACTCAATCATTTTCCGTCGATACGGCATAAAACACTGAACCTATCGTAGTCGATTTTCTCTGTGCGCCACAGCATTAGTGACTTGTTTTTCGCGAAACGTTCTCGAACTGCTGTCTTGCTCGTTTATTATTCAATCCGTTAAACAGCGTGACCGGCGTATAGGACCAAAGTCTTATTGCGCGGCGACGCAATCTGTAGAACGCGGTTCAATTCCCGCTCCGACTCGCATTCGAAAAATGGCGGAGCCAACCTGTCTTATGTCGTTTCAATGCTGGTCATCGGCGCTCGACAGGGACCGGCATCCTCTCTCGAGCAACGAAGTCAGCCGCGTGCGGCAGCCCACTAAACGACGACGCTCAAGCTGCTGAAATGTCAGTGACCGCACCGTAATCGTCGATGCCGGATTTCGCGGGCGCCCAGTCCGCGTTCGCGTCTATCCGGGCCGCCCGAGCCGGTGCCCGGTCACGTCACGGCATCCGCCGTCGAGCCGACCGTCCGGCGCCACAGCGTTGCCGACCTGCTGCCTTTCAACCGGAGGTAGTCCCGCTATGGCAATGCAACCGTCCACGGACATGGTGTTTGCCGACCAGTCCATTCGGTTCACCCACGAAGTCATCAGCGCGCGCACCGTCGCGCAGTTCAGCGTCCTGCGCGGCCCATGGATCGCGCTCGCCGGCGACAGCGGCGACAGTTCGCTTTGCGATGGATACGACTATTGCGAACTGGCTGCATCGAAGGCTTTTTCTCGCCACCAGTCGGTCGACGTGCTGCTCGTGCGCGAGCACGGCAATCTGGTCGCCCTGTGGCCATTCGTCATCGAGCGGCGCGGGCCGCTGCGGATCGCGCGGCGCCCGACCAGCGGACTGCGCGAGGAATACTGCCGACCGCTGGTTCGCCGCGGTGCGGGCGACGGCGTGTGGCTCGCCATCGCCGCGGCGCTGAGGCAACTGAATGCCGACGCGGTCGAAATCAAGTGGGTGTGTGCCGGTACTCCTCTTTTCAGCGCGCTTGAGGCCGTCCCGCAGACGCAATTGCAGCGGATGTTGCCAGCGGGTCTGCGCGGCCATCCCGGGTATCTGATCTCCGTATGCGATGCAGCAACGTTCGAGGCGTTCGAAAAGGACGCGCTGTCGCCGAAGCTTCGCGAGTCGCTGCGCAGGCACCGCAGGCGGCTGGAACGCCACGGCAAGGTCGAGTTCGGCTGCAGTGAGACCAAGGACGAAACCGTGCGATTGATCGAGTGGATCTTCGATCAGAAGCGAGCGTGGGCCAACGCGCGCAGCATCAGCAACGAATCGCTCGACAACGATCGCACGAAGGCGTTCTTTTGCGAGCTGGCTGCACGGCTCGACTTGACGACACACCCGCTCGTCGCTGTCACGAAGCTAAACGGGACGCCGGTCGCGGCGTCGCTGAACACGGTCGGACTCCGCACGCTCGAAGGCGGCATCACCACGTACGACCCGGCTTACGGCGAATGCGGAGTCGGCGCGCTGCATCTGCACGACCTGCTGCGATGGGTGCACGCACGGAAGCTGGACTTCGACTTTCGCCCGGTGCACTTCGACTACAAGCAACGCTGGGCCACGCACCGTACCTGGCACGAAACGCAGCTTGTGGTGCTGACCCTGCGCGGCCGACTCCTTGAACTGACCCACGTGCACACGTTCGCGAAAGCCGTCCGCTCGAAATTGCGGCGCGAATGGCAGCGACGGATGAACGAAACGGCCGGCAAGCCGCAGAAGACCGTGCAAAGGCCGACGTCTGCCGAAATGGGAGAGCGGTCGTAGCCGCTGCAGCGGGTTGTTGCGATCGTCGACGGGGCGTAATGGGACCAAAGTCCCATACCCCGTTTTCGGCCCGATTGTCTATGCTGGTACGAGCGGCATCGCCCATACAGTCGCGTCGTGCATGCGCGTTTGCCGTCTTTGTTCGGACGATGGAACAGATCGGCGGAAAACACCGAGGCTATTCAACAACCGGAGCGAGCAATGAATGCAATCAAGATACTCGGCACGGCGAGCGGCACATTGATCGTTGCCTTTTCCCTCAATGCATGGTCGCAAACCAGCGAACCCGCTGATTCGTCCACGCAATCGAACATGTCGTCAGGCGCAGGGACAAGTGCGCATGCGACCAGACAGGCCAATCGCGCGCTCAGCAAGAAAGTGATGCACGCGCTCTCAGGCGGCCATGTCGACACGTCGAGAGTCAACGTGGTCGCAAAGGGCAGCGCAGTGACGCTTGTGGGATCCGTTCCCGATCCGGCGCAAATCGACAAGGCGGCCGCCGTTGCAAAGGGAGTGCCGGGCGTGACGTCCGTGAAGAATTCGCTGAGCGTTACAGCCGGGCAATAGCGGCTTTCGGCATGCCGGGTACCCGGGTACGGAGCCCCCAAGCGCGGACGAGCACCTGGTCCCTGGATCGCAGCCTGTCGAATCCGGGCCATGAGTGCGGCGACCTAACCCGACGATCTAGCCGCCCTCGTCCTCGAACTCCCTCGGATACACCCGCACCAGCACGATCCGCGGTCCCTTCATCTTCTTGACGACGATATCGAAGCGATCGAACGACACCCGCTGCCCTTCGGTCGGCAGGTCGTTCAGCGCGTGGATCACGAGGCCGCCGACCGACTCCGCGCGCCCCTCGTCGATATCGATGCCGAGCGCCTGTTCGAGCGACACCACCGGCAGGCTGCCCTTGCCCATCAGCGTGCCGTCGTCCATCCGCGTCCATTCGTTGCCGCCCTGGTGGAACTCGTCGTGGATCTGCCCGACGAGCGCGCCGAGCAGATTGTCTAGCGTGAGAAAGCCGATCGGCCGCGCGCCCTTTCGGCCGACGAGCGCGAGATGCGGCGCCCCCTTGCGAAAGCGCCGGAACAGCGCGAGCGCCGGCATCGCCGGATTCACGTATTGCACGGGCCGCGCATATTCGCGGAGGTCGTCGAGGGAATGACCGGACTCGCGCGCGAGCAGCAGGTCCTTCAGATGGATCAGCCCGACCACACGCTCGCCCGTCGCATCCTCGAACAGCGGATAGCGCGTGAAGCGGTGACGCGCGACGACCTGCATGTTCTCGGCAAGCGGCAGATCGCATCGCAGCCCGACCAGCTCGCGCACCGGCCGCGCGAGATCGGACACGGTGAGCCGCGAGAAGTCGAGCGAATGCGCGAGCGTGTTCCATTCGTCGGCGCTGTACGTGGCGGCGAGCGCCGTCGTCGCGCGGCCGGCGCCGCCGCGCTTCGCCGGTTCGTCGGACGCCACGTTCGTGCGACGGGCACGCAGAATGAGCTTCAGTTCCTCGGTCGAATAGTGCGCGTCGGTCGCGTGATCCGACGACAGCCCCGCGAACCGCAACACCGCGCCGGCACTCCGGTTCAACAGCCAGATCGCCGGATACATCGCCCAGTAGAAGCCGTACAGCGGCGCGGCGGTCCACAAGCCGATCTTTTCGGCCTGACGGATCGCGAGCGACTTCGGCGCCAGTTCGCCGACGACGATATGCAGAAACGAAATCGCGGAGAAAGCGAACACCAGCGAGATGCCGCGAATCACGTCGGGCGACGTGACGCCGGCGAGTTCGAACAGCGGTTCGAGCAGCTGCGCAAACGCGGGCTCGCCGATCCAGCCGAGGCCGAGCGACGCGAGCGTGATGCCGAGCTGGCACGCGGACAGATATGCATCGAGTTGCGCATGCACTTTCGCGAGCACGCGTCCGCGCATTCCATGCTGCGACGCGAGGCTTTGCACGCGCGTCTGGCGCAGCTTGACGAGGCCGAATTCGGCCGCGACGAAAAACCCGTTCAGCGCGACGAGCAACATCGCGCCGACGAGGGCGAGAACCTGGGTCAAGTCGGGGGCTCCGGCAACGCAAAGCGCTCAGTATAAGGCCGGAAAAAACGCGCAAATGCCGTCGATGACCGCGGTGCGGGCACCCCGTCCTCGCGGTTACACCGGCAACGTCGGCAGCGACAGCGCGAGGTTCATCGGCGCACCGTCGGCGAGCGGCTCCGCGTCGAAACTTCCGCCGTGCGCTTCGGCCACGCGCTGGCACAGCGCGAGCACCCACGCGGCCTGTCCGCTTTCCTGCGGCTCGCGCGCCTGCACGCGCGCAAATCCTTCGAGCCGATGCGCCACCGAGTCGTCGGTCAGCGCCTCGGCCTTCGCGACGAAGCTCACGACGATCCGCAACTGCGCGTTGTCCTGGCTGACGCCGAGCGTCACGTTCGCGCCCTGCGCGCTCGCCTCCACCGCGAACACCAGCATCAGCCACAACGCCTGGCGGCAGCGCTCGGCGTCGCCGTTGATCGTCGCGCCGCACGGCATGCCGTGCTCGTCGATGCTCACGCCCCGCTCGTCCGCGAGTGCGATGCGCGCGTCGTCGATCGCGTCGTGAATCATCGCGTCCGCCGGGAACGGCTTCGTGTCGATGCGCAGCCTGCGCGTCTCGTTGCGCGTCGTGTCGACGATCCTTTCGAGCAGTTGCACCTGCTGCTCGACGCCCGTGCGAATGCCGCCGATCGCCCGTTGCGCGCTGGTGTCGGCGGCGTCGATCTTGCGCTCGAGCACGTACGCCCAGCTATGGATCGCATTCAGCGGACTGCGCAGATCGTGCGACACGCGCGACAGCACGTGGTCGCGCATGAACAGCGCGACGACCGCGCTGAGGTGCGCGATGCGTTCGGAGCGGGAAGGGGAATTGGTGGCCATCGGTGTCCTCGTCTGTCCTGGCACGGGCGCCAAAAGCAGCCCTCATTATAGGCAGCGGCCCGCCCGCAGCGGGCCCTGTCGATTCAAACCGCCTACAATGGCGGCTTTACTGTCAATCTGTTCAGGAGCAACCCATGTCTATCGTGACCACCGCATCCGGCCTCAAGTACGAGGATGTGACCGAGGGCACCGGCGCCGAAGCGCGCGCGGGGCAAACCGTCAGCGTCCACTACACCGGCTGGCTGACGGACGGCCAGAAATTCGATTCGAGCAAGGACCGTAACGACCCGTTTGATTTCGTGCTCGGCGGCGGCATGGTCATCAAGGGTTGGGACGAAGGCGTGCAAGGCATGAAGGTCGGCGGCGTGCGCCGTCTGACGATTCCGCCTCAACTCGGCTACGGTGCGCGCGGCGCGGGCGGCGTGATTCCGCCGAATGCGACGCTCGTCTTCGAAGTCGAACTGCTCGACGTCTGACGATTTCCGCGAGCAAGCCGCGTGCCGCGATGAATCCGCACCATCACGCCCCCGTCACCGCGCCCGGCGTCGAGTTGCGCCGCTACGGCGCGGTCGAGTCGACCGATCTGCACGACTTCCACCAGATCGTGCTCGGCTTCGACGGCGGGATGCAGATGACCGTCGACGGCGTCGGTGCGTGCATCGACTTTCGCTCGGCGTGGCTCGTGCCGGCCGGCGCGCGGCACGACTACGCGGGCATCGGCGAGAACCGGCAACTGGTGCTCGATCTGCCTGCGGCGTCGCTCGCGGTGCCCGCGAGGCTGTTCGATGCGCCGCGCGCGGTGCGGATCGATCCGGCGTTCACCGAACTCGTTCGGCGGATTGCGGCGCAGGCCGGCGCGCGGCCGGCTAACGCGCCGGGCGACGGCGAGGTTCGCTCGCGCCGTTTCCACTGGGATGCGTCCGCGCGATTGTGCGCGGCGATGCTGTCGCAAACGGGCATCGAGCCCGACGCCGCCGCCCGCGCGGCGAGCGGCCTCGACTTCGCGCGCATCGACCGCTGGCTGCGCGCGCACCTCGCGCAGCCGCTGCGGATCGCCGACCTCGCCGCGCATTGCGGCTTCGGCATGCGGCGCTTTCACGAACTGTTCGTCGACGCATTCGGCGAGACGCCGCATCGCTATCTGCAGCGCCTGCGGCTCGATACGGCGATCACGCTGCTCGCCGATCCGCGCCGTACGTTGACGGACATTGCACTCGACGTCGGCTTCGGCGATCAGAGCGCGTTCACGCATGCGTTCACGAGGCGTTTCGGGATCGCGCCGGGGCAATGGCGCGCGCTGCCGGCGCATTGAATGCAATGCGCCGCACGGCGTGCGGCGCGAAACCACGATGGAAAGCACCGCGATGCGGCGCTTTCGATACGGCCCGTCAAGCCGCGGCGTTCCGCTGCTCGACGCCCGCGAGCGCTTTCTTGTCGGCGAGCACCGCCGGCGAAACCTCGAACGCCGACACCGCATTCTTCAACTGCTGCGTCTGCTGATACAGCGACGCGGCGGCCGCCGCGGCCTGTTCGACGAGCGCCGCGTTCTGTTGCGTCATCTCGTCCATTTGCGTCATCGCCTGGTTCACCTGATCGATGCCGATGCTCTGCTCGCGCGCCGAAGCGCTGATGCCCGCCATCATCTGCGCGACGCGCGAGATGGATTGCGTGACCTCCTGCATCGCGCTTCCCGCCTGCACGACGAGTTCGGAGCCGCCGCGGATCTGGTCGACCGATTCGCTGATCAGCGTCTTGATCTCCTTCGCCGACTGCGCGCTGCGCTGCGCGAGCGCGCGCACTTCTCCGGCGACGACCGCGAAGCCGCGGCCCTGCTCGCCCGCGCGCGCCGCCTCGACCGCCGCGTTGAGCGCGAGGATGTTCGTCTGAAACGCAATGCCGTCGATCACGCCGATGATCTCCGCGATCCGGTCCGAGCTGTGCGCGATGCCCTGCATCCGCCCGACGACGTCGTTCACGACGCCGCTGCCGCGCGCCGTCGCGTCGAGCGCGGTATCGGCCAGCGCGTTCGCCTCGTGCGAGTTGTCGGCCGTGTTGCGCACGGTGCCGGTCAGCTGCTCCATGCTCGCGGCGGTCTCTTCGAGCGACGCGGCCTGGTTTTCGGTGCGCGCGGAGAGGTCCGTGTTGCCCGCCGCGATTTCGTTCGCGCCCGTGTGAATCGAGTCCGCCGCTTCGCGCACCGCGTGCACGGTGCGCGCGAGGCTCGCCTGCATCGCCGCGAGCCCGTCGAACAGCCGGCCGATCTCGTTGCGGCCGCGCGACGCGATACGCTCGTCGAGACGCCCGCGCGCAATGCGCTCGAAATGGCGACCCGCTTCTTCGAGCGGCTCGACCACGCCGCGCCGCAGCGCGAAGTACACGGCGACCGCGAGCGCGACCAGCACCGCGAACGTCGCGACACTGACGATGCGAAAGAGCGCGAGCCGCGCGTCGATCGAATCGAGCGACTGCTGCGACGCGGTGCTGCTGAACGTCACGAACCTGTCGAGTTCGGCCAGATACGCGTCCTGATACGACTGCGTCGGCTGGTCCAGATACGCCTTCACATTGTTCGCTTCCAGATACTGCGCAAGCTCGCCGAGCGCCGTATGCAACGTCTCGTAGCGCGGCGCGAGCGCGGCCACGCGCGCGCGATCCTCTTCGCTGATCTGCGGCGAGTGGGCGAACGCGTCGAACGTGCGGTTCGCGAGGTCGAGCTGCTCGCGCGCGTGCGCGATGATCGCGGACGGCGGCGTGCCGCCGCCCACGAGTCGAGTGCCGGCGCGCGCGAGGTTCAGGCGCGCGTCCATCAGGTGCTGGGTGGTTTTCTGGATCGCGTCTGCCTGATGCAGCGCGACCTTCGACAGGTCGCTGACGTCGGAGTGGGTGCTGGTCAACGACCAGAAGCCGAGGCCTTCCGTAATGAGCTGCAACACGCAGAAGGCGACGAGGATACACAGAAGGCCGGTTGAGACCTTTATCTTGCTGAACATCTTGATTACCCGATAGGGAAGCGAACAATTCCCGCGAGCGGATCGCACCCGCGGCCTGGCTGCATTTACGGCAGCCCACGGCCCGGCGCTTGAGTGTCCCGAGCGAAAAATCAACGAACGCGCCGCCGTTGCAGCGGCATAAAAACGGGGACAAAAAAACCGCCCGATCGACGGGCGGTTTTCACGAGCCGCGCTCGCGCGCGGCGACTTCAGCGATTCACTTTGCGGCGTCCAGCCCATGCGCGAGATCGCCGCGAATGTCCTGCACGTTTTCGAGCCCCACCGCCAGCCGGATCAGCCCTTCGGTGATGCCCGCCGCCGCGCGCGCTTCCGGCGTGATGCGGCCGTGCGTGGTCGTCGCCGGGTGCGTGATCGTCGTGCGCGTGTCGCCGAGATTGCCGGTGATCGAGCAGATCTTCGTGCTGTCGATCACGCGCCACGCGTTCGCGCGCTGCGCTTCGGGCGTGTCGCCCTTCACCTCGAACGACACGATCGCGCCGCCCGCCTTTTGCTGACGCATCGCGAGCGCGTGCTGCGGATGCGACGCGAGCCCCGGATAAAACACGCGCTTGACCGCCGGATGCTGCTCCAGCCAGCCCGCGATTTCGAGCGCATTCGCCGACTGCTTTTCGACGCGCAGCGACAGCGTCTCCATCCCCTTCAGCAGTACCCACGCGTTGAACGCGGACAGCGTCGGCCCCGCGCTGCGCACGAACGGAAACACCTTCTCCATGATGAACTTGCGCGAGCCGACCAGCGCGCCGCCGAGCACGCGGCCCTGGCCGTCGAGGAATTTCGTCGCCGAGTGCATCACGACGTCCGCGCCGAGTTTCAGCGGCTGCTGCAGCGCCGGGCTGCAAAAACAGTTGTCGACGACGAAGAGCGCATTCGCGGCCTTCGCGATCCTGCCGATCGCTTCGATGTCGGCGACCTCGGTGAGCGGGTTCGACGGCGTTTCGAGGAAGAACATCTTCGTCTCCGGGCGCACCGCGTTTTTCCACGCGTCGAGATCGGTCGGGTCGACGAACGTCGTCGCGATCCCGAACTTGCCGAAGATCTGCGAGAACATGCCGAGCGTCGAGCCGAAGAGGCTCTGCGAGCTGACGATGTGGTCGCCCGCCTGCAGCGCCGACATCACGACCGACAGGATCGCCGCCATGCCCGACGCGGTCGCCATGCACGCCTCGCCGCCTTCCAGCGCCGCCAGCCGGTCCTGGAACATCGTGACGGTCGGGTTCGTGAAGCGCGAGTACGTGTACGCGTCCTCGGCGTTCTTGAAGCGCTCCGCCGCTTCGGCCGCGCTGGAGAAGCAGAAGCTCGACGTGAGGAAAATCGCTTCGGAATGCTCGTTGAATTCGCTGCGCAGCGACCCCGAGCGCACGGCCAGGGTGTCGAAGTTGAAGGTATCGTCCATGTTCGTTGTGTTCCGTGGCTGACTGACTGCTGACTGAGTACTGACTGATAAGGGCGGGGCAACAAAAAGCCCGCTTTGCGTCGGCAGAAGCGGGCTTTGGTGGATCCGGGTGACAGTGACCGGTCAGCGGTGAGCGTCGGGCGCCGCGGACTGCAATGCGGCGCCGGTCGCTTTAGCTGTTTCGGGTTGCCCCGCGTCCGCAAGCTGAGATCAAATCGACGCAAGCGACCATGCTATCACGAAGATCGGGGCCGGCAGTCAGAGCGGCTGCCGGTCGCGAACTCCGGCGTTACTCCACCGACAGTTGCAGATGCAGCTGCGAGCGGACGCTGCCGCCGTCGATCGCATCGCTCGCCGCATCGCGGTCCGACTGCGCGGACGGCGCAAGGCGCGCCGTTTCGATGCGGTCGAGATACGCGCTCGTCACGTCGCCGGTGATGTAGCGGCCGTCGAAACACGACGCGTCGAACTCCTTCAGCGCCGGGTTGATGTCGCGGACCGCCTGCTTGAGCGCATCGACGTCCTGATACACCAGATGGTCCGCGCCGATGATGCGCGCGACTTCTTCATCGGTGCGGCCGTGCGCGACGAGTTCGCCGCGCGTCGGCATGTCGATGCCGTACACGTTCGGATACTTCACCGGCGGCGCCGCCGACGCGAAGATCACCTTGTTTGCGCCCGCATCGCGCGCCATCTGCACGATTTCGTGCGAGGTGGTGCCGCGCACGATCGAGTCATCGACGATCAATACGTTCTTGCCCTTGAACTCGATACCCATCGCGTTCAGCTTCTGACGCACCGACTTCTTGCGCACCGCCTGGCCCGGCATGATGAAGGTGCGGCCCACGTA
>DATJJN010000132.1:0-12856 GCA_035492135.1 Paraburkholderia sp. | reverse complement strand
ATGTGCAAGGCGGTGGACCGCGGGATGACCATCACCGATGTGAAGGTGCTGGAGAAGCACGGGGGGAAGTCGGGGGATTGGGTGGCGCAGGATTGAGCCCGCTGTCGGCGACGCTCGCGGCGAGCCAGCGATCGATGTCGTCGAGCACTTGCTGTTCGATCCCGTAAAAGCCGTGCGGCGCGCGTCCGGTGCAGTCGGCCCGCCGGTTGCCGCCACCGGCCGTCGATTCCACGGCGATCAGGTCGAAGCGGTTTTTCGCGGTGAGTTCCGCCGCCCCGTCGAATAGCGCAGGCGGACACGCATCGTTGCGATTCGACACGACGAGCACGTGCGAGCGCGTGCCGTCCGCGTTCAGCCCCGACAGACCCGGATTGCCGTTGCGCGCGATCGATACGGGAGACGTCAGCACGAACGCATTGGCGAGGTCGGGATGATGCTCGACCACATTGCCGACGGAAACCGTTCCCCGACTCGTGCCGACGAGCGCAATCCGCGCAGATGGGAACCGCTGCCGCAATGCGGCGACCGCCGCTTCGACGTCGCGCAGCGCGTCCTGTCCGAGACGAAACGTGTCATCGACGCCGTCCGGGTAGTCGGACGGCGTATCGATCAACACCGCTGCGTCGCCCTGTTGAACCCAGTACGACGCCGTTCGGATAAGGAAGTTGCCCCTCAACGTCGTCGGGCCGTTCGCGCCCAGGTGCAACGCGCCGTTGTCTCCGGCAAACAACACGATGACCCATGCCGGCGTCGCGGTCGACGTCTCGACGTACAGGTTCTGCGTGATCCCGTCGCGTGCCGCCACGCTCACGAGTTCGCCGGACGGCAGAGCGGCGGCATTCGGTGCAGGCGCGTCGGGCGTCTGCGCCCACGATACCGCGGCCCAAACCATCGCGAGTCCAGCGGCGATGCACCGGATCACCCGTCGTTCGAGAGCATGCGTTCTCATCTGATTCGCCTCGTTCCCCATCCCACTCGCGGCGGCGGCATCGCGTAAGCTTGCGGTTGCCCCGTCATTCACCCGACTGCCATGACCTTCGACGCCCTGCTCGAACAATTGCTCGCCTTTCGCGATGCCCGCGACTGGCAGCAGTTTCATACGCTTCGCAACCTGATCGTCTCGACGTCGATAGAAGCCGGCGAACTGCTCGAAACGATACAGTGGAAAACCGATGCGCAGATCGACGCGCTCGTCGCCGATCCCGCGCGCCGCAAGGCGCTCGAGCACGAGTGCGCCGACGTGCTGATGTACCTGATGCTCGTCGCGCGCACCGCCGGATTCGACCTGCTCGATGCGGCCGCCGAGAAGCTCAAGGTGAACGAGAGCCGCTATCCGGTGGACAAGGCCAAGGGCGTTGCGACCAAGTATTCGCAGCTCTGATCGATCGCGGCGTTAGTGCTTCGACGTGCCGTACGGCGCGACGCGACGTGCGGCGCACACGGCTCGGCGCGCGATGCCGCGACGCCGCGATGCTCAATCCGACTCTTCGCTGTCGTCCTCTTCGTCGGACGACGCCGGCGCCGCGCCATAGCGTTTCTGCAGCGTCGCCTTGAAGCCCGCGAGCGCCTTGTGTTCGTCGACGAGCCCGTACACCGCCGAAAGCTGCGTCGGCCAGTCATGCAGTTCGGTCGCGAAGATCTTCAGGCGATCCATCGTATCGAGCGCGCCTGCCGTATTGCCGTCCAGCGCCTGCAGCACCGCATAGCGACGCAGCACAGTCTCGCCCGGCAACAGAGCGATCGCGCGCTCGTGCGCGGCCAGCTTCACGTCGAGGCTGTCGGCGGTCATCGGCATCAGCGTCGCCATTCCGTAATCGCCCCACGGACCGAACACATACGAAGGCGCATTGGCGTACTGGTCGTACGGATGCGAGCCGTAATACAGCACTTCCGCGCGGTTGTAGTCGCGCAGCACCGGATACAGCGACGCGAGCCCGCCGAACACGATCACCAGATACGCAGCGAACGACACGCCCGACGGCACGAACCGCATTGGACGAGTGTCGAGCACGCCCAGCACGAACATCGCGGGCAGCAGAAAGAACATGTACTGCTGCGGGTATTCGACGAGCGCATGCATCACGAGCGCGCCGATCAGCGCAAAACCGAACACGCGCTCGGGCGCCTGCGGCGCGCGCACCGCACGCACGAACCACGCGACGAGGCCCAACAGCACGACCACCGCGCCGGCGATGCCTGTTTTCGCGAGCAGATCGATCACGACATCGTGAGCGTTGTTCGCAATCTCGACGCCGCCGAGCGTCTTCGCGAGTTCGTACTGGTGGATCGGGAAATCGCCCCAGCCCACACCGAACAGCGGATGCCCCTTGAACATCGCGAGGCCGTAGCGCCACAGCGCGATGCGCGGCGCAATTTGCCCGGCGTCCTTGAAACGCTCGGCCGCCGACTGATCGAGGTGCCACCCATAGCGGACATTGGCCCAACGCACGAACGCGTTGACGGCGACGAAAAGCGCGACCAGTACGACCGGCAGCAGCCACGCGCGCGGATCGCGCCGCCCTTCGCGCAGACGGCCATCGCCCCGCCCCGCGCCGATCAGCGCGATCCAGAACCCGGCGACGGCAATCACCGCGATCTGCAACCACGGGCCGCGCGACACCGTCAGCGCGAGTCCGCCGGAAAATGCCGCGGTGACGGCCGCCCACAGCCACAGATTGAGCCGCCGCGTCTGCGCGAGATACAGCGCGCCGGCCACGCCGAACGCGATGTAAGTCGCCAGATGATTCGCCTGCGCCATGTTGCCGAATGGCCGGCGCTCGACCGTGAAGCTGTACGCAACGACGAACGGCGTGAACTTCTTCTCCCAATGGAACAGCTGAACGACCTGCGTGAACACCGCGAACAGGCCGCCGACCACCAGTGCAAACGCAATCCAGCGCATCGCGGCCGGCACCTGGTGCGTGCGCGCGATCCCGTAGCCCGCCTGCGTCGCCATGAAGGCCGTGAGCAGGAAGCCGAACCCGAGCCAGTTCATCGCCGGCATCGCTAGCGGCAGCGCGAACGTCTGCACGACGAGCAGCAGCCCGAACGCAAGCGGCACCCACGCGACCCGCGGCGACGCAAACCGCACGGCCGGCTGCGCGGATCGCACGAGCAGCAGCACGGCGACGCCGATGAGCAGGTAAACCGTCAGTGCGGAAAACTCGGCGTAGAACGTCGGAATCGGATACGTGTGATACGGGACCGCATACGGCAGCGTGAAGGCGACGGCCAGCAGGACGAAAGTAAGGTAGCGCGCGAAAGTTGAAGGCATGGAGTACCAGGGACGTCAGCAACCGGCGCACTATACAAAACTTTTCCGCGTCTGTGCGGGTACGGCGGTTCGTGCGTGAACAACGGCGCAGCCGGGCGTTCGTGCCGTTCGTGCCGTTCGTGCCGTTCTGGCCATCCTCGCCATCCGCGCCATCTGCTGCGTTCGGCTCCTGTCGCCCGGCCGGACTCGCGAACGCCCATGCCCGCTTGCCAGCCGTCTCGCGTCGAACGTCGGGCGCGCCCGCGCTATCGAACACGCGCCACTATGCGCGACACTCAGGCGGCGCGAGGTTCGACGGCAGCGTCGCACCGTCGGCAGGCGTCGGTCCCTCGCCCGGCAAGCCGAGCGACGACGCCGTCTTGCCGCCCGCGAAACATTCCCACGTGATCGCCCCGTTCTGCACCGTGCCCTGCGCGAGCGCGACGCGCGCGGTAGGCGCCTCTGCGTTGTCCGGCGCGGACGGAACCAGCACCAGCCTGTTCGTGCCGCCCGGCGCAACGCGCGTCGAGAACGTGATCGAGATCTGGCCGGTCGCTTCGTCGATCGCGATCGCATCGACGTTGCGAGTGGCCGGCGGCGACGTATAGCCCGCCGCGAACGCGTTACCGCTCGCGGCGTTCTCGGCAACCGCAAGCCGCGCCGACGACGCGAGCGACAGCCCTTCGCCGACGCGACTACGCGCGAGATAGTCCTGATACGCAGGAATCGCGTAAGCGGCAATTACCCCGACGATCGCGAGCACGATCATCAGCTCGATCAGCGTGAAGCCGCGCGGCAGCCAGCGGCGCAAACTTCGGCGCGCAGCTGGACGCGCGATCGAACGCAAAAACGGTACGAGCCACCCAGGCTTCGGCGGCATGAGTCCGGCAACAGTCACGATCATTTCAGTGCTCCTGAAACAAAAAACGCCGGTCCCGGGAGTGGACAGGCGTTTCGATCGTAACGACGACGCGTCGCGCGAGGCAGTCCGCCGAACGATGTAGGTGCAACGGAAGACGTGCTGTCAGTGCGGCGCCTGCGCCCTCAGCGCCGCGCGCCGCGCGTTGCGGCGCTTGAGCAGATGCCCGAGCGCGACGACGAACACCGCGCCCGCCACGCACGCGCCGTACTCGGCGACCGGCGTATCGAGCAGCGGCCACGGATCGCCGGCCGGATCGTTGATGATCAGGCCGCCCGCGATCCAGCCGAGCAGCGCCGCGCCGAGCGTCACGACGATTGGCAGACGATCGAGCAGCTTCAACACGAGCTGGCTGCCCCAGACGATCAGCGGAATGCTGACCATCAGCCCGAATATCACGAGCGCGATCCGATGTTGCGGATCGGCGGCCTCGGCGGCCCCGGCGATCGCGATCACGTTGTCGACGCTCATTACCGCGTCCGCGACGATGATCGTCTTGATTGCCGCGAGGAGCTTGTCGGCCGGTTTCACGTTCGCGTGTTCGAGGTGCGACGGCGCGAGCAGCCGCACGCCGATCCACAACAGCAGCACGCCGCCCGCCAGCTTCAGCAGCGGTACGTTGAGCAGCGCGACTGCGAACGCGATCAGCACGACACGCAGCGCGATCGCGCCGGCCGTTCCCCACACGATGCCGCGCAGACGCTGGTCCGAAGGAAGATCGCGACATGCGAGCGCAATCACGACCGCGTTGTCGCCGCCGAGCAGGATGTCGATGACGATGATCTGGAAAACCGCGCCCCAGTGGAGCGACGCTAGAAATTCGGGCATGACGGGCGGCGAATGCGAGGGCGGCTGAAACCGCCAATAAAAAAAGCGAGGACGCGCAATGCGCTCCTCGCTTTTCGGATCGGATTCCTCGAGAAAGGATTCCGAAAGGATAGCAAAAAACGGCCGGCTCTGGCGCCAGCCGCTCGTTGCGTTGATTACAGCACCGACTTCAGCAGACGGCCCATCTCGGACGGGTTGCGCGTCACCTTGATGCCGCACGCGTCCATGATTTCCAGCTTCGCTTCGGCCGTGTCCGCACCGCCCGAGATCAGCGCGCCGGCGTGGCCCATGCGCTTGCCCGGAGGCGCCGTGACGCCCGCGATGAAGCCGACGACCGGCTTCTTCATGTTGTCCTTGATCCAGTAAGCGGCATTCGCTTCGTCCGGACCGCCGATCTCGCCGATCATGATGACGGCGTCCGTATCCGGATCGTCGTTGAACATCTTCATCACGTCGATGTGCTTCAGACCGTTGATCGGGTCGCCGCCGATACCGACCGCCGACGACTGGCCGAGGCCGAGCGCCGTCAGTTGGCCGACCGCTTCGTACGTGAGCGTGCCCGAACGCGACACGACGCCGATGCGGCCCTTCCGGTGGATGTGACCCGGCATGATGCCGATCTTCAGTTCGTCCGGCGTGATGGTGCCCGGGCAGTTCGGTCCGAGCAGCAGCGTCTTGCGGCCTTCGCGACGCATGCGGTCCTTCACTTCGATCATGTCGCGAACCGGAATGCCTTCCGTAATGCAGATCGCGAGATCCAGGTCGGCTTCGACCGCTTCCCAGATTGCAGCAGCCGCGCCCGCCGGCGGCACGTAGATGACCGACACGGTCGCGCCGGTCTCGGCCTTCGCTTCCTTCACGCTCGCGTAGATCGGAATGCCTTCGAAGTCCTCGCCGGCCTTCTTCGGGTTCACGCCTGCGACGAACGCTTCACGGCCGTTCGCATATTCACGGCACGCACGGGTGTGGAACTGACCGGTCTTGCCGGTAATGCCCTGCGTGATGACCTTGGTGTCTTTGTTGATCAGAATCGACATGTATTGACCTCTGTTCGTTTGGCGCCGCGCGTCGCATGCGCTGCATCGCCGATGCAGCCCCGCGCCGGACGCGCCGCCATTCGTATCCGGTAACTGCGCTCTTTACGAAGCGCCTTACTTGCCTGCGGCAGCCGCGACGACCTTCTGCGCAGCCTCTTCCATGCTGTCCGCCGAGATGATCGGCAGGCCGGAATCCGCCAGCATCTTCTTGCCGAGGTCCTCGTTCGTGCCCTTCATGCGCACGACGAGCGGCACCTTCAGGTCGACCGCCTTCGACGCGGCGATCACGCCTTCGGCGATCACGTCGCAGCGCATGATGCCGCCGAAGATGTTCACGAGGATCGCCTTCAGGCCCGGGTTCGTCAGCATCAGCTTGAACGCTTCGGTGACCTTCTCGGTCGTCGCGCCACCGCCGACGTCGAGGAAGTTCGCCGGTTCGCCGCCGAACAGCTTGATCGTGTCCATCGTCGCCATCGCGAGGCCTGCGCCGTTCACGAGACAGCCGATGTTGCCGTCGAGCGAGATGTACGCGAGGTCGAACTTCGACGCTTCGATTTCAGCCGGATCTTCTTCGTCCAGATCGCGGTAAGCGACGATTTCCGGATGACGGAACAGCGAGTTCGAGTCGAAGTTGAACTTCGCGTCGAGTGCGGTCACGGTGCCGTTGCTGGAGACGTTCAGCGGGTTGATTTCGGCGAGCGACGCATCGGTGTCCCAGAATGCCTGGTACAGGCCCTTGAGAACGGCGCGCGCTTGCGGGATCGAACCAGCCGGCACGCCGATCCTGGCCGCCAGGTCGTCGGCTTGTGCATCGGTCAGGCCAACCGACGGCTCGACGATCACTTTGTGGATCAGTTCCGGGTGCTTTTCGGCGACTTCTTCGATGTCCATGCCGCCTTCGCTCGAACCCATCAGAACGATCTTTTGCGACACGCGATCGACGACGAGACTGACATACAGTTCCTGCTTGATGTCAGCGCCTTCTTCGATCAGGAGACGCTTGACCGGCTGGCCTTCCGGACCCGTCTGATGCGTGACGAGCTGCATGCCGAGGATCTGGTTCGCGTACTCGCGGACCTGGTCCAGCGACTTCGCGACCTTCACGCCACCGCCCTTGCCACGGCCACCCGCGTGGATCTGAGCCTTGACGACCCACACCGGGCCGCCCAGCTCTTCAGCGGCCTTGACCGCGTCGTCCACCGAGAACACCGGCTTGCCGCGCGGTACCGCGACTCCGAATTTCCGCAGGATTTCCTTACCCTGGTACTCGTGAATCTTCATGCGTGATTCCCTTCAGTCTGAGAGTTGGATTGAACTTCGATTCGCTGTTTTCCGCTGATTGTGCTCATGCGCGCCGTGCATCCGCCCTGCCGTCGCGGCCCGGGCTGCACTCGGCGCGCCGGCCGGCTTCGTCTGCGCTTCGTTCGGTCGAACGGGGCGCATGGCCGTACCAACGCGGATAAAACTGCTCGACCACCTCGCCTTCGAACCGCAATGCATGGCAGCGGCCGAGCTGGAAAGGCGGTTTGTCACCGGCGGTTGGGCTGCCGCCAGCGGGGTTGCCGGTCTCCGGTCCGGCCGGCGCGTCACCGGGCCGACCGGTCCGCGCATTCCACACTTCGCCGGCGAACGCCTGGATTGCAGCGGTCGGCAGCACGGCACACAACTCGGTGAGATGCGTGCATCCCGCCGTGCCGCCAAGAAGCCGGCCCGCTTCGCGTCGAAAATTCCGGAGAAGATTGAGCCCGATGAGGGCCCGATAGGCGGGGTTGATGCTCTGGCAATGACCGTCATACGGCACCCAGTCGGACGACGCGTGCGCGTCGACGACATTGAGACTGCGATCGATCGTGATGCGAAGCCAAAGTTCATGGATCGGCAGCCCATTGGGGCGGACACCGTTGACAAGCGCTACGTCGCGGGGCTTATGGTCGGTCAGGCAAGCGTCGATATCCCACAGGCCGTCTTCCCGCTCATAAGCGACCGCCCGGATTGCGCGCTGATGGCGCAGCTGGCGGGACGCGGGCGGGGGAAGCGGCATGCTTGTGGTAAGACCGGATTGGAAAACCGTTTGATTTTAGCATACCGGTTTTTGAGGATATTCCGAACTCACAGACGCCACGGGGGTTTAGCGCACGCGTGAGCGGACCGGCGCGCTCATCAGTCGGTCCAGTCTTCGATACCTTTCAGAATTTTCGCAATGATCGGCAGCGAGAAGCCCCGCGCCGCCAGAAACCGCGCCTGACGTGCGCGCTCGGCCGGCGTGGCCGGCAATTGGCCATATTTCTTGCGCCACACCGCCTGGGCGCGCGCCAGTTCCGTTTCGCGCAGTTGCGCGCCGATCTGCTCGATCAGTTCCTCGCCGACCGCATGGCGCTTCAGTTCGCTGACGATCCGGTTCGTGCCGGCACGCGCCGCGCGCCGGTGGACGACGCTTTCCGCAAAACGCGAGTCGGATAGCCAGCCGTCGCAGACGAGCGAATCGAGCAGCGCTTCGAGCGCGTCCGCATCGTCGGTGAGCGGCATCAGCTTGCGGGACAGTTCCGCGCGGCTGTACTCGCGGCGCGAAAGATACGCGAGCGCCCGGCTTTTCAGCGAGCGCCCGGTGCGCGGGGAATCGGCGGACGGCCTGCGTGCGGCCGAAGCATGGGAATGCGATGAAGACGGTGGCGGAGCGAAACCGGATTCGTGATCGTCGCCCGGGCTGGCCCCGGCCGCCGCGCCCGGTTCACGGGACGCGTGCGGTACGACCGGCACAGACCAGCCCTTGCGGATCACGGACGGATTACTCTTCTTCGTCCGCGACCTCGACGCCGCCAGCCGCGGCGCCTGCCGGCATGGCGCTCACGCCGAGCGACTCGCGGATGCGGTTTTCGATTTCGCGGGCGATGTCAGGATTCTCGCGCAGGAATTCGCGCGCGTTGTCCTTGCCCTGGCCGATACGTTCGCCGTTGTAGCTGTACCAGGCGCCAGCCTTGTCGACGATCTTCGCCTGCACGCCGAGGTCGACGATTTCGCCCTGACGCGAGATGCCCTCGCCGTACAGGATGTCGAACACGGCTTCGCGGAACGGCGGCGACACCTTGTTCTTCACGACCTTCACGCGCGTTTCGCTGCCGATCACCTCGTCGTTCTTCTTGATCGAGCCGATCCGGCGAATGTCGAGACGCACCGACGAGTAGAACTTCAGCGCGTTACCGCCCGTCGTCGTTTCCGGGTTGCCGAACATCACGCCGATCTTCATCCGGATCTGGTTGATGAAGATGACCATGCAGTTCGTCTTCTTGATCGTGCCGGTCAGCTTGCGCAGCGCCTGCGACATCAGACGCGCCTGCAGGCCCGGCAGCGAGTCGCCCATTTCGCCTTCGATTTCGGCCTTCGGCACGAGCGCCGCCACCGAGTCGATCACGATCATGTCGATCGAGCCCGAGCGCACCAGCGCGTCAGCGATTTCGAGCGCCTGCTCGCCGGTGTCCGGCTGCGAGATCAGCAGCTCCGGCACGTTCACGCCGAGCTTCGACGCGTACTGCACGTCGAGCGCGTGTTCCGCGTCGATGAACGCCGCCGTGCCGCCGATCTTCTGCATTTCGGCGATCACCTGCAGCGTGAGCGTGGTCTTGCCCGACGATTCCGGACCGTAGATCTCGACCACCCGGCCGCGCGGCAGGCCGCCGACGCCCAGTGCGATGTCGAGGCCGAGCGAGCCGGTGGACACGACCTGAATGTTCTCGACTGCCTCGCCGTCGCCAAGCCGCATGATCGACCCCTTGCCGAACTGCTTTTCGATCTGCGCGAGCGCGGCGGCGAGCGCCTTGCTCTTCTCAGCAGTCAGTCCAGCCGAGCCTTTCTTGCTATCTTCCATGAATCGTCCTTTGCTATGATGAACGGCGTCTGAGGCAGGTGCGCGCAGTTTTGAACGTCGCGCTCACAATCGCAGACACTGTATAAAAAAACAGTGGTTTTGGCAAGTCCCGGCAATCGGCCGAACAGGCCGCCAACAAGCCGGCATGCGCGGCGCAAGCTCGATATGTCGAGTCGTTCGCCGCCTCGACCATGAATCCACAGGAGACCGCTGTTTGCCGACCACGCCCGCCAGTCGGGCGCAAGAGGCGACCGCAGCGACGCTGGCGCATCATGCGAATTCTCATTGCCGAAGACGACAGCATACTCGCGGACGGTCTCGTTCGATCACTCCGCCAATCGGGCTATGCCGTCGATCACGTGAAGAGCGGCGCGGAGGCCGACTCCGCGTTGTCGATGCAGGCTTTCGACCTGCTGATCCTCGATCTCGGCCTGCCGAAGATGTCCGGGCTCGACGTGCTGCGCCGGCTGCGCGCGCGCAATTCGAACCTGCCGGTTCTGATCCTCACCGCCGCCGACAGCGTCGACGAACGCGTAAAGGGCCTCGATCTCGGTGCCGACGACTACATGGCCAAACCCTTCGCGCTGAACGAACTCGAAGCCCGCGTGCGCGCGCTCACGCGCCGCGGCGCGGGCGGCGGGCCGACCGTCGTGCGGCATGGCGCGCTGTCGTTCGACCAGGTCGGCCGCGTCGCGCGCATCAACGACCAGGTGCTGGATCTGTCCGCGCGCGAACTCGGCCTGCTCGAAGTGCTGCTGCAGCGGCTCGGGCGGCTCGTGTCGAAGGAGCAGCTCGTCGACCATCTGTGCGAGTGGGGCGAGGAAGTCAGCAACAATGCGATCGAGGTCTACGTGCATCGGCTGCGCAAGAAGCTGGAATCGGGCAGCGTGCGGATCGTCACCGTGCGCGGCCTCGGCTATTGCCTCGAGAAGGAAGCGCCGCCTGCGGCGGGCCAGCCCGGCAGCCTTGCAGCGCAAGCGTCTGCGTCTGCGCCGGTGCCTGCGTCTGCGCCGCAGCAGGGGCTGCCGACGTCCGCGGCCCCACCGGCCGCGCCGTCGGC
Organism: Paraburkholderia sp.; assembly: GCA_035492135.1. Classification (GTDB taxonomy): domain Bacteria; phylum Pseudomonadota; class Gammaproteobacteria; order Burkholderiales; family Burkholderiaceae; genus Paraburkholderia. Next base: position 1,897 of record DATJJN010000132.1, on the reverse strand, counting down.
GACGATGCCCGCCAGCCATCACTACAAGTAACGCAGGCGAGGTGCGCCGATGGCCGGCCCCGCTGATTTCCACCCAGCGCCCTCCTCTTCGCCGGCCCCGGCGACGCCCCCGCCCGCCGCCGACGCGCTCGACGACGAAGCGCGCGACGCCCGCTACGCGAACCCGTTCGCGCCGCCCGACGAAACCGAGGCGGCCGCCGCCGCGCGCCCGCGCTCGCTGTTCGGCGAGATTCTCGACTGGATGCTCGCGCCGCTGCTGCTGCTCTGGCCGATGAGCCTCGCGGTCACGTATCTGGTCGCGAAGTCGATCGCCAACAGCCCGTTCGACCGCGCGCTCGAAACCGATGCCTATGTGCTCGCACGCCAGATCCACCCGGTCAATGGCGTCGCCGAGCTGTCGCTGCCCGAATCCACCCGCGACTTCCTGCGCGCCGACAACGTCGACAGCGTGTTCTTCCAGGTGCTCGGCACGCGCGGCGAACTCGTCGCGGGCGAGCGCGACATGCCGCTGCCGCACGAGGAAGACCGGCCGCAGGCGGGCATCGTCGAGTTTCGCGACGACGTGCTGCGCGGCAACGATATCCGCGTCGCCTACACGACCGTCGAGTTTCCGCAGACGCCCGGCGCGCAGCCGGTGCTCGTGCAGGTCGCCGAAACGCTCGATAAGCGCAGTCAGCTCGCCAACGACATCATCAAGGGCGTGATCCTGCCGCAGTTCGTAATCCTGCCGCTCGCGATCCTGCTCGTGTGGTTCGGCCTGTCGCGCGGGCTCGCGCCGCTGCATGCGCTGCAGGCTCATATCCGCGCGCGCCGTCCGGATGATCTGTCGCCGCTCGAAGCGCAGCGCGCGCCGCCCGAAATCGAGCCGCTCGTGACGTCGTTCAATGACCTGCTCACGCGCCTCGAACAGAACATGGAGTTGCAGAAGCGCTTCATCGCCGACGCCGCGCATCAGATGAAAACCCCGCTTGCCGGCCTGCGCACCCAGGCTGAACTCGCGTTGCGCCAGAACGCGTCGGCGGAGGTGCATCGCTCGCTCGAACAGATCGCGACGAGTTCCGAGCACGCGGCGCGGCTCGTCACGCAACTGCTCGCGCTCGCGCGCGCCGAAAACCGCCGCTCCGGGCAGATCTTCACGCCGGTCGAACTTGGCGAGCTGGCGCGCAGCGCGGTGCGCGAGTGGGTGCAGCCCGCGCTCGCGAAGCAGATGGACCTCGGCTACGAAGCACCCGACGAGCCGGTCGAAGTCGCCGGCAATCCGGTGATGCTGCGCGAAATGCTGTCCAACCTGATCGACAACGCGATCCGCTATACGCCGGCGGGCGGGCGCATCACCGTGCGGGTACGGCACGACGCGGCCGCACGCCTCGTGCATCTGGAAGTCGAGGACACCGGACTCGGCTTTCCGGCCGCCGAACGCTCGCGCGTGGTCGAGCGCTTCTACCGGATTCTCGGGCGCGAGGGCGACGGCAGCGGCCTTGGACTCGCGATCGTGCGCGAGATCACAGCGATGCATGGCGGCGAGCTCACGATCGACGACAACGTCTATCAGGACTCGCCGCGGCTCGCGGGAACGCTCGTGCGTGTCAGCTTGCACGTGTCGGAACGGGGGCGGGACTTACCCTAACGGACCCCGTCCGCGAGGAATGTCTCGCGCGTGATTTCAAGATACTTCCCCGACGATTGCGATAAATTAACCGCGTGTTGCCAGAAATTAGCCGGCGATTGGCAAGCCTACCGGACTACCCTACCTGGTCCCGCGACGTCAGAACGACGTAAGTTTCCACTCCAATAATCGGTTGCACGGAAACGCCCGAGCCGGCGATTCCGCCTGCATATCAAATATTGGGAGACGACATATGGCTACCGTTGGCGGGCACATCACGCCCGTGCCGAT
>DATJJN010000131.1:0-122377 GCA_035492135.1 Paraburkholderia sp. | reverse complement strand
CCCTTGAGCGAGACGGACTGGCCGGTACGGGCGAGCGCCCAAAGTTTCTTGCCATCCTTGAGGACGCCGGCAGTCTCCAGCTCGAAGCCGCCGACTTCGGTGAGGTCGCGATAGAACTCCAGAATTTCGCGTGGCTGTACTACGGCATAGCGCGACGACACGATGCTCAGCGGTGCCTTTGTGTCCGAGCGGTACAGCACGTGCTGCTCAGGAAAAGCATGGATGGAGCCGAGGTCTGAACCGGCTTGCCCGGCGACAAAGCGAACGTCTGCCGATTCGATCGTCCAGTCCATGCCGGCCTGGCGAGCCCAGATTTCGATAGGTTGTTTTGGGGAAAGCTGATTGCCAAGGCCGTGCCACGGGGTGTCGCCGACAAAGGCCATGTTGCTGACGAGATGCATAAAACCTCCAGACAAGTGCATAAAGCCCGGCACGCGGCCGGGCAGTAGGGGAAACAGGGGAAAGGGAAAACCGGAAAGCTGGGTTAGTCCAGCCGGACCGAAAAGATGTGCCCGCAGGCGCGGCAACGCCAGTTGTCGAGCACCTTTTGATCAACGGTTTCGCCGAGCGCCGCGCCAGTCGCACAGCCGGCTGCAGCGCCGGCCAGACCCGCGATGATTGCTGCAGCGATGCTGCCGCACAGCATGCCAAATGGGCCGCCGAGTGCACCGACTGCGGCACCTATCTCTGCGCCGGACAGGGCTGCGGCGGCCGCACTGGTACCGCCGGCAGTGGCGCCTATTGCACCGCCGATTCGTCGCGCAATGTGACGAGGCTCCGTGCGGAACGACTCGCACGTAGGGCATGCGTAGATCACGTCGCCCGTATCCGGACGGTAGCGAGGTAGCTCCTGCCCGAATGGGCGGGACGATTCCCGCGAAGGCTCATGACCGCGCAGGCGCATGTGTTCGCGCAGCGATTCGTCTTCGTTGTCATCGTCGAAGGGGGGATAGGGCAGATGGCGATCAGGCATGGCTAGCCATTGCCTTTCGCCGGATGTGACTCGCGTAGCAACCGACGCACATCGTCCACAGCGTGCCTAGAACGAAGCAGATCACGAATGCGACCAGATAATCGAGGGGTGGGGTAGGAAGCATCACCGGACTCCTGAGGCGGTTCGCCGGTACGCAATCGCAGCGGCGGAGCAGCAGTCTTCTGCGTGCTCGGGTGCGTGATATAGGGCTGAAAAGAAATTGGATCGTCAGTCCTGTGTTGTGGCCTCGAGTTGCTCTTCTGACTTCCGGTTTTAATTCCACAATTGTGGTAGAGTAATCGGAAGTCAACTTCTGGGGCATGCCCATGTTTGCCGCTGTGGTCTTTCACGAGCCAGCCGATGTCGATACCCGATTGGCGCAATTGCAGCTTGACCGGCAGGTGCTCATCGACGCAGTGTTGCAGGCGATTCTGTACCGGGCGCGTCTCACGGCTCACCATCCCAGGCTGTATCGTCATTCCGTGCTGACCAATGAGACAGTTGCCGCCCTGCGGGATTTTCTCATTCCGCGTGGTTGGGAAAAGCAAGATGAAGGCAACTACGAGTTGGTCGTTAATCCGGCGCTTGCTGTCGCAATCGCTGTCGCATCGGGCGATGATGCAACGGGCATCAAAGACCGCACGCCGTCCAATAAGAGCGAAAAAGGTCCACGTACCGTCAAGGCGGTGGACGACAACCGGACGGCGGATCTGTTTCCTGAGACCCTGCCGCCCGTAGAAGAGGAACAGCGCGCTCTGGACACGTGGATATTGCTGCATCATTTCAAAATCGACGAGCTCCATCTTGAACTGTCTCGCCCGAACGGTTACGACTCGACACAGCGTTTCGTGACTTCGTGGTCTGAACGCATTGTGCTCGGTGCGATTGAGTTGGACGGTAATCCCGCGGTGTCGCCAATTCCCCAATCGCCGGACGTCGACGTGGCTGTGAGCCGTAAGTAGCGCAATCAGGTAAGTGATGTTCAATTCAAAGCGATTCTCGCTCGCGCGGCGGCGACGAGGTATGACCAAACGGGAAGTTGCTGAACGCATTGGCGTCAGCGAGCGGTCGGTGTCCGCGTACGAAAAGGGAGACCAGGAGCCGGAGCCGACCAATATGCAACGTATTGCGGCCGCGCTCGGCTTCCCCGAAGCGTTCTTTTTCGCCGGCGATCCGAGCGAGCTATCGGGTAGCGTCGCAAGCTTCCGGTCGATGTCGAAGATGAGCGCGCGCCAGCGCGACAGTGCGCTGGGTTCCGGCGCGATTGGGCTCATGCTCAACGAGTGGCTGGAGCGAAATTTCAACCTGCCGGCTCCCGATCTTCCCGACCTCGGGCGCGAGCCCGGTACGTTGACGGACCCAGCGCGTTTGGAGGATTTCGAGGAGGATATTCCGTTCCCATCTATTTCTACGGCCTATGGCCCGGAGGCGGCGGCTGAAGCGCTGCGCTCGCAATGGGGGCTTGGCGAGCTGCCGGTTAAGAATGTGATAGCCCTGTTGGAATCAAAGGGCGTGCGCGTATTCTCGCTCGCGATTGACGCGAAAGAAGTCGACGCATTCTCCATGTGGCATGGTGGTACGCCCTTCATGTTCTTGAACACGTATAAATCGGCTGAACACTGCCGGTTCGATGCGGCACATGAGTTGGGCCATCTGGTCCTGCATCGACATGGGCAAACCCAAGGGCCGGAGTTGGAGCGTGAAGCGAATGCGTTTGCATCAGCGTTCCTCATGCCCCGCAAGAGTGTTCTGGCTTATGCGCCTCGTGTGACGACGTTGCCGGGGCTGGTACGCGCGAAACATCACTGGAAAGTGTCGGTTGCGGCGTTGAACTACCGAGTGCACGCGCTTGGACTCACGAGCGCATGGATCTACAGGACGTTGTGTATTCAACTGGCAGAAGCCGGCTACCGCACAAACGAGCCGGAGCCTATGGCGCATGAAAAGTCCCAAGTGCTAGAGAAGGTTTTCAAAGCATTGCGCGATGAAGGAACGTCAAGATCCGATGTTGCCCACGCTCTTGCGGTTCCGCCGAAAGAAATCGACTCCCTGACGTTTAACCTGATGCTGAGCGTGTTGACAGGACGCGGGGAGGGGGCGCACTTGGACAAGGGGGCAGCGCGCGACAGACTTCGTGTGATCCATGCACGCGACAGCTCTGCCTCAAAACGAGATAAGCGTACCTGACGTTTGTGATCGAGCGGGCCGCGCAGCTTAAGGCCCACACGCGGCCACGGCCCGGTCATCAAGCCGCGACAGACCGTTTTTCTTTCGGTATTGACAAGGTCCTGATTTCCTCTAGAGCCACAAGGCGTCGTTTAAGGGCTTCGGGTTGAAATTTTTTTGCTAGCTTCCCTAGCCGCGGTGAAACTTGGACGGTCTCGAAGTTACCTCCACCGACCCAAGATGTGGTCTCGGTGACACCACCGGGGTCATTGCCGTCGACTATTCGCTGCATCCTCGGTAGTAGAAAATCAAGGACTGTCTGTGCATTACGTTCGGCCACCATCCATCGACGGCGCATCTTGTGTGCGACCGCGGCAGTTGTCCCGCTACCGCCAAATATATCGACCACGAGTTCCCCTGGATTGGTTGCGATGTGGATGATTCGCTCCAGTAGCGACTCAGGTTTGGGAGTGTCAAACACTTCCATCTCTGGGAACATCGCCATTAAGTGACGCTTTGCGTCATCATTCGTTCCCGTATCTGTGGCACCCCACACTGTGAATGGCACCAGTCCTCTAAGTTGATGCGCGAATAGTTTCAAACGTGGTGACCCATCACCACCTTTAGGAAACCAAAGGCGATCATCGGCAAGTAAGTCGAGATAAGTTTGCTCGGTAGCGTACCAAGAACGTCCTCGCGGGGGGCGCAGCACTTGCCCTGTGGGAGTAACGATGTCGTACTGCTGCGCCTTGCGATATCCGGGGGCGGTGAAAGGCGCGTCAGACCACGGCCCACGTGGATCATCGTCGCGGTTCTGCAACTGAGTCTCGTCTTTCAGTAGCAGATTTCTTGAGGTCTTCCACCGCTTAGGGCCGCTTGGTGCGTACACCAAAATCGTGTCGTGGTTCGACGAGAAGGCGGCGCGGGAATCGCGAGTGGTCTTCTTTTGCCACACGACTGACGCAACAAATGCCTGGTCGCCGAAGACCTCGTCCATGATTGCGCGAGCGCGGTGCACTTCGCTGTCGTCCAGGTGCACCCAGATGCTCGCATCTTCGGCAAGAAGCGGACGCAGTGCCGCCAGACGGTCCCGCATCATGCTTAGCCACATCGACCGTTGCATGGTGTCGTTATACTGGCGGAAATTGACCTGCGTGTTGAATGGCGGATCAATGTAGACGAGTCGAATGCCGCTGTCGAGGACGGTTGTTTGGGCCTTTAGCGCTTCGAGAACGTCCGAACCATCCCCGATCGCTAGGACATTGCTGGTAGCGCTCAGCGGGCGCGCTGTGAGCAGTTCAAGCTTGAGCGGCTCAAGCAGGCGACGGTCCGTTGGATGTATCCACTCGTAGCTTGCCTCCCCCGACGCCTTCAGCAGTTGCTCCTTGTTTGGCCAAACAAGTTGGATGTCGGACATGTGAGCTCCGAGTCTGGGAGGATCGTGGATAACCCTGTATTATGCGCCTTTGATACCTAAAGCAAAAGAGAATTTCATGACGCAGGCTGTTTTGGACATGCTGACTGAGGCGCAGTATGTAGCCACGACCGATCCGAAGCCGATCAAGCCGTTCATTAGGTGGGCCGGCGGGAAGTCGCGCTTGCTCCCGCGCATCCTCCCATACGTACCTGCCAGCATCAACAATTACTACGAGCCATTTCTTGGCGGAGGAGCCGTCTTCCTAGCGTGTGCTTCCCGTGTATCTGGCCGTTCGCATCTCGCAGATCTCAATGAGCACCTTATCGCGGCTTGGGTTGCGATGAGAGACCATCAATCGGAACTTCGACCATTGTTGGCTTGGTATTTGAAAAATGATTCGAAAGAGTTCTACTACGAAATTCGCTCGAATACAGCATCTTCTTGTACCGTAGAGAAGGGTGCACGTTTTCTATACTTGAATGGCGTATCATGGAATCATCTTTGGAGAGAAAACTCTCGAACAGGCGCCATGAATGTGCCTTGGGGCGATCGTCGTTTCAAGCTCATTGATGACAACACGATGAATTCGATCGGTGGGCTCTTGGCCCGAGCGGATCTTACTGCGGCTGATTTTCGAGAAGTGCTGTGCAGCGCCATGCCTGGCGATTTTGTGTACCTTGATCCACCATACTTACCTGTTTTTTCCCGGCCGGATGTCGAAAAAGAACCGACAGCAAAATTTAACAAATACACAGCAAAGACTTTCGAAATAGCAGACCTCGTTGCGCTAGCGGAACTTTGTGAGGATTTGTCGCGACGTGGCGTGCGGTGGGTTATGTCCAATCGTGATACTGAATCGGTGCGATCCTTATTCCCGAGCGCCGAAATTGTCCGATTCACGACGCATCGGTCGCTAGCTGCTCAGAGTCGGCGAGAAGTGGAAGCGCATCAATCACCGGAAGCGATTATTATTGGGAGAGCCTAATGGCCGCGCAGCCGGTTGAATGGGTGCTCGTTGTTTATTATGGTCCGTCAGCGCATCGTGCGACCTATGGGCGATTGAGTAATACGAAGTACACCAAGGACTATATTCAGCTTTCAAAGAAAAAAGGCTTTCTCGACGCACTTCTCAGACTATTCCCGGTGAATGTGGGTGATGAAGGGGCAGTGCCGCTTACGTATAAGTGGCCGGCGGGAACGACACCGGGCGCTCTGGTCTTTAACTCTGCGGATCGCCCGCACCTTAAATGGGAAACCAGCCTTGGCGCTCCACACGCGTGGAAGATGGCGCCTACTCCGAGGGAAGATACTGCGGAGACCATTCCTGGCAATCCGACTCATACCGATTTCGAGTCTGCTGAAAACGAGTTGGAACTGCTTGCCAGCCGTGGTGCTGGTCAGCCCTATTTGATGGCTATCAAGCTTCACGATGAGCCGACGACGCTGCATTTGCGCGCATACTTAAGCGGTCCGAGCTCGGAATACGCATGGGCCAATCTCGATATCGCACCGCCTGCGATTCGGGAACTCGCCGCTAGAACTTCGCAAGGTTCAGCCTTAGCATCAGAAACTTTTGCCAGCGGAGGCACCGTTCCCAGTACTGCAGTTAAGCACGCCCTTTCAAGACTCGAATCCTCGGATGCGCCCGCTGACGTCTTGGATGAATTAGACGCTGATACGGCCAGAGGGCTCGCAGCTTATCTACGACACCCGGGATATGGGCTGTTTTTTGATCCATCTCAAAATCACAGCGCGTGGATACTTCCCGCGTCGATTTCGGAGAAGCTTGCAACATCGGTTGGTGTGTTTCTCGACGTGCTCGACGCACGATACCCTGCGGCGACACAAGGAGATGCTGCGGCGGAGGCCGCAGAGCCAGATCCCGGAGAGGTCGAAGTATTCGAGGAGCAAATCAAGGACCAAGACTATAGCGTTGCAGATTCAGTTGTAACGGCCAAGACTCGTGGGAGTGCGCAAAGAGCATTTGCTAGCGCGGTCAAATCCAACTACGGATATCGATGCGCAATCACCGGAATTGAGAGCAAAGATTTCCTTGTCGCTTCGCATATAGTGCCGTGGAGCCAAGATCAAAGCATACGGCTTGACCCGTCGAACGGAATTTGCCTGTCGCTGCTCATGGACCGCGCATTTGAGCTAGGGCATCTACTGATCGAGGATGACCTCACAGTTCGAATCGACTGGACGAAGGTGGGGGATGACGCAATGCTTCGGCGTCAGCTTGAGCCGCACGATGGTCAAAAAGTAACACCACCGGCGGTGGCGGCCCCGCGTGTGGCATACCTTCAACGACGTAGGACGCTTGTCGCTCAAACTGGCTAATTCCGCAGGGTGACTACTTTTCAACCGTAGGAACGTTATGAAGCTGTTCCGCGAGGGACCTACTAATCCAAATCAACTGCCCCATGCTTGGTTTGCACCCGCCGCTGCTCCGTTCGACGAAGCCGGTGAGCGTTGGATTCGAAGGTGCCCAGGCGAACAAAGCGGGGCTTCAAGGGGCTTCCCGCTCAGATCGTCCGCGTGGCACCATGCCTTACGACGGCGATGGCACCGCTCAAGCGCTCGGTGCTCCCGTGAGGGGAGGCAGCAACTCATCATCATCTGTGTCCCACGCCGCTCCATCGAGCAACAAAAGCGAAATGCTCATGTCGTAACGATCTGATACGACCGCCATCTCGCGAGTTGTCGAGTGGGGAAACCAAATCCCACTTTCATGTTCAATCCCGTCCCGGGCGTCGACGCTAAAAGTCGCCGAGCGCGGCTGCATAACCAGCGATTGCTTCGGCAGTTCCATGCCTTCGTGAAGATGACCGAAGCCGAACCGCTTCGCACTCGTACTGCCTTTCCACCAGTGAAGCATCCCTTCGCGGGCGAAAACGATGATCGCGGAGTGCTCGGTGAAATCGATCCACTTCAGAATGGCCGCCGTCAAAGAGACCCCGTATCGGGCGGAGCACTCACCGAGCACGTCAAGGGTGATGTGCTTTCCCTTTACCTGTTCGCGGAAATCATCAATCGGCATGAGCAGATACGAGGCGAACAGATCTGCCTCGCGCTCGATGGCCTTTGCAGCCAGTCCAAGCGTCGCGCTCTGGGAACATCGGAATGCATCCTCGCGCGTGCGATGCAGCACGTAGTGGCCGAACTCATGGCCGATCGTGAAGTTCGCTCGTCCAGGGATGTCTTCATTGGGAGCATGCAGGATCACCCATTCTTCCCTTTTGGGGAGCCAGAACAGTCCGCCCTCGAAGCCGTCGAGATCCTGGGCTAGAACTTCGCCGATAGGGCGAGCCGGCGACACCTGCCGTGACCATTCAATGGCCAGTTCGCCAGCCCGGATCGGAAAGGCTGCGCCATGTACAGCCCGCCAGAGCTGCACCAGCTTCATTGCTTCGCGTTGCGGCGATAGAGGCTGATCAGTCACGTTTTCGGTCGAGAACTTCGAGGATGTCCTGGAGCTGCTTTTTAACGGGCTCGTCCAGCTGCTCATACTTTCGGAAAAACGCCTCGTCGGCAACCTTCCTGGACGGCTCGGTTTGCGTGTCGTCCAGCAGATACGCGGAGGTGACGCCGAGCGCTCGCGCGATCGCATCGATCCTGTCGGCCGACGGGCGCGCCTTTTCTTTATTCTCCAGCTCCCAGATCGATGACTTGGACGCGCTAACCTGAAGGGCCAGCTGATCGAGCGTGAGCCCTTGCCGTTTCCGCAGCGTGCGGATCTTTTCGCCTAGAGTGGGCATGATGTTCGGAATTTCGATAAAAAAAATGCTTGACTTCGATCATTCTGAAGTCCAGTATTTTCATTGTCGGACTTCCGAACCGAAAAGGCAAGAAGACCGACCGCCTTTTCGCGTGCGGGTCCGGTGGTCGGATTCGGCGCGGAGCTCTTGAGCGGAAGGAGAGCATCATGCCGAAAGCACTGACTCCGGGGACGCCGGCACCGTCGTCCGGGCTGTACCGCAATAACGTGACTCGCACCGAAGTGACGGGGGTGAAAGGCCGCCCGCTGCCGCCTACGCCCGGGCGTCATCAGACCTACACCCTGGTTGATCCCGCGAAACATAAGCGCTAATTCGAGAGCGGGAGGACGGCGCAATGAGTACACCAGCACTGACTATTAGCCCCTTGGACGGTGGCAGGGGAGAAGGCCACGGAGCGACGTTGCAGACGCCGCAACGGCGATCTACCTTTTCGCACCGTGCGGAGACGCAGTTCTTTCACCTTGCCGATACGATCGCGCGCTCGCACGAACTGACGTCGACCCAACTTCTGGCGCTCGAGTCCTCCTACATCAGCACCGCGGAGTATCTTGCCGAGAGTGACGAATTCGCCGGTCTGACGACGAACATTCATGGCCATGGCTCGAGGGCCTTGGGGACGTTGCTTAGGCCGTCGGATGAATCGCGTGAAGGTTTCGACATCGATCTCGTCGCGCGACTCGATCAGCGTGCCATGTTGAGATACGGTGGAGACGGTGGTCCAGGATTGCTGATCAACCACCTGCATGCAGTCCTGTCACGATATGCGAGCGCGCACAGTCTGAAGGCCAAGCGTTGGGAACGGTGCGTCACACTTGAATATGCAAGCGGCATGTTCGCCGACATCACTCCGGTTGTCGACGATCCGCTATCTTGGGCCCCGTACGGCGACACGCATGGCCGTGTCCCAGATCGCCAGTTGCGGACGTACGAACCGACGAATCCGCGCGGGTTGACCCGCAGCTTTGCGCGTGCCGCAGCGATTGCGCCGGTCTTCACTGCCGTCGAGCATCTGACATTCGCGGCCGATTCCGTTCGCAAGTCCATTTCCCCCCTTCCGAAGGCCGATGAGGTTTTCGAGCGATTGCTCAGCCGCCTCGTACAGCTGCTCAAACTACATCGGAACGTAGCGTTCGGGAAGGCGAGCGGTCACGAGGATTTCGCTCCCTCGTCCGTGTTCATCACCACCCTCGCAGCTGCGGCGTACGTTGATCTGGCTCCGAAACCGCATTCCACGCCGCTGGATCTTCTGCTTGATATCGTCGAGGCGATGCCGCGGTACTTCACGCGGGAGCGCGATTTCGGTGGCAGGGAAGTCTGGTATCTCCAGAACCCGTCGTCGCCGTACGATAACCTCGCGAGCAGCATGAACACACGTGAGCGCCAGGGGGCATTTGACGAGTGGCATGCCCGAATCTGTAGGGACCTGCGCAAGCTCCTTGACGCGATCGAAGCAAACGCTGGCCTGGATGCCGTCATGCGTATCGTGCGCGCTGTTTTCGGGGAGCGTGCGGAGGCGGAGATTCTCAAGGACGATCGGGCGCGACGGGAAGCGGGCCGGAGAGCAGGGCGCGTGGCTATCATCGGCGGCGGCGCGGCCCCATCTTCCGTCATCGCCAGGTCGAAGCCGCACACCTTCTACGGTGATTGAATGCGCCGCGTCACGCCACCACCGAGTCTTGCTGCACGGGCGCTGGATCTTGAGTCGCTGCGATTGCCTGACAGTTCATTTACCTTGTGTTCCGGCAAGGAGCTGCGCTTTGTGTTCGTGGTCTCCCCCGGACCGTATGCGCGCAGATACAGATGCCTTCTTCGGTTGAAGGCCGGACGCAAGGTGCCCGAACTCTTGGTACTGGAACCCGACCTGAGTGCTCTCGCAAACGGCAAGCGGCCGCCGCATACCTACTTGCACGACGGTCCGGGCACAAAACTCTGCATGTGGTGGCCGAAGGCGCGTGAATGGTCTACGGGTATGAAGTTGTCTGAAACGTACATTCCGTGGGCCGTCGAGTGGCTGGGGTATTTTGAGGAATGGCTGGCGACGGGAAAATGGACGGGCGGCGGTGAGCATCCACCGTCGGTTCCCCGCCGACGGTATGGCATCGGACGAACGGCCGCTTGAGGACCTTCCGGTCGGACATAGCCAGACATGATTTGCTGGAGTTATTGAACGCTTTCTCTGAAACAAAAATGTCCAACGTAGATCCGATACGAAAACGTTACTTCGATGACGTCGAGCTTGCCGATACCGCGACAGACTGGCTGTTTTACGTCGGCGCGATCTTGTCGGTTCTGTCGCTGCTGCTCGACAAGAGCGTGTACCCGAGAATCTACGATTGGGTTCAGGTCGGGTTTCTGGTTGATGCCGTCGTCCTGTTTGTTCTGGGTCAGGTTTCCCGGTTGTATCTAACGCCCCGGGCTGAGGATAAACGTCGTCAGGATTTTTTCGGGCGCGCGTTCGATGTCAGTCTTAGTCACGAAGTGACCGATGGCTACTACAACAACGATGCCCGTGACCCGAACAGGAAGCTCGCCGCGCAGTTGCTCGAAAATAGCCTCTTCAGCAAAACCATTGCTCTGTCGATGGCGCGCTTCGAGCGCATCAGGCTTCTCGTATATGCAGTGCTCTGGCTCGTCTGTGTAATTAATCGCCAGTCCGATCTCGGCGTAATTCTGGCAGCGTCGCAGGTGGTCTTCAGCGAGCAGGTGGTATCCCGCTGGTTGCGACTGGAATGGTTGAGGATGCGATTCGAGAAGACATACGACGACGTGTACCGCTTGTTTCAATCTCGCCCCGCTACCTCAACTTTTGCTGCGATGGCTCTCGATTCATTGACGTCGTATGAAGCGGCGAAATCCACGGCAGGCATCACGCTTTCGTCAGGGACGTTCGATAAATTGAACCCGTGGATTTCGAAGGAGTGGACTTCGATCAAGGCGCTGCTCAAGCTTTGACGGCGCGATCGGGAGAGCGAGTCGCGGCCGGTGAGTTCGTATCGTGATGATCGACGTAGCGCGATTAGAGCGGAGCACTGTCACGCTTCGAAAAACTGCGCTAATGCTCGTCGGTGTGGCATTGCCATCATTGAAACGATCATGTAGTCGATGCCTGATTGCTCGTCCATCTTGCGCAGCAAGATGGTGTGTCTCGTGTCGACGATCCGAAGCGCAAGTGCTGCTTCACCGTTCCGCGAAATGCTGCGCCATCCGGGGCAATCGATGATTGTTCAAATCGGGGCGTGGTGGCTAAGCTGGTCAAAGGCTTAGTATCGGTTTCGTCGCTTCTTCGACTTGCTGTTATCGTTTTCTGGCGAGATCCGGTATTTGCGTCGCCGACTCGCTGGGCTGGCTCGCCCCAGACATCGAAGTCACACAACTCGCCCGTGCGTTACCCGGCAATATGGATCTAAATTGATTAATGCAGACTTAAAACGCCTACACAGCGCCTACATGGGTCCAGAAAGCAAAAAGCCCAACCGGTTAAGGATGGGCTAAGTGCTTGATATCTTTGGTGGGGCGTGAGTGACTCGAACACTCGACCTACGGATTAAGAGTGAGCCAATGCATTTAGTTTGAGTGCCGGTCTATTCGAGTGCACAGCTTCTCTGCTGTCGACGTTGGTGTCCCGATGGGACTTAAAGGATGCCGATAGCGTCCAACTTCGCCCGCATCCGGTCATGTCGGAGATGCCCATAGTGTTTGTCGATCATATCGGTTGACGTACCCGCCATACGCGCAACTTCAAAACTGTCGATGCCGTTCGCGATCATCTCACTGATTGCCGTGTGTCGAAGTGAGTACATAACTATCGTGGGCGGAAGCTTGGCCGCCTTGGCTGCTTCCTTGATTGGCTTTTTCCAAGAATCTTTGTTCCAGCGTTGACCATACTCGGTTGTGAAAATCGCAGCGTCGGCGATCTTGTCCTTGGTTTGTTCTTTGAAGAACTGGATGGCAGACGACGAAAGGGACACGATTCGATAGCCAGTTTTGCCGTCAAGGGCGAGGGTTCCTTGTTGCCGGTCGAAGTGTTTGACGCTTGCTTTGGCAAGTTCTCCAGGCCGAGCTGCGGTAAAGAGCATTGCCTTCACTAACTGCCGAATGTCCTCGGTGCATGCAGCGACGAAGGCAAGGCGTTGCTCGCTTGGCAGGAACGATTGGCGCCTACGGCCGACGTCCTTGAATTTTGAAACCGTTTTCCAGCCGGCATCCGTCGCAACCAGCCGGTCGTGCAGCGCGAGATTCAAGGCTGCTTTCAATGAGGCAAGGTTGCGGTTTGCGCTGTCTTTGGCACGGCGCAAATCGTCTTCGTCTTCGGCGCCTTCTTCGATCGAGTCGATTTGGTTCGCCAGCCAATCTTTCAGATGCGAGGTACGCAGTTTGGAAAGGTCGATTTTCGCGATTTTGTCGTCGTAGACGAGCCGTTTGAACCGCCCTTCGGCGTCTGCCTTGCTCGCTGAACCTTTATGAAGTCCGAGATGCTTGACGTAGTGATCGCAGGCGTCCTTGACGGTCGTACTTTTGGACGAGACCCCGGCGTCTAGCGAGTTAGCCCATTCGAGGGTGGCTTTCACCGCGTCGTCGTAATTCGCAAAGATTCCCAGTGCCCGGTATTCCTGTTTTCCGGTCTCGGCCCGGCGGCGGGCAATCCAGGTTCCTTCGCCTTCGGCTAACTTGCGAAATCCTACATAGAGGCCGGACTGGACCCGCGTGAAGTAAGGTTCGCGCCGCGGGGCGAGCTTGTCGCGAGCGGTTTTCGTGGTGATGGATGAGGTCATGATTTTCGTACGGAAACTGTACGGAAATTCTAGGCTGGATGAGCTTGGACATCAATGGATTAGTTTTATATAAAAATCAATGGTTTGATGTCTATTGTTAGACTTCGATGGATGCGTGTGGACTGGGTTTCCGGCCCTCCGAAGGCAGGGGTTGCTGGTTCGATCCCAGCCGGGCGCGCCAATGCAATCAACGGATTAGCAGAATTCCGAGATTCGGTCCTGGCCCACTTCCCGAGGCTCCCGTAATTTTTCCGTAACAGCGTTGCGGAGGGAAACGGGAAGCATGGCAAGCATCATCAAGCGCTTTAGTTGGGGCATCACCAAGTACGAAGCCGCGATCAGAAAGAGCGGTGGCGTATGAATCCTCTGGTCGAACACCGTCCGCAGGCGGCCCTGCGTCAGCGCATAGTCGTGAACCCCATTCGACCACTCCCGGAAGTCTGGGTACGTCCGCTGGTGCATCCACTTGAGGCCGCTCCGTCAGGTAAGCGTTCGTAACATTTACCCTCAGGATCTCCGCCACAAACCATCAAGAATCCCGACTGGGCTACCGATATATAAATGCCTATTTAAATTAAACAGCTCCGGGGCTCAATTTGAAAACAACATTAAAAGCTTCTCTTACAGCGATCGCTTGCGCGACGATTTTTGCAGGGTGCGCGACCAACGAACAAGGTCAACTCGTTGTCGATCCGAACAAGGTGAACGAAGTCATCGCGAGCGTACTGACTCCCCCGCCGCCGCCGCCGCCGGAACCCGTGGTCGTCGAAGAAGCTTATGAACCGATGCCCACTGACATCTACGTCTCGACGGCTGTCGACCGGGATGTGGTGTTCATGAACGGCGATACGTTTATCTGGGTCGTCGGTCCGGACGGTGTGCGGCATCGGCACTTCTACGCCCACGGCGATCACCGCGCAGATGTGTTCCATCGCCGGGACGAACTTCATCGGGTCATGATGAATCACGGCGGCCATTTGCCCGACCACGCAATCGCAGGGCGTGGTCCGATGGACCATGCCGGTGGCCCCGGTCATCCGGGCGCAGCCGCTCAGAATCGCCCCGGCGCCATGCCGGTAGCGCATGCGGCTGTTCAAGCCAAGCCCGCTCCCGCGGCCAAGCCCGCAGAGAAGAAGAAGTCATAGGTCTTCCGCACCAGGTAACGGACGAGTTTCGACCTTTGCCCTGCTTTTCGCCGATTGGGACACTTTCGTGACGCCCGCGTTTTTCGTTTTGAACCGGACTATTCCCCGGGTCAGCGCCACTCGAAACACTCGCGTTACTGCAAGCCGGTAAGGGCCTGTGCCAAACTCTCCCCCTACGTCGCAAATTTCTGCACGAGTCGAATTGGCCTCCCCCGTTCTCCCGGACACCTCAGCCAAGCTGATGTAATCCGGAGAGGACGGAATGAGCAGAACAAGAAGGCACTTCACCGACGAATTCAAACGCGACGCAGTCCGGCTATGCAACGAGCCAGGGCTGTCGTAACCCAAATAGCGTGCGGCCTCGGCATTGGCGAGAATTCCGCCGATTCGTCGTCCCTCCCGGTGGGATACGAAGCTGCGGGTGCAATCGCACCGGGCACCGAACCCCCGCCCCTCACATACACCGCTCCAGCTCCGCCGCCACGCACCGACGCGTGTCGCCCCACAGCAGCTCGCGCACGTCATCCGGCCACGCGTTCACGTCGAATCCATGCTGCTGCAGCAGCGCAAGGGCGATCCGCTCCATCCCGAACGCGGCGCAGGCGGTGTGCGCGACAGAACCGTCCGCGCAGCGCAGCTTCCAGATCTTGCCGAAGTGGTCCACGTGGTAGTTGAACGACATGCACGCGGTCTTGCGCTCCCGGTCCACCACCGGAATCAGCAATTCGAACTTCAGCTCCTGCACCCGCTGGCTGTCCGCGACGATCTTGCCGCCGCGGCCAAAGAACGGATCGTTCGCCACGTCGATCCCGGCCGGCAGCCCGAGGAGCCGCGCCATCGCGCGGCCGCGCTGCATCCATTCGTTGCGAAACGCGAGTACCTCGTGAGGACGCGCGATCCGCACGAACTCGCGCATCCTGAACATCTGCATGCGAGTGGGATCGATCGATGGCTCGTGACGGAAACAATACGACAGCACGTCGACCGTGCTTCCGCCCTCCGGCAGCGGGCCCCGCCGCGCGATGACCGGATAGACCGGATAACAGGCGGCGGGCGTCAGCACGGTGCGCGTCGGCTTCTGCTGGTCGAGCCATGCATCGCTGCGTTCGTCGCCGGGGTCGGCGAGCGCGTCGTCGAGCGCCTGCAGCAGGCGGCGGTGCCCGGCCTCGTTGCCGCAGAACGCGTGGATCGTGCCGGCGAGCTGCGGCAGGTTCTTCATGTATTCGCTGTCCTCGAAGTCCTTGCGCGGCACGGCCGGCGGAAATCGCAGCACTTCCGGATGCTGATCGGCGCCCACGCAGGTGATCACGTCGGTCACGCGATCGACGATGTCCTCGTACACGTGATTGCGCCCATAGATGCCGTTTTCGCCGGTGTCGACGAGCAGCCCGGCCGCGATCAGCCGGTCGCGCAGCGACAGACGTGCGTCCGGCGCGGCGGCTTCCTCGCCCGCGAGCCAGGTTCCGATCGGCGAAGCATAAGTCGTCTTCATATCAGTCCTCGTTAGTGTTCTGGTCGATACGGCCGTTGTCGATCGTCAGGGATGCAGAATGAACGTCGCGCGGATGGTGGCCTGCGCAAGCAGGCGTGTTCACGACGCCGCCTTTTGTTCCTGCAATTCGGCAAGCGCGGCGGCCATCGAGTTGACGCTCGAAAACAGCTGCCGCGTGAGCAGCCGGTCGGGAATCTCGACGTCGAAGTTATCCTCGATCGCCAGCATCAGGTGGACGGTCGCGATCGATTCGAGTCCTGCCGCGTAGAGGTTCGCATCGTCCCCGAGCCTGTCGATCGGCACCTGAAGTCGTACGGATTCCGAAATGATGCGGCGCAATAGTTCTTTCATCGCGATTGTCCTTTAGTCCTGAGGGCGATGCGCGTGCGGCATGCCGGTCTGATCCGCAGGCGCGACCGGCGCACCGCGCACGTGAAGGTCGAATCAAGTATCGGACGCCCGCGCGGCCGTTATCGACACGTGAGGCGCGGACGAAGCGCGGACAGCCGGCTCGGACAGCATGCAGAACCGTTCGAGCAGCCACTGTTCGGCATCGCTCATCACGGACTCGCGCGCGGCGCGCGTGAGCAGCGCGTGGTCGAGTATCGGCAGCACGTCGACGCGCACGCGCGGGAACCGGCGCAGGCCGCGCAGCGTGGCGCCGAACTGCAGTTTCAGATCGTCGATGCCGATGTCGAAGTCGCCATACACCAGCCGGAGTTCGGCGCCCTTGTCGTGCAGGCGCTCGATCAGCCGGCGCGCGCTGTTCGGCGCGAACGACCAGCCGACGGTCGCGTCCATCAGGTCGGCGACGCGGCGCTGCAGACGGCGGCTCGCTCGCCGCGACACGCCGCGTGCGGTGCGCGCGAGCATGGCCCGGTTGCTCAGTATCAGCTTCCATTTTTCGGCGCTGAACGCGGACCGCCGCAACGTGCGGTTCGACGGGAGTCCGCCGCCGTCGCGGTTCGCGCGACGCTCCCCTTGCCATACGAACTGCGGAAGATTCACGCCGAAGCTGCCCATGATGTTCGGATGCGCGACACACGCATGAAAACCCACATACGCGCCGCTGCAAATGCCGAACGTGACGATGCTCGCGTGGCCCTGCGCGACGAGCCAGTTCGCGCCCGCCATCACATCGGCGGTGGCCTCCGCCGAATGGAGCGAGTCCTGTGTGATGATTCTTTGTGCAGGGGCGCTGTCGCCGAGGCCGGAAAGATCCATACGCAGCGACGCGATGCCGAGCGACGCGAGGCGGCGCGCAAACAGCACGAAGCAGCGGCCGTCGCCGATGTTATGGTTCGCGGCCGTGTTCGGAATCAGCACGGCGGGCGCGCTGGCACGCGGCGCCTGCGGTCGGCAGTAGACGCCGAAACATCCGTCGAACGACACCCGTTGCTCGACGAAATGCGGACCCGCCAGTTGTGGGACTTCGGGTATCGCGAGCGGATCCGGCGCGGCGTCTTCCTTGTTTTCATCGTGACGTGGACTTCCCGCGCTGCCCGCGCGTCGAGCCGTTTCGGCGCCCTTTGCGAGCCAGGCGGACACAGTCGCGAATGCATGAACGGGAAGCTTCGCGAACCGCGCCTCGACGAGAAAGCGGTCCAGCTCATCGAACCTGTCCCGCTCGACGCTCACGCCCCGCTCGAGGTAGCGCGCAACCAGCGTGTCGCCGCCGCCGCGGTCGTTCGCGTCCAGCAGCAGCATGCGTCGGACTGGCGCCGGCTCGTCGGTTCGAAGGTCGATCGCCGCGAGTCTCGCGACATCGTCGCCGTGCACGCCGAACCCTAACGCTTCGACGGTCGGCCCGCCGTGCGGCGCGGCGCTGTTGAAGATATCGTTGCGCATGCTGCTAAGCCAGCGCTGCTGATGACCGTGCAACTCGCGCAGATATTTCTTTCCCGACAGAACCGGCGCCAGCAGCGCGAGCCCGTCGACGTCCGACAGACGCTGGGCCGCGAGCGCGGCGAGCGCCGCGCCGAGCCGAAACCCGCATAACGATACTTGCTGGACGCCGGATGCCGCGCGCAGGTAATCGACCGCTGCCGCGATGCTGTGAATCCATGCATCGATGCGGCCGGGGTCCTCCTCGACGCCGAGCGAATTGCCGGTGCCCGGGTAGTCGAAGCGCAACGTGGGCATCTGCTGCGCGGCGAGTTTTTCGGCGAGTAAAAGCCACGCGCGGTGCGTGCATACATCGTCGTAGCCAAACCCATTGCACAGCACGACGCCGTGCAATCCTGCGGCGGGATGCAGCCACCCGGCGCAGTCATCGAAGGCGATAGCTTGCATCGAATCTCCGGAATCTTATTGTGATTGCCGCGTTATGCCGAATAAATCCCGAGTAAATCGCTTTTCGACTATTGGTGAGACTTTTGTAATTCCATGCGAATGGAAGCCTTGGTGTCCATCACCGGGTCGCTGTATTTCAGGAAGTATTTTACCGAAAGCGCAAGGGTTTTCCCTGCTGTCGAAGCGCTTCCTGCAACGCTATCCGGTCCGATTCAGTATAGGCGGCGATGTGAGAAGAATTACGGCACTGTCCAAAAGAGCCTTAAAAGTGTCGGCCAATGGAGATACAAAAGCGGGGGCCTTCAGTGGATTTCAGCCGCTCGATTGGCATTTCGTCCGCAGGCAGGAAATTTATACTTAATCCGCTTTCGACTTGTATTGATCTGTGGAATCAAGCCCCGATCACAAAGCGCGTATCGGGGCTTCCAGTTTTCTGTTGTCGCCGCAAAGCCGGCGTGGTTCGGCATTGATCGCTGCAGGCCAAACGCGAATTCCTTCAGCGGACCTGGTCCGCCGGTCGACGTCTCCGAGCCCTGGAACACCACGCCGTCCGCGATCGCAGGTCCGGCGTTGCACGCGCCCCCAGGGCGGCACGACGACGGCCGGCAGGCTGCGCACGGTATTGCTGTTGGTGCCGAGAGTATCGGCCCTTGCGCGAAGTCCCAGTCCGGGACGGCGGGATTCGGAAAGTTGCCGTCGGGCGCGATGGCAAGCACGCTTGGAACGCCGCCCCAGTTCTGGCAGTCGAGTACCGTCTGAGGAACCGCGCAGTTGTTGCCGGTGGTTTTCCCGGCTTCATGTTATTCCCTCCACCCGTTTGAACCGCTGCGTTGGCGATTGACGATAAGAATTAAATTCGTATGGCTAATCAAATGGTCGGTCGCGCAAGACTGCCGTCGAACTGTTTCCTCGCGCGTATGCCGCTGAGTGGACTGGAAGAACAGGTGATGACCCGGTGAAAAAGGCGGGGAGGACTTGTGCCGATCGAATCGCGGCCCGGCGTGTTCGAGACCGCACAGTCGGGCGCCTGAAGGCGGAGTAGTGCGATTGGGGCGTTGCGCTCTCGACCGGTGGCGCGCTGCAACGCTGGGCAAGTCGGCGTATGCTTTGCGATCCGGTTTTCGTCACCGCGCGTTACTGCGCGTCACGACCCGTCATCACTCTGGAACAGTCATGGAACTACGCACGATTGGCACTTCCTCGCTGCAAGTCGCGCCGCTGATGTTCGGCGGCAATGTGTTCGGCTGGACTGCCGACGAGCCGACGTCGTTTTCGATTCTCGATGCATTCGTCGACGCGGGGCTCAACTTCATCGACACCGCCGATGTCTATTCGCGGTGGGTGCCCGGCAATCAGGGCGGCGAGTCGGAGACGATCATCGGCAAGTGGCTCGCGAGGAGCGGCAAGCGGGCCCAGGTCGTGATCGCCACGAAGGTCGCGAAGGACTCGAGACGGCCGGGGTTGTCGGCGGCGAACATCGAGGCGGCGGTCGAGGATTCGCTGCGGCGTCTGCAGACCGACTACGTCGACGTGTATTTCTCGCACGAAGACGACCAGACCGTGCCGCTCGAAGAAACGCTCGGCGCGTACCAGCGTCTGATCGACGCCAGCAAGGTGCGGGTGATCGGCGCGTCGAACTACAGTGGCGCGCGCATCGAGGAGGCGCTCGCCGTGTCGCGCCGCGAAGGGCTGCCGTCGTATCAGATCGTGCAGCCGGAGTACAACCTGTACGACCGCGCGCACTACGAAGCCGATATCGAGCCCGTCGCGCTCGCGCAGCGACTCTCGGTCGTGCCCTATTACAGCCTTGCGAGCGGGTTCCTGTCGGGCAAGTACCGGTCGCGCGACGACCTGTCGAAGAGCGCGCGCGGCAGCCGCGTCGAGAAGTACCTCGATCACCGCGGCACACGCATCCTGTCCGCGCTCGACGAGGTCGCCGGCCGGCACGGCAGCACGCCCGCGTCGGTGGCGCTGGCGTGGCTGATCGCGCGGCCGGGCATTACCGCGCCGATCGCGAGTGCGACCTCGGTGGAGCAGTTGCAGAGCCTCGTCGCGGCGGTCCGGCTGAAGCTCGATCCGGCCGACATTCAGGCGCTGAACGACGCGAGCGCGTGAGCCGGTGCGCGGTCCGTCGCCGGCGAGCGGGGCCGCTTCGGCGGGCCTCGCGCGGCCGAACGTGATGCAACGAGGCGCAAGTGCCTGAGCCGAATCGAGAAATGGTGGCCTGCGCGGTCTTTTCCTGATATCATCTCCGCCGAATTGAGATCCCTGCCTGGTTTCGCGGCTGTTTCGTTACTGTCGACGGCGGCGAACCGATGACGAGGAGCGACGAAGAAGCGATGAAAGCAAGGCGCTTCGGTCGCGTTCCGAAAGCGAACCCCCTATTTCTCTTTTCCGGCCTCCGTGGCCGCCTTGCCTCTCGTTCCTGTGCGCGGCGCGTTGCCCGCGGAACGAACGGAGGGCCGGCGCGCAAGCGGCTTTGTCGCTCGCGTGATTGAAACCGTATAGCTAGACTCAGGAATTACATGACGACGATTCTTCTGAAGGAAAACGAGCCGTTCGAAGTCGCGATCCGCCGCTTCCGCCGTGCGATCGAAAAGAACGGCCTGATCGCTGAACTGCGTGAGCGCCAGTCTTACGAAAAGCCGACCGCTGTGCGCAAGCGCAAGAAGGCGGCTGCGGTCAAGCGCCTGCACAAGCGTCTGCGTAGCCAGATGCTGCCGAAGAAGCTGCACTAAGCGGCTTCCAGCGTTCCGCCGGACGGCGGTGCATGCTTCGCAAGAAGCTGCACCGCCGTCTGCGTTTGTCGAGCGCCATTGTCCAGCGCAAGAAATCAGGCTGCGTGGCGCGCACCGTCGGCCGACAGGCCGAATTGCGCGGCGATCGCGATTAGCCGTTCGCGCCACTCCCACGCGCCGAAGACGTCGTGCACGTTCTGCAGGCACCCGAGCAGATCGATGGTGGTCGGATCGTAGATGTTGATGCGTGAGCGCAGCAGCGCCTTCTTCAACGCGGCCACGCCGACATCCATATAGAGCGGCACTTCGCTCGCCGGTTTGACGATGTAGCGGACCGGAATGCCTTCCATCGCGCTCACGTAGTCGCGAGGGCGGATCAGGTTGCCGACCGGACAGCCGCCATAGCTGAGACTGCTGCAATTGCCGCGATAGGCGGCGCCGCCGTGGGGCAGCAAAGCCGCGCGCCCCTGGCCCAGCAGATGGGCGACGGCCCGATCGTAGATCTCCTGATGAGTCAGGAAGTGGATGTTTTTCATTGTTGCCCCCTGCGCGACGCACAGCGGATGTTCCCCATCTCGCGCTGCGCTTCGCATCGTGCGGATGCGCGGTTGCCGCAGCACGCTTGCACTCGTCAATAGTTATAGCGGCACGTGGCGCGAAGAGATGCGGGAAAGCGCGGCAAAAACGTGGGTCGCCGTACCCTCCGGGTGCATTCGGCGGCGAGCATGAGCGGCGCGCTAGAACGTCGGCAAGGCGGCAAGCCTTGTGCAGCAACACTTTGCGGGCGCTGGGCGGGCGTTTTTTGAGTGCAACCGGCGCTTTTTCCGTACACCAGCGACGTGCGTGAGCCGTTGCCAAAACGCATCACACGGGCGCATCACACGGGCGTGACGGCGGCCACCTTCGTGGACTTCACGCCGGTCGACCGGGCCGTTGCGCGACGCTCAGTGCGCGGGACGTGTGCGCGGTTTCTTTGCGTGTGCGGCGCAAGCCGCCCGGCAATCGCACTCTCTTTCGTGGTCGTTGACCATGCCGACCGCCTGCATGTACGCATAGCAGATCGTCGAGCCAACGAACTTGCAGCCGTATTTCTTCAGCGCCTTGCTGAGCGCGTCGGAAACAGTGGTCGACGCCGGCGCGTCACGGTAAGACGCCCAGTCGTTCTGGATCGGCTTGCCGTCGACGAACGACCACACGAATGCGGCGAGCGACCCATGTTCCGCGCGAATCTGCTGCACGGCGCGCGCATTCGCGATTGCCGATTCGATCTTGGCCCGGTTGCGGACGATCGACGCGTCTTGCAGCAGCGTTTCGACGTGCTTCGCCGTGAAACGGGCGACCTTGTCGACGTCGAAGTTCTCGAATGCGCGGCGATAGCCTTCGCGCTTGTTGAGGATCGTGGACCAGGACAGGCCGGCCTGCGCGCCCTCGAGGATCAGCATCTCGAACAGATGGCGATCGTCGTGAGACGGCACACCCCACTCGGTGTCGTGATAGTGCGCGTCAGCCTCGCTCGTTACCCAGTTGCAGCGGTGAGTCACGTTCCAGTTCTCCTCTCGGACCGTTCAGGACGATGCCAGCATAGCGGATGGCGCACGCGCCGCCACCCTGGCCGTTCGGCATATTGTGCCGTTGCAGCAGACCCGTTAGTCTCTGCGGCACGGCTTACTTTCTCGACGCGCAGGCAATCATGGACAGCATTTCGTATCTGATCGGAATCGACGGTGGCGGCACCGGCACGCGCGTCGTGCTGGGCAACAGGGAAGGCGAGACGCTCGCCCAGGCGTCGGCTGGACCGTCCGGGCTCGGGCTCGGCATCGCGCGGGCGTGGCAGTCGATCGACGAGGGCTGCCGCGCGGCGTTCGCGGCGGCGGGCCTTGCCATGGACTGGTCGCGCTGCGTGCTCGGTTGCGGTCTCGCGGGGGCGAACAACCCCGACTGGCTGGCGGCGTTCCGCCAGCAGGCGCCGAACGTCGCCGGGCTCGCGGTCGAATCGGATGCGTACACGACGCTGCTCGGCGCGCACGGCGGCGAAGCCGGTGTGATCGTCGCGCTCGGCACCGGCAGTGTGGCGGCGGCGCTCGACGCGAGCGGCGCGTGCCGGCTCGCCGGCGGCTTCGGTTTTCCGTCCGGCGACGAGGCGAGCGGCGCGTGGCTCGGTCTGCGCGCGATCGCTTATGCGCAGCAGGCGGTCGATGGCCGGGCGCCGGTCGATGCGTTTGCGAACGCGCTGCTCGAGCGTGTCGGCGCGCGCGATCGCGACGGCCTGACCGTGTGGCTGTGCGCGGCCAACCAGACCGCGTATGCGAGCCTCGCACCCGTCGTGCTCGCGCATCGCGATCATCCGTTCGTCGCGGCGCTGCTCGCGCTCGCAGGCGTTGAGGTCGCGAAGATGATCGTCGCGCTCGATCCATCGGGTATGCTGCCCGCCGCGCTCTGCGGCGGCCTCGGCCAGCCGTTGCGCGAATGGGTGCCCGACGCGGTGCGCGTCCGTTTGCGCGCGCCGCTTGCCGACTCGGCGCACGGCGCGCTGCAGCTCGCGTCGCGTGAAGCCGGCCGCGTTCGCGGCGCAGTGTCGTCGCACACCTGATCGCGCGCTGTCGTGCCCCGCGCGTCCGCGGCGCGCGACGCGGCGGCAGTCGTTCGCGATGCTACGATTCGACGTCCCCCTGATTTTTTGCACTGCCACCATGTATACGCTGATCGCCACCGATCTCGACGGCACGCTGCTCAATGCCGACCATCAGGTCGATCCATTCACCGTGGCAACCGTCGGCATGCTCGCCGCCCAGGGCCTGCCGTTCGTGATCGCGACCGGCCGTCACCACCGGGACGTCGCCGGCATTCGCGATGTGCTCGGCATCCGGCCGTACCTGATCACGTCGAACGGCGCGCGCGTGCACGCGCCTGACGACACGCTGATCCACGCACGCAACCTGCCCGCGCAGATCGTGCGCCGGATCGTCGGGCCGGAGATCGCCGGCGATCACGGCCGCGTGATCGTCAGCCTGTTTTCGGACGAAGCCTGGCTGATCGACCGCGACGCTCCGCATCTGCTCGCGTTTCATCAGGACTCCGGGTTTTTGTACGACGTCAGCGATCTGCGCGCGCATGGCGGCGAGGGCATTGCCAAGGTGCTGTACATCGGCGAGCCGTCGGACCTGGCGCGCATCGCCGCGAATCTGGCGCGGGAATTCGGCGACACGCTGTCGGTGACGTACTCGCTGCCGGACTGTCTCGAGGTGATGGCCGCGGAGGTATCGAAAGGGCGTGCGCTTCAGTTCGTTCTGGGGCTGCTGGGACTCGACGCGTCGGGGTGTGTCGCGTTCGGCGACAACATGAACGACATCGACCTGCTCGAAACAGCCGGTCATCCGTTCATGATGAACAACGCGAATCCGGATCTGATCGCCCGGCTGCCGTCGGTGCCTCGCATCGGCAATAACTTCGAGGCGGGCATCGCGCATCACTTGCGCAAGCTCTTCGCGCTGAACGACGAAATCGCTTCGTAGACGCTGTTCGCTCACCGCTCCGGTATCAGCGGGATCACTGCGGCGGGATCACTGCACCGGCGATTGAGCGGGCGACTGACTCGGCAACTGAGCGGGCGACTGACTCGGCAACTGAGCGCAAGGACAATCGGTCGAGCGCCCGTCCAGCCCCTCGCGGTCATGCGAGAACGTCACGCGCGGCGGCTTCCCGCTCCAGTCGATGCGCACGACGTAGATGCTGTCGAAGTCGTCGCCGGGCCAGGCCGGCACGTCGGCTGCGTTGCCGCCGTGCGTGGTTACGATCGTACGGACCAGTTGCTCGATATCGTGGTGCTCCCACGCGATCAGCGCGGTGCGGCCGCGCCATTGCGGCGCGATCAGTGTTTTCGCGAGCGCCGCGCTTTGCGAATGGCCATATGGCGTCTGTACCGGCAGACCGAACTGGATCGCGGTCGGTTCCACCGTCGCGAGCGGACGCACGTAGTACCACGCATGTCCGCGGTCATTCTTCTTTTCGCCGGGGTCTGGCGCATAGACGGCATCGGGCTTGCCGTACTTTGCGGCGATCACTGCCGGTAGTGCGAGCGCGCGGTTCAACCCCTGGCAGTTCAACTGCCCGAGGCCTTCAGCGGGTTTCTCGCCGTGACGGACGAACACGAGCGTCTCGACATCGCTCGCTGCCGCCGAAGCGGTTGGCGCGAACCACATCGCTGCTGCGACGCCGAGCGATACGGAAATGGAGAACGGAAAGGGAAATCGACGCGAGCCGTAGCGCATGTTGGCGGGTAACCAGTGACAAGACTCGCGGCATTATCGCCCGATTTGCCGCGGCGGCATTGGCGGGCCGGGCCGGAACCGGCGGCGGCTCGCGCGCGTGACGCGCGAGCGCGACGGTTGGGCATCAGCGACGTTTCGCGACGGCCGGATAGGCGATGCCCGCGACAGCCGCGCCGACCATCGGCGCGAGCCAGAACAGCCACAGCTGCGAGAGGGCCTCGCCGCCGACGAACAGCGCGGGCCCGGTCGAGCGCGCCGGGTTCACCGACGTGTTGGTGACCGGAATCGAGATCAGGTGAATCAGCGTGAGACACAGGCCGATCGCGATCGGCGCGAGGCCGGCCGGCGCGCGTTCGTCGGTGGCGCCGAGAATCACGAACAGGAAGAAGAACGTCATCACCGCTTCGCAGACGAACGCGGCCGCCATCGAGTAGCCGCCAGGCGAATGGTCGCCGTAGCCGTTCGCCGCGAAGCCGCTCGCAACGAGGTCGAACCCGGGTTTGCCGGTTGCGATCAGCGAGAGCACGAAGGCGCCGATGGCCGCGCCGATCACCTGCGCGACGATGTACGGCGCGACGTCGCGCACGGGGAAGCGGCCCGCGACGGTCAGGCCGACGGTGACTGCCGGATTCAGGTGGCAGCCGGAGATGTGGCCGATCGCGAATGCCATCGTGAGCACGGTCAGGCCGAACGCCAGAGAGACCCCGACGAAGCCGATGCCGAGCCCGTGAACCGGGCCCGCGAAACTGGCCGCCAGCACGGCCGCACCACAGCCGCCGAGCACGAGCCAGAAGGTGCCGAACATTTCAGTAAATACTCTTTGGGATAAACGCATCGTATGGCACCTCGATAAGTCGATTTGAAGGACTGAAAAAAACAGGCGCTGGCCGGTGTCCGATTCTAGGAGTCCCGCTCATCTTCGAGTGTCAACGATTGTCAATTCGACGGTTTATAGATCGCGTTATTGTGCCGCGTGAGAATGCGCGGTTTTCCGTGCCAAACGATTGCGAAGTGTTATTGTTATCCCTTAAATATTCATTGATACGGATTGCCAATTCGGCTATTTACGTCTAATCTGCGTTCCAGTCGCGGTATCGACAAATGTGAGGGAATCGAAATGTCGCAATATTCGGAACTCAAGGCTCAGATCGCCAGACTGCAGGCACAGGCCGAAGAAGCCCGACGCACGGAAATCGCTGATGTCATTGCGTCGATCCGGGAAAAGATCGCCGAATACGGTCTGAGCCCGCAAGACCTGGGATTTGCGACTGCCGCCAAGCGCGGCCGGCCGCCGAAAAAGGCACCGTTGCCGCCGCGCTACCAGGACCCGAAAACGGGTGCGACATGGAGCGGGCGCGGCAAGCCGCCCAAGTGGATTGCCGGCAAGAATCGCGATCGTTTCCTGATTGGTTAGCGAACGAGCGCCGCGGTGCTATCCGCGGCCATAGCGAGCCACTTTCGCGCATCCATTGCAAAGCCGGGTCGCCAATGAAAAAAGCCGCATGAATTCATGCGGCTTTTTTCATTTAAATCGGCCGGAATGCAGTAGCCGGCTGCTGCCGGCAACGAACGCTGTTCAATTGCCGGCTTTATTGCGCGACGCGAATCAGCCGGCGGCCACGCTGCGCAACACCGGACCCTCGGCCGCTTCGACAAGCGACGCATAGCTGTCGAGATAATTGCGCGCCATCGTTTTCGAGCTGAATCGGCGTTCGAATTGCGCGCGAATGGCGTCGCGCGACAGCGAGTCGATGTTCTGCAGCGCGGCGACCGCGCCCTGCACGTCTTCGACGATGTAGCCGGTCAGCCCGTTGTCGATCACCTCCGGCACGGAACCGCGGTTGAACGCGATCACCGGCGTGCCGCACGCCATCGACTCGATCATCACGAGGCCGAACGGCTCCGACCAGTCGATCGGGAACAGCAGCGCCTTGGCGCCGGAAAGGAACGCCGGCTTCTGCGACTCGTCGATCTCGCCGACGAACTCGACATGCGCCTGCGACAGCAGCGGCTCGATCTCGGTCTTGAAGTACTCGCGGTCCACCTTGTCGACCTTCGCGGCGATCTTCAGCGGCAGCCCGCTTTGCGCGGCGATCTTGATCGCGGTGTCCACGCGCTTTTCCGGGCAGATGCGGCCGAGGAACGCGAGATATTCCGGCTTGCGGTCGGTGTGCGGCGTCAGCAGATTCGCGGGCAGGCCGTGGTAGATCGTGCTGAGCCAGTTTGCCTGCGGCAGCGGCTGGCGCTGCGAATTGGAGATCGACACGACCGGCGCGTCCGGGAACGAGTCGAACACCGGCTGCAGCTCGGGCAGGTCGAGCCGCCCGTGCAGCGTGGTCACGAACGGCGTGTCGAGCGTCGAGAACAGCGGAAACGGCAGGTAGTCGAGGTGAAAATGCAGCACGTCGAATTCGTGCGCGGCCCGGCGCACCCGCTCGAGCAGCAGGATGTGCGGGGCGAGCGCATCGCGGATCGTCGGGTCGAGGCGCAGCGCGCGCGGCCACGCGGCTTCGAGCCTGGCGGAGGTCATCGAGTCCCCGCTCGCGAAGAGCGTCACGTCGTGGCCGAGGTCGACCAGCGCTTCGGTCAGATAGGACACGACGCGCTCGGTCCCGCCGTAGAACTTCGGCGGAACGGCTTCGTAAAGTGGCGCAATTTGTGCGATTCGCATTGGGGTGATCTCCTTGGACAAAGGTCTGCCGACGCTCGCCTCGGCAGGCGCTTACGGCACTTCGGGGTTATCCCTGAGTTCCATTATCGGGATGGTCGAAGGCGATGCCGAGCTGTTTTGCAATCGCTTAACGTTGGTTACAGCGGGAAACAGCACGCAGCGGGGCGAAAGCCGGCGATGCCGCCTCGCGTCGTCGAAATGGCCGCGCAGCCTCCGCAATTCCCGCGCCCGGCCGTGCGGCTTTGCTTAACTCGTCGCGGGGTCGGGACGATTATCGCAGTGTCAGAAAAATTCCTACGCAAACGTGCGGCAAATCCTTATTGATTGCAGGGAGGTCTGTCCGATTTTCTGTAGTCGCTTACCCCTCCATACTGGGCCAAGCCCATTGCGGGCTTTTTTTGTCGAGTGCTTTTTTGGACAAACACGAGCAAACGTTTCCGTAGCCGGCGTGGCCCGCCGGTCAGTCTTGATCGACTTCAAGGGAATTCATGAGCGCGACTACGCCCAGCAACATGCTCAGCGAAATCAACGAGCTGAATCTGCTGTTCCTGCTGCACGTGCAACGCGAGCTGCGTGAGGATCGCGAGGCCGTCATGCCGCGCATGGGAATTCCCGAACGGATCGCCGACGTGCTGGCGGACCTGTCGTTCGCGCAGATCGCTCGCCTCGCCGCATCGAACCAGCTCCTGTGCCGCTTCCGGTTCGACGCGCACGCGATTCTCGGCACGCTCGCCGACAAGGGCGCGCCGACTGCCGCGACGATGGCCGGCGAGGGCGCCGCGGAAATCGGCTAGCGCGCGCCGGGGCCCGCGCGTTCGCCGTTCGGCCCCGCCGAGCCGCCGCCCGGTCCGCCCCGTCGCGTTTTCCCGCTCCGCGACCGTCCCCCACCCATCGCACCCCACTAACGCGTCGGCCACCCTTCGCACAGCCTTGCCAGGCGCGACCCGACGCCGATCCCCGCGTGCTCCGACCATAGTGGAGTTGGGCTCAAAGTTTTTCCCGACCGTGCCGTAAACACAGCTAACGGCACAGACCATGGAGGTCCGCGCCGCATCTTTGTGAGGACCCGGCTGTGCTGATTTTCGTGGGAACACTCGTGACGTTCGCGTCCGTCTTTGGCGGCTATGCGCTGGAGGGCGGCCATCTGGCCGCGCTGATGCAGCCGCTCGAAGTGCTGATGATCGCGGGTGCGGGTCTCGGCGCGTTCATCCTCGGCAACGGCATCAAGACGATCAAGGCGACCCTGCTCGTCATCCCGGCGCTGTTCAAGGGCTCGAAATACAACAAGGACATGTACATGGAGCTGATGGCGCTCCTCTACGTGCTCCTCGCGAAGGCGCGCAAGGAAGGCACGCTGACGCTCGAAGCCGACATCGACGACCCGCAGAAGAGCCCGATCTTCACGCAATACCCGAAGATCCTCGCGAACAAGCACATCGTCGAGTTTCTGACCGACTACCTGCGGCTGATGGTCGGCGGCAACATGAACGCTTTCGAAATCGAAAGCCTGATGGACGAGGAAATCGAGACCCATCACGCGGAAAGCGGGGCGCCGGCCGCCGCGCTGTCGAAGGTCGGCGACGCGATGCCCGCGTTCGGTATCGTCGCGGCGGTGATGGGCGTCGTGCACACGATGGCGTCGGCGGACAAGCCGCCCGCGGTGCTCGGCGAAATGATCGCGCAGGCGCTCGTCGGCACGTTCCTCGGCATTCTGCTTTCGTATGGCCTCATCAGCCCGCTCGCCGGCCTCGCCGAGCAGCGTGCGACCGAGGCGACCAAGATGTTCCAGTGCATCAAGGTGACGATCCTCGCGAGCCTGAACGGCTATGCGCCGGCGATCGCCGTCGAGTTCGGCCGCAAGGTGCTGTTCTCGACCGAGCGCCCGTCGTTCACCGAGCTCGAAGAGCACGTGCGGCGCGTGAAGGCGAAGTGAGGCCGACATGACAGCACAAACGACTGATCGCCGAGGCCGCCGATGAGCACGGATAAAGACCGCGCCATCATCGTCAAGCGCGTGGCGCCCGCGCACAAGGGGCATCACGGCGGCGCGTGGAAGCTCGCGTACGCGGACTTCATGACCGCGATGATGGCGTTCTTCCTGCTGATGTGGCTGCTCAGCTCGGCGTCGACGCCGCAGCTGCGCGGGATCGCCGAGTACTTCAACCAGCCGCTGAAGATCACGCTGTGGGGCGGCGATCGCAGCGCCGAGGATTCGAGCATCGTGAAGGGCGGCGGGCGCGACATCTCCAGCGAGCAGCAGGGCGTCACGCGCCAGACCGACGGCACGAGCGCCCGCGCGCAGCGCAGCGAGACGCACAACGACGAGGACGCGAAAAAGCAGCTGAAGGGATCGATGGAGCATCTCGAACAGGTGCGCCTGCACGACCTGCAGATCAAGCTGATGGCCGCGATCGAGGCGAACCCGGTGCTGCGCCAGTTCAAGCAGCAGATCCGGATCGACTCGACGCTGACCGGCCTGCGCATCGAGATCGTCGACTCGCAGAAGCGGCCGATGTTCGCGACCGCGCGCGACACCGTCGAGCCGTACATGCGCGACATCCTGCGCGCGATCGGCCAGACGCTGAACGACGTGCCGAACCACATCGTCGTGCAGGGCCACACCGACGCGGTGCCGTATGCGGGCGGCGAAAAGGGCTACAGCAACTGGGAATTGTCCGCGGACCGCGCGAACGCGTCGCGCCGCGAGCTGATCGCCGGCGGCATGGACGAAACGAAAGTGCTGCGAGTGACCGGCCTCGCGTCGTCGCAGAACCTGAACAAGGCGGATCCGCTGGATCCGGAGAATCGCCGGATCAGCATCATCGTGCTCAATCGCAAGTCGGAAGACGCGCTGATGCACGACGACGGGGTCACGACGACGCTGTCGAACGACGCCGCGGGTTCCGCGAAGACGCTGCTGCCGCTCGTGCCGGACGCGAAGGCGGTGGCACCCGAGCCGGTGCGCGTCGCGACGCCGGTCCAGGTGCAGACGCAATTGCAAACCCCGGTGCAGGGAGCGGCGCAAGCCGCACCGCACTGACACGCGCGGACGGCAACCTTCTCGCCAGGCGAGGTCTGGATGATCACGAACATTCTGGTAATCGACGATTCGACGTCCATGCGCGAGCTGCTGAACGCGGCGCTCGCCTCGGCGGGTTACGCGGTGACGGTCGCCGGCGACGGCGACGAGGGCCTGGAGCATGCGCTCGCGCAGCACTTCGACCTCGTGCTGACCGATCAGTACATGCCGCGCATGAGCGGGCTCGCGCTGATCGGCCAGTTGCGCGCGACGCGCGCTTACGCCGACACGCCGATCCTCGTGTTGACGACCGAATCGGACGAGACGTTCAAGGCGGCCGTGCGCGACGCCGGGGCGACCGGCTGGATCGCCAAGCCGGTGGACCCGGAGGTGCTGGTCGATCTGGTGGGCGCGCTGGGCGATGCGCCCGCCGACTCGTAGTACTGACTCACTCTCGCTTTATCGCGGTGAACCAAGCATGACACTCGACATCACGCAGTTCTATCAGACGTTCTTCGACGAAGCAGACGAATTGCTCGCGCAGATGGAGCAATTGCTGCTGAACCTGGACGTCGGTCGGCCCGACCCCGAGGATCTGGCGGCGATCTTCCGCGCCGCGCATTCGATCAAGGGCGGCGCGGCGACGTTCGGCTTTACCGCGCTGACCGGCACGACGCACATCCTCGAATCGCTGCTCGATCGCGCGCGCAATCACGAACTCGTGCTGCGCAAGGACATGATCGACACGTTCCTCGAAACGAAGGACGTGCTGTCCGGGCAGCTGGCCGCGTATCGCGCGGGCGAGGAACCGGACGCGGCCGCCGCCGCCGCCGTGTGCGCGAAGCTCGAACGGCTGCACGCGGAAAGCCGCGGATTGCCGGTGGAAGCGGCGCCGGCGGCCGCGAGCGCGCCTGCGCCCGCCCCCGCGCAGCCCGCGCCGGCGGCGAGCGTCGCACCGGCACCGGCCGAAGGCGGCGTGCCGGAGCACGTCGTCGACGAAGCGATGCACGCGATGGGCGAGCCGCAGCCGGCCGGGACCGACGCCGGCGCGCAAGCCGACGCGGACGGTGCGCATCTGCGCATCACGCTGCGCAACGTCGACGAGAAGGACGAGGAGCTGCTCACCGAAGAACTCGCGAATCTCGGTCACGTGACCGGGCAGGTGAAGAACGGCAGGGACCTGACGCTGTGGCTCGACACCGATGTGTCGCCGGACGACATCATCGCCGTGTGCTGCTTCGTGATCGACGAAAGCCAGATCGAGATCGGTCGCGGCACCGCGCCGGAAGGCGGCGAGCCGCAGGCCGCGGCAGCGCCGGCACCGACGCCGGCACCTGCGCCCGCTCCCGCGGCGACGCCCGCCCCGGCTGCCGCCGCCGCACCGACGCCGGCGCCCGCAGTCGCAGCGGCCCCGGCACCTGCACCTGCACCCGCGCAAGCCACGCCCGCCGCCCCGGCCGCAGCCGCCGC
Source organism: Paraburkholderia sp. (assembly GCA_035492135.1). GTDB lineage: Bacteria > Pseudomonadota > Gammaproteobacteria > Burkholderiales > Burkholderiaceae > Paraburkholderia. Next base: position 90,175 of record DATJJN010000131.1, on the reverse strand, counting down.
CAGCGAAGCCGAGCGCAAGGCGCGCCCGGCCGCCGCGGCGAACAGCGAGGGCGGTTCGATCCGCGTCGGCGTCGAGAAGGTCGACCAGCTGATCAACCTCGTCGGCGAACTCGTGATCACGCAGGCGATGCTCGCGGAGACGACCAGCACGTTCGACCCCGCGCTGCACGACCGCCTGTTCAACGGAATGGCGCAGCTCGAACGCAACGCGCGCGATCTGCAGGAAGCGGTGATGTCGATCCGCATGATGCCGATGGACTACGTGTTCAGCCGCTTCCCGCGTCTCGTGCGCGACCTCGCGGCGAAGCTCGGCAAGCAGGTCGAACTCGTCACGTTCGGTCAGGCGACCGAGCTCGACAAGAGCCTGATCGAGCGGATCATCGACCCGCTCACGCACCTCGTGCGCAACAGCCTCGACCACGGCATCGAAACCGTCGAGACGCGCCGCGCGGCGGGCAAGGAAGACACCGGCCAGCTCGTGCTGTCGGCCGCGCATCACGGCGGCAACATCGTGATCGAAGTGAGCGACGACGGCGCGGGCCTGCGCCGCGACAAGATTCTCGCGAAGGCGATGAAGCAGGGTCTCGCCGTCAGCGAGTCGATGTCCGACGACGAAGTGTGGAACCTGATCTTCATGCCGGGCTTCTCGACCGCCGACCAGGTGACCGACGTGTCCGGCCGCGGCGTCGGCATGGACGTCGTGAAGCGCAACATCCAGGCGATGGGCGGTCACGTCGAGATCACGTCGCGCGCCGGCCGCGGCACGACCACGCGGATCGTGCTGCCGCTCACGCTCGCGATTCTCGACGGCATGTCGGTGAAGGTCGGCAACGAGATCTTCATCCTGCCGCTGAACTTCGTGATGGAGTCGCTGCAGACGCGCGACGAAGACATCTACACGGTCGCCAACGGCGAGCGCGTGGTGCGGGTGCGCGGCGAATACCTGCCGCTCGTCGCGCTGCACGCGGTGTTCTCGGTCGAGGGCGCGCGCACGGAGCCGAAGGAAGGCATCGTCACGATCCTCGAAACCGAAGGCCGGCGCTTCGCGATGCTCGTCGACGAACTGGTCGGCCAGCAGCAGGTGGTGGTGAAGAACCTCGAAACGAACTACCGCAAGGTGCACGGCATTTCGGCGGCGACGATTCTCGGCGACGGCAGCGTCGCGCTGATCGTCGACGTCGCGGCGCTGAACCGGGAGACGCGCTCGATGCATGGCGCGGTGACCGGCGCGCTCGCGCAACCGGCTTGAACCAGCGTCAGGCGGCCTGAAGCGGCCTGAAACAGATCGACGAACCCAATCAACCCTTATCTCACCCACAAAGGGGCCAACGTGGCAGACATCCAATCCATGCAGGGCAACGGCGCCGGGAACGCCGCCCAGGGCGCGCTTCGCCGCGACCATCAGCAGGCCGACACGGGCGGCCAGGAATTCCTCGTTTTCACGCTCGGCGCGGAAGAGTACGGCATCGACATCCTGAAGGTGCAGGAAATCCGCGGCTACGAAAGCGTCACGCGGATCGCGAACGCGCCGGACTTCATCAAGGGCGTGATCAACCTGCGCGGGATCATCGTGCCGATCGTCGATATGCGGATCAAGTTCCATCTGGGCCGCGTCGAGTATGACCATCAGACCGTCGTGATCATCCTGAACGTCGCGCACCGCGTGGTCGGGATGGTGGTGGACGGCGTGTCCGACGTGCTGACGCTGCAACCCGAGCAGATCATGCCGGCGCCGGAATTCGGCGCGACGCTGACGACCGAGTACCTGACCGGGCTCGGCACCGTCGACGGCCGCATGCTGATCCTGATGGACATCGAGAAGCTGATGACCAGCAACGAGATGGCGCTGATCGAGGCCGTCGGGCATCAGGCGGCGTAACCGTCGGCGCGGCACCTGGCAGGATAACGAAGGAGCAGTGGCGATGTATCCGGACGCAGCGGCAACGAGCGAGGCCCACGGCGCACCAGCCGGGACGGGCCGCGCCCGCGCTCGCCGTGCGTTCGCGGCGCCGGGCGGGCATCCGCGCGTCGCCGGTGCAGAAAGGCGGGACCGATGATGAAGCTCATGCGCAACAAGCGGGGCGAGCGCAGCGATGCCGCCGCCGCGGGCAGTTCGACGGTCGACGTCGGCCGCGACTTCGAGTTCACGCCGGAGGACTTCGCGCGCATTCGCGCGCTGATTCACCGGCGCGCGGGCATCGCGCTGTCCGACCACAAGCGCGACATGGCTTATAGCCGGCTCGCGCGGCGGCTGCGCGCGCTGCGTCTCGACCGCTTCAGCGACTATCTCGACCTGCTCGAATCGCGCAACGACGCGAGCGAGTGGGAGGCGTTCACGAACGCGCTCACGACGAACCTCACCGCGTTCTTTCGCGAGGCGCACCACTTTCCGATCCTCGCGGAGTTCATCAAGCGGCGGCAGCAGCCGGTGTCGGTGTGGTGCTCGGCCGCGTCGACGGGCGAAGAGCCGTATTCGATCGCGATGACGCTCGTCGAGGCGCTCGGCGACCACGCGGCGCGCCAGGCGACCGTGCTCGCCACCGACCTCGACACGCAGGTGCTCGCGAAAGGCGAGGCGGGCGTCTACGCGTACGACCAGGTGAAACACCTGTCGCCGGAGCGCCTGAAGCGCTTCTTTCTGCGCGGCACCGGCCAGAACGCGGGGCTCGTGAAGGTGCGTCCGGAACTGCGCCAGATGATCCGCTTCGCGCAGCTGAACCTGACTGATGCGGACTACGGATTGCGCTCGCCGTTCGACGCCATCTTCTGCCGCAACGTGATGATCTATTTCGACAAGCCGACGCAGGCGCAGGTGCTCACGCGCTTCGAGCCGCTGATGAAGCCGGACGGTCTGCTGTTCGCCGGCCACTCGGAGAATTTCACGTACGTGACGCAAGGCTTCCGGCTGCGCGGACAAACCGTGTACGAGCTGACCGGCAGCGCGCGCAGCGCCCGCCCGGCGCGCGCGCACGACGAAAGCGGAGTGCCAGCATGAGTTCCGCCCTGCCGATCGCGACGAACCGCTACTTCGACTCGCACTTCAACCGCCCCGGCGTGAAGCTGCTGCCGAACGAGTTCTACACGACGAACGAGGACATGGTGCTCGTGACCGTGCTCGGCTCGTGCGTGGCCGCGTGCATTCAGGACCGCACGGCCGGCATCGGCGGGATGAATCACTTCATGCTGCCCGACGACGGCGCGGACGTCGGCCACACGGCGGCGACGTCGATGCGCTACGGCGCGTACGCGATGGAAGTGCTGATCAACGAGCTGATCAAGGCGGGCGGCCGGCGCGAGCGTCTCGAAGCGAAGGTGTTCGGCGGCGCGGCGGTGCTCGCCGGCATGACGACGATGAACATCGGCGATCGCAATTCCGCGTTCGTGCGGCGCTATCTCGCGACCGAGCAGATCCGCATCGTCGCCGAGGACCTGCAGGGCTCGCATCCGCGCAAGGTGGCGTTCCTGCCGCGCACCGGCCAGGTGATGGTGAAGAAGCTGCGGCTCGCGCAGGACCCGAGCGTGGCCGAGCGCGAACGCGCGCTCGCGAGCCGCGACGCGGCCGAGCGCGCCGGCCCGCTCGCGAAGACGGGCGCGCCGCGCATCGAGCTGTTCGGCGCCGCGCCGCGCGCCGCCGCCGCTGCCGCGCCCGCGCGTTCCCGCATTGAACTGTTCGGCGCGTCGGCGAAGCCGGCCAACCCGAAAAAGACCGTAGAAGAAACATGACTGCCGACCAAAAAATCAAGGTGCTCTGCGTCGACGATTCGGCGCTGATCCGCAGCCTGATGACGGAGATCATCAACAGCCAGCCGGACATGACCGTGGTCGCGACCGCGCCCGATCCGCTCGTCGCGCGCGAACTCATCAAGCAGCACAACCCGGACGTGCTGACGCTCGACGTGGAAATGCCGCGCATGGACGGCCTCGACTTCCTCGAGAAGCTGATGCGTCTGCGGCCGATGCCGGTCGTGATGGTGTCGTCGCTGACCGAGCGCGGCTCGGAGATCACGATGCGCGCGCTCGAACTCGGCGCGGTGGACTTCGTGACGAAGCCGCGCGTCGGCATCCGCGACGGGATGCTCGAATACGCGGAAAAGCTCGCCGACAAGGTCCGCGCGGCCTCGCGCGCGCGCGTGCGGCAACTGCCGCATGCGCCGCACGCGGCGAGCGGCGCGCACCCGGCGACGCCCGGCGGCGCGGCCGCCCATCCGCACGCGGCGGCTGCGCGCGCGCCGGCGCCGATGATCAACAATCCGCTCGTCAGTACCGAGAAGCTGATCATCGTGGGCGCGTCGACGGGCGGCACCGAGGCGATCCGCGAGGTGCTGATGCCGCTGCCGCCGGACGCGCCCGCCGTGCTGATCGCGCAGCACATGCCGCCCGGCTTCACGAAGTCGTTCGCGCAGCGACTGAATACGTTGTGCCGGATTGCCGTTAAAGAGGCTGAGCACGGCGAACGGGTGCTGCCGGGTCACGCGTACATCGCGCCGGGCCACGCACACCTGTTGCTTGCGCGAAGCGGTGCGAACTACATCGCGCACCTGTCGGACGAGCCGCCGGTGAACCGGCACCGTCCGTCGGTCGACGTGCTGTTTCGCTCGGCGGCGCAGCACGCGGGCAAGAACGCGATCGGCGTGATCCTGACCGGCATGGGCCGCGACGGCGCGGCCGGGCTGCTCGACATGCGTTCTGCGGGCGCTTACACGCTCGCGCAGGACGAGGCGAGCTGCATCGTGTTCGGGATGCCGCGCGAGGCGATCGCGCTCGGCGCGGCCGACGAGATCGCGCCGCTCGCCGACATGAGCCGCCGCGTGATGGCACGCCTCGCGTCGATGGGCGAGCGCGGACATCGCGTATAGCGACAGAAACCAAAAGTGAGGGTGCGCGCGTCGCGCGCACTCGCGTTATCGACTGAATGTCCTTGTCAGGGACTGCAACCTGGGGAATGAACGAACGATGGACAAGGCAATGAAAATTCTGGTGGTGGACGACTTTCCGACGATGCGCCGGATCGTCCGCAACCTGCTGAAAGAACTGGGCTACAGCAACGTCGACGAGGCGGAGGACGGCGCGGCCGGCCTCGCGCGGTTGCGTGCGGGCGGCTTCGACTTCGTGATCTCCGACTGGAACATGCCGAACCTCGACGGCCTCGCGATGCTGAAGGAAATCCGCGCGGACGCGTCGCTCGCCCATCTGCCGGTGCTGATGGTGACCGCCGAGTCGAAGAAGGAAAACATCATCGCGGCGGCGCAGGCGGGAGCGAGCGGCTACGTGGTGAAGCCTTTCACGGCGGCGACGCTCGACGAAAAGGTCACGAAGATTCTCGAAAAGATGGCGAAGACCGGGGGCTGACGTGAACGAGCCGAATAGTGCGCCGATGAACGCGCAGCCCGGGGGCGCGCGCGACGGCGCGGAAGCCCGGCCGGGCGACACCAACGAGCTGGCGAGCGACCGGATCCTCGCGCGGATCGGACAGCTGACGCGCACGCTGCGCGACTCGATGCGCGAGCTCGGGCTCGACAAGACCATCGAGCGCGCGGCCGAGGCGGTGCCCGATGCGCGCGACCGTCTGCGCTACGTGGCGAACATGACGGAGCAGGCGGCGGAGCGGGTGCTGTCGGCGATCGACGTCGCGAAGCCGCTGCAGGAGAAGCTGGAACGCGACGCGAACGCGCTGTCCGGGCGCTGGTCCGCGTGGTACGACGCGCCGATCGGCCGCGACGACGCGCGCGCGCTGCTCGGCGACACGCGCGAGTTCCTGCAGCGCTCGGTGCCCGACGCGACGACCGCGACGAACCAGCAACTGCTGGAGATCATGCTGTCGCAGGACTTCCAGGATCTGACCGGCCAGGTGATCAAGAAGATCATGGACGTCGTGTATCAGATCGAGCAGCAGTTGCTCGGCGTGCTGGTCGAGAACATCGCGCCCGAGCGGCGCGAGCAGTTCGCCGCGACCGCCGCCGCGCTCGTGGCCGAGTCGCCGACCGGCAGCCCCGAGTCGCTGCTGAACGGCCCGCAGATCAATCCGGAAGGCAAGCCGGACGTGATGCAGGACCAGCAGGAAGTCGACGATCTGCTCGCGAGCCTCGGGTTTTAAACCGGCTTTCGAATCGCGTTTCGGATCGGATTGACATGCCGCGTCGCCGGGTACGGCGACGCGGCGACAAATAAAAAATCGTCGATATCCGGTTCTGAACGGGTGCGTTGATGGACCACCGGTCGCCGCAAGGCGCGCCGGCGGCGTGGCATGTCCGCGAATCGTCGTTGATCGACGCCCGATTAATCGGCATCCCTGATTTTATTTACCCCGGCTGTCGCCGTGACTGCCGGGCGGTCAATACGCACCACCCGTTAATGAAAAAAATAATTCGCCCTCTACAGCGATTTCTGCTGCGTGTAACACACTGCAGGCATACTTGTGCGACAAATTGGCGCACAGGCGCGCCGATCGCGCCGGATTCGGGCACGTCGGTTGCAGTTGGCGGAGCGCCGTTCACCCGTCCTCGGAGAGCCATGACTACGACTAGTCCGTTTGTTCGCCGGCCGGCGAGCGCGCTGGCGCGCGGTTGCGTTGCCTTCCTCGTCGCCGGGGCGGTGTTGCCCGGCGTCGCCCATGCCGGTCTTGGCGGCGCGCCGATGGCGACGCCGCCCGGCGCCACCGTCACCAACCTCGGCGCGGGGCCGGTGAGCGCCGCTCGCATCATGAAGAACGCGTCCGGCGCGACGGCGAACGCCAGCGCAAGTACCGCGTCCGGCAGCGCGCCCTACACCGTCCGGCAGACCACGCTCGCGAGCGGCACCGTCGTGCGCGAGTACGTGTCGAGCGACGGCACGACGTTCGGCGTCGCGTGGAACGGGCCGAGCATGCCGGATCTCTCCGAGCTGCTCGGCAGCTATTTCCCGCAGTACGCATCGGCGCTGCAGGCCAACCGTCAGTCCGGCCGGCTGCATGGGCCGGGCGTGGTCAACCAGGACCAGCTTGTCGTGCGCTCGGGCGGCCACATGGGCTCGTTCGTCGGCGACGCGTGGCTGCCGCAGGCGTTGCCCGCGGGCGTTGCGCCGTCCGATATCAAGTGACCGACGAAGGACGAACAATGAATAACCACCCGAACATGTCCGCCCAGTGGCTGCGGCGGGCGCTCTTCGTCGTCGTGCTGGCGCTGGCCGCGTGCGGCGGCGGAGGCGGAAGCGACAACAACAGCAGCGCCGCCAACACCAACCCGCCCCCGACGGGCGCCGCGAACGCCGTCCCGGTGACGGTCGCCCAGGGCGTCCTCGGCGCGGCGAACATTCCGACCGTCAGCGTGACGATCTGCGCGCCCGGCACCAGCAACTGCCAGACGATCCCGAACGTGCAGGTCGATACCGGCTCGTTCGGGCTGCGGCTGATGTCGTCGGTGGTGTCGCCGACCGTCGCGAGCGCGCTGCCGCTGAACACCGCGAACGTCGGCGGCACGCTCGCCGAATGCGCCGGTTTCGCGGACGGCAACACGTGGGGCACCGTGCGCAACGCCGACGTGACGCTCGGCCGCGAAACGGCGAGCGCGATCCCGATCCAGCTGATCGCCGACCTGCCGACGTCGTCGGCGCCGTCGCCGTGCAACAACGCGCAGACCGCGAAGACGCAGCCGTCCGACATCGCCGCGAACGGCATTCTCGGCATCGGCGTCGCGCCGGCCGACTACGTGCCCGGCCAGCTGCAGTCCGCCGCGTACTACGGCTGCACGAACGGCGCGAATTGCGCGGCGGCGACGCCGACCGCCGCGCAGGTCGTGCCGAACCCGGTCGCCCGCTTCGCGGCGGACAACAACGGCGTGATCCTGCAACTGCCGCCGATCGCGGCGACCGGCGCGGCGTCGGCCACCGGCACGCTGTACTTCGGGATCGGCACCGAGTCGAACAACGTGATGACCGCGACGCAGCGCCTCGCGACGGACGCCGCCGGCGACGTCGTCGCGACGTTCAACGGCCAGACGGTGCCGCTGGCGTTCCTCGACTCGGGCTCGAACGGCCTTTTCTTCAGCGACAGCTCGATCACGTCGTGCGGCGACTGGTACTGCCCGACGTCGACCGCGTCGCGCACCGCGGCGCTGACCGGGGTCGACGGCCAGTCGATCAACGTCGGCTTCAGCGTCGCCAACGCAACGACGCTCTTCAATACCGGCAATCTCGCGTACAACGACCTGGGCGGCGGCGGCAGTGCGCTCCAGCTCGACCTCGGCTTGCCGTTCTTCTATGGCAAGACTGTGTATTACGGGTACGGATCGTCGCCGTTCGTCGCGTTCTGACGGTTCGACCTCGTGAAGTCCTGACGTCCCGACGTCCCGACGCTCGCCCGGGGGCCGCGCGCCGCCCGGCGAGCGGCCGCGCGTGCCGCCGATCCGGCGAACTACCCCTGTTTCCCTGTCCTTATCCGCCGATCGGCGCTTGCGGTGCGCGGCAATAATCGCTGTCACTGAAAAAGGGGCGGCGCGCCGCCCGGCACCGGAGCAGCAGTGGCTGAGGACAGCGACCTCGAAAAAACCGAATCCGCCACTCCCAAGCGCCTCGAAAAGGCGCGGGAGGAGGGGCAGGTTGCGCGTTCGCGGGAACTGTCGACGTTCGCGTTGCTGTCGGCGGGCTTTTTCGGCGCGTGGGGCATGTCCGAGACGATCGGCGAGCATCTGCGCACGATGATGCGCGGCGCGTTCACGTTCAACCACGCGGCCGCGTTCGACACGACCCGGATGCTGGCCGGCGCGGGCACCGCCGCGATGGAGGGTTTCTACGCGATGCTGCCGGTGCTCGCGCTGACCGGCGTGGCTGCGCTGCTCGCGCCGATGGCGCTCGGCGGCTGGCTCATTTCGTCGACGTCGCTCCAGCCGAAGTTCAGCCGGCTCGACCCCATCGCGGGGCTCGGCCGCATTTTCTCGGTGAACGGGCCGATCCAGCTCGGGATGTCGCTCGCGAAGACGCTCGTCGTCGGCGGCGTCGGCGGGCTCGCGATCTGGCAGCGCCGCGACGAGATTCTCGGCCTGCTCGTCGAACCCGCGCCGAGCGCGTTCGCGCACGGGCTGCATCTCGTCGCCGTCGCGTGCGCGATGACGGTGGCCGGCACGTTCGTCGTCGCCGCGCTCGACGTGCCGTATCAGATATGGTCGTACCAGCGCAAGCTGCGCATGACGAAGGAAGAAGTGAAGCGCGAGCACCGCGAGAACGAAGGCGACCCGCAGTTGAAGGGGCGCATCCGCCAGCAGCAGCGCGCGATGGCGCGTCGCCGGATGATGGCGGAGGTGCCGAAGGCCGACGTGGTCGTGACGAACCCGACGCACTTCGCGGTCGCGCTGAAGTACACGGACGGCGAGATGCGCGCGCCGAAGGTGATCGCGAAGGGCGTGAATCTCGTCGCCGCGCGCATCCGCGAGGTCGCCGCCGAGCACAACGTGCCGCTGCTCGAAGCGCCGCCGCTCGCGCGCGCGCTGTATCACAACGTCGACCTCAATCGCGAGATTCCGGGCCCGCTGTACGGCGCGGTCGCGGAAGTGCTCGCGTGGGTCTATCAGCTGAAGCGCTTTCGCGCGGAAGGCGGCGCGGTGCCGATGGCGCCGACGTCGATCGACGTGCCGGCCGAACTCGATCTCGGCCCGATATCGGATGAGGACGCCGACGAAGAAGCCGCCGATACGCTCGCCGGCGACGCCAAAGCCAAATCGCCGCGCCGCGGTAACGAAGGAGAAGTAGCATGAACGCCCGTACCGGGTTCCTCGCGCGCCGCCCCGAGATGTTGCAGGGCACGAACCTGCGCGCGCTCGCCGGCCCGATCCTGATCTGCATGATCCTCGGCATGATGATTCTGCCGCTGCCGGCGTTCCTGCTCGATCTGCTGTTCACGTTCAACATCGCGCTGTCGGTGATGGTGCTGCTCGTCAGCATGTACACGATGAAGCCGCTCGACTTCGCCGCGTTCCCGAGCGTGCTGCTGTTCTCGACGCTGCTGCGGCTGTCGCTGAACGTCGCGTCCACGCGGATCGTGCTGCTCGAAGGCCACACCGGCCCGGCGGCGGCGGGGCGCGTGATCGAGTCGTTCGGGCACTTCCTCGTCGGCGGCAATTTCGCGGTCGGCATCGTCGTGTTCGTGATCCTGATGGTCATCAACTTCATGGTGATCACGAAGGGCGCGGGCCGGATCGCCGAAGTGTCCGCGCGCTTCACGCTCGACGCGATGCCCGGCAAGCAGATGGCGATCGACGCGGACCTGAACGCCGGCATCATCAACGAGGAGCAGGCGAGAAAGCGCCGCAGCGAGGTCGCGCAGGAGGCCGAGTTCTACGGCTCGATGGACGGCGCGAGCAAGTTCGTGCGCGGCGACGCGATCGCGGGCCTGCTGATCATGGTGATCAACATCCTCGGCGGGCTGATCGTCGGCGTCGTGCAGCACGGGATGGACTTCGCGGCGGCCGGCAAGACCTACACGCTGCTCACGATCGGTGACGGCCTCGTCGCGCAGATTCCGTCGCTCGTCATCTCGACGGCGGCCGGCGTGATCGTGTCGCGCGTCGCGACCAACGAGGACATCGGCACGCAGTTGACGAGCCAGCTGTTCACGAACCCGCGCGTGATGATGATCACCGGGTCGATCCTCGTGCTGATGGGGCTGATCCCCGGCATGCCTCACTTCGCGTTCCTCCTGCTCGGCGGCGGCGCGATCCAGCTCGGCCGCGTGCTGAAGAAGAACGCCGAGCAGAAGAAGGTGGCGGACGCGCTCGTGAACGTCGCGCCGGCGGCCGTCACGCCGACCGAAAGCACGGAGGCGACGTGGGACGACGTCGCGTTGATCGACACGCTCGGCCTCGAAGTCGGGTACCGGCTGATTCCGCTCGTCGACCGCAATTCGGACGGCGAACTGCTCAAGCGCATCAAGAGCATCCGCAAGAAGTTCGCGCAGGAAATCGGCTTCTTGCCGCCGGTCATTCACATCCGCGACAACCTGGAGCTGCGGCCGAACGGCTATCGGATCGCGCTGAAGGGCGTCGAGATCGGCACCGGCGAGGCATATCCGGGCCAGTGGCTCGCGATCAACCCGGGGCAGGTGAGCGCGTCGCTGCCGGGCACGCCGACGATGGACCCGGCGTTCGGCCTGCCGGCCATCTGGATCGACACGAACCTGCGCGAACAGGCGCAGGTGTACGGCTACACGGTCGTCGATTCGAGCACCGTGGTCGCGACGCACCTGAACCATCTGGTCGTGATGCATGCGTCCGAGCTGCTCGGACGCCGCGAGGTGCAGGCGCTGATGGAGCGCGTGCAGAAGGACACGCCGTCGCTCGTCGACGACCTCGTGCCGAAGGTGCTGCCGGTCACGACGCTGCAGAAGGTGCTGCAGAACCTGCTCGAAGAGGGCGTGCCGATCCGCGACATGCGCACGATCCTCGAAGCGCTCGCCGAGCACGCCGGGAAGATGACCGACCCGCACGACCTGACCGCGGTGGTGCGCCTCGCGCTCGGCCGCGCGATCACGCAGCAGTGGTTCCCGGGCCACGGCGAGATGCAGGTGATGGGCCTCGACGCGAACCTGGAGCGCGTGCTCACGCAGACGCTCACGTCCGGCCCGAACCCCGGCCTCGAACCGGGCCTCGCGCAGACGCTGCTCACGCAGACCGAACGCGCGATGACGCGTCAGCAGAACCTCGGCCAGGCGCCGGTGCTGCTCGTGCAGCACGGGCTGCGCGCGATGCTGTCGCGCTTCCTGCGGCGCAGCCTGCCGCAACTGAAGGTGCTGTCGTACGCCGAAGTGCCCGACACGCGCACCGTGAAGGTCGTGAACGTCGTCGGCGGGGCCGCCTGAGCGGGCTTGCGGCCGCTTCCGCCGGTCCCTGACGGCTTCCGACGGCCCCTGACGGGCCCGCGAACCCGGGTTTTCCCGGGTTCGCTGCCTGAGTCGCGAATGCCCGAATTACCCGCATTTCCCTGCGTTGATCATTCGATCGTCACGCGCGGCCCGACTCAATAATTCTTTCATCGGCAAAGGTTTGGCGTGCTGCAAATCGAAGGCGCGCGCGGGACCCGCATTGCAGCAGATCATCGGCGACGGACTGCCGTCGCCCACCTCACCGGAGGTCCAGCTTGAACATTCGTAAATTCATCGGCGCCACCAGCCGCGAAGCGTTGCGTCTCGTCCGCGAGGCATTGGGCGCGGACGCGGTCGTGCTGTCGAACCGCGTGCTCGACGACGGCAGCGTCGAAATCGTCGCGCTCGCGGACCGCGACCTCGCCGCGATCAAGCCGGCCGAGGGCAGCGCGGCGAATGGCTCGTCGCCGGCCTCGAAGGCGCCGCGCGCCGGCGCGGCCTCGAACCCCTATGCGAGCGGGATGCCCGACGTCTTCTCGTCGGTGTTCGGCGCGAGCCCGGAAGTCGGCCTCGAAGGCATGGCCGCTCCGACGGAGATCGACGCCGACAACGCATTCGACGCGGACGTGTCGTTCGCGCGCGACGCGGCGAGCCCGGTGCGCGCCGCCCCGGCCGCGCCGTCGGTGCCGGCCGTGCCGCGCGCGGAGCCGTCCGCACAGGCGGCACAAGCCGCACAAGCCGCCCAGGCGGCGAAGCACGCGCAGCCCGACCCGGCCGCCACGCTCGCCGCCGCCGCGCTGAAGGCCCAGAACGAGCCGCAGCCGCCGCTCACGATGGCCGAATCGAATCCGTGGCTGATCGACCACGCGCGCAAGCTGCTCGACAAGGAAGCGGGGCGCAACGCGGGCATCGCGCCGGCGGATGCGGTCGCGAAGGGACTCGGCACGATCGCGTCGCCGCAGGGCGACGACGCCACGTCGCCCGACTGGGCGCGCGAAGCCGCGCAAGTGGCCGCGCGCCGCGCGGCGCGCCGCTTCGGCACCGACCAGGAAGCCGCCGGCGAGGCCGGCGCGGACAACGGAGCTAGCGCGGGCGACGGCAGCCAGGCGGCCCGCTCGACGGCCGCGGCGAGCGTCGGCGAGGCGGTGCGCGCGCGCATCGAGCAGGTCGTCAACGAGACCGTGATGAGCGAGCTCGCGTCGCTGCGCGGCATGATGGAAGAACAGTTCGCCGGCCTCGTGTGGGGCGAACGCCAGCGCCGCAGCCCGATCCACGGCAAGCTCACGCAGCGCCTCTTCGCAGCGGGTTTTTCCGCGCAGCTCGTGAAGATGATGATCGAGCGGCTGCCCGAGTGCGAGAGCGTCGAGGCCGGGATGGAATGGATGCAGTCGGTGCTCGAATCGAACCTGCCGGTCCTCGAAGACGAGGAAGCGCTGATGGAGCGCGGCGGCGTGTTCGCGCTGATGGGCCCGACCGGCGTCGGCAAGACGACGACGACCGCGAAGCTCGCCGCGCGCTGCGTGATGCGCTTCGGCGCGAGCCGCGTCGCGCTGCTCACGACCGACAGCTACCGGATCGGCGGCCACGAGCAACTGCGCATCTTCGGCCGGATTCTCGGCGTGTCCGTGCATGCGGTGCGCGACGGCGCGGACCTGCAGCTCGCGCTGACCGAACTGAAGAACAAGCACATCGTGCTGATCGACACGATCGGCATGAGCCAGCGCGACCGCGCGGTCGCCGACCAGATGTCGATGCTGTGCGGCGCGGGGCGCCCGGTGCAGCGTCTGTTGCTGATGTCGGCGGCGAGCCACGGCGACACGCTGAACGAAGTCGTGCAGGCGTACCAGCGCGCGCCGGACGAAGTGCCGCTCGCCGGCTGCATCATCACGAAGATCGACGAGGCGACCAACCTCGGCGGCGCGCTCGACACCGTGCTGCGCTACAAGCTGCCGGTGCACTACGTGTCGACCGGCCAGAAGGTGCCGGAGAACCTGTACGTGGCGACGCGGCGCTTCCTGATTCGCAGCGCGTTTTGCGTGCCGCGTGAACATTCGCCGTTCGTCCCGCACGAGGACGACATTCCGGCGCTGCTGTCGGCGCTGTCCACTCGCTCGGGCGCGCAGCCGCACGAGGTCCGGTTTGGATAAGTTTGTCACTGATCAGGCTGAGGGCCTGCGCCGGCTGCTGGCGCGCGACGGTCCGCAGGTGATCGCGGTGACGGGCGGCGCCGGCTCGCCGGGGCGCACGACGACCGTCGTAAACCTCGCGGCCGCGCTGACCGGGCTCGGCAAGCAGGTGCTCGTGATCGACGAGTGCGGCGGCGAGCGCTCCGCCAGCGCGATGCCCACCGGCGCCGTGCACGCGGGTACGCATATCGAGCGGGTCGAAGCGGTGTTGCGCGATACGCTGCCGCTCGCCGAAGCGATCGAGCGTCACCCGCCCGGTTATGGCGTGCTCTGCGTGCCGCGCGCGCTTGGCGCGCGCATCGCGGGCGACGCGTTCGCGAAGCTGTGGCACCACAGCGCCGACGTCGTGCTGATCGACGCGCAGCTCGGCGACGACGGCGCGCTGTCGCCGCTCGCGCTGAACGCGCACGACGTGCTGCTCGTCGCGCGCACCGATTCGCAGGGCGTGACCGCGACCTATGCGTGCATCAAGCGGCTGCATTTCGCGCATGCGATCGGGCAGTTCCGCGTGGTCGTGAATCACGTGCAGAACGCGGCCGAAGCGCGGATCGTGCTCGACAACCTGGTCGGCGTCGCGAGCCGGTACCTGGCCGTGGCGCTGGAGTGCGCGGGCTACGTCGCCGCGGACCCGCACATGGCGCGAGCGGTCGAGCTTGCGCGGCCGATCGTCGACGCGTTTCCGTCGACGCTCGCCGCGCGCGACTTCCGCTCGGTCGCGGACGAAGTGCAGCACTGGCCGCTGCGGCCGGCGCTGGCGGCTTGCGCGGCGGCGAGTGCGGACCCGCACGCCGCCGCGCAAGCCGCGCGCATCACCGAAGTTTCGGCAGTCTCAACCGTGACCGGCATGGCCGAGGGCGACGCGCCCACGGAAGGCTGGCCGACCGGGCCGTCGGAGCGGCGACGTCCCATGCATCACGCGTGACGCGATGCAGGAACGACGCACCGACGACGCAACAACGACGATCCCGGATGGGAAGCAGGAGAGCACGATGTATAACGCTCAAGGAAAAATTTCGCAGGCCGACGTGCTGGCCAGATATGCGCCGCTGGTGCGCAGGCTCGGGCTTCAGCTCGTCGCGAGGATGCCGGCGAGCGTTGACCTCGACGACCTGATCCAGGCCGGCATGATCGGTCTGCTCGACGCCGCGAGCCGCTACAAGGAAGACCAGGGCGCGCAGTTCGAGACCTACGCGAGCCAGCGGATTCGCGGCGCGATGCTCGACGAGCTGCGCAGCAACGACTGGCTGCCGCGCAGCCTGCGACGCACGTCGCGCGAAGTCGAGACGGCCGTGCATCAGGTCGAGCAGCGCCTTGGCCGGCCGGCGTCCGAAACGGAAATCGCCGATCACCTGAACATGCCGCTCGACGAATACCAGTCGATGCTGCAGGACCTGCACGGCAGCCAGCTGATCTACTACGAGGATTTCGACCGCTCGGCCGAGGACGAGCCGTTCCTCGACCGCTATTGCGTCGATCAT
Source organism: Paraburkholderia sp. (assembly GCA_035492135.1). GTDB lineage: Bacteria > Pseudomonadota > Gammaproteobacteria > Burkholderiales > Burkholderiaceae > Paraburkholderia. Next base: position 74,687 of record DATJJN010000131.1, on the reverse strand, counting down.
TCGGACCCGCTGTCGGCGCTGCTCGACGAGAGCCTGCGCGGCGCGCTCGTCGAGGCGATCGAGCGTCTGCCCGAGCGCGAAAAGCTGCTGATGTCGCTGTACTACGAGCGCGGGATGAACCTGCGCGAGATCGGCGCGGTGCTCGAAGTGAGCGAGTCGCGCGTGTGCCAGCTGCACAGCCAGGCGGTCGCGCGTCTGCGCACGCGGCTGCGCGAACTGGCGTGGGCGGAAACCACGAACTGACGCGGCCTTCTCGCCGGACGCCGAACGCCGAACGCTCCGCCGCAAAAACAAGGCCCCGGATCGTCGATGACGATGCCGGGGCCTTGCTGTTTGCAGCGCGACTAACTTCGGCGTTTCGGGGAGAACCGCTCAAAGATGCGCGATCTTCTGATACACGCTGACGTTGCGCGTCGCCTGCATCGCGGCGCGGAACTCGGCGTTCAGCGTGTGGTGCGCGTTTTGCGCGACCTCGGCCACGTGTTCGTCGATCGCGTAGACCTGCCTGAGCGTCTCGAGCGCCGCGGGCGACAGCGGCGAGTAAAGCGAGAGGATGAGCGGCGAGCGCTCGTCGGCGAGACGCGCCGCTTCTTCCCATTCGCCGACGGCCGCCGCGTGTTCGATGGCCTTCGTGATCTGCCAGATGCGATCGATCGTCGTCGCGTCGGCGGCGTGGCGTTGCATGTCGTGCATCCTTCGTGCGATCAGCTCTTGTTCGTCGCGAGCGCGCCGGCGCTGTTCTGGCCGCCGAACAGCTGCGTCAGGTACTGCTGGTTGGTGTTCATCGTCGCCATCAGCGTGTTGAGCGCGGTGAACTGCGCGGTGTACATGCTGGTCAGCTGAGCCTGATAGTCGTTCAGGTTCGACTGCTGCGTCGACAGGCTCGTCAGGTCGTCGTTCAGCGAGTTGGTGCGCGTCTGCAGCACGCCCGTCGGCGACAGATAGTTCGTGATGTCGTTGTTCAGCTGCGCGGCGACGCCGTTGGTCGAGTTGAACAGCGACGCGACCGTCGACTGGTTGTTCTGCAGCGCCGTGGTGAGCGCGGTGTTGTCGACCGACAGCGAGCCGTCCGAGTTCAGCGTGATGCCGATCGACGCGAGGCTCGTCGACGAGTTGCCGTTCTGCACGCCGTTCGCGACGATCGTGGACAGCTGGCTCTGGATCAGGTTCAGCGTCGAGTCGCCGAGCAGCACGCCCTGCGACGTCGAGCTTGCGTTGAACGCGGTGAGCGTCGCCATCGTCGTCACGAGCGTGTTGTACAGCGTGACGAACTGGTTGATCGCCGTGGATTCGGAGTTCGTGTCCTGCCCGATCGTCAGCGTCTGCGCGCCGCTGCCGGTGCTCGACGTGTCGACGGCGGACGCCGACAGCGACAGTGTGACACCCGTCAGCGCGGTCGTGACGGTGTTCGTCGCGCTGGTCGCGCCGGTGCCGTCGATCGTGAAATACGCGTCTTGCGCGGCCGTCGTCTGCGTCCACGCGCTGGAGGACGAGATCGTCGACTGGTTCGCGGTGAGATTCGCCGACGTCGCGCTCGAACTCGTGATCGCCGTGCCGTTGGTGGTCGTCACCGCGAGGCTGTTCAGCGCGTCGCTCGAATTCGAGTCGCTGACGGACACGCTGATGCCGCTCGTCGAGCCCGTCGACGTGGAGTGCAGCACGAGGTGCGCACCGTCCGCGCCGGTGACGACCGAGGCCGTCACGCCGGGGTTGTTGCTCGCCGAGTTGATCGCGGCGGCGATGCCCGACACCGTGCTGTTCGAGCTGTCGAGCGAAATCGTGGTGCTCTGCCCGTTGACGGTCAGCGTCATCGTGGACGCGGTCGACGCGAGCGCCTGCGTGGCGCTGAAGCCCGACGACGTGAGCACCTGACCGGTGGCCACCTGCTTCACGTCGAGCGAATAGGTGCCGGTCACCGCGCCGCTGCCGGCCGTGGCCGTGATGCCGGTGCCGCTCATCGTCGCGGTGTAGGCGTTCAGCGTCGTGCCGTCCGACAGCGACGTGAGGCCCGCCTGCAGCGCGGAAAGCGCGGCGGACAGCGAGCCGTACGCGGAAATCTCGGTGTTGTCGACGGTTTGTTCCGCGGCGATCGTGGCGCTCTGGCCGGCGATCTTCGCGTCGACGAGCGCCGTGACGAGCGAGTTCACGTCCATCGAGGAGCCGTTCGAACCGCTGATGATCGACTGCGCAGCCGCTTGTACCGCGGCGTTGTCGGCGGCCTGCGCTGTCGAGACGGCGCTGGAGATGGCGCTGGAAGTCGAGGGAACAGTGGACATGAACGGGCTCCGTGTTGCGGCGATGCCGTGTGAATCGGTTCAGTGCGTTGAAAATGGCGGTCGGGAGGCGAGCCTCCCGACCGGGGTCGCTCCGGTGCCCCGGGTATGGCGGGCGGGGAACCGGGCGGTTGCTGCTGACAGCGTTACTGCTTTACAGCTCTGCTTCTACAGCCTTGCTTTTACAGCTACTTACGGCCTTACAGGGTTAGGGCCTTACTGCTTCTCTTACTGGAGGAGCTTCAGGATCTGTTGCGGCTGCGAGTTCGCTTGTGCGAGCACCGAGATACCGGCTTGCTGCAGCACTTGCGCCTTGCTCAGGTTCGCCGTTTCCGATGCGAAGTCGGCGTCCTGGATCGACGATTGTGCCGACGACAGGTCGGTCGACTGAGCTTGCTGCGTCGTGCCGATGGCGCTGAAGCGGTTTTGTGCCGCGCCGAGCGTTGCTTGCAGGTTGTCGACGGTGTTCAGCGCGTTGTCGATCGATTCCATCGCCATGCTCGCGCCGCTGGCGGTGCTGATGTCGACGTTCGCGACGGTCGTCGGTGCGTTGTAGCTGTCGACCTGCGTCGCCACTGCAGCCGCTGCAGCCGAGCCGGCCGAACCAACAGCGGTTTCGAGGGCGGTAGCCGTCAGCGACAGCGCCGTGCCGCTGCCGGCCGTCGATGCGCCGAACAGCGCGCTGACGGTCGACGACGGGATCGCTTCGTTGTTCTGGTCGGTGAACGTGAAGCCGCCGCTGCCGTCGGACACCACGTTGATCGCGGTGATGGTCGCTGCCGAGGCGGCAACCGAAGCGCCGGTCGAGTCGAGGCTGAGGTTCGAGAAGGTTCCGAGCGTGTTGCCGGCCTGGACGAGGCCGCTGCCGAGCTGTGCCGCCGACATGTCTTGCGACAGGTTCATCGTGATCGACTGGCCGACGTTCGCGCCGACCTGGAACGTCACGCTGCCGAGCGAGCCGTTCAGCACGTTCATGCCGTTATACGTCGTTTGCGACGCGATACGGTTCACTTCCTGGATCTGCTGCGACACTTCCTGCTGGAGCGCGGCGCGGTCGGTGTCCGTCATCGTGCCGTTCGACGCTTCCGTCGCCAGCTGGCGGATACGCTGCAGGCTGCTCGTCAGCGACGAGAGGCCGCTCGATGCGGTTTGCACCATCGACACGCCGTCGTTCGCGTTCGACACACCTTGCGTCAGACCGTTGATCTGGGTCTGCATGATGTTCGAGATCGCGAGACCTGCTGCATCGTCTGCCGCGCTGTTGATGCGCTTGCCCGACGACAGGCGGGTGATCGCTTGCGACAGCGCGCTGCCCGAGCTCGTCAGGTTCTGTTGCGCGACGAGCGAGTTAATGTTGCTGTTAATTCCGAGCATGGAAATTCTCCGTGTGGGGCCAACGGCCCAGTACATGCCATATAGACCAAGGCATCGGCAAGCTTGGCAACGAGTCGTTTGCCGGCCGCCTTGTTTGTGGTAACGGCCCCCACCGGGAAAACTTTAAAGGGCGAATCAACATAAATGCGTCTGTTCGCTGCCGAACCGCAGCCCGAACCTCGCCTGCGCCCCGCTTGCGCCCCGCGGGAAGTGCCTCGCGCGGGCGATGGCGGCGAACCCGGACTGCGGCGTGCGACGGCCGCGTTCGCATCGGCCCCGGCCGCGGCCGTCATCGCACGGGCGACCGGAAGCGGGGCGAACGGGTGCGTCACTCGCCGTACTTGGCGAGATACAGCGCATACGTTTCGCGCCAGCCGCGCGAGCCGAATGCACCACCGCTTTCATGAACCACGGACAGCGGCCAGGTTCCCATGCGCAGACCTTTCAGTTCGGCCTGGCGGCAGAAGTCCATGTCATAGAAGTGAAACTTGAACTGCTCGTCGAAACGCAGCCCGCTGTTCGCGAGCATTTCGCTGTCCGCAATCAGCAGAAGGCCGTCGAGGAGCTTGCAGTCCTGGCCCGACGGGCCGAAGTTCGACGTGACGTCGCACGGGAAGCCCTTGCCGTGGCCGACCGTTCCGCTCAGATAGCGGCGGTCGTCCCAGCGCAGGTCCGGCGTGGCGAACGCCCAGGCCGGCTGGCGCGGCACGCGGCGCAGATTGCCCGCGAGGCCGACCACGTCGAAACGGCCGACCGATTCGCGGATGCGTTCGGTCCAGAAGAAGTCGTTGAGCCACACGTCGTCGTGGACGAAAACGAGGATGGCCGGGCGCTCCTTCGCATCGTCGATTGCCGCGTTGTAGATCGTGGACAGCCCGCGCGCGTTCTGGTCGAAGAGCTGCAGTTCGATGTCCGGCCACTGCGCGTAGAGCGCGAGCGAACGGCCCAGCGCCGTTTCCGTCGCGAACTGCTCGCGGGTGCGGCGCGTGCCGCACACGAGGCGGATCGGCTTCGTGCCGGTTGCGCCGCCGGTCTTGCGGCCGATCGACGTGATCGGCGCGGACGTCGGCGTGGCCTGCGCTTGCGATTCGCGCGCGGCGTCGCCGGCTTGCACGTCGGCGGCGGCCGATTCCAGCGCCGGCACGTCGAACTGCTCGGGCGCGAGCCCGTCGCACCACCGCTGCCACATGGTGCGCAGCGCGCGCGACGCCGCGTTGGCGATCATGCCCGCACTGACGATCGGCGAGTTCATGCAGTGCGCACGAAGTTCGCGCCGGACGGTGGCGAGCGCGTCGAGGTCGGCGGCCAGCGCGGCACACTTGTTCACGTAGTCGTCCTGGTCGCGCGCGACGAATGCCGGGTCGAGGCCGAGATGCGACAGCCAGCCCGTGGTGCCGCGGCTCGCCATCGACACGCCGGGCAGCGTCATCGTCGGAACGCCCATCCACAGCGCGTGCATGGTCGTCGTCGAACCGACGAACGGGAACGGATCGAGACACACGTCGATCAGATGGTGCTGCTCGAGGTAGCCGGTGATGTTCTTGCGCGGCAGGAAGCTGATGCGGCTCGGGTCGATGCCCTCGCTGACGAACTGCTTCGCGAGCTTGCTCATCTGCTCCTGCGACGAAATCGCGCCGATCAGGAGGCGCGAATCCGGCACCTCGCGCAGCACGCGCGACCAGAGCGCGACCACTTCCGGCCCGATCTTGACGAGCCGGCTGAAGCTGCCGAACGTCACGAAGCCGTTTTTCAGCGCGGGCAGATCGCTCACGTCGGGCGCGTTCGGATGCGGCTTGAACGGCGCGAGCGCGGGCAGGAACACGAGCTTTTCCGAGAACTGGCCGGCGAACTGTTCGGGCGGCGTGACGAACCGGTCCGACATGTAATAGTCGATCGCCGTGAGGCCGGTCGTGGCCGGATTGCCGATCCAGCTGACCTGCACCGGCGCGGGCTTTTGCGCGAACGCGACGAGCCGGTTGCGGCCGGTGTGGCCGGACAGATCGATCAGGATATCGATGCGATCGTCGCGAACTCGCTGCGCGAAGAGTGCGTCGGTCATGCCGAAGATTTCCTGCCAGCTCTGTGCGTGTTCGCGGATCTGTTTGGTGAAGCCGTCCGCGACCACATGGTTCGAATAGAAGTGCAGCGACAGGCCCGGGTCCTTCGCCAGATGCTCGACGACCGACTGCAGGAAGTAAGCGACCGGGTGATTCAGCAGATCGCCGGAAACGAAGCCGACGCGCAGCTGGCGCGACGGATTGCGATCGTTCGCGTGCTGCGGCGGCTCTTCGCGCAGCGCGCCTTCGTGGCGCGCCGCGAACTCGCGGAACTCCGCGAATGCACTTGCGGCGTCCTGATCCACCTTGTGCATCAGGCAGAACAGCAGGTTGCTGTGCGTCGCCGCCTGCATCGGCGCCAGTTCGAGCGACTGGCGGAAAGTCGCTTCCGCCTCGTCGTACAGACCATGCTGCATCAGCGCGTTGCCGAGCGCGTCGATCTCGAGCGCGTCGTTCGGTGCGAGTTCGACGGCGTGGCGGAACTCGGCGATGCCGTCGGCGTCGCGGCCGAGCGCCTGTAACGTTGCGCCGAGCGTGCGATGCAGCGCCGCGTTTTCGGGGAACCGGTCGAGCATCTTGCGGCACAGCGCTTCGGCTCGCTGATATTGCCGCGTGATGTACAGGCGGTTGGCGAACAGCGTCTGGGCGCGCAGATCGTCGGGAAGCAATTCGGTCGCGCGTTCGGCCGCCTCTGTCGATTCGACGTAGCTGCCCGTGTGCTGCAGCACGTAAGCGAGCGCGAACCAGCATTCGCCTTGTGACGGATAGCGCTCCACGAGATCCCGGGCGACTTTCTCCGCGCCGGCGAAGTCGCCGCTGTTGAACAGCGCCGCATAGCGGTTGAGTTCGCTCGGGTCCGCGCGGCGCAGGTCGGCTTTCGTCGGGGACTTCTTCGCCGGCGCTTCGGGCGCTTGCGTCTCGCCGGTTTCCGCGGCGGCCGAAGGAATCGGCGAAGGCGCAGGCACGACCGGCTCCGGTTCTCCATTGATGCGAGCGGTCAGCCTGTCGACCGCCGGGGCCGGCAGGCCGCGTTGCCGCATGACCTCGAGTGCGATTCGCGCTGCTTCCAGCTGTTTCGTCTCGACGAGCGCGTTCACGTAATAGATCCAGCACTGCACGAAATTCGGCGCCTGACCCAGCACGACTTCGAAATGCGTGACCGCCTCCGCCGGCTGCCCCGTCTGCATGCGAAGGATGGCGAGGTGATAGTGCGCGTCGGCGTGATCGCCTTGTGCGTCGAGAACGGCCGAGTAGAGCGCCGCCGCCTCGCCGAACTCCTGCTTGCGGTGATGGTCGATCGCTGCCGCCATCACCCGCTCGAGGTCCTGGTCCAGTTGCGGTTCTGAATCTGTCGTGGCGATGTCGGTCAGCGTGGGAAAGGCGGTCATGACGAAAGCGAGCTTGCGCCGCAAGATGAGGGAGTCAGGTGATTATCGACGGCCGGTCCCGGCTTTCATGCGCCGAGTTGGCGCCAAAACGGCCGCTAATTTGCGCGCTAGCGCGCTAAAAACAAAACGCCCCGGTCATCGACCGGGGCGTGCGAGTGGCAGACACGCGGCCTGCCGGCAACCACTTGTTGTTCGAGTCCTGGTTCGGCCGGCCTCGCTCAAAGCCCGAACGCCGGCAGGCGCCCGTCCGGCCCGTACAGCATCGCGTTGCCCGTCGAGCGCCCTTCGCCGCGCAGGATCGCGAGCGCACGGCGGTTGTGATCCATCCGCGTGTTGATCATCATGCCGACCGTCATGTTCGCGCGCCGCGCGCGCTCGGTCGAACTCTTCAGCAGCGCCCACTGGCTCGCGAGCCGCGCGTCGCCGCCGCACGCCATCTCGATGCCCTTGCGTCCGCGCGGCAGACCGCGTTCGGTCAGCAGCGCGTCGCGCACCTTTTCGAGCGCCGCGAGCCGCTGCGTCAGTTCCGTCTTCTGCTCGACGATCGACGGCAGCGTGCTGAGCGCGTCGCTCGACGACAGCGCCTTTTGTTCATAGGCGAGCAACGACGCGAACGCTTCCACGGTCGCGTGTTCGTCGATCAACGTCGAGAGCAGGTCGTCTTTCATCGTCGAGCTATAGGCATGCGTTGAAGCGGGCCGCCGCGCGCGTTACGCGCCCGACGGCGGTTTGATGAGGCTGCGCGCCGTTTCCAGCACGCCGTCCGCGATCTTGCCGGTATCGATCTGCAACGTGCCGTTGCGGATCGCGTCCTTGATCGACTGGACATGCGCGGTGTCGATGTCGGCCGAGCCCGACGCCGCGAGCGAGCGCATTTGCGAGGACAGCGACGACAGACTCACGTTCGCATCCGAGCCGGACGACGACGCGTCGGCCGCGCCCGTCGACGTGCTGCTGGTCGCGCTTGCCGTGCTGCTCGTCGCGCTGTCCGCAGCGACGCTCGCGCTGCCTTGCTGCGTGCGGGCCGCTTCAGTCTGCGTCGATTGCACGCGGGATGGGGGAGTCGAAATATTCACGATGGGCGTTCCTGATCGATTTGACCTTGATATCGGCAAGGTCGAACCGAACTTTAGCGCGCGCTGACCGGTTGTTTCATCTCGTTACATCCCCTTACATCGACGATCACGGTCATATCTGCACCTGAACGGTGCCCGCGTCCTTGACGACGCCCGTCACGATCTGGCCCCCGACGGTGCGCACCTGGACCTGCTGGCCGGGGGCCGCGTTGTTGAGCACGCTGCCTTCGGTCGAGATCGTGAAACTGGGGCCGCTTGCGACGAGCCTCACCGTCTGCCCGATCACGACCGACGACGCACTGCGCAGCATGTCGGTGCGCAGCGGCAGGCCCGCGGCGATGCGCACCAGCGACACGGCGCCGACGGCCTGCGACGGGTCGGTGATCACGGTGCGCGGCAGGCTCGCGAGGTCGCCTTCGCGCGGCTGCAGGTCGGTGGCGGCGAGCGTCTCGCCGGGGGCGATCGGGCGGCCGGCCATGAAGTAGGTGACCTCGACGGCGACGCGCGCCTGCACGTACAGCGTCCATGGACGCTCGCCGATGCAGCGCACGCCGACGGTCGTGCGGCCCCACGTGCGCGCGCCGGGCGGCAGGAACGGTTCGAGCGACGTGCACGCGGCGAGGCCGCGCGGGAACACCGGCGCGACGGTGACCGTCACATGGCCCGGCAGTCCGGCCGACTGCTGTTGCAGATAGGCGAGCGCGGCCGCATGGACCGATTCGCCGTCCTGCTGGCCGGGCGGCACGGGCGGCTGCGCGGCGGCGGCTGCCGCATTGTTCGCAGTGTTGACGGTGCTGACGGTGCTGACGGTGCTGACGGTGTTCGCGGGGGCAGCTGCATTGGCGGCGGCCACGGCCACGACGCGGTTGCGCAGCGGGTTCGCGCCCGCGGCGCCGGAAACGTCCGCAGGCGCCGCGTTGACGACGACCGGCGCGACGCGCGCCGCCGCCGCCGACGCGGCGACGTTCACGCGCTCCAACGCCGGCGCGGCCACGCGCACGGCGATCGGCGCGGTCGCGCCCGGCGCGGCGGCGCGCACGGCGATCGGCGCGGTCGCGCCCGGCATGGCAGGGCGCACGGCAAGCGGCGCGTTCGCGCCCGGCATGGCGGCGCGGTCGACAAGCAAAGCGTTCACGCCCGGCGCGGGAATCGTGACGATCTTCGGCGCGGACGCGGCATCGCCGGCCGCATTGGCAGCCGGCCTTTCGCCGGGGCCGGGAATCGTGATCATCCCGGCCGGCACGGCAGGCCGAGCGGGCGCAGCGACGGCGGGCGCGAGAGCGGCGGCCGGCGAAGGCGGCGCCGAAGCGGCGGAAACCGCGCGCGCACTGCCCGGCGCCTGCATCATCGCCGTCATTCTGGCCGCGTCCGAGCCCGTGCGGTCGCCCGGTCCGGCGATATAGATCTGTCCGCCGTCCGGCCCGGTCACCGCGCCGCTCGTCTCCTGCCAGCCTTGCTGCGCGTGCGCGTGGACCACCAGCGCGCCGCCCAGCACGACGGCCACGACCGCGCGCAGCAGGGCCGCGCGCACGCCGGACGGCGTCAGCGCGGCGTAAGGGTTGGCCGCGCGAATGGTGCTTGGCTGCGGCATCGTCGCTCTCCATCGAATGCATTGGTACGCGTCGAATTCTAGGCGGCGTCCGCATCGCCCTAACGACGAATAGAGGGGCGCTTACCCGGCTATTCGTCCGATTGGTTGTTGTGTGCGGCGCCTAACATTCGTTTCCATGCGAAAAGGTCTGCGTCGTGCGTTCGCGCAAACGAGTGCGCGCCGGGCCTGTCGCCGCGGCCTGCTGTCGTTGCCTGGGCGGGCCCGACGGCGCCCCTGAAACACACGGAACCCCTGAGTCACCCGGGAGAGATACCGATGCTGGACAAACTCGATGCGGAATTTGCGTTCGGCCGCGAAGCGCTCGACGTTCGCGCGACGCGCCAGGCGCTGATCTCGTCGAACATCGCGAACGCGGACACGCCGGGTTATCAGGCGCGCGACGTCGATTTCAACGCGTCGCTCGCGGGCGCATTGAAGCGCGTCGGCGCGAACGGTCCCGCGGGCACGGCCACCGGCAACGGGATGCCGCTCGCGATGGCGCAGCCGGTCGGCGTGACGAGCACGATGGCGCTCGACGCGACCGAGGCGGGCCACATGACCGGCAATACGAAGCTGGAGCCGACCGGCGGCCCGGCGGACAACTACACGAGCCCGCTGATGTACCGCAACCCGGTGCAGCCGGCGCTCGACGGCAACACCGTCGATCTCGACACCGAGCGCGTGCAGTTCGCGGACAACGCGCTGCACTTCGAGGCCGGGATGACGGTGCTGTCCACGCAGATCAAGACGATGCTGTCGGCGATCACGTCCGGCGGCAGCTAACCCGGCCACCCGGCGGAACTGAAAGCGATTCACGAGCAAGACACCCTTTAGGACAGACAAGCCATGCCATCCCTGATGAACATCTTCAGCGTTGCCGGCTCCGCGATGACCGCGGAATCGCAGCGCCTGAACGTGACGGCGTCGAACCTCGCGAACGCCGACAGCACGACCGGCCCGGACGGCCAGCCGTATCGCGCGAAGCAGGTCGTGTTCGCGGTCGACCCGCTCGGCGGCGCGCGCACCGCATCCGGCCAGCAGGTCGGCGGCGTGCAGGTGACCGGCGTGATCGACGACCCGACGCCGATGAAGACGGTCTACGACCCGGGCAACCCGGCCGCGAACACGGACGGCTACGTGACCATGCCGAACGTCGATCCGGTGCAGGAGATGGTCAACATGATCTCGGCGTCGCGCTCGTACCAGGCGAACGTCGAAACGCTGAACACCGCGAAGACGCTGATGCTGAAGACGCTGACCATCGGCACCTGACGCGCACTACAGACTACGGAACAGGGGAATCCACAGTGACCACCAACACCACGATCGGCGGCAGCCAGGCGACGGTGTCGCAGCAGCTGCTCGACACGATGAACGGCACCAGCGCGTCGTCGTCCAGTTCGTCGGCTTCGTCGAGCGGCTCGAGCGCGAGCGACCTTCAGCAGACCTTCCTGCAACTGCTCGTCACGCAGCTGCAGAACCAGGATCCGACCAATCCGATGGACAGCTCGCAGATGACGTCGCAGCTCGCGCAGATCGACACCGTGTCCGGCATCCAGTCGCTGAACACGTCGCTGTCGTCGCTGTCGACGCAGCTCGCCGCCGGCCAGAACGCGCAGGCCGCGCTGCTGATCGGCTCGTCGGTGCTTGCGCCGTCGTCGAGCGTGACCGTGTCGGGCGGCGCGGCGACGCAGATCGGCGTGTCGCTGCCGTCGGCCGCGTCGGACGTGAAGCTGACGGTCACGAACAGCTCGGGCCAGGTCGTCAGCACCGTCGACCTCGGCGCGCAGCAGGCCGGCAACGTGCCGGTCACGTGGACCCCGAAGGACTCGTCGGGCAACGCGCTGCCCGACGGCACCTACACCCTTTCCGCCACCGCGACCGTCAACGGCCAGTCCTCGACGGCGACCACGCTCTCCGCCGCGCAGGTGCAGGGCGTCGTCCAGCAGGCGGACGGCAGCGCGGGCCTGACACTGTCGAACGGCAATACGGTCCCGCTGTCGAGCATCGCGGCCATTCTGTGATTGAAGGAACGGAGAAAGATCCATGGGCTATCAACAAGGCTTGAGCGGTCTCGCCGGTGCGTCGAACGACCTCGACGTGATCGGCAACAACATCGCGAACGCGAACACTGTCGGTTTCAAGGAAAGCACTGCGCAGTTCCAGGACGTGTACGCGAACACGCTCGCGTCGTCCGTCAACACGCAGATCGGCCTCGGCACGTCGCTGTCCACCGTGCAGCAGGACTTCTCGCAAGGCACGATCACGACGACCGGCCAGGCGCTCGACGTCGCGATCAACGGCAACGGCTTCTTCGAGATGTCGAACAACGGCACCGTCACGTACTCGCGTAACGGCGTGTTCAACCTCGACGCGAACGGCAACATCGTGAACGCGCAGGGCCTGCAGCTGATGGGCTATGCGGCGAACGCGCAGGGCGTGGTCAACACGGCCGCCACCGTGCCGCTGTCGGTGCCGACGACGAACCTCGCGCCGCTCGCGACGACGTCGGTCACCGCGCAGCTGAACCTGAACGCGCAGTCCACCGCGCCGACCACGACGCCGTTCAGCGAGACCGACTCGAGCACGTACAACTACTCGACGTCGATCCAGACCTACGACTCGCTCGGCGGCACCGAGCAGGTCAACATGTACTTCGTGCAGGCGGGCACCGCCGCGAACGGCGACCAGTTGTGGAACGTGTACGCGGGCACGCCGGGCAACGTCGGCACGACGTCGGTCGGCCAGCTGGAATTCAGCCAGGGCGGCAACCTCGTGTCGCCGACGAACGGCCAGATGACCGTCACGGTGAACCCGACCGACGGCGCCGCGCAAAACCAGGCCATCACGCTCAACTTTACCGGCACGACGCAGTACGGCAGCGCGAACGGCGTGAACAACCTCGCGCAGAACGGGTACGCAAGCGGCCAGCTGACGAACTTCACGATCGCGGCCGACGGCACGCTGACCGGCAACTACTCGAACGGCCAGACGGCGTCGCTCGGGCAGATCGTGCTCGCGAACTTCAACAACCCGAACGGTCTGCAGGACCTCGGCGGCAACGAATACGCGCAGACGGCCCAATCCGGCGTCCCGCAGGTCTCGGTGCCGGGCAGCACGAACCACGGCACGTTGACGGGCGGCGCGGTCGAGTCGTCGAACGTCGACCTGACGAACCAGCTCGTCGACCTGATCACCGCGCAGCGCAACTATCAGGCGAACGCGCAGACCATCAAGACGCAGCAGACCGTCGACCAGACGCTGCTGAACATGTAATGCGTAAGGCCGCTCTCTCGCGCGCAACCGCGCGCGAGAGAGCGGGCGAACCGGGACGAATCATGGATCGACTGATCTACACCGCGATGACCGGAGCGAGCCAGGCGCTCGAGCAGCAGACCGTCGTTGCGAACAACCTCGCGAACACGTCCACGACGGGCTTTCGCGCGCAGCTCGCGAATTTCCGCGCGGTGCCGATGTCGTTCGGCGACGGCTCGAGCGTCAACGACTCGACGACGCGCACGTTCGTGCTGTCGGCGACGCCGGGCGCGGACATGACGCCGGGCGCGATCTCGCACACCGGCAACCCGCTCGACGTCGCGATTCAGGGGCCGGGCTGGTTCGCGGTGCAGACGCCCGACGGCAACGAGGCGTACACGCGCGCGGGCAACCTGCACGTGGACGAGAACGGCCAGCTGATGACGGCGACCAACCTGCCGGTGATCGGCAACGGCGGCCCGATCGCGGTGCCGCCCGGCTCGCAGGTGACGATCGGCACGGACGGCACGGTGTCGGCGCTCGCGCCGGGCAACCCGCCGAACACGGTCGCGATGATCGATCAGCTGAAGCTCGTGAATCCGCCGGCCGGCACGATGCTGCGCGGCGACGACAGCCTCTTTCGCACCGCCGACGGCAACCCCGCGGACGCGGACCCGACCGTCACGATCGCGCCCGAGTCGCTCGAGGCGAGCAACGTGAATCCGGTGGCCGCGATGGTGTCGATGATCACGAACGCCCGGCAGTTCCAGATGCAGACGAAGCTGCTGCAGAACGCCGACCAGAACGAGCAGAGCGCCAACCAGCTGCTCACCTTCAGCTAAAAGCATTTAAGGATCCGAAACCGTGAACCGTTCGCTCTACATCGCCGCCACCGGCATGAACGCGCAGCAGTCGCAGATGGACGTGATCTCGAACAATCTCGCCAACGTGAGCACCAATGGCTTCAAGGGCTCGCGCGCGGTGTTCGAAGATCTGATGTATCAGACGCTGCGCCAGCCGGGTGCGAACTCGACGCAGCAAACCGAGCTGCCGTCCGGCAGCCAGGTCGGCACCGGCGTGCAGCAGGTCGCCACCGAGCGCCTGTTCACGCAGGGCGCGCTGCAGCAGACCGGCAACTCGAAGGACGTCGCGATCAACGGCGCGGGCTTCTTCCAGGTGCAGATGCCCGACGGCACGACCCAGTACACGCGCGACGGCTCGTTCCAGACCAACGCGCAGGGCCAGCTCGTCACGTCGAGCGGCTACCCGGTGATCCCGGCGATCACGGTGCCGGCGAACGCGCTGTCGCTCACGATCGGCAGCGACGGCACCGTCACCGTCACGACGCCGGGTACGCCGAACAACACGACGATCGGCGCGCTGCAGCTCGCGATGTTCATCAACCCGACCGGCCTGCAGTCGAACGGCGAGAACCTGTACTCGGAAACCGCGTCGTCCGGCGCGCCGACCGTCACGGCGCCGGGCCTGAACGGCTCGGGCACGCTCAATCAGGGCTACGTCGAGGCGTCGAACGTGAACGTCGTGCAGGAGCTCGTGAACATGATCGAGACGCAGCGCGCGTACGAAATCAACAGCAAGGCCGTGACGACCTCCGACCAGATGCTGCAGACGCTGAGCCAGATGTCGGTGTAAGCCCCCTTGTTGTCGTTGTGATTCAGTTCGTTCGTTGGTGACCCGCATGGCGCACTTTGTCCGTTTCTTTTCTCGCAGGCGCGCAGCGCCGCTCGTCGCGTCGATCGCGGCCGCGGCGCTGGCGTTGCTGTCGGGCTGTGCGCTGCAACACAAGCAGCCGATCACGCAGCAGCCGATGACGGCCGTGCCGCCGATGCCGCCTGTGAACACGTCGCCGGGTTCGATCTTCAACCCCGGCTATGCGGGGCGTCCGCTGTTCGAAGACCAGCGTCCGCGCAATACCGGCGACATCCTGACGATCGTGATCGCCGAAAACATCAACGCGACGAAGACGTCGGGCGCGAACACGAAGCGCGGCTCGTCGACGTCGTTCTCGACGACCACCGCGGGCTTTCTGTCGGGGATCTTCTCGAAGGCGAACCTGAACGGGCAGGGCGCGAACCAGTTCGACGCGACCGGCGGCGCGAACGCGTCGAACACATTCAACGGCGTGCTCACCGTCACCGTCACGAACGTGCTGCCGAACGGCAACCTCGTCGTGTCCGGCGAGAAGCAGATGCTGATCAACCAGGGCAACGAGTTCGTGCGCTTTTCCGGCGTCGTGAATCCGAACACCGTGGCCGGCGACAACTCCGTGCTGTCGACCGAGGTGGCCGACGCGAAGATCGAATATTCCGCGAAGGGCTACATCGACGAGGCCGAGACGATGGGCTGGCTGCAACGCTTTTTCCTGAACGTCGCGCCATGGTGAAGATCCGCTTCCGCAACCGCCGCCGCTCGCCGGTCAGGCGCGCGCTCGCCGCATTCGGCACCGTCGCGGCGCTGATGGCCGTGTTCGGCGCGCTGATCGCGTTCTCGCCGGCCGCCCGCGCCGAGCGCGTGAAAGACCTCGTGTCGTTCCAGGGCGTGCGCGACAACCCGCTGATCGGTTACGGCCTCGTCGTCGGCCTCGACGGCACCGGCGACCAGACCACCCAGGCGCCGTTCACCACGCAGACGCTCGCGAACATGCTCGCGAACCTCGGCATCTCGATCAACAACACGTCGTCGGCAACCGGCAACAGCCAGACGCTGACCAACATGCAGCTGAAGAACGTCGCCGCCGTGATCGTGACGGCGACGCTGCCGCCGTTCGCGCGGCCGGGCGAGGCGATCGACGTGACCGTGTCGTCGCTCGCGAACGCGCGCAGCCTGCGCGGCGGCACGCTGCTGCTCACGCCGCTGAAGGGCGCCGACGGCCAGGTGTATGCGCTCGCGCAGGGCAACGTCGCGGTCGGCGGCGCCGGCGCGGCGGCGAACGGCAGCCGCGTGCAGGTGAACCAGCTCGCGGCGGGCCGCGTGGCGGACGGCGCGATCGTCGAGCGCTCGGTGCCGTCTCCCGTCGCGCAGGCGACCGGCCTGTTGCAGATGGCCGTCAACGACATGGATTACGACACGACGCAGCGCATCGTGTCGGCGATCAACAACGCGTTCGGCGCGGGCACGGCGATGCCGCTCGACGGCCGCACGATCCAGGTGCACGGGCCGTCCGATCCCTCGCAGCAGGTGGGCTTCATCGCGCAGATCCAGGACCTGAACGTGAACCCGGCGCAACCGGCCGCGAAGGTGATCCTGAACGCGCGCACCGGCTCGATCGTGATGAACCAGATGGTCACGCTGGATAGCTGCGCGGTGGCGCACGGCAACCTGTCGGTGGTCGTCAACACGCAGACGGTCGTGAGCCAGCCGGGCGCGTTCTCGAACGGCAACACCGTCGCCGCGCGCCAGTCGCAGATCCAGTTGAAGCAGGACAACGGATCGCTGATGCTCGTGACCGCCGGCGCGAATCTCGCGGATGTCGTGAAGGCGCTGAACGCGCTCGGCGCGACGCCGGCCGACCTGATGTCGATCCTGCAGGCGATGAAGGCAGCGGGTGCGCTGCGCGCCGATCTGCAAATCATCTAAAGGGATTGCGACGATGGATAACGCAAAAATCAACGCCGGACTCGATCTTTCGAACCGTTTCGCACTCGACGTGCAGGGCTTCGACACGATGCGCGCCGCCGCGAACGCGGCGCCGCAGCAGGCCGTGAAAATGGCCGCGAAGCAGTTCGACGCCGTGTTCACGCAGATGATGCTGAAGAGCATGCGCGACGCGACGCCGAGCGACGGTCCGCTCGACTCGCACGACGGCGACTCGTTCACGTCGATGATGGATCAGCAGCTCTCGCAGCAGATGTCGTCGAAGGGCATCGGCGTCGCGAACGCGATGATCAAGCAGCTGACGCGCGAGATGGGCGGCGCGGGCGACGCGGGCGGCGACGCGAACGCCGGCAACCTGAAGATGCTCGATGCGCTGAGCCGCGCGTACGGCAACTCGCAGGCGAACGGCGCGCTCGCGGACGGGCGCGGCTACAGCGCGAACAGCGCGCTCACGCCGCCGCTGCGCGGCAACGGCGACTCGGCGAACACCGACGCGTTCGTCGACAAACTCGCGGGCGCGGCGCAGCAGGCGAGCGCGCAGACGGGGATTCCGGCGCGCTTCATCGTCGGCCAGGCCGCGCTGGAGTCGGGCTGGGGCAAGCGCGAACTGAGGCACGCGGACGGCTCGTCGAGCCACAACGTGTTCGGCATCAAGGCGTCGAAGGACTGGACCGGCAAGACGGTGGTCGCCACGACGACCGAATACGTGAACGGCGTCGCGCACCGCGTGCGCGCGAAGTTCCGCGCGTACGACTCGTACGACGAGGCGATGACCGACTACGCGAACCTGCTGAAGAACAACCCGCGTTACGCGCAGGTGATCAACGGCTCGCACAGCGCGGAAGGGTTCGCGCAGGGGATGCAGCGCGCGGGGTATGCGACCGATCCGCACTACGCGAAGAAGCTGTTGTCGATCATGCAGCAGATGGTGTGATCGAAAATCTGGGATGACAAGCCGGCCTTTTGGGGCCGGTTTTTTTTTGTTCGCGGTTGACAAAGCAACGATCGCTGTCATGCTGCTCGCCGGTTTTCCCCCTATACGAACAAGAAAATGCTGCCAGCAAAACAAAAACAACACGCGTCGCCAGTCCCGGTTATCCGATTCGTTCGACGTCGGCTTCGCCGCTGCCCGCACCTGCTCTCGCGCGCGGCGGGCGCGATCCTGATCGCCGCGCTGGCGGCCTGCGGCGGGCACGGCAATGACGCCCCGCCCGCCTCGCCGAACGCCCCTGCGGGCAGCAACACCACGCGCGACACGATCGGCGGCACGGTCAGCGGCCTGCTGGGTTCCGGGCTCGTGCTGCAGGACAACGCCGGCGACGATCTGCCGATTTCGGCCAACGGCGGCTTCGCTTTCGCGACATCGGTGGCGAGCGGCGCGACGTATGCGGTCACGGTCAAGGCCGAACCGGTCAGTCCGTCGCAGACCTGCACGGTCAACAACGGCAGCGGCACGGCGGGCGACGCCAATGTCGGCAACGTCGCGGTGATCTGCTCGACCGACAGCTATAGCGTCGGCGGCACGGTCAGCGGCCTGCTGGGTTCCGGGCTCGTGCTGCAGGACAATGCCGCCGACAACCTGGCGATTTCTGCTAACGGCAGCTTCACGTTCGCGACGCCGGTCGCGAGCGGCGCAAGCTTTGCGGTCACCGTGCAGACTCAGCCGCGCCTGCCGACGCAGACCTGCACCGTGTCGTCGGGCAACGGCCCGGTGGGCGCGGGCAATGTGGCGAGCGTCGCAGTCCAGTGCGTGACGCCGGCACCGCGCTTCGCGTACGTGGCCAATTGGAGCAACGGCACCGTCTCGGGATACACCGTCAACGCCGCGACCGGCAACCTGACCGCGATTGCCGGCTCGCCCTTCGCCACGGGAGCGGGAACGATCGCGGGCGCCGTCGTCGATCCGCGCGGCAGGTTCGCCGTCGCCGCCACCGGCGGTGCCGGCGCCGATACGATCGTCGCTTACACCGTCGATGCCACGACGGGCGCGCTGACGAAGGCGGCCGGCTCGCCGATCCCCGCGGAACCGGGGCTCACGGCCATCGCCGTTGCGCCCAATGGCGCGTTCTTCTACGTGTCCAGTTCGACCGTCAACAGCGTATCCGCCTATTCCATCAACGCCACGACGGGCGCCCTGGCGCAAGTGTTCGGCTCGCCGTTCGCTGCGGGATCGGAGCCCCACGGCGTCGCGGTCGACCCGGGCGGCAAGTTCGTCTACGTGGCGAATTACGGTGACAGCACGGTGTCGGCCTATAGCGTCGACGCCGTCACCGGCGTGCTCACGCAGGTGGCCGGCTCGCCATTCTCCACCGGACCGTCGCCGAGCGCCGTCACGGTCGACCCGAGCGGCCAGTTCGTCTACGTGACCAACTCGGGCGGCGACGATGTGTCTGCGTACGCGATCAACAGCGCGACGGGCGCCCTGACGCAAGTGCCCGGCTCGCCATTCGCCACCGGACCGCTGCCGAGCGCCGTCACGGTCGACCCAAGCGGCAAGTTCGTCTACGTGGCCAACGAGAGCAGCAATAACGTTTCCGCGTACACGCTCAACGCCACGACCGGCGTGCTGACAGCGGTGGCCGGCTCGCCTTTCGCCGCGGGGGCGAGTCCCAGTGCGATCACGGCCGAGCCCAGCGATCAGTTCGTGTATGTCGGGAATCGGAGCGGCAACACCGTGTCGGTTTTCACCATCGACAGCGTGAGCGGGACGCTCGCGCTGGTCGGGACGGTTGTGTCGACGAGTCCGGCTTCCATTGCCGTTGGCGGGCAGTAGGTGGCGGGAGGCTTGCGCGCGGGGCTGAAGCGAAGGGGCTGGCGCAGCCGACTGCGATCGGACACGTAAGCGCGTCGCGTCGCGCGTGCGCGCATGGTGCGCGACCGGTCCGCACGGGTACGCGAAGAAGGCGATGTCGAGCCTGCGGAACAGAGCACGCACGTCGATCGCGGCAATCTCATTCGTAACGCTTGCCGGCGGATACGCGCGTACCCGCTTCGTCAGGCCTGACATGACGGAACGCGGCGAGCATCGCGAGATCGTAGGCAATCTTGAGCAGGCCGCACGCGATCAGCGGCGCGCCGAGCCATCCGGCGCCGAGGAGACCGCCTGCGATCGTCGGCGCGACAGCCGCGGCGAGGCTGCGGGGCACCGCCGTGAAACTCGCGGCGGCCGGCCGTTCCGGGGGCGTCACGACGGCCATCACGTAAGCGCTCCGGGTCGGCACATCGAGTTGCGACAGCGCGCTGCGCACCAGCAGCAACGCCAGCGTCAGCGGCAGCGAATGCGTGAAAGCGGCGGCGATCAGGCACACGCTCGATGGAATGTGGGTGAACACCGTCGTGTTGAGCAGGCCGATCCGACGGGCGATCGGTGCCGCGGCCAGTTGCGAGCCCGCGCTGAGAGGGCCGGAGCCGCATCGACAGTAGCGTTCTGCCAGCAGTCATCGCGTCAGCCTGCGTTGCGTGTCGACGTTGCGTCGCCCGGCCGAGTCTCACCCGGCCGCGCGCGACGCCATCGCCGTCTGAAGTCTCATTGCAGCGTTATCCCAGTTGAGGAGGCTGAATAACTGGTTGACGTACTCGTTGCGGCGGTTCTGATACTTCAGGTAATAGGCGTGCTCGAACACGTCGAGGACCAGGATCGGCTGAATGCCCCACGCGGTGAGTTTCTGGTGGTTTTCGCACTGGAGAATCATCAGCTTGCCCGTCGACGGAAGGTAGCCGACGACGCCCCAGCCCGCCCCCTCGGTGGCAACGGTCGCCGCAACGAGCTGACCCTTGAACTTCTCGTATGAGCCGAAGTTGCTGTCGATCGCTCTGGCGAGATCGCCCTTCGGCTCACCGCCTTTGCCCGAGATGCTGGTCCAGTAGATCGTGTGCAGGATATGGCTGGACAGCTGGTAGGACAGCTCCTTGACGTGGCACTTCACCAGCGCGAAGTCGTTCGACTCCCGCGCTTTCGCGAGCGCTTCTTCGGCCTTGTTCGCAGCGGCGGCGGCCGGCTTGTGGTGGAAGGTGTAGTGCAGCTCGACCGTGCGGGCATCGATGACCGGTTCGAGTGCGTCGAAGGCGAACGGCAGCGGCGCCGCCGCATATTTGCCGTCCGCATTGACGAGCCTGTCGGCATACCCGGGCGCACTGGCAGCGTGAACCGTCTGCGTGGGCGCCAGCATCATTCCCGCGCCTACGGCGGCGGTATCCTGCAAGAACGTACGACGCGATTTCATTTTCATTCCCCACAGTGGTCCCGCACGCGACGGGTTACCGCGCGTGCAGAGAAAGCAGCGGATAGAGGGCGACGCCGATCAGCGCAGCCGCGACGACGATCACCGGCTCGGGAAGTTTTCGGAAGTGCCACAGCAGCAGCACGGTGGCGAGCGCGATCAGCGCAGTCGGCCAGTCGATGACCGAGCGCCTCGCGATGACGACGACGGAACCGGTGATCGCCCCCACGGCCGCAGCGGTAATCCCGTCGACAAACGCCTTCACGGCGGGACGCCGCCCGTATTTCTTGAAGTACGGTGCCGGCAGCACGGTGAACAGGTAGCACGGCAGAAACGTGGCGAGGGCGGCGACGCAGGCGCCCGCCAGTCCCGCCACGAGATAGCCGATAAAGCCCACGGTGATGACCACCGGCCCGGGTGTGATCATCGCGACGGCCACCGCATCGACGAACTGTTTGTCATTGAGCCAGTGGTGCTCGGTCACGACGCCGCCGTACAGAAACGGCACGATCGCGAGCCCCGAGCCGAACACGAACGCACCCGCCTTCGCGAAGAAGAGACCGATCTGGCCGAGCAGCGGAAGATCGAGTCCGCTGACGACGCCCGAAAGCGCGGGCGCCTGCGCCACGGCCAATGCGTTGAGCCCGCCCTTATGCAGCCACCGCGGCGGCGCGCCACGCAGCCAGTTGACGACGCCGCCCGCGATGAAAAGCCACGCGATCTCCGATTCCGTGGCCACCGTCACGACCGCGAGCACAACGAAGACGGCCCACAGCAGGCGGTCCGTTGCGAGCGTCTTCGTCGTCAGCTTGTACGCACTCATCGCGATGATGCCGACCACCGCAGCGCCGACGCCGTAGAACACCGCCTGCATCCAGCGCAGGCCGCCGAAATGCGCGTACGCCCACCCCAGCGCGACGACCATCAGGAACGACGGCAGCACGAACGCGAGTCCGGCGACCGTCGCGCCCAGAAGACGGTAATGCACGAAGCCGAGATAGATGCCGAGCTGCGCGGCGAGCGGGCCCGGCATCATCTGCGCGAGTGCGAGCCCTTCACGGTAGTCCGCTTCGGCAATCCAGCCGCGCCGCTCGACCAGATCGCGGCGCATGTAGCCGACGAGCGCGACGGGGCCGCCGAAGCCGATGGTGCCCAGCTTCAGCATGTAGAGCGCCATCTGGCCGAGCGTATAGGCGGGTGCGTGGGCGGTCGTCGCGCTCATGGGCGCCTTCCCGTATCGCTGCTTTTTTCGCTGGCCGCAAAGTGCGCGTACATCGAATCGAGTACCGGACTCATCGCGTCGAGCAACTGGTCGTCGTCGGCCGCGCGCTCGCGGGTGCCCGCCATGATCGCCTCGAACCCGGCGGCTTCCGGCACGCTCGCGCCGCCCACGTCGAGCGCGTGCACCATCGCGCCGAGCCGCACGAGCGCCGGGTCCGCATCCAGCGCGAAGCTCGCGACCAATACCTCGAACGTGACGCGCTCGCCGACATGCGTAAAAGCGGCGCCGTCGAAATCGAAGCCGAGCGCGTCGGCCGGACAGGCGTCGGGGGACGGCAACCAGACGAAGCGCGCGTCGCGGTCGACGAACCGGCGTATCAGCCATGCACTCGCGACCCGGTCGACCCACAGGCGCCTGCGGGTCGCCCAGGTACGCCCCTGATAGTCGTTCGCGGACAGTCGACGGATCGGGCAGTCGGCCGCGTGCGGCTCGCCGGGCGACAGCACGGTATCGACGTGCGCGACGAAATCCTGCCAGGCCGCCTCGGCGCGCGTGGTCGCTTCCCCGGGGAAATAGTCGATCGCGACGAGGGTCTCGTAGTCCTTGCGCAGGCGACGCAGCAGCTTCGTCAGATCGGCGGCGGGCTGCCCGAGGACGGTCTTGCGCGCGTCGGCGAGCGTGCGGATGAAACCGTCGTACTCGTCGGTTCGAACAAACAGCGCGCGAAATTCGGCCTCCTGGGTCGCGTCGAGGCTCGGCGCTCGCAGCAGGTACGCGGTGCCGCCGCTTTCGCTTATCGCGACCGAAAGCTCGCGCAGCACGCCCTCGCGTTCTTCCGAGTACGGCAGCAGGTAGATGCCGTCGCGCAGAACGGCGCAGCCCCGCGCCTTGAGCGCGCGCCAGAAGCGCATGCGTGCCGTCGCGTTTTCGGTGGGCAGCGTCAGGACGAGGAGGGACCAGTTCAGCAATGTGTTCATGTAGAGGATGCTACGCGTGCGTAGAATTCTCTACAAGTTAACTTTGAGACTGGCGTCGGATCGTCAGCGAGGCTCGGCTGCGACCGATCGATCCCCTGACTCACACAAATTTCCGGAGCGCCCCCTAAATTTTCCCTTCCGCCTGCCGATAGAGCCGATAAGTCATCAAGTCCAAGAAACGCCGGCACGCTCATGAATACCGTAGAGACGAACCACACCGAGTCGGGCGAGGAAGACAGCCACGACTACGCTCGCCGCAATCCGCTCGAAGTCGGCGTGCAGTTGCGCAACCTGCTCAATCGCGGGGACTTCCTGACGCTTCACTACCGGGGCGGCCAGCTCGTCACGCGCATTCTCGACGTCGACGTGCGCGGCCGGACGTTCGTGTTCGACTGGGGCGCGCTGCCCGACCAGAACCAGGACCTGCTCGCCGCGCCCGACTGCCAGTTCCGCGCGTCGCCCGAAGGCGTGCGCGTCGAGTTCACCATCGGCACGCCGCGCCGCACCGACTTCGAGGGGCGTCCGGCGTTCGAAGCGACGTTCCCGGAAGTGCTGTTCTACATGCAGCGGCGCGAGTATTTCCGCGTCGACACGCCGGTGTTCGAGCCGTGCACGTGCCGCGGCGACCTGCCCGACGAAGCCGGCCCGTTCGAATTCGAAGTGCGCGACCTGTCGCTCGGCGGGGTCGGGCTGCGCACCACCGACGAGCGCGCCGCCGCGATGGAGGTCGGCATGCAGATCTCGCGCGCGGCGCTCGAATTGCGCGCGTACGGCAAGCTGATGGTGGACTTGTGCCTCGTCGCGACGCGCGCGATCGACCAGCCCGACGGCGTGCGCCGCTATCACCTCGGCTTTCGCTTCGAGTCGCTGCCGGGCACCGCGGAGAACACGCTGCAGCGCTACATCACCCAGCTCGAAATGAAGCGGCGCGCGCTCGCACGAATTTGACGGAAAACCCACCCGCGAAACGCTCAACTTTGCCGCCGGCCGGCCGATATAGCGTGTGTTCACCAATGCGGCCTCCGATGCGGGGGGTCGCCAGCCAGGATGACGCATGAGCGATATTTTTTCGATCGGTTTAAGCGGTCTGCAGGCGGCCAATCTTGCGATCGCCACCACGAGCAACAACATCAG
Organism: Paraburkholderia sp.; assembly: GCA_035492135.1. Classification (GTDB taxonomy): domain Bacteria; phylum Pseudomonadota; class Gammaproteobacteria; order Burkholderiales; family Burkholderiaceae; genus Paraburkholderia. The sequence goes on along the minus strand of DATJJN010000131.1, from coordinate 50,505 downwards.
TAACTCGTCGACGCCGGGTTACACCGTGGAGAAGGCCGTCTATCAGGAAGCGAGCGGCCAGTACACCGGCTCGGGCTACATGGGCAGCGGCGTCCAGACCGCGACCATCCAGCGCGCGTACAGCCAGTACCTGACGACCGCGCTGAACAACGCGCAGTCGACCAACAGCTCGCTTTCCGCGTCCTACAACCTCGCGAACCAGCTGAACAACCTGATCGGCAGCCCGACGGGCGGCATCGCATCGGCGATTTCGTCGGTGTTCTCCGACCTGCAGACGGTGTCGACCGACGCGGCCGACGTGTCGTCGCGGCAGTCGGCGCTGAGCGACCTGCAAACGCTCGCGGACCAGGTGAATCTCGCCGGCCAGCAGTTCGACCAGGTCAACCAGAGCATCAACACGCAGCTGCAGACGGCGGTCTCGCAGATCAATCAGTACTCGCAGCAGATCGCGACGCTGAACCAGCAGATCACGGCGGCCAGCGCGACGGGTCAGCAGCCGAACCAGCTGCTCGACGAACGCGATCAGGCGGTCGCGAACCTGTCGCAGCTCGTCGGCGTGCAGGCCGTGCAGAACAGCAACGGCTATAGCCTGTTCCTCGCGAACGGCCAGCCGCTCGTCGTCGGCACGCAGAACTTCAATTTGACCACGCAGCCTTCGTCGAGCGATTCGAGCGAACTGTCGGTCGCGTATCAGGGCATCCCCGGCTCGACCGCGACGCCGCAGGAGATGCCCGCGAGCGCGCTGTCGGGCGGCACGGTCGGCGGCCTGCTGTCGTTTCGCTCGGACACGCTCGAACCGGCGAAGGCGCAGCTGGGCGCGATCGTCACGAGCTTCGCGTCGCAAATCAATTCGCAAAACGAACTCGGCCTCACGCTGGCCGGCGTCGCCGGCGGCCCGCTGATGACGGCCGGCTCGCCGAACGTGATCGACAATGCGAACAACACCGGCAATGCGACGCTCGCCGCGACGCTGACCGACCCGTCTTCGCCGCCGACCGACAACTACAAGCTGTCGTTCGACGGCACCAACTACACGCTGACCGACACGATGTCGGGAAAGGTGGTCGGCACGGGCACGAGCGTCGCGACGGCGACGGCGGGCAGCGGTCTGTCGCTCACGCTGACCGGCACGATGAACGCGGGCGATTCGTTCGTGATCCAGCCGACCGGCAACGCGCTGAACGAGTTCGCGGTGACGAATTCGAACGCGTCCGCGATCGCGGCGGCTTCGCCGATCGTCGGCTCGGCGGCGAGCACGAATCTCGGCACCGGCAGCGTGTCGAACGCGGTCGCCTCGCAGGCGGGCTTTTTCGTGCCGACCACATCGACCACGCTCACCTACGCCGCGCCCGCGACGAGCGGCCAGCCCGGCACGCTGACGGGCTTCGCGCCCGGCTCGACCGTCACGGTGACGACGCCCGGCTCCAGCACGCCGGTCACGTACACGATCGGCACGCCGAGCACCGGCACGCCGGTGTCGTACGACCCGACCAAGGGCGCGACGATCACCGTCACGAATCCGGACGGCACCGACCTGTCCGGCGTGAGCTTCACGCTGTCGGGCCAGCCGTCGAACGGCGACCAGTTCACGATCGCATCGAACGTCGGCGGCACGAGCGACGGCTCCAATGCGCTCGCGCTGTCGAATCTCGCGTCGAGCACGTCGTTCGGCAACGAGACGCTGACGAGCGCGTACTCGAACTATGTGAACTCGGTCGGCAACACGGTGAGCCAGCTGGACGCGCAGTCGACGTCGCAGACGTCGCTCGTGAGCCAGCTCACGTCGCAGCAGCAGTCGGTCGAGGGCGTGAACCTCGACGAGGAAGCCGCGAACCTTGTGCAGTTCCAGCAGCTGTATCAGGCGAACAGCAAGGTCATCCAGACCGCGCAGACGCTGTTCCAGTCGCTGCTCGGCATCTTCCAGTGAGGTTTTGAACGATGCGCATCGCCACATCCCAGCTGTATACGTCGTCGGTGCAGACGATGGAAGACCAGCAATCGCAGCTGCTGCAGATCCAGGAACAGATTTCGAGCGGCATAGCCCTCAACACGGCCGGCGACAATCCGGTCGCCGCCGCGCAGGCCGTCAAGCTGTCGGCGACGTCCGCGACGCTCACGCAGTATCAGGCGAACCAGAACACCGCGCTGACGTCGCTGCAGCTGGAGGACAACACGCTGTCCACCGTCACGACGACGCTGCAGTCGGTCAGCAACATCCTGGAGCAGGCCGGCAACGGCTCGCTGAACGACCAGGACCGCAGCGCGCTCGCGCAGCAGCTCCAGGGTCTGCGCAACCAGTTGCTGTCGCTCGCGAACACGACCAACGGCACGGGCCAGTATCTGTTCGCCGGTTTTCAGGCGAGCACGCCGCCGTTTTCGAACGCGTCGGCGGGCGGCGTCCAGTATTCGGGTGACCAGGGCCAGCTGCTCGCGCAGGTGAGCAGCAACCGGCAGATCTCGTCCAGCGACACCGGCTCCTCCGTGTTCATGAGCGTGCAGGCGGTCGGCTCGGATCCGGTTCCGGCCGGCTCGTCGAGCAACACGGGCACCGGCACGATCGGCGCGGTGACGGTGTCCGATCCGTCCGCCGCGAGCAACAACGTGCCGTACAGCATCGTGTTCTCCAATGCGAGCGGCTCGCTCACGTACGACGTGCTCGACAACTCGACGTCGCCCGCGACGACGGTGTCGAGCAACCAGCCGTACACGGCCGGCCAGCCGATTTCGCTCGGCAGCGGGATGTCGGTCGCGGTGTCGGGCACGCCGGCGAGCGGCGACTCGTTCACCGTGACGCAGGCGAACCAGGCGGGCACCGACATTTTCGCGACGATCGACAGCGCGATCGCGGCGCTGCAGACGCCGACGCAGTCGCTGCCGACGGCCGAGGCCACGCTGACGAACGCGATGTCGACGGCGATGACGAAGGTGAACAACGCGCTCGGCAACGTGACGACGATCCACGCGTCGGTCGGCGGCCGCGAGCAGGAATTGAAGGCGCTGCAGACGGTCACCAGCAGCAACACGCTGCAGGTGCAGACGAGCCTGTCCGATCTGACGAGCACCGACATGACGTCGGCGATCAGTCAGTATGAGCAGTTGTCGAATGCGCTCACCGCGTCGCAGAAGAGCTTTGTGTCGATGCAGGGGCTGTCGCTGTTTCAGTACATCAATCCGTGATGGGTCAGGGCGGATCTGGCAGGTAGTGAAAGGAAAACGCCCGGCAATGCCGGGCGTTTTTTTGCGTGCTGTCCGAGCGTTGCGGCGGCTGCTGGAACTTGCCCGCTTGATCAGACGAGGTGGGTGCGAACATAACCGCTTCTGCGGGCAGTCGAGTTAACGCCGAAAGTAACGTCTTGAGGGGCGCTGTCTACACGACGATTCAGTTAAAGATCCGTCCGGCCCCACCGTAAACATGCTTGGCAACATATCCCAAATCCCGGGTGCAGAGCATCCGGATCGACCATGGAATTGGACATGTCTATATCCGCTCTCGCAAGCGACAATGCGGCGACGCTTTCGCAATCCAACCCGCAATCGACATCGTCCGATCCAGCGGCATCAAATGACGGAGCCGGTACGGCGCCCTCTACCGCGTCAACGACCGCACAAACCCCCGCGGCCAGCTCCTCGACGCAGGTCACGCTTAGCCCGGAGGCGCAACAGCTCGCCAAGCTCAACGCCGAGGGTGTGACTGTTACTGTCACGAGCCTGTCGGGACTGAACCTGCCGTCGCGCTCGTCCGGCGAGTCGTTTGCCGATTACGCGCAGCAGCTTACCCAGGCGCTGAAAGGATTCACCCCGATTACCCCACCGACGAACGGAGAAGGTCAATACGACGGCTATATTTCCCAGTCGGCCTTCGAAACCGTAGTGGCGCAATTCGGCGGTACTAAAACCCAGGCCGACCAGCTTTTCACGGAGCTTGATGCCAACGGCGGCAGTTCGCTGTCGAACACCGAGTTGCTGGACACGATGGCCGGTACTTCCACTAGCCCGAACAGCTCGTCGGCGCAGGCGCTTTTGAAACTGATGGACAGCAACGGCGATGGCTCGGTGAGCAGCGGCGAGTTCCTCAACTTCGAAACTGCGATGGTCGCTGCGGAGAAGCCCGCGTCGTGAAATCAGGCGTCGCGTCCTTCGCCCACTGAAACGACTCACGGCACCGGAGGATGCAACGCCACCGCCACCCGCCCCAGCATCTCGTTGCCGTTATCGAAGAGCCGCGCGAAATACGGAATCAGGTTCGGCACCATCAGCAACACAAGCAGCAACCCGACCATCATCGTCAGCGCAAAACCGATCTGAAAGATACCGATCTGCGGAGCGGCCCGGTTCAGAATGCCGAGCGCCAGGTTCGCGATCAGCAGTGCGATCACCACAGGCATCGCGAGCAGCAGCCCCGCCGAAAACACCGTCACGCCCCAGTCCGCGAGCAGCCGCCAGCCGGGCGCGGCGAGCACGTTCGCATCGACCGGCAGCGACTGGAACGTCGCGACGAGCGCCGCGATCATCTGCAGATGGCCGTCCAGCACCAGAAACGCGAGCGTCGCGATCGCGTTCAGCCAGCTCGACAGCGCGGACGTGTTGCCGCCCGCCTGCGGATCGAAGAACGACGCGAAGCCGATCCCCATGCTGAGCCCGATCACGTCGCCGGCCGCCATCACGGCCGCGAACACGACCTGCATCGCGAAGCCGAGCGCGACGCCGATCAGGAACTGGTTCACAAGAATCCACACGCCCGCTGCGGAGAACACGGTGGCCTGCGGCATCGCGCCGAGGGTCGGCGCGACGATCAGCGTGATGAACGCGGCGAGGCCGATTTTCACGCGCGCCGGAATCGACTGGTTGCCGAACACGGGCGCGGTGGCCGCGAGCGCGAGAATGCGCGCGAACGGCCACAGAAACGCGGTGAGCCACGCGTTCAGCTGCGCATAGGTGACGGAGAACATCGAAAGACGCGCCGCGTCAGCTCGCGAGCGCCGGAATGCTGTTGAACATGTGGCGCATGTAGTCGAGCATCGTCGACAGCATCCACGGGCCGGCGATCACGAGCGTCACCGCAATCGCGATCAGCTTCGGAATGAACGACAGCGTCGATTCGTTGATCTGCGTGGCCGCCTGAAACAGGCTCACCACCAGACCGACGACGAGCGCGACGAGCAGAAGCGGCGCGGCCAGCAGCAACGCGACGTACATCGCGTCGTGGGCGAGCGTCATCACGGATTCGGGTGTCATGGTCGGCCTCCGGTCAGGTGAAGCTCTGCGCAAGCGAGCCGATCAGGAGCTGCCAGCCGTCCACCAGCACGAACAGCATCAGCTTGAACGGCAGCGAGATCGTCGACGGGGAGACCATCATCATACCCATCGACATCAGCACGCTCGCGACCACCATGTCGATGATCAGGAACGGAATGAAGATCGTGAAGCCGATCTGGAAGCCGGTCTTCAGCTCGCTCGTGACGAACGACGGCACGAGCAGCGACAGCGGCACGTCCTCCGGTCCCTGCATCGGCGCGGCATGCGAGATCCGCGCGAAGAGCGCGAGATCCGACTCGCGCGTCTGCCGCAGCATGAAGGTCTTGAACGGCGCGACGCCGCGCGCGACGGCGTCGTCCATCGACAGCGTGCCGGCCGCGAACGGCTTGTAGCCGTCCTCGTAGGCCTGGTTCAGCACCGGCGACATGATGAACAGCGTGAGAAAGAGCGCGATGCCGACGAGCACCTGGTTGGGCGGCGTGGTCGACGTGCCGATCGCCTGGCGCAGCAGCGACAGCACGATGATGATGCGCGTGAAGCTCGTCATCATCAGCACCATCGCCGGCAGGAACGACAGCATCGTGAGCAGCAGCATCGTCTGCACGGACAGCGTGTACGTGGTGCTGCCGTTCGAGCCGGGCGTCGACGTGAACGCCGGCAGGCCGGCGGCCTGCGCGTGCGCGAGATGCGGCAGGCACGCGAGCGCGGCCACGCCGAAGCCGGCGAACGCGAGCGCCGCATAGCGGGCCGCGCGGTGCGCGAAACGTGCGGGACGGACGTCCTGCTGCGAACGAAGGAGGGAACTGCACGGCATGATTACTGCGCTCCGTCGTGGTGACGGTTGAAACGTTTGTTGATTTCGCCCTTCAGCGCGTCGCGAAAGCGTTGGCCGAAATTGCCTTGAAGACCCGAACCCGGAACCGCGGCGGTTTCCGGCAGCGTGCCGGCCGGCATCGTATGGAGCAGCCGCACGTTGCCGGGCGCGGCGCCGAGCACGAGCCACGTGTCGCCGACTTCGACGACCGCGACGCGCTCCTTGCCGCCGAGCGATGCGCCGCCGATCGTCTTCACGAGCGCGTTGCGCTGCAGGCCGCCTTGCAGGCCGAGCCGGCGCGCGAGCCACGCGCAGCCGAACACGATGCCGAGCACGAGCGCAAGGCCGAGGACCGTCTGCAGCAACGCGCCGAATCCGAGGGACGGCACCGCGCTGCCGGCGATAACCGCCGATGCGCTGTTTGCCGCGCTGTTTGCCGCATTAGTTGCTGCGTTGCTTGCCGCGCGCGCCGCCTGGTTGATCGCCTGCAGATCCGCGGCTTGCGCCGCGACCGGCCACGCGAGCGCGGCGGCGATCGCGAACGGGGCGGCAAGCCGCGTGCTGCGCTCGCCGCGTACTGCCCACTGCTTCATCGGTTCAGCTTCCGGATACGCTCGGACGGCGTGATGATGTCCGTGAGGCGGATGCCGAACTTGTCGTTCACGACCACCACCTCGCCCTGTGCGATCAGGCAGCCGTTCACGAGCACGTCCATCGGCTCGCCGGCGAGACCGTCGAGTTCGACGACCGAGCCCTGCGCGAGCTGCAGCAGGTTGCGGATCGCGATCTTCGTGCGGCCGAGTTCGACCGTCATCTGGACGGGAATGTCCAGGATCATGTCGATGTCGTTGTGCGTGGTCGTCGCCGAGACCTTCGACAGCGGCTGGAACACGCCGGCCGACGTCGGCGTCGCGCTCACGTCGTTGCCGTTCTGCTCGGCGAGCGCGCTCGCCCAGTCGTCCATCGACTCGGCCGCCGCCGGCGGCACCTGCGTCGGCTCGCCCGCGGGCGTCGCGTTCACGTCACTCATATCCACCTTCCTTCATCGTGTCGGCTGCGCTGATCATCTTCTGGACCCGCAACGCGTATTGACCATTGAAAATTCCGTAGCCGCATTCCATCACCGGCACGCCGTCGACCTTCGCGACGATCTGTTCGGGCACGTCGATCGGCAGCACGTCGCCCTTTTTCATGTTCAGGATCTGCTCGAACGTCGAGCGGATCTGCGCGAGGTCCGCGGTCAGCTCGACCTCGGCGGATTGCACCTGCTGCGACAGCACGCGCACCCAGCGGCGATCGACGTCGAGCACTTCGCCCTGGATCGGCGAGCTGAGCACGTCGCGGATCGGCTCGATCATCGAGTACGGCATGCAGATGTGCAGCGTGCCGCCCGTCGTGCCGAACTCGATCGAGAACTGCGTGACGATCACGATCTCGTTGGGCGTGGCAACGTTTGCGAACTGCGTGTGCATTTCCGAGCGCACGTATTCGAACTGCAGCGGACGCACGCTTTTCCATGCGTTCGTGTAGTGCTCGAACACGAGATTCAGCAGCTTCGAGATGATGCGCTGCTCGGTCTGCGTGAAGTCGCGGCCTTCGACGCGCGTGTGAAACCGGCCGTCGCCGCCGAACAGGTTGTCGACCACGAAGAACACGAGGTTCGGGTCGAACACGAACAGCGACGTGCCGCGCAGCGGCTTCACATGCACGAGGTTCAGGTTCGTCGGAATCGGCAGATTGCGCGTGAATTCGCTGTACTTCTGCACGCGCACCGGGCCGACCGAGATTTCGGCGGTGCGCCGCATGAAGTTGAAGAGCCCGACGCGCAACAGACGCGCGAAACGCTCGTTGATGATTTCGAGGCCGGGCATCCGGCCGCGAACGATCCGCTCCTGCGTCGCGATGTTGTACGGACGCACGCCCGTCGGCTCGGAGCCCTTGCCTTCCGCGTCGGTGTCGCCGGTGACGCCCTTCAGGAGGGCATCGACCTCCTCCTGCGACATGAATTCGTCGTGGCTGCCCATGCTCATGATGCGATCGACTCCGGTCGGGACGTGCGGTGGCGGTGCGAGTGAGTCATCGCACTCACTGAATGACGAAGTCGGTGAACAGCACGTCGTCGATGCGCAGCGGCTTGCCGTGCGGCTCGGTCGGCTGGCTGATCAGCGCGGCGAGTTCGGTCGCGAGCGCGCGCTTGCCTTCGAGCGTGGCGAGATCGGACGGGTGCTTGTTCGACAGCGCCAGCAGCACGCGGCTGCGCACTTCCGGCATGTGCTGGGTCAGGTATTCCTGGGTCGCTTCGTCTTCGAGCTTCAGCGTGAGGCCGACGCGCAGGAAGTGCGCATCGCCGTCGTCGGACAGCAGGTTCACCGTCATCGGTTCGAGCGCGAAGAACACGACCGGCACCGGACGCGGCGCGGCGTTCGCGGTCGCGGCGGCGGCCGGACTCGTCGTGTGGCGCGACAGGAAGAACCAGGTGCCGCCGGCGGCGAGCAGCGCCGCGGCGATCGCGATCAGCGCGAACGTGATGACGCGCTTGAGTCTGCTCCGGTTAGCGGGAGGGACGACGGGTTGCTGTTGTGCGGTCGGAGTCGCCATGTCGGTCGTGAGCCTGCATTAATACGGTCAGCTTGCATTGTGGCGGCTTTCGACGATCGGCGATGGGGGGAACAGAAGGTGGATTCCCGGCCATCTCGCGGCTTTGTCGCGCGGGGCGCGCGCTCGTTTGCGCTGGTGTGCGCTGGTGTGTTGCTCGTGTGCGCTCGTGGGCGCGCCCCGTGCGTGGCGATGGTGGTGCGGCGTGCGTTCGCTTCTACGCGAACGTGTCGACGAGGCCGACCGTGCGGCGCGTCGACGTGTTGACGCTCGCGGCGTCGATGCTGTCGGCGCCGGACGAACTGCCGGTGCCGTTCGAGCGGTTGTCGCCCGAGCCCGAGCCCTGGCCGTTTGCCTGCTGTTGCGACTGCTGGTTCATCTGGCGTGCGAAGCCGTCGCTGACGCTCGCGCTGCCAAGGCCGATGCCGCCTGCTTCCATCGCCTCGCGCAGCTTCGGCAACGCGGCCTCGACCGCGTCGCGCACCTGCTGATGCTGCGACACGAAGAGCGCGTGCGCGTGGTTGTCCGCGACTTTCAGCACGACCTGCAGCGGCCCGAGATCCTTCGGGTTCAGCGTCAGCTCGGCGCTTTGCTGGTGCGCGTTCGACAGGAACACGACCTTCTGGCCGAGCGCTTCTTCCCAGTCGGCGGTGCCGACCTGCGGCGCGATCGCGGCCTCGGCGGTGCTGGCGTTCGGCGTCTGCGCGACCAGCGTCGTCTGGGTTTGTGCGGCGGCGGCCGCCGCTTCCGTAGCGGTGAGCGCCGCGTTCGCGGCGGTGCTCGCGTTGTCCTGCGCGGCGGCGGCATTCGCCTGCGACGTGGACGCGGCGGCCGCGAGCGCATCGCTCGCGTTCCGGCTCGCGTCGGCGGCCGCGCTCGCCGTCGCGGCGAGTTGATGGCCTTCGCCGAACTTGCCCGCGTTCGCGCCGGCCGCATGGTTCGGGTCCGTCGTGACGAGGTTGTCGGTCGACGCGCCCTTCGCCTCGGTGTGCGCGGCAACGCGCGTCGCGAACCCGCGCGTCGCGGCCGCGGCCGCGTCGCCCGCGGTCGCGCCCGCGCCTTGCAGATGGCTGAGCGCGAAGCCGCCCTGACCGCTGTTCTTCAGTTGCGCGAGCGCCGCGTGCAGCGCGTCGGTGACCGCATTCGAGTCGCCCGATGTGCCGTCCGCCGACGCGCCGGCGTTGGCCGTCGCGCTCGCGATCGCGTCCTGCGCGGCGGTCGATGCGTCCTGAGAAGCGGTTTGCGCCGCGCCGTTCGCGGCGGCCTGCGCTTGCGCCTGCTGCGCCTGCACGGCCGCGGCGGCGGCCTGCGCGCCGGACGCGTCGGCCTGCTGCTTGTCGGTCTTGCTGCTGTTGCCGTGGTCGTGCTTTTTCGACGTTTGCGATGCCTGCTGCGAGCTGCCCGACGCGTTCGACGCGGCTTGCGAGGACGACGTGCTGTCGTTATTCGCGGCATTGCTCGACGCGTTCGCCGCCTGCTGTTGCGCGGTCTGCTGCGAAGCGGCGCTGCTGCTGTCGGGCGAATCGGGCGAAGAAGCCGACGACGACGGCGGCGGCGAAGGCGGCGACGGCGGTGACGGCGGCGTCTGCGCGTCCATGCTCTGCTGCAGCGTCTGCGCGAACGACGGTCCGCCCTGGTTGTTGTTCGTCAGGCTGTCTGCGATGCCGCTGACGACGTCTGCGGCGAGGCCGGCCAGCGGGTTCACGGCGGTAAGAAGCGACATGCCGTCTCTCCGTTACAAAATGAGGGTCAGTGGGTCGACGACGAGCGCATGCGCAGCACGCGCGCCGCGTGCTCGTCGGAGTCGCGCTGCTCGCGGCGCGCGGTCTTGCGCGCCTCGACCGCGTCGCCGCGTGCCTGCAGCACTTCGTACGAACCGAGTTTCTGTTTGTGGCGGCGCCACTCGGGCTTCGCCGCCTCGAGACGCGCGTCCGCCTGTTCGAGCAGCTTGCGCTGCTGCTCGATCGCGGCGTCGAGCGTGTCGATGAACGCCTGGAAGTTACGCGCGTTGCCCGCCGCCAGCCCTTCGCGGGCGGCCTCGGTGAAGCGCGTGTGATATTCCTCGCGATACGTGATCAGCGCCTGCAATTGCTGCTCGACGTCGTCGCGCTCGCGCGTGAGACGCCCGAGCCGCTGCGTGGCGGCATCGACGTCGTCCTGCGCGAGACCGATCAGCGTCGTGAGCGGTGAATGCTTCGTCATGATCTGGCTCCCTGGCCAATGAGATCGCCGAGGCCCCGCACGCTCGACTCGTAATTCGCGGTCTCGCGGAAGCCCTGTTGCAAGAATGCCTCGATGCGCGGGTACAGCGCGATCGCGCGGTCGAGCAGCGCGTCGCGGCCGCTCGAATACGCGCCGACGTTGATCAGATCGCGGTTGCGCTGGTAGCGCGACAGCATCTGCTTGAACTGCCGCGCGCGATCGAGATGCTCGTCGTCGATCAGCGCGGTCATCGCGCGGCTGATCGACGCCTCGATGTCGATTGCAGGATAGTGCCCGCTTTCGGCGAGCGCGCGCGACAGCACGATGTGGCCGTCGAGAATCGCGCGCGCCGAGTCGGCGATCGGGTCCTGCTGATCGTCGCCTTCGGTCAGCACCGTGTAGAACGCGGTGATCGAGCCGCCGCCTTCCGGGCCGTTGCCGGTGCGCTCGACGAGCGCGGGCAGCCGCGCGAACACCGACGGCGGATAGCCCTTCGTCGCGGGCGGCTCGCCGATCGCGAGCGCGATCTCGCGCTGCGCCATCGCATAGCGCGTGAGCGAATCCATCAGCAGCAGCACGTGCTTGCCCTGATCGCGGAAGAATTCGGCGAGCGTCGTCGCGTAGGCCGCGCCCTGCATGCGCAACAGCGGCGACACGTCGGCGGGCGCCGCGACGACGACCGAGCGCGCGAGCCCGTCCGCGCCGAGAATCTGCTCGATGAACTCCTTCACTTCGCGGCCGCGCTCGCCGATCAGGCCGATCACGATCACCTCGGCGCTCGTCGCGCGGGCCATCGTGCCGAGCAGCACCGACTTGCCGACGCCCGAGCCCGCGAACAGGCCCATCCGCTGGCCGCGCCCGACCGTCAGGAGCGCGTTGATCGCGCGCACGCCGACGTCGAGCACCTGGTGGATCGGCTCGCGATTGAGCGGGTTGATCGTCTGCGCGGTGAGCGGCGCGTCGGCGCCCGCGCCGAGCGGACCGAGGCCGTCGAGCGGACGGCCGGACGCGTCGAGCACGCGGCCGAGCAATTCCCAGCCGACCGGCAGACGCTTCGCGCCCGCCATCGGATCGGCGATCGGCACGGTTTCGAGCGGATACACGCGCGCGCCCGGCAGCAGGCCGGCGACTTCGGTGGTCGGCATCAAGAAGAGACGGTCGCCCGCGAAGCCGACGACTTCCGCCTCGGCCATCGGCAGCGAACTGCCCGGCGGCAACTCGATCATCACCTCGGCGCCGACCGCGAGCCGCAAGCCCACCGCTTCGAGCACGAGGCCGGCGGCGCGCGTGAGGCGCCCGCAGGCGCGCAGCGGCAGCGCGCGGGCGGTGCTCGCGCGGATGCCGTCCAGGTGCGCGTTCCACGCGAGCAGGTGCGGGTTCGTCGGGTCGAACGGGGGGAGGGCGGGCGGCTCGACCGTGGCGGTGGCCGCTTCGGTCGCTTCGGCCGCGGCCGGATCGGTTTGCGCGTTCACGCTCGCATGAGCGTGAGCCCGATCCGCATCGGCATCGGCCCCGCCGGTCGCCGCGAGCGCCGCGGCGGGCCCGTGCGACGCGAGCGCCAGCTCCTGTTCGAGCGGCGTGAGGCCGTCCGTGTGGATCGTGCCGGCCGGATGCGTTTGCGTCACCATGGACGGCTCTTGCCCAGCGCGGCGGCGACGCGCTCCCAGCGCGTGCCGATGCCGGCGTCCACTTCGCCGCTCGCGGCCTGCGCGCGGCAGCCGCCGCGCTCGATCGACGCGTCGGTGCGAACCGACCAGCCGCGCGTCTGCAGTTCTTCCATCAAATACGCCTCCACGACCGGCAGGTCGGCCGGACTCACGACGAGCTGCGGCGAGCCGGTGAGCGCCGGTTCCGCCGCGAGCACTTCGCGCGCGGCCGCGAGGAGCGCGGTCGGGTCCTGCTGCACGTGCTGGCGCACGACCTGGTGCGCGATGTCGAGCGCGAGGTCGACGAGCGAATCCGCGATGCCGGCCTGCGCGCCGGTGAGCGCGGCGGAAAACCGCTCGGCGAGCGCCGCGAGTTGCGCCGCCTGCGCGTGCGCGGCGGCGATTCCCTGTTCGAAGCCCTGCTTGTGCCCTTGTTCGTAGCCGGCCTGGTAGCCGAGCGCCTGCCCCGCGACGTGCCCCGACGCGAGCCCTTCCGCGTGCGCGGCGTCGCGCAGGCGCTGCAGTTCGGCCGCGAACGCGGCTTCCTCGTTCGGATTGGGCGTCGCCGGCGGCGGCACCGGATCGAACGACGCCATCTTCCAGCGCGGATACGCGGTCCTCGCGTCGCGCGGCTTGGCTTCCGGGGGCGTGCCCGGGTGGGCGCCGTTAGTCATCGGGGAACTCCGTCTCTCGCGCAAAAGCCGCGTTCGGGATTGAGCGATCAGCGTTCATCGTTGACCCACGTCTTGACGACCGTTGCGATGATCCGCGGGTCCGTGCGCGCCAGCGTGCGAACGTATTCGAGATTCGTCTCGTAGCGCTGCTTGTCGGCTTCGAGCGCGACGAGCGCCTGTTCTTCCGGGCTCATCAGCTTCTCGCCGCCCGCGAGACCGTCGAGCAGCATCATCGGCTCGGACGGACCCTGCAGCGCCTCGGTCACGGCGGCCTTCTCGGACGCCGGCGGGAACGCGCGGCGCAGCGCCGGCCTCACCATCATCCGGTACAGCAGCAGCGCGACGATGCCGATGCCGATCCACGTCGCGATCTGCTTCGCGAGCGCGATCATGTCCGGCGTACGCCACCACGGCAGGTTCGCGTTCGGGTCCACCTCGGTCATGAACGCGGCGTTGACGACGTTCACCGAGTCGCCGCGCTTCTCGTCGTAGCCCATCGCGTCCTTCACGAGTTGCTGCACCTGCGCGAGCTTGTCCGCGGTGAGCGGCTGCATCGTCGCGTGGCCCCTCGCGTCGACCTGCGGCTGATAGTTGACGACCACCGCCACCGACAGCCGCTTGATGTCGCCCGGCGCCTGCTGGTAGTGGCGCACGGTCTTGTCCAGCTCGTAGTTGGTCGTCGTGTCGCGATGGTCGCTGACCGGCGTCGCGGGCGCGGCGCCCGGCGTGCCGTTCGGCGCGTTGACCGGCGCCTGCGTGGGCTGCGGCGGCTGGTTCGACAGCGCGCCCGGCACGCCCGACGCGCCGCCCTGCGCCATCTCGGTCGCGGTGCTCGACTGCTGGCTGCGGATCGCCGCCTGCTGCGGATTGCCGTTCGGGCCGTAGGTCTCGGCGGTCTGTTCGAGCTTCGAGAAATCGACGTCGGCGCTCACCTGCGCGCGGGCGTTGCCGGCGCCGAAGAGCGGCGCGAGGATCGCGTCGATGCGGGCCTGCGTGTCGCGCTCGATCTGGCGCACGTACTTCAGCTGCGACGCGTCGAGCCCGGCGCTCGCGGCCGGCTGCGTGAGCAGGTTGCCGTCCTGGTCGACGATCGTCACGTTGCGCACCGGCAGATCGGGCACCGCGGCCGCGACCATGTGCGTGATCGCCGCGACCTGGCCCTCGTCGAGCACGCGGCCCGGATACAGATTGACGAGCACCGACGCCGTCGGCGCCTCGCGCTCGCGCACGAACACGGACGGCTTCGGGATCGCGAGGTGCACGCGGGCGGACTTCACCGTGTCGATCGATTCGATCGTCTTTTCGAGTTCGCCTTCGAGCGAGCGCTGGTAGTTCACCTGTTCGGCGAACTGGCTGATCCCGAACTTCTGGTTGTCCATCAGCTCGAAGCCGACCGAGCCGTTCTTCGGCAGCCCTTGGGCCGCGAGCCGCAGCCGGGTTTCGGCGACCTGGTCGGACGGCACGAGGATCGCGCCGCCGCCTTCGGACAGACGGTACGGCACGTTCGCGGCTTGCAGCGCCGTAATGATGGCGCCGCCGTCGCGGTCGGACAGGTTGCTGTACAGCACGCGATAGTCGGGCGAGCGCGACCACATGACGAGCGCGGCCACGACGGCGACGAGCACGGCGACCGCGAGGATCAGCGGCGTGCGGGGGTTGCTGCGCATCTGGCGCAGTGCGGGCAGCGCGCCGAAGCGCTGCGCGAAGCCGCCGCCGTCGAAATCGTCCGCGGCGGCGCCCGAGGCTGCGCCGGCAACGTTTGCGCCGGCCGGCAGCCCCGCGGCACGCGCGTCGGGAGCGATCAAAGAGTTGGCAGATGAATCCATTGCGTCGGGGTTCTCCGGGAGCCTTGCTGACTCTGCGGCCCGGCGAGGCGCTCAAGCGGCAGAGACTTTCACGCCAGCGATTATCCGCGCGCCATTGCAAGCCGATCGCCCGAATAGAGCCGGGTTTCCCCCCTAGTTTGGGCGCTCCCGGACAGGGGGCGCTGCTATCCTGCAGCCACTCGCGGTTTGTCGTCGGACAGTGGGTGCGCCGGCGATCCGTTTTTCCCCTCGTGGATGGAGTCCCTATGACTTTGCCAGTATCCCCGCTCACGTCCGCGCTCGCGCAGATTCAATCGATGGCGACGCAGGCGGCCGGCGATCCGACCCCGGCCGGCGAACAGGCATCGGGCGCGGCGACGGCCGGCAGTTTTGCGTCCGCGCTGAAGGCGTCGATCGACAAGATCAGCAACGACCAGCAGTCGGCCGTCAACGAATCGCAGGCGTTCGAGCTCGGCGCGTCGAACGTGTCGCTGAACGACGTGATGGTCGACATGCAGAAGGCCAACGTCGGTTTCCAGTTCGGCCTGCAGGTGCGCAACAAGCTGGTCTCCGCGTATACCGACCTGATGCAGATTTCGGTGTGACGTCCGGCGTCGGCGCGCGGGCGGCGGTGCGGCGCCCGGGCGCGAGGCCGGCCTCGCGTTTTCCCCTATGCCCGTCCTCGCGGGCGGCGTGCGAGCGCGCCTCGAATGGCGCTTTTGACGCGCGGCCCGTCCCTAAAGCTTCCCCCCGGCTGACCGATAACACGGGTACTGCCCGCGCACGCAGAACGCATAGCGTGGACGGCTCATACCGCATCAACCGCAGTCGCCCGTATCGAGGAGGAGCGCGCATGTTTTCCCCTGCACAGTCTGGAGCCAATGCCTACGCACGCGTAGGCGTAGAAACGGGGGTCATGGGCGCAAGTCCGCACCGGCTGATCGCGATGCTGTACGAAGGCGCGCGCAATGCGCTCGCGCAGGCACGCATGCATCTGAAGGCGGGCAACATCGGCGCGCGCGGCGAGGCGATCGGCAAGGCGATCCGGATTGTCGAGGAGGGGTTGCAGCAGTCGCTGAACCTCGAAGCGGGCGGCGAGATCGCGGCGCGGCTGAATGCGCTGTACGCGTATATGGCGCGTCGCCTTCTGGAAGCGAATATCAAGCAGAGCGAAGCGATGCTGATCGAAGTGGATGGTCTGCTCGCGACGCTCGAAGAAGCGTGGACCGGCATCGGTCCCGAAATTGCACGCGCCGCTGCGCAGCAACGCAACATGCAGGCGGGCGGCCTGGCCACGAGATGACTTCGAATTCAGAGTATTTCGCGCGATACGAAGCGATCGCCGCGATTTCCGCACGGATGCTGTGTGCGGCGCGCAGTGCGCTGTGGCACGAGCTGCTGGGCCTCGAAGAGGAATACCGGCAACTCGTGGATGGCCTGAAGGAGGCGGAAGTCGGTGTGCTGCTGACGGCAGCCGAGCGTACGCGCAAGTACGAACTGATCCGCCGGATCCTCGCCGACGACGCCGCGATCCGCGACCTCGCGAGCCCACGCATGGCGCGGCTGTCGATGCTGTTCGCCGGCACGTCGCAGTCCGCGCGGATTCTTCAGCAGCTTTACGGCACGCGCTAGCGCGCGTCGCCGGCTCGCCGCCATTCACGTGACCGGCTCGCGGCCGGCCTGGCCGACCCGGCCGACGGTGGCGCGAGCGGATTCGGAGAGCGCATGAACGGAATCGACACGAGCGCCGCCGCGCTGCTCGCGAACCGGCTGTCCTCGCTGCAGCCGGTCGGCGCGCAGCCGGGCGCGGGCGCGATGCAGACGGGCGTCGCCGCGCTCGCCGGCGGCACGGCGAACGTGCCGGACGCGGCCGCCACGCCCCCGCAGCAACTGGCTTCCACGCAGACGGAACTGTCCGCGGTCGCGCTCGCGCTCGATGCGATCGTGCGCTCGGGCGGCGAGGCGACGCCGGCCGTGGTCGGCACGGCGCCCGTCTGGCCGAATCCGCAGACCGCGGCCGACACCCCGGTGGACGCGGTACTCGCGGCGCTCGCGAATTCGCTGGCCGAAGTGGCCGACATCGCCGGCGCGGGCGCGGCGCTGCTCGCCGACGCTGCCGGCGTTGCCGACGCCGCCGGCGCCGCCGCGCAGACGCCCGCCGGCGACGCCCCCGCGCAGTCCACGGCGTCTGCCGCGACGGCCAGCGCGAGCGCGGTCGCGACTACCGCGGATCCGGTCGCGGCGCTCGCCGCGTCGCTGCAACGGACGGTGTCCGGCAGCGGTCTCTTCTACGAATCTCACCTGGCGCAGTGGCTGCTCGGCCAGCGCTCGCCGGCCGACCTCGCGGCCGAGCCGCAGAACCGGCTCGTCGCGTCGGCGGCGGGGCAGTTGCCGCTCGACTGGCGGCGCGGCGACGCCGACGTTTCCGACGTGTTCTGGACCGATCCCGCCGCGCCGAACGGCCCGAACAACGGATCGGCGTCGCCGCAGACCTCCGGCGCCGCCGATGCCGCCCGCGCGGCCGCCGAGCGTGCCGCGAATGCGCTCCCGACGACGCAGGCGACGCTGTTCGGCGACGACCTGCTCGACGCGTCCTCCCTGTTGCCGCCCGGCCAGAGCGCGGCGGGTCCGTCCGCCGACGCGCTGTTGCCGCAGGCGGGCACGCAAGGTCAGCCGGTCGCCGTGCATCCGGCCGTGATTCCGCTGTTGCGTCAGCAACTCGATCTGCTCGCGACCGGCGAATTTCGCTGGACCGGCGAGGCGTGGCCCGGCGCGCGACTCGACTGGTCGATCCGCCAGGAGGGCGACGATCCGCGCCACAGCCGAGGCGCGCCCGATCCCGACTCGGTGCCGTGGCGCACGCGTCTCACGCTGTCGCTGCCGTCGCTCGGCGTCGTCGATGCGGAGCTGACGCTCGTCGGCGCGACGCTCGGCGTGCGCGTGCAGGCCAACGCGGCGGGCGCCGCGCGGCTCGCCGCGAACGGCGAAGTGCTGCGCGGCCGGATGGCCGCCGCGGGCATCGAACTCGGCGGGCTGTCGATCCGCGAGGTCGGCGGCGCGACCCCCGGCAGCGGTGGGGCGGATGCGACCCGGGCCGCCGAGGCCTACGCGCGGGCCGCCGCCGCGCCCGGTCCGGCCGCCGATGCGCCGCCCGCCGCCGCGTCCGCCGACGACTTCGACTGGGAGGCGTCATGAGCGACGCGCCACGCCGCAGCGCGGCGGCGCTCGTCTACGACGCGCCGACAGGCGACGGCGCGCCGCGCGTCGTCGCGAAGGGCTACGGGATCGTCGCGGACATGATCGTGCAGCGCGCGAAGGAAGCGGGCCTGTACGTGCACGAGGCGCCGGAAATGGTGTCGCTGCTGATGCAGGTCGATCTGGATGCGCGGATTCCGCCGCGTCTGTATCAGGCGGTCGCCGAGCTGCTCGCGTGGCTGCATCGGCTCGAAACGGCGGAGAAGAACGGCGCGGGCGGCGACGCCGGCGAGCCGCCGCCGCCGCGCCCGCCCGTCAGAATCGCATCATCGCGTTGACGATCGCGCGGAACACGCGCCCGTAAGGCGGCGCGACGAGTCCGCGCGCATTCACGCGCGACTGCACGAACACCGGCTTCATCTGCGAGAACGTGACGAAGCCGTCGTAGCCGTGATACGCGCCCATCCCGCTCGCGCCGACGCCGCCGAACGGCAGCCCCTCGCACGCGACATGCATCAGCGACTCGTTGATCGCCATCCCGCCCGCGATCGTCTCGCGCGTCACGCGCTCGACGGTGTGCGCGTCGTCCGCGTACAGGTACAGCGCGAGCGGGCGAGGGCGCGTGTTCACGTAGCGCAGCGCGTCGTCGAGCGTGTCGTACGGCACGAGCGGCAAGAGCGGCCCGAAAATCTCCTCCTGCATCAGCGCGGCGTGCTCGGGCACGTTCGTCGCGAGCGTCGGCGCGAAGCGGCGCGCGGCGGCGTCGCTCGCCGCGAGCGGATGCAGTTGCGCGCCGGCGTCCCGCGCTTCGTCGGCGAGACGCTGCAGCCGCGCGTAATGCCGCTCCGACACGATCGACGTGTAGTCGCGATTGCGCGCGAAGTCCGGATACAGCTGCGCGACGCGCCGCTCGGCCCGCGCGATGAACGCGTCCTCGGTGCCGCGCGCCAGCAGCACGTAGTCGGGCGCGATGCAGGTCTGTCCGGCGTTCAGCGTCTTGCCGGCGATCACGCTGTCCACCGCGTAGTCGAAGCGCGCGTCTTGCGCGACGATCGCGGGCGACTTGCCGCCGAGCTCGAGCGTGACGGGGGTCAGGTTGTTCGCGGCCGCGCGCATCACGTCGCGGCCGACGCGCGTCGAGCCGGTGAACAGCAGGTGATCGAACGGCAGCGCGGAAAACGCCGCGCCGACCGACGCGTCGCCGTTCACGACCGCGACGTGATCGCGCGCGAACGCGCTCGCGATCAGCGATTCGAACAGCGCGGCCGTGCGCGGCGTCAGCTCGGACATCTTGAGCATCGCGCGGTTGCCGGCCGCGAGCGCGCAGACGAGCGGCCCCGCGGCGAGCAGCAGCGGATAGTTCCACGGCGCGACGATCCCCACGACGCCGAGCGGCTGCGGCACGACCTTCGCGCGCGCGGGCCAGAGCCACTTGCCGGTCGCGCGGCGCTGCGGCTTCGTCCAGCGGCGGCCGTGCGCGAGCGCGGCGTCGATCTCCTGCTTGAGCAGCACCATTTCGGCGAGCATCACCTCCGCCTTCGCGCGCTGGCCGAAGTCGGCGTCGATCGCATCGACGAACGCGTCGCCGTGGTCGAAGAGCAGCGTGCGCAGCGTTTGCAGATGGCGGGCGCGCGTTTCCCACGCGGGGTACGGCTCGCGCAGGTACGCGTCGCGTTGGGCGGCGAGGAGGGCTTGGAGGGCGGCGGGCGAACCGGGGGCTTCGGGGGCTCCGGCCGAACCGGGTGCTTTGGATGCACCGTCGAACCCCGACCCGCGACCCTGCCCTGTCGACCCCTCGATCGGCCCGGTGATCGAGCTTTGCGCTTGCTGCATCATCGTCGGAACTTCCTTTCCAGGGTGCGGTGAGACCGGCCGGAGCATCAGCCGGGGAAGGCGCGCTCGACGAGCGCCGCATGATCGAACGTCGCCGGCAGCGCGCCGGCCACGCGGCCACAGTCGCCGCCATCGGCCAGCCGGGTGGCGGCGAACGCATCGGCGACGTCGGCCGGGCCGCTCCTCACGAGCAGCACCGCCTGCGCGATCAGCGCGATCTGTTGAGCGATACGGCGCGCCGACGCTTCACGCGCGCCGCTCGCGCCGTTCAGCGTCGCCGAGAGCCGGTCGAGCGCCGCCGACAGCGCCGGATGCCCGTGCGCGTCGCGTCGCCACGCGAGAAACAGCGCCTGCGCGGCGTCGGCCTCGCGTTCCAGCGCGCGCAGCACGTCGAGACACATCACGTTGCCCGAGCCTTCCCAGATCGAGTTGACCGGCGCTTCGCGATAGAAGCGCGCCATCGGCCCTTCTTCGACGTAGCCGTTGCCGCCCCACACTTCCATCGCCTCGCCGGCGAACGCGAGCGCGCGCTTGCAGACCCAGAACTTCGCGGCCGGCGTCACGATGCGCCGCCACGCGCGCGCTTCGGGCGCGTTCGCGTTGCCCGCCTCGAACGCGTGCGCGAGCTGCATGAAGAGCACCGTCGCGGCTTCCGATTCGAGCGCGAGATCGGCGAGCACGTTTTGCATCAGCGGCTGCGCGATCAGCGGACGGCCGAACGCGCTGCGATAACGCGCGTGATGGATCGCCTGCACGAGCGCCGCGCGCATCAGCGCCGCGCTGCCGATCACGCAGTCGAGCCGCGTGTAGTTCGCCATCTCGAGGATCGTCGGCACGCCGCGTCCATCGTCGCCGATCATCACGCCGTACGCGTCGAAGAATTCGACCTCGCTGCTCGCGTTCGAGCGATTGCCGAGCTTGTCCTTCAGACGCTGCACGTGGATCGCGTTTTTTGTGCCGTCCGGCGCGAAGCGCGGCACGAAGAAACACGACAGCGCGTCGGTGTCGCCGGTGCGCGCGAGCACCAGGTGCGCGTCGCACTGCGGCGCGGAAAAGAACCACTTGTGGCCGCTCAGCCGGTACGCGGCGCCGCGGCCGCCGGACGCGTCGAGCGGCGCGGCCTCGGTGCGGTTGCTGCGCACATCGGAGCCGCCCTGTTTTTCGGTCATCCCCATGCCGATCAGCATCGACGTCTTCTGCGGATACGGCATGTCGCGCGGATCGTGCGAGCGCGAGTAGAGCCGCTCGCGCAGCGTGTCGAACAATCGCGGCTCGCGCTGCAGCACCGGGATGCTCGCGAACGTCATCGTCGTCGGGCACAGCGAGCCGGATTCGAGCTGCGCGTGCAGGAAGTAGCCGGCGCAACGCGCGGCCATCGCGCCGTCGCGCGGGTCGGAGAACGGCAGCGCGTGCAGCCCTTGCGCGCGCAGCAGCGCGAGCAGCCGGTGCCACGCCGGATGAAATTCGAGCGCGTCGATCCGCTCGCCGCGCGGGCTGTGCGTGTGCAACTCGGGTGCGTGACGGTTCGCGAGATCGGCGAGCGCGAGCGTGTCGGGCGTGGTCAGCGCGGCGCCGTCGCGCGCGAGCGCGTCGCGATGCCAGTCCGCGCCCGCCCGGTCGAGCGCCGCGACGAGCGCCGCATCCGACGTGAACAGGTTGTAGTCCGCGAGCGGCGGGACCTGGTTCGTGACCTCGTGCGTGGTGCCGGGGCGGTGCGGTTGCATCTGACGTCTCCTTTGGCCGGGCTTCGCGGTTTTTTTATCGGCGCACACAAGCTGAGCGCGACATGATAGAGGCGCAGCGGCGGCCGTCGGCTAGAGGTTTCGTTTTGGGACGGCGCACGCCGTTTCGTGCGTCGCGCTTCTTACAATGAGCGCGCGGATCAGCATACCGCGAACCGACAACGACAACGACAGCGCGGCGCGACGGCACGAAACGTCCTGCGCGCAGGGCAGACAGCGGGGGAGACGATGCAGTACGACTACATCATCGTGGGCGGCGGCTCGGGTGGCGCGGCGCTCGCTGGGCGGCTCGCCGCGCGCTGCCCGGACGCGACCATCGCGCTGATCGAAGCGGGCCCGCATACCGCGAAGAGCGCGCTCGTCGCGATGCCGGTGGGCGTCGCCGCGCTGGTGCCGTGGCGCTCGCGGCACAACTACGGCTATCTGACGACGCCGCAGCCGGGCCTTGCGGGCCGTCGCGGCTACCAGCCGCGCGGACGCGGCTTCGGCGGATCGAGCACGATCAACGCGATGATCTACACGCGCGGGCATCCGCTCGACTACGACGACTGGGCGCGGCTCGGCTGCGCGGGCTGGTCGTGGGACGACGTGCTGCCGTACTTCCTGCGCGCGGAGGACAACGCGCGCGGCGCGAGCGCGTGGCACGGCGCGGGCGGGCCGCTCGCGGTCGACGACGTGCGCTCGCCGAATCCGTTCAGCACGCGCTTCGTCGCCGCGGCGATCGAGGCGGGGTTCCCCGCGACCGACGACTTCAACGGGCCGCAGCAGGAGGGCGTCGGGTTCTATCAGGTGACGCAGCGCGACGGCCGGCGGTGCAGCGCGGCGCGGGCGTATTTGTATGGCTCTGGACCTGGTGCTGGACCTGGTGCTGGTGCTGGTTCTGATGCTGGTTCTGATGCTGGCGCTGGCGCTGGTGCCGGTGCCGGTGCCGGTGCTGGTGCTGGTGCTCCCTCTGGTGCAGGTGCAGGTGCAGGCGCTGGCGCTGGCGCTGGCGCGCGGCCGAACCTGCATCTGATCGCGGACGCGACCGTGCTGCGCGTGACGTTCGACGGGCGTCGCGCGAGCGGCGTCGAGATCGCGCGGGGCGGGAAGGGCGGGCGGGGCGAGGTGGTCGAGCGGCTCGGCGCGCGCGCCGAAGTCGTGCTCGCGGCGGGCGCGTTCGGCTCGCCGCAACTGTTGATGTGCTCGGGCATCGGCGCGCAGGCGCATCTGCGCGAGCACGGCGTGCCGGTGTTGCACGATGCGCGGGACGTCGGCCGGCATCTCGCCGATCATCTCGACTTCACGTTCAACCGGCGCGTGCCGACGAGCGAGCCGATCGGCTACACGCTGCGCGGCTTCGCGAAGATGGTGCCGGCGCTCGCGCAGTATCTGCGCGAAGGGCGCGGGATGCTGACGAGCAACGTCGCCGAGGCGGGCGGTTTTCTGAAGAGCCGCGCGGACCTCGACCGGCCGGACCTGCAGCTGCATTTCTGCTGCGCGCTCGTCGACGATCACAGCCGGCGGCTGCACTGGGGACACGGCTACTCGCTGCACGTGTGCGTGCTGCGGCCGCACAGTCGCGGCGCGGTGACGCTCGCGAGCGCGGACGCGCGCGATGCGCCGTCGATCGATCCGGGCTTTCTGTCCGACGCGCGCGATCTCGATACGCTGACTGCCGGCGCGCGCGTCGCGCGGCGCATTCTGGATGCGCCGTCGCTGGCGCGCGTGAGCGGCGCCGAGCTGTACACGCACGCGGGGCAGACGGACGCCGAGCTGCGCGACACGATCCGCCGGCGCGCGGACACGATCTATCACCCGATGGGGACTTGCCGGATGGGCGCGGATGCGGCGTCGGTCGTCGATCCGGCGCTGCGGGTGCGCGGCGTCGACGGGCTGCGCGTCGCGGATGCGTCGGTGATGCCGTCGCCGATCGGCGGCAACACGAACGCGCCGACGGTGATGATCGGCGAGCGGGCGGCCGATCTGATCGTTGGGGAGCGGGAGCGGGAGCGGGGCTGAGGATGAGGGTGTCGATGCGGTCGGCGCGGCGGCGAGTCGGTGCGACGGTGCGGTCGGTGCTGTCGGTGCTGTCGGTGCGGTCGGCGAGTCGGTGCGGCGGTGTGGTCGGCGTGTCGGTGCGGTCGGTGCGGTCGGTGCGGTCGGCGAGCCGGCGAGCCGATGCGACCGATGCGACCGATGCGACCGATGCGACCGATGCGACCGATGCGACCGATGCGACCGATGCGAGCCGATGCGACCGATGCGACCGATGCGGCCGATGCGGCCGATGCGGCCGATGCGGCGGTGCGGCCGATGCGGCCGATGCGGCGGCGCGTCAGCCCACTCCGCGCCGCGCGTTCGATCACCCCTGCGCTTGCGCGTCGGCCAGCCGGAACACGGACACCGCTTCGAGCAGCTTGCGCGTCTGGTCCGCCATCGACTCCGCCGCGGCCGCCGCCTGTTCGACGAGCGCCGCGTTTTGCTGCGTGACCTGATCCATCTGCACGATCGCCTGGTTCACCTGCTCGATGCCCGTCGTCTGTTCGTTCGACGCGGCGGCGATCTCGCCGATTACGCTCCGCACCCCGCCGATCGCCTCTACGATCTCGCCCATCGCGCCGCCCGCCTGCGCGACGAGCGCCGAGCCGTCGCGCACCTCGACACCCGATCCGACGATCAGCTCCTTGATCTCCTTCGCCGCGCCGGCGCTGCGCTGCGCGAGCGCGCGCACCTCGGCGGCGACGACCGCGAAGCCGCGTCCGTGGTCGCCCGCGCGCGCGGCTTCGACCGCCGCGTTCAGCGCGAGGATGTTGGTCTGGAACGCGATCGAGTCGATCACGCCGGTGATGTCCGCGATCCTGGTCGAACTGGACGAAATGCGCTGCATCGTCTGGACGACCCGATCGACGATCTCGCCGCCGCGCGACGCGACGTCCGCCGCGTTGACCGCGAGGTTGCTCGCTTCGTTCGCGTGCTCGGTGTTCTGCCGGACCGTCGCGATCAACTGCTCCATCGACGCGGCGGTTTGTTCGAGCGACGCGGCCTGTTCCTCGGTGCGCGCCGACAGGTCGTTGTTGCCCGCGGCAATCTGCTGCGACGCGGTGGAGATCGCGTCCGCGCTGCCGCGAATGCGGCCGACCATCGACGCCAGCCCGCGCTGCATCCGCGCCATCGCGACGAGCAGGCTTTTCGTGTCGCCCGCGCGCGTCGCGACCGGCACGGTCAGGTCGCCGTCGGCGACCACGTTCGCGATCCGGGCCGCGTAATCCGGCTCGCCGCCCAGCTCGCGGCGGATCCCGCGGCCGATCCGCATCATGACCACCGTCACGACGCCGCCGATCACGAGCATCAACAGCAGCGCGCGCAGCAGGATCGCGTGGAATGTCGCGTCGATGTCGTCGCTGTAGACGCCGGAGATCAGGTTCCAGCCCCACGGCGCGAAGCGGCGCACGTAGCTCAGCTTCGGGGCCGGCTTGCCCGTTTCCGGCTTCACGTACGTGTAGGTCACGAAGCCGCCGCCTTTCGCGCCGACATCGAGCAGGTCGCGGATGAAGTACTTGCCCTCGCTGTCGCGCGCGTCGAGCATGTTCTTGCCGATCTGCGACGCGATCGTCGGATGCATCAGCACGATGCCCTTCGCGCTTTCGACCAGCACGTAGCCGTTCGCGCCGTAACGCAGTTCCTTCAGCGCGGCGAGCGCGTTGCGCTGCGCGTCGTCGACCGGCAGTTCCCCTTTGTGCGCCTTCTGGTACCACGCGTCGACGATGTCGTTCGCGAGATCGATCACGTTGGTCAGCGCGCCCTCGCGCTCGGCGATCATCACCGCGCGCGCCTTGAATGCGTCGAAGGTGCCGAGCGCGAGCAGCCCGAGCCACACCGTCACGGTGATGATCCACAGCCGCCGGCTGAGCGATAGTTTGTTCATGTCTTCCCCCCGTGCTCCGGCGCTTCGCCCGCGCCTCCATTCGTTCGTTGTCGCGGTTTTACGGCGGCGCGCGGGGACGACTTTAGTGAAATCAGTGATGCTTATCGATCGTATAAAAACCGCTGATTGCCCGCGATTACCGGCGAATGCCGGCAGTCGCCGGCTGGCGGGTCACTTCATCGGCGGCCGGAGCGTCTGCGCGAGCACGAAGTCGTCGAGATGCCCGGCGGCCTTCTCGTACACCGCGCGCGCGACGTCGAGCCACGCGCGCGCCGCGTGCGACAGATAGCGGTTGCGCCGCCAGCCGATCGCCATGGCCCACTCGATCGTCGGCGCGCTCACCGGCAGACACGTGAAGCGCGCCGCGTCGAGCCGCCGGCAGTACGGCGCCGGCAGCAGCGCGATGCCGACGCCGGCCAGCACCAACGCCGCCATGAAGTCCCAGTGGCTGCTGCGGCCGACGATCGTCGGCGTGAAGCCCGCGTCGCGGCACGCGTTCATCACGATGTCGTTGAGCGCGAGACTCTCGCCGTAGAACACGAACGCCTCGCCCGCGAGGTCCGCGAGCGGAACGTCGGCCGCGCCGTCCCAGCGCGAGCCCTTGGGCGCGACGAGCCACAGCCGCTCGCGGGAGATCGGCAGCGTGTCGATCGTCGCCGGATCGACCGGCTGCAGCACGCCGCCCAGTTCCAGTTCGCCGGACAACAGCGCCGCCTCGATCGCGCGCGCGCCCTGCTCGAACAGCTTCAGCTCGATGTTCGGATAGCGCTGGCGGAACGCGGCGATGGCCGGCGTGAACAGCGACCCGCCCATCGGCGGCGTGCCGATCGTCAGCTCGCCGTGGCCGAGCGTGCCGAGGTCGTCCAGTTCCGCCTGCAATTGCGCCTGCGCGGCGAGCACGTCCTGGCCGCGCTGGAACACGATCCGGCCGGCGTCGGTCAGCACCATCTGCCGGCCGTCGCGCAGCAGGAGCGGCGAGCCGATCTCGTCTTCGAGCGCCTTCACCATCTTGCTGATGGTCGGCTGCGTGACGAACAGCCGTTCCGCCGCGGCGGTGAAGCTCTGCTGCCGGACGACCTCGACGAAGTAACGAAGCGCGCGCAGTTCCAAGGTGTTTCCCTTTCGACGATTCCGCGATTCCAATATGGAATGGAAACGATGAGTATAAGTCATTATATTTATGTTGCACTGCAACCTATACTCGGATCCATTCTCTCGTCACTCAGGGTTTGCCATGAGTGCTTCCGCCAACGCTTCCGCCCATCCATCGCCGGTTTCGCGCGCCGCGGGCGGCGTGACGCGCGTCGGCCGCATCGCGGTGCAGTCGGCGCTGATCGCGGGCGTCTGGTTCGCCGCGGACTTCGTGGTGCGTGCGCTTCATCTGCCGGTTCCGGGCGGCGTGGTCGGGCTCGTGCTGCTGCTCGCGCTCCTGTTCTGCGGCGGCGTCGCGCCGCGCTGGGTGAAGGCCGGCGCCGACTGGCTGCTGTCGGACATGCTGCTGTTCTTCATCCCGGCGGCGGTGGCCGCGGTGCAGTACGGCGGCCTCTTTCGCGCGGACGGCTGGCGGCTCGCGCTCGTCGTCGCGGGCGGCACGCTGATGGTGATGGTCGCCGTCGCGTTCGCGGTCGATCAGGCCGCGCGGCTCGAACGCCGTCTCGCGCTGCGCCGCGTGCAGCAGGTGCGCCACGGCGTGCGTGCGTGACACGCGTGACACGGCTACCCCCGTCATGAGCCCCTTCTACGCCACGCTGTTCGCCGACAACGCCGCGCGCCTGATCGCCGCCGGCTGCTTCGTGCTGACGGTCGCGCTGTATTTCGCGTCGAAGAAGCTGTATGCGCGCTACCGCTCGCCGTGGCTCACGCCGCTCGTCGCGGTGCCGGCCGTGCTCGCGGCGATCGTGCTCGTGCTGCACATTCCGTATCGGGTCTATTTCGCGGACACCCGCTGGCTGATGTGGCTGCTCGGCCCGGCGACCGTGGCGTTCGCGGTGCCGATCTACGAGTATCGCGACCTGATGAAGCGTCACTGGATTTCGCTCGCGGTCGGCGTGACGGTCGGCATCGTCGTGGCGATCAGCGGGTCGCTCGCGCTCGCGAAGCTGTTGCATCTGTCGCCCGACCTGCAGCGCAGCCTGATGACGCGGTCCGTGTCGACGCCGTTCGCGCTCGCCGTGTCCGACAAGATTCACGCGCCGCGCGAGCTGACCGCGCTGTTCGTGATCGCGACCGGCGTGTGCGGGATGCTGTTCGGCGAGCTGGTGCTCGGGCTCGTGCCGCTGCGCACGCGGCTCGCGCGCGGCGCGCTGTTCGGCGCGGCCGCGCATGGCGTGGGCACCGCGAAGGCGCGCGAACTCGGCAGCGAGGAGGGCGTCGTCGCGAGCCTGACGATGATGATCGCGGGCGTCGTGATGGTGCTGATCGCGCCGGTGCTGGGGGTGTTGCCGATCTAGTGGCTCGCGACGGCTCGCCGGTGCTGTTGCGCGCATGACCGACCGACGTCGGCTGGCTGCTCATCGGCGAGAAGCTGTGGAGTTCCGCAAGCTGCGAAGCGCGCTGGCCGCAAACCGCGCACCGCAAACCGCACGCCCGCAAAGCGCGCATGGCCGCAGAGCGTCCCGCTACTGCGCCGCCCACTCCGCGAGCTTTTCGATCGTGTTCATGTTGCGGGCGGTGCCGTTCTTCGCGGCCGGAATCTTCAGCTTCGAGTGCGCGATTCCGCTGCCGTAGTGCACGAAAATCTCGCGCTCGCCGAGGGCGATCTGCTCGTCTTGCTGGCCGGTCACTTTCGAGAGCGCGTCTGCCGGCGGCGGCGCGTCGAGGAAGATCGCGACGGTCCGGTTCGGCGGCGCGGCGCGAAAAGGATTGCCCGCGAGCACGGCGGCCAGTTCGGCGCCGGTGCGGATCAGCACGCCCACCGGAGTGCCCGCGTACGCCTCGAGACGGCGTTCGAGCCGAGCCTTCACCGCCGCTTCCGCGAGCGCGCTGTCGAACACGACATTGCCGCTCGCGATGTACGTGCGCACGCCGGCAAATCCGAGCGATTCGCACATCGCGCGCAATCCGGACATCGGGAGCTTGCCGGTGCCGCCGACATTCACGGCGCGCAGCAGCGCTACGTATCGGGTCATGGGCGGCCTCCGGGCGATCGTCGCTTTTGACAACCTTAGGGTCGCGGATCGTCAACCTTTCCGGTCGTTTCGTCAACCTTGTGCGCCGCCGGGTCCCGGTCCCATCGACCGATGGCGCCGCGCCCAGCGCCTGCGCAATCCATGCGCCCAATTTGCTACAATCCCTCCCTCGTCTCCGAGGAGCGTTGCGACGGACCATCAGCGTCCGCCAGGCTCGGGACGGTCAATCCGGTGTCGAAGCGCAGAACTCGGCACCGCATCGAACGGCGCTCACGTCTTTAATTTCTAGTCACTTTTAGAAAGGAGGGCGTGATGAACGCCGCAGTTCAAGAATCCGCCAAGGTTGCATCCGAGTTCGTCGTCGCCGATCTGTCGCTCGCCGGCTGGGGCCGCAAGGAACTCAACATCGCCGAGACGGAAATGCCCGGCCTCGTGCAGATCCGCGAGGAATACAAGGCGCAGCAGCCGCTGAAAGGCGCGCGCATCGCCGGCTCGCTGCACATGACGATCCAGACCGGCGTGCTGATCGAAACGCTGAAGGCGCTCGGCGCCGACGTGCGCTGGGCGTCGTGCAACATCTTCTCGACGCAGGACCACGCGGCCGCCGCGATCGCGCAAGGCGGCACGCCGGTGTTCGCGTTCAAGGGCGAATCGCTCGACGAGTACTGGGAATTCACGCACCGCATCTTCGAATGGCCGAACGGCGAGCAGGCGAACATGATCCTCGACGACGGCGGCGACGCCACGTTGCTGCTGATCCTCGGCTCGAAGGCGGAGAAGGACCGTTCGGTGATCGGCAAGCCGACCAACGAGGAAGAAGTCGCGCTGTACAAGTCGATCGCGAAGCATCTGGACGCCGACGCGACGTGGTACTCGAAGCGCCTGTCGCAGATCCAGGGCGTGACGGAAGAAACGACGACCGGCGTGCACCGTCTGTATCAGATGGAAAAGGAAGGCCGTCTGCCGTTCCCGGCGATCAACGTGAACGATTCGGTCACGAAGTCGAAGTTCGACAACCTGTACGGCTGCCGCGAGTCGCTCGTCGACGGCATCAAGCGCGCGACCGACGTGATGATCGCCGGCAAGATCGCGGTCGTCGCGGGCTACGGCGACGTGGGCAAGGGCTGCGCGCAGTCGCTGCGCGGCCTCGGCGCGACGGTGTGGGTCACCGAAATCGATCCGATCTGCGCGCTGCAGGCGGCGATGGAAGGCTACCGCGTCGTGACGATGGAATACGCGGCCGACAAGGCCGACATCTTCGTGACGGCCACCGGCAACTACCACGTGATCGGCCACGACCACATGAAGGCGATGCGTCACAACGCGATCGTCTGCAACATCGGCCACTTCGACTCGGAAATCGATGTCGCGTCGACGCGCCAGTACCAGTGGGAAAACATCAAGCCGCAGGTCGATCACATCATCTTCCCGGACGGCAAGCGCGTGATCCTGCTCGCGGAAGGCCGCCTCGTGAACCTCGGCTGCGCGACCGGCCACCCGTCGTTCGTGATGTCGAACTCGTTCACGAACCAGACGCTCGCGCAGATCGAACTGTTCACGCGCGGCGATGCGTACGAGAACAAGGTGTACGTGCTGCCGAAGCATCTGGACGAGAAGGTCGCGCGCCTGCACCTCGCGCGCATCGGCGCGAACCTGACCGTGCTGTCGGACGCGCAGGCTTCGTACATCGGCGTGGACAAGAGCGGTCCGTTCAAGCCGAACCACTACCGCTACTGATGCGGCAGACCGAAGCTCAACCCGACGTTTAAAAACAAGGAGGCTCACATGACCGTGCTGCTGACCTGGCTCATCAACGCACTTGCGTTGTTGATCATCACGTGGCTCGTGCCGTCGATTCACATCCGCAGCTTCGGCACCGCGCTGATCGTGGCGATCGTGCTGGGCCTCATCAACGCGATTCTGCGTCCGGTGCTGATCCTGCTGACGCTGCCCGTCACGATCCTCACGCTCGGGCTCTTCATTCTCGTCGTGAACGCGCTGTGCTTCTGGCTCGCCGCGTCGCTGCTGAAGGGCTTCGAAGTGTCGGGATTCTGGTCGGCGTTCTTCGGCTCGATCCTGTACAGCATCGTGTCGTGGCTGCTGTCGGCGTTGATCTTCGGTCATCGCTCGCTGGTTTAGGCATCATGAAACCGATCGAACTGTCATTCGAATTTTTTCCGCCGAAGACCGACGACGGCATCGAGAAGCTGCGCGCCACCCGCGCGCAGCTCGCGACGCTAAAGCCGAAGTTCGTCTCCGTGACGTTCGGCGCCGGCGGCTCCACGCAGCAAGGCACGCTCGACACGGTGCTCGACATCGCGAAGGAAGGCGTCGAAGCGGCGCCGCACCTGTCCTGCATCGGCTCGTCGAAGGAAAGCCTGCGCGCGATCCTCGAACGCTATCGCGAGAACGGCATCCGTCACATCGTCGCGCTGCGCGGCGACCTGCCGTCCGGCATGGGCGCGTTCGGCGAACTGCGCTACGCGTCGGAGCTCGTCGCGTTCATCCGCGAGGAAACCGGCGACGCGTTCCACATCGAAGTGGCCGCCTATCCGGAATACCATCCGCAGGCGCGCTCGCCGCGACACGACCTCGAGGCGTTCGCGCAGAAGGTGAAGGCCGGCGCGAACTCGGCGATCACGCAGTACTTCTTCAACGCCGATGCGTATTTCCGCTTCGTCGACGATGCGAAGCAGCTCGGCGTCGACGTGCCGATCGTGCCCGGCATCATGCCGATCACGAACTACTCGCAACTGATGCGCTTCTCCGACATGTGCGGCGCCGAAGTGCCGCGCTGGATCGCGAAGCGCCTCGAGAGCTTCGGCGACGATCGCGAGTCGATCCGCGCGTTCGGGCTCGACGTCGTCGCGGACCTGTGCCGCCGGCTCGTCGACGCGGGCGTGCCGGGGCTGCACTTCTACACGCTGAACAACGCGGCCGCGACGGTCGAGATCGTGAAGCGGATCGGAATCTGAGCGCGCGCCGATCGCGTCCTTTACTTACGGCCCGCTTTCGCCTGCTGTCACAGGCGAAAGCGGGCCGTTTCCTTTTGTTCGCCCGCGAGCGCCGGGTGCGGCGACGCCACCGCGCGCCGCATTCAAGTTTCCCTGCTTTGCACCCGTTAAACGTTTGAATGGCGCCAACCGGCGCAGAAAACGAGGGTGGAGAGAGCGTTCGAATGAGCAGGATGACCTTGAACAGAAAGCTGGGGCTGGCGCTTGCGCTCGTCTGGCTGGGGGTGGTCGGCATTGGCGTACTCAGCGCGATCGAGTCGCGCGACACGATGCTGACGGAGCGCAAGGAGGGCATCGCAAGCGTCGTCCAGTCCGCGCAGGGCGTCGTCGAGAGCTACTACGCGCAGGCGCAAAGCGGCAAGATGAGCGTCGAAGACGCGCAGCGCGAAGCGCTCGCGCGACTTTCCGCGATGCGCTTTGGCGACGACAACTTCGTGTTCGTGACGGACGGGCGGCCGGTCGTGCTGATGCATCCAATGCTCCCGCAGATGGTCGGCACCGGCGAGGCCGCGACGTTCCGCGACCCGAACGGCAAGCTGCTGTACGTCGCGATCGTCGATGCGGCGAAGGCGTCCGGGCACGGCTACGTGTCGTACAGCGCGCGCCTGAACGCCACGCACGAGACGGCGCCGAAGATCAGCTACGTGTCGCGTTTCGCGCCGTGGGACTGGTACATCGCGGACGGCGTGCTCGTGCGCGACATCGATGCCGCGTTTTACCGCGCGCTCGTTCGCTATGGGATCCTGACGATCGTGATCGGTGCGGTGATGTCGATCGCGATGGGGCTCATCTTCCGCAACGTGCGCCGCTCGCTCGGCGGCGAGCCGGACGACGCGGTGAGCGTCGCCGCCGGCATCGCGAACGGCGACCTCACGGTGAGCGTGCCGGTGCGCGAGAACGACTCCGCGAGCCTGATGGCCGCGATGGCGTCGATGCAGGCGCGTCTGCAACGCACGATCGGCGAGATTCGCAGCGCGACCGGGTCGATCGTGACGGCGACGCGCGAGATCGCGGCCGGCAACTCGAACCTGTCGCAGCGCACCGAGCAGCAGGCCGCATCGCTCGAAGAAACCGCCGCGAGCATGGAGCAGCTGACCGCGACGGTGAAGCAGAACGCGGACAACGCACGACAGGCGAGCGGGCTCGCCGCGAACGCGTCCGAGATCGCCGCGAAGGGCAGCGACGTGGTGAGCCGCGTCGTCGACACGATGGGCGAGATCAACGAAAGCTCGGAGCACATCGCGGATATCGTCAGCATGATCGAGGGGATCGCGTTCCAGACCAACATCCTCGCGCTGAACGCGGCCGTCGAAGCGGCGCGGGCGGGCGAGCAGGGGCGCGGCTTCGCGGTGGTGGAGGGCGAGGTGCGCAGCCTCGCGCAGCGCTCGGCGTCGGCGGCACGCGAGATCAAGCAGCTGATCGACGCGTCGGTGGAGCGCGTCGGCAACGGGACGACACTCGTGTCGCAGGCGGGCACGACGATGGCGGAGATCGTGCAGGCGATCAGCCGCGTGACGGACATCATGGGCGAGATCGCGGCGGCGTCCGCCGAGCAGAGCGACGGCATCGCGCAGGTGGGCCGCGCGGTCACGCAGATGGACGAAGTCACGCAGCAGAACGCGGCGCTCGTCGAAGAGGCGGCGGCTGCGGCGGCGTCGCTGCAGGGGCAGGCGGCGCGGCTCGACGAGGCGCTTGCGGCGTTTCGGGTGAATGCGGCGGACGAGGCGGCGTCGCGTGCGGTCGAGGCGCCGGTTCGGCCGGCGGCGGTGAAGGCGGCGGTGTCCGGGGCGGCGAAGGCGGTCACCGAAGCGGTGGCGCAACACGAGCCGGAAACGGCGGCGGCGCACAAGGCGGTTGTTCAGGCGGTTGCGCAGCCGGCTGCGGATCCGGATTCGAAACCGGCTGTCGCTGCAGCGGCGAAGCCGGTGCGCGCGACGGCGCCGGCGTCGACGCCGGCGCGAAAGGCCGCCGCGAAACCTGCGCGCGATCCGGCGCCGGCCGTCGCGCCTGCACGCGCGCCGGATGATGACTGGACGACGTTCTAGGGACAACGGTGGTAAAAAAGTCGGGAGGCCCGCTGCGTCAACTCACGGCGTCGCCTCCCGCTTCATTGAAGGAGCCTCACGCTCGGGCGCGCGTACTGCCCGGCGCAGCGTAAACGTATTCCCGTCGAACAGATAGCAGTAACGTCCCCGCTCGTCGCTCTCGTTGCGACTTCCTTCAACGACAAGCAGGCAACTATCCGCCCGCCAGGAAAGCGGCTCGGTTATGTCTTCGGGCCAGTTCGAAACGGTGAACGGCAAGGACGTGACCCGGCCGGTTTTCGCGTCGATCACCGCTGCCATCACGCAACTGGCGCCACATCCCCATGTGGCGAGAACGAAATGGCCTGCGAAATTAACAGGCCCTTTGGCGGCGTCACGAATGACACTTTGATAACGCCGCGCACGTGCATCGCTGAAGACGAGGCACGTCGAAATCCGCCTCGCTTCGACCGGTGTGGCACAGTCGGAGAACGAAGGCACGGGCTGTGCTCGAACGAAGCCGCTCAGGGCGCACAATGCGCACAGCGCGATGAGCACCGATCCGCGTCGGTGCGCGTGTCTCTTTACCATCCGGATTCCTCCGTTGCGTCGAACTGCGAGAGCAAGCGGATGCGGCGGCACACGGCCCTGTCGCCGGTCATGCCGGTCGATGGTTCGATGCCGTCGGAAGATCCGTTCAGGCCGACGTTCCGTGAATTCCCACTCGTAGAGGAATCGACGTGACCACCAGCACGACCGCCCCGCTCCCGCTCCACGTCAGTGCCCGCCGCGTCGTGGCGCTGACCATCGTCTGCGGTTTCGTCGAGGTGATCGGTTACCGCGATGCAGGCGGTATTTATCCGGCGATCATGACCGGCAATACCGTCCAGCTCGGATGGAGCCTCGCCGAGGCCGCATGGTCGCGCTTCGCGTTGTTCGCATGGGCGATCGGCGCGTTTTTCGTCGGCTGCATGATCGCGAGCCTGATCCGCCGTCGTCTGCGGCGTCCGCCGCTCGAGCTTGGGATCATGGCGCTTCTCCTCGTCGCGACCGGCTTCGTGCGCGTCCATCCGGCGTGGCGCGTGCCGGTCGAACTGCCGATGCTCGCGCTCGCACTCGCGATGCAAGGCCAGACGATCAGCCGGTTCGGCGGCGTGTCGTTGCAGACGCTCGTCGTGACCAGCAACATGGCGAAGTTTTCCGATGCGTTCATCGGTCGATACGTGAACGACCTCAGCGCCGATGACCCGGGCGACAAGCGTCCCGCCTTCGCCGACGTGCTGCTGCCCGGCCTCTCGTGGCTCACCTACAGCCTCGCCGCGGCGGCCGGCGCGATAGCGGCGGGATTCATGTCGCAGCCGCTCGTCGTTCCCGCCGTGGTTCTTGTGTTCGTGTCGCTGGATCTGCGTCGCTTGCCGGAGCGTTGAGCGGCGAAGCGGGGCCCGCTTTTTTCGGCGGCTTGTGAGCGCGGCATGCGCTCAAGTAATATCGCCGCTACGCCGGGCCGGCGGCCCGCGTCGAACAGGAGCGGACATGAAAGAAAACACACTGTGGCGGGCCGTGCGGTTCACTTCGATGGTCGCGTTGGCGGCCGCGTCGATGGCAGGCGCGTCGCTTGCTCACGCAGCCGGCAGTCTTCCGAACAAGACGCTCGTTTACTGTTCCGAAGGCAGCCCCGCGGGCTTCGATCCCGCGCTGTACACGACGAGCACCGACTTCACCGCGAACACGTTCACCGTCTACAACCGCCTCATTGAATTCGAGCGCGGCGGCACGAAGATCGAACCCGGCCTCGCGCAGTCGTGGGACGTGTCATCGGATGGCAAGATCTACACGTTCCATCTGCGTCATGGCGTGAAGTTCCAGACGACCGCGTACTTCAAGCCGACACGCGAATTCGATGCGGACGACGTGCTGTTCACGTTCGACCGTATGCTCGATCCGAACCAGCCGTTCCGCAAAGCGTACCCCGTACAGTTTCCGTACTTTACCGACATGGGACTCGACAAGCTGATCGCGAAGATCGAGAAAGTGGACCCGTACACCGTGCGCTTCACGCTGAACCAGCCGAACGCGCCGTTCATCGCGAATCTCGCGATGGAGTTCGCGTCGATCCAGTCGGCCGAGTACGCGGACCAGTTGCTGAAGGCGGGCAAGGCGTCCGACATCAACCAGTTCCCGGTCGGCACCGGCCCGTTCATCTTCCGCAGCTACACGAAGGACGCGACGATCCGTTTCGACGGCAATCCCGACTACTGGAAGCCGAACGCGGTGAAGCTGTCGAAGCTGATCTTCGCGATCACGCCGGATGCGAGCGTGCGCGTGCAGAAGATCAAGCGCGACGAGTGCCAGGTGATGAGCTATCCGCGTCCGGCCGACATCGAGCCGCTGAAGGCGCAGCAGAACATCGCGATGCCGTCGCAGCCGGGCTTCAACCTCGGCTATCTCGCGTACAACACGCAGCACAAGCCGCTCGACAACGTGGACGTGCGCCGGGCGCTCGACACGGCGATCAACAAAAAGGCGATCATCGACTCGGTGTACCAGGGCGCGGGCCAGCTCGCGACGAACCCGATGCCGCCGACGCAATGGTCGTTCGACAAGACGCTGACCGGCAACGCGTACGACCCCGCGAAGGCGAAAGCGCTGCTCGCGAAGGCGGGTTTTGCGAACGGCTTTTCGATCACGCTGTGGGCGATGCCGGTGCAGCGTCCGTACAATCCGAACGCGCGCCTGATGGCCGAAATGATCCAGGCGGACTGGGCGAAGATCGGCGTGACCGCGAAAATCGTCACGTACGAGTGGGGCGAGTACATGAAGCGCGCCCGCGCGGGCGAACACGATGCGATGCTCGTCGGCTGGACCGGCGACAATGGCGATCCGGACAACTGGCTCGGCACGCTGCTCGGCTGCGAGGCGGTGAACGGCAACAACTTCAGCAAGTGGTGCTACAAGCCGTTCGATGAACTCGTGCAGAAAGGGCGGGTCACAACGGACCAGGCGCAGCGCACGAAGTACTATGTGGACGCGCAACGGATCTTCGCGGACCAGCTGCCGTTTTCGCCGATCGCGCATTCGACGGTCTATCAGCCGGCGAGCAGGCGCGTGACGGACCTGCGCATCGAGCCGCTCGGTTTCGTGCGCTTCGACGGCGTCGGCATGCAGTAACCGTAACGCGAAAGAACCGCGCTTTTTTTCAGGTCCGGCGACCGGGGCCATCGCTCTGTCGGGAGCGACCCGCCCCTGTCGCCGGTTTCGTTTTCAACCCTGCTTCGAGAGGAACCACCGATGTTCCGCTTCGTCTTGCGTCGCGTCGGCATGGTGATCCCCACGTTCATCGGGATCACTGTCCTCGCGTTCGCGCTGATTCACCTGATTCCGGGCGACCCCATCGAAGTGATGATGGGCGAGCGCGGCGTCGATCCGCAGATGCACGCGCAGGCGCTGCATCGTCTCGGCCTCGACGAGCCGCTGCCGATGCAGTATTTGCACTACGTATGGCGCGCGCTGCACGGGGACCTCGGCGTGTCGATCATCACGAACACGAGCGTGATGGGCGAATTTCTCGCGCGCTTTCCGGCGACGGTCGAGCTGTCGATTTGCGCGCTGCTGTTCGCGCTCGTGATCGGGCTGCCGGCCGGCGTGATCGCGGCGCTCAAGCGCGGCTCGGCGGTCGATCACGGCGTGATGGGCGCCGCGTTGACCGGCTATTCGATGCCGATCTTCTGGTGGGGCCTCATCCTGATCATGGTGTTCTCGGTGACGCTCGGCTGGACGCCGGTGTCGGGGCGCATCGCGATCGAATACGACATTCCGCTCGTGACCGGCTTCATGTTGATCGACTCGCTGCTGCCCGGCACCGACGAAGGCGCGTTTCGCTCGGCGGTCAGCCACCTGATCCTGCCCGCGATCGTGCTCGGCACGATACCGCTCGCGGTCGTCGCGCGGATGACGCGCTCGTCGATGCTCGAAGTGCTGCGCGAGGACTACATCCGCACCGCGCGCGCGAAGGGGCTGTCGCCCGCGCGCGTGGTCGTCGTGCACGCGTTGCGCAATGCGCTGATTCCGGTCGTCACGGTGATCGGCCTGCAGGTCGGCACGCTGCTCGCGGGCGCGGTGCTCACCGAGACGCTGTTTTCGTGGCCCGGCATCGGCAAATGGCTGATCGACGCGATCGGCCGGCGCGACTATCCGGTCGTGCAAGGCGGCATCCTGATGATCGCGACGCTCGTGATCGTCGTGAACCTGTGCGTCGATTTGCTGTACGGCGTGCTCAATCCGCGCATCCGGCACACGAGGTGACACGCATGCATTCGCATCTGCATTCATCCGTGGGCGGAAGGAGCGCGTAATGGCCGACATCCAGAACGTTTCGCCCCAATCCGTGACGCCGCCGTCCGGCCGCGTGCTCGCCGCGCGCGAATTCTGGTCGAACTTCTCGCGCAACAAGGGCGCGGTGGTCGCGGCCTGCGTCGTGCTGCTGCTGATCGTCGTCGCGATCTTCGCGCCGCTCGTCGCGCCGCACAGCCCGATCGAGCAATACCGCGACTACGTAAAAATTCCGCCCGCGTGGCTCGCGGGCGGCCACGCGAAGTTCCTGCTCGGCACCGACGAGGCGGGCCGCGACATCCTCTCGCGGCTCATGTACGGCGCGCGGCTGTCGCTGTTGATCGGCTGCGTGTCGGTCGTGCTCGCGCTGATTCCGGGCGTCGTGCTCGGGCTCGTCGCCGCGTTTTTCGAGCGCTGGGCCGACACGCCGATCATGCGGCTGATGGACGTGCTGCTCGCGTTGCCGTCGCTGTTGCTGGCGGTCGCGGTGGTCGCGATCATCGGGCCGGGGCTCGCGAACACGATGTTCGCGATCGCGGTCGTCGCGCTGCCGGGCTACGTGCGGCTCACGCGCGGTTCCGCGCTCGGCGAGCTGAACAAGGAGTACGTGATGGCGTCGCGCGTGGCCGGCGCGAGCACGCTGCGGCTGATGTTCTCGCAGGTGCTGCCGAACTGCACCGCGCCGCTGATCGTGCAGGCGACGCTCGGCTTTTCGTCCGCGATTCTCGACGCCGCGGCGCTCGGCTTTCTCGGCCTCGGCGTGCAGCCGCCGGCGGCCGAGTGGGGCGCGATGCTCGCGTCCGCGCGCGACTATATCGACAGCGCGTGGTGGATCGTCACGATGCCGGGCCTGTCGATCCTGATCTCGGTGCTCGCGATCAACCTGCTCGGCGACGGGCTGCGCGACGCGCTCGATCCGAAACTGAAGCGGACCACATGATGATGGAAGACCTGCTCACGATCCGTAACCTGTCGGTCGACTTCGACGGGCTGCCCGCGGTCGACGGCATCGATCTCGCGCTCGCGCCGGGCGAGGTGCTCGGCATCGTCGGCGAGTCGGGCTCCGGCAAGAGCGTCACGATGCTCGCACTGATGGGGCTGATCGACGCGCCCGGCCGCGTCGCCGCCGACGCGATCGCGTTCGACGGCAAGGACCTGCTGAACGCGCCGGCGAAGGCGCGGCGCGCGATCGTCGGCAAGGACATCTCGATGGTGTTCCAGGACGCGCTGACGAGCCTGAACCCGAGCTACACGATCGGCTATCAGATCAAGGAAGTGCTCAGGCAGCACCTCGGCTTGCGCGGCGCCGCGCTCACGGCGCGCGCGCTCGAACTGCTGGACCAGGTCGGCATTCCGGACGCGAAAAACCGCATCGATTCGTTTCCGCACCAGATGTCCGGCGGAATGAACCAGCGCGTGATGATCGCGATGGCGATCGCGTGCAACCCGAAGCTCCTGATCGCCGACGAGCCGACCACGGCGCTCGACGTGACCATTCAGGCGCAAATCATGGAGCTGCTCGTGCGGCTGCAACGCGAGCGCGGGATGGCGCTCGTGCTGATCTCGCACGATCTCGCGGTCGTGTCGGAAGTCGCGCAGCGCGTGGCGGTGATGTACGCCGGCCAGATCATCGAGACGAACCGCGTGCCGCAGATCTTCGCGACGCCGCACCATCCGTACACCGAAGCATTGCTCGCCGCGATTCCGGAACACAACCGGGGCGCGCGTCGGCTGGCCGCGCTGCCGGGCATGGTGCCGGGGCGCGACGACCGTCCGCCCGGATGCCTGTTCGCGCCGCGCTGCCGGTATGTCGTCGACGACTGCAACAAGGGCCGTCCGGCGCTCGCGCCGGTGCCGGACGCGGGCGGCGTCGCCCGCGCGCGCTGCATCAAGCCGCTGAATCTCGAAGCCGCGCCCGCCCACGCACCGACCGGAGGCGAGCGATGAGCGCCGCGTGGGACATCGAGCCGGGCCGCGCCGGCGACACCGTGCTGGTCGCGCGAGACCTGCACAAGCACTACCCGGTGCGGCGCGGAATGTTCGGTCACGGCGTCGTGAGGGCGCTGAACGGCGTGTCGTTCTCGCTCGAACGGGCGCGCACGCTCGCGGTCGTCGGCGAATCCGGCTGCGGGAAGTCGACGCTCGCTCGCCAGCTGACGATGATCGAAGCGCCGACCGCGGGCCGCCTGCTGATCGACGGCGACGACGTCGCGCACGCCGATCACGCCCGGACAGCCGCGCTGCGCCGGCGCGTGCAGATGGTGTTCCAGAACCCGTATGCGTCGCTCAATCCGCGCAAGACGGTCGAGAGCACGCTAGGCGAGCCGCTCGCGATCAACACGAAGCTGTCGGCGTCCGAGCGCGCGGACCGCATCGCGCAGCTGATGCGGATCGTCGGCCTGCGGCCCGAGCACGCGAAGCGCTATCCGCACATGTTTTCGGGCGGACAGCGGCAGCGCGTCGCGATCGCGCGGGCGATGATCCTGAACCCGCAGATCGTCGTCGCGGACGAGCCGGTGTCCGCGCTCGACGTGTCGATCCAGGCGCAGATCCTGAACCTGTTCATGGACCTGCAGCAGCAGTTCGGCACGAGCTATGTGTTCATCTCGCACAACCTGTCGGTGGTCGAGCACATCGCGGACGACGTGATGGTCATGTATCTCGGCGGCATCGCAGAACTCGGCGACAAGCACACCGTGATCGGCCGCCCGCGCCATCCGTACACGCGCGCGTTGCTGTCCGCGACGCCGGCGATCTTCGAGGCCGACCGGCGCATTCCGATTCGCCTCGCGGGCGAGCTGCCGTCGCCGCTCAATCCGCCTTCGGGCTGCACGTTTCATCAGCGTTGCCCGTATGCGATCGAGCGATGCATGCACGAAGCGCCGCTGCTTCGCCAAGTGGACGGGCGTCAGGTATCCTGCCATCGTGCTGAGGAGGTAGGGGAAACGGATGCCTGAAGCGACGGCGGCGCGTCGTTCTGCGCGCCGCTTGGAGGCAAGCGGCGAACGTGTCGCTTTGCCGCCCCGCGCGTGGGCGCGCGTCGCGATCGGCGCCGCGCTCGCGGTGGCCGTCGCGTTCGGGCCGTCGGTCGGGTCGTCGCCTGGATCGTTGTTCAGGTCGTCGTCCCACCAGTCGTTTTTCGCCGCGCGTGGCTGGGTGTCGTCCGCGTATGCGGCCGGCAACGCCGTCGACGCGCCCGGCATGAACCCGCCCGGCGGCGGCGGCGCGCTGCCGGGTTTTCATTCGCCGCCGCCCACGCCCAACTACGCATCCGGCACGACCGCCGGCGGCGCGATTCGCCGGCCGCCGCCGCGCATGCCGTTCTACGTCGCGACGCGCGGCACGACGACGATCTATCTGCTCGGCACGCTCCATGTCGGCGACCCGGCCGACTATCCGGCGAACCGGCCGTTTCGCGAGCCGATTCTCGCGGCGCTGAATGCGTCGCCGATTCTCGCGCTCGAATTGTCGCCGGACGAACTGCTCGTGTCGCAGGACGACGTGTCGAAGTACGGCGTGTGCCGGCGGCCGTGCCTGCAGCAGATGCTGCCGCCTGCGCTGTGGCAGAAGCTCGCGGCGCGCCTGCGCGGCAACCCGGAAGCGCTCGCGGAGATTCGCCGGATGCGCCCGTGGCTCGCGTCGATGCTGGTGGAGACGTACGACTCGCTGAGCGCCGGGCTGCAGACCGAGTACGGCACCGAGGAGCAGCTGCAGAACGTGTTTCTGAAGCTGAAGGGGCGCAAGGTCGTCGGACTCGAAACGCTTGCCGAGCAG
Source organism: Paraburkholderia sp. (assembly GCA_035492135.1). Taxonomy (GTDB): domain Bacteria; phylum Pseudomonadota; class Gammaproteobacteria; order Burkholderiales; family Burkholderiaceae; genus Paraburkholderia. The sequence continues at coordinate 8,567 of DATJJN010000131.1, read as the reverse complement.
ATGCGCGCGTTCACGGGGCTCACGCTCGCGCAGCAGCGCGAGATGCTCGCGCAGGACGTCGCGCAGACGCCGGCTGAGGACGTCGCGGACGTCAACGCGCTCGCGCATCTATGGCGCGTCGGCGATGCCGACGCGATCGCCGCGTGGGAAAGCGCGCGCACCGAAAAGCTCGCGCACGACCGGCGCGTATCCGGGTCGATCGACAACCGGATCGTGTACGAGCGCAACCGGCGCTTCACCGCGCGGATGCTGCAGCTCGCGACGCCGAACCGGCCGGTGTTCGTCGCGATCGGCGCGCTGCACCTGGGTGGGCAGCGCGGCGTGCTCGCGCTGCTGCGCCAGCGCGGGTTCATCGTCGTGCCCGGTTAGGGTCGCCTGGGTCCGCGACTCAGAACCCGAACAGGTTCATCAGCACGATGTTCGCGGCGAGAATCCCGAGCGCGGTGGGAATCTGCGCGCGGATCACCGCGTTGCGGTCGGGCAGTTCGAGCAGCGCGGCCGGCACCATGTTGTAGTTCGCGGCCATCGGCGTCATCAGCGTGCCGCAGTAGCCGGAGAACATGCCGATCGCAGCCATCGTCGCCGGGTTCGCATGGAAGATGCCGATCAGCACCGGCACGCCGACGCCGCCCGTCATCACCGGGAACGCCGCGAAGCCGTTGCCCATGATCATCGTGAAGAGCGCCATCCCGACGCAGTACACGAGCACGGCGACGAAGCGCAGGTCCATGTCGATGTACGCGGTGCTCAGGTGCGCGACCGCCTTGCCGACGCCCGCGTCGGAAAACACGAGGCCGAGCATGCCGAGCAGTTGCGGCAGCACGGCCGCCCACGACAGCGCGTCGACGAGCCGGCGCGTTTCCTTCATCGACTGGCCGACGCTGTCGCGCGTGGTCACGCATGCGTAGCCGAGCGCGATCACGCAGCCGATGCCGAACGCGACGAGCGTCACGTTCTTCGGATCGAGCAGCGCGTGGCCGCCGAACACGAGGTGGCTCGCGGCGAGCGTCAGCACGACGGTGACGAACGGAATCGTCAGCGCGGGCAGGAACAGGCGGTTGCCGAGACGCTGCGCGCTCGCGCGCCGCTCGGTCTCGGGCAACTGACCGGCCTTCGCGGCGGTCACGCCGCCGAAGCCCGCGATCAGCGCCATCGCGATGACGACGACGCCGACGACCGCCGGCGGCAGCCTGTCGCCGACGAGAAACACGACCGCGTACAGCAGCCAGAAGCCGCCCGCCGCAAAGCGCCGCGGATGCTCGCGGTCGGTCACGATCATGGCGCCGACGACCAGCAGCACGAGGCCGGTCAGCCAGAACAGGTAGTCGAGGGTAATGGTCATGCTTCGTCTCCGGCCTGGGCGGCGTGGGTGGGGGAGCCGTTCGCGGCGCTCGGCGCGTTCGCGCGGCCCAGCTCACGGTCGAGACGGCGATCGAGCAGCCACAGCCGCGCCGAATGGATCAGGAATGCGCAGATCGCCGTCGGGATGCCCCACACGGCGACGTGCATCGGCTCGACCGACACGCCCGCTTCCTTCAGCAGCGTGACCATCAGCACGATCGCGCCGAACGCGACGAAGATGTCCTCGCCGAAGAACAAGCCGACGTTGTCGGTCGCGGCCGCGAACGCGCGCAGCCGGAAGCGGATCGCATCCGACAGCTTGCCGTAGCGGTTTTCCGCCGCGCCTTCGGCCATCGGCGCGATCAGCGGACGCACCATCTGCGGATGGCCGCCGAGACCGGTGAGCCCGACGGCGGCGGTCAGCTCGCGCACGAGCAGATAGACGATCAACAGACGCCCGGCGGTGGCGGCCTTGATGCCGCTGATCCACATCTGCGCGCGCTCGCGCAGGCCGTGGCGCTCCAGCAGGCCGATCACCGCGAGCGGCAGCAAGATGATGAGCGGAATGTTGCGGGTCTTGATGAAGCCGGTGCCGATCGCCGCGAGGATGTGCTCGGGCGTGAAGCCGGCGGCGATGCCGGTCGCGACGGCGGACGCCGCGACGATCAGCATCGGATTAAACCGTAAAACGAAACCCACGATGATGACGGCCACTCCGATCAGTGGCCATAGGTTGACTGCGCTCTGCATCTCTCGACTCTCCGAGGTTGTGGTTCCGGCCGCCGTCTGTGCGGCGACGCGAAGGGAAGGGCGCCGGATTCTGCGGTTCGGCTGTCCTCGCTGTTGACGGCTTCTGGCGGCCGCTTCATGGTGCATTCGGTCATGCTTTCAATAATGTTTCGGGTCCCTAATGATCGGGCTCGGTGCGGTGCCCGGCTTCAGGTCTTCCTCGCGCCCACGCAGCCTGCGCCGCGTGGGCACCGTCATCTTAAGCGCGACAAAAACCGCACGAACCGCAAAGCCGCTTACGCCGGCACCGCCGCGCCGCCCGCGCGCACGTCGATTACGGCTTCGTCGAGCGCCGCGCGGATGCGCCGCGCGAACGCCAGCGCATGCGGGCCGTCGCCGTGCAGGCAGACGGTCTGCGCGTTGATCGTCACCCACTCGCCGCTCACCGCCTGCACGCGCTGCTCGCGGATCATCTGCAGCGTGCGCGCGAGCACCGCGTCGTCGTCGTCGAGCAGCGCGCCCGGCTGGCTGCGCGGCACGAGCGAGCCGTCCGCGCGGTAGCCGCGATCGGCGAACACTTCTTCGATCGCGACGAGACCCGCGTCGCGCGCGGCGCTCACGAGACCGCTGCCCGCGAGCGCGAACACCGCGACCGACGGATCGAAGTCATGCACGGCGGCGGCGATCGCTTTCGCGATCCGCGCGTCGCGCGCCGCCTGGTTGTACAGCGCGCCATGCGGCTTCACGTGCGCGATGCGGCCGCCTTCGGCCTTCGCGATCGCCGCGAGCGCGCCGAGCTGATACAGCACGCCCGCATAGATTTCGTCGGACGGCAGATCCATCTCCTTGCGCCCGAAGTTCTCCGGGTCGTGGAAGCTCGGATGCGCGCCGATCGACACGCCTTTTTGCACCGCCCAGCGCACGCAGTCGCGCATCATCGCGGCGCCGCCCGCGTGCCAGCCGCACGCGATGTTCGCGGAGCTGACGAGGTCGAGCAGCGCTTCGTCGGAGCCGCAGCCTTCGCCGAGATCGGCGTTCAGATCGATGGACATCGTGTCATTCCTCACAGTCATGCCGGGTTATACCGTTGCGGCCGCGCGCCTGCGCGCCGCCAGTCGTTCGTCGTGCATCACGATCGCCGTATCGATCTGCCGCAGATACGCGCGCTCCTCGGCGAGCGCGGCGCGCGCGCCGGCCGCGGTCGTCTCGACGAAGCGGATGCCGCCGTTCAGCCGGACCTGCGCAAGCTTCCACAGGTCCGCGCGGATCACCGCGCCGATCCGCGGATAGCCGCCGGTCGTCTGTGCGTCGCCCATCAGCACGATCGGCTGGCCGTTCGGCGGTACCTGGATCGTGCCGGGCAGCACCGCGTGCGACAGCAGATCCTCGCCGGTGCTCCGTTCGAGCGCGGTGCCCGACAGCCGGTAGCCCATCCGGTTGCTGTTCGGCGTGACGACCCATTCGTCGGTCCACAGCGCATGCTGTGCGTCGGACGTGAAGCTGTCGTATTCCGGGCCGCGCAGCACGCGCACCGGCACCGCCCACGGCAGTCCGCCGGGATGCCGGCCGCGCCGGTGAGGCGGCTCGTCGATCAGCGCGAAGTTGCACCAGACCGGCGCTTTCACGCCGAACTCCGGTGCGTCCGGCGCAAACGACGCGCGGTCGCGCGCGGGCGCGCCGACCGCGAGCCGGTCGCCGTCCTTCAGCGCGCGGCCCGCGAGACCGCCGAAGCCCGCGCCGAGATCCGTGCTGCGCGAGCCGAGCACCGGCAGCACGTCGATGCCGCCGGCCACGCACAGATACGCGCGCATCCCGCGCTTCGGGCCCTGCATCACGAGTTCTTCGCCGGCCGCGACCGGCAGGCTCCACCACGACCACACCGGCTTGCCGGCGAGCGTCGAGCCGAAATCGGTGCCGGTGATCGCGATGCGCGTCGCGCGCGGGAAGCGCAGCACGACCGGGCCGAACGTCATTTCGAGCGCGGCCGCGTCGGGCCGGTTGCCGACGAGTCGGTTGCCGACCTCGAGCGCGAGCGCGTCGAGCGCGCCGCCGGACGCGACGCCCAGATGCCGGAAGCCGCTGCGGCCGAGATCCTGGACGGAGGTCATCCGTCCCGCGCGGACGACTTCGATCATGCGTGGACCCCCGCGATCGTGAAGCGCACGCGGTCGCCCGGCATCAACAGCGCGGGCGGCTTGCGGCTCGGGTCGAACAGCGCGAGCGCGGTGCGGCCGATCAGTTGCCAGCCGCCCGGCGACGTGGCCGGATAGATGCCGGTCTGCTCGCCGCCGATGCCGACCGAGCCGACCGGCACCGCCATGCGCGGCTCCTTGCGGCGCGGCGTGAAGAGCGACGCATCGAGCCCGCCGAGATACGCGAAACCGGGCTGAAAGCCGACGAAGAACACGATGTACTGGCCGGCCGCGTGGCGCTCGGCCACCTGCTGCGGCGTGAGCTGCGCGTGCGCGGCCACGGTTTCGAGATCGGGACCGAACTCGCCGCCGTACTCGACCGGAATGTCGATGTCGCGGCCCGCGATCGACGTGACGTCGGTGTTGCGCCAGGCGGCGGCGAGCTGCGCGGCGAGCGCGTCTGCGTCGGTTGAAAGTGGATCGAAAGTGATCGTCAGGTTGTTCATGCCCGGCACGACCTCGCGCACCGGCGCCCAGTCGCGCGCGAGCGCGGCGACGGCCCACACGTGGCGTTGCACGTCGAGCGTGGCGGGCGGCGGCGACTCGCAGACAAGGGCTTCGTCGCCGAGCGGATAGATACGGACAGCGTTATTCGACATGAGCAAGTGGAGCAGAAGGGCAATCGCAAGGAACGCGAGCGAGCCCGGAATTTCGTCAAGGATGGATTCTCAATAATTTATCGTCAATTTATCAATAAGAGTTTATGCCAGGACCGGTTCGGCGCGAACCGGCCGTACACTCACGGTACGATTCATCTTTTTGCAATAGGGTTTTGTCATGTCGCGTGCGCCGACCAGGATCGTTTCTTCCGAGCATCTCGTCTCCGACCACAGCGCCGAGCTGTCCGAGTTCGAGTACGCGCTGATCATGGCCGGCAATGCGTTCAACCGCTGGATGGTGCGCTGCATGTCGGCGGCGGGCGTGAAGGACATGACCGCGATCGAGGTCTCGCTGCTGCATCACGTGAATCACCGCGAGCGGCGCAAGAAGCTTGCCGACATCTGCTTCGTGCTGAACATCGAGGACACGCACGTCGCGACCTATGCGCTGAAGAAGCTGGTGTCCCGTGGGTATGTAAAGAGCGAAAAGGTCGGCAAGGAAGTGTTCTTTTCGTCGACGCAGGAAGGGCGCGATGTCTGCGCGCGCTACCGCAACGTGCGCGAAAGCTGCCTGATCGAGACGCTCAAGGAGAGCGGGCTCACGAACCAGCAGATCGGCGACGCCGCGCAACTGATCCGCAACGCGTCCGGTCTTTACGACACGGCTTCGCGGGCGGCGGCTTCGCTTTAAGGCTGCGCGGTTCGCGCGTGGTCGGCGAGATCGCTTGCCCGATGGCGGGCGAGGTGCGAGCCCGCGTCGGTGACGATGGCGTCGAGCGGCAGATCGTGCGCCTCGCGCGCGAGCAGGCCGGTTTCGATCCGGCACGCTTCATACGCGATGCCGACCGTGACCGGCGGCGTCGCGCCCGGCCACGCGGCGAGCGTCCTGTCGTAATAGCCGCCGCCGTAGCCTAGCCGGTAGCCGTCGGCGTCGAAGCCGACGCACGGCACGAGCAGCAGGTCGGGCAGCGCGCGTTGCCCGGTGGCCGGCTCGGGGATGCAGTGATGGCCTTCGCGCATCGGCATGTCGGGTGTCCAGGCGAGGAAATCGAGCGGCGTGTGACGCTCGTGGATCACCGGCAGCGCGGCGCGTCGCTGCGGATCGGCGGCGAGCCACGCGGCGATCAGCGCGCGCGCATCGAATTCGCCGCGCAGCGGCCAGTAAAAACCGATGCAACGCGGCGCGAAGCGCGCGATCAGCGCGGCCACGTGACGAGCGAGCGCATCGTTCGTCGCGGCGTCGGCGGCCGCCGCGACGCGCGTCGCGAAGAGCCTTGTACGCAGCGTCCTTTTGGAATCCGCGCTGGGGTTGCATGCTATCCTTGGGTTCACCTCGCGCTCCAGAAACAACGATGTCCAAACGCCTTGTCCGAGTATATCGCGCGGCCGGTCTGGTGCTGGCTGTCGCGGCACTCGTCGCATGCACGCCGGCCGATGCCGTCCGCCCCGTCGCAATGCCAGAAATAGGCGCGCTGTCGCCGGATGACCAGACCTTCATCCAGCTTCGCGAAGCCGCCCGCAACAACGATCCCGTGCGCGCCGCCCAACTCGCCGCGATGATTCCGGACTATCCGGCGCCGTCGTATCTCGAGTACTTCACGCTCAAGCCGCAGCTGTTCGACACCCAGGGCCACGCACGCACCGATGCGCCCGATGCGCCGGTGCTGTCGTTCCTCGCGCGCCACGACGGCGAGGCGATCGCCGATCGCCTGCGCAACGACTGGCTGCTCGTGCTCGGCGCGCGTCACGACTGGCGCAACTTCGATCTGCAATACGCGAAGTTCGTGCTGAACGACGACACGCAGGTGAAGTGCTACGCGCTGGAATCGCGCGCATCGCGCGGCGAGAACGTCGCGGACGAAGCGCGCGCGCTGCTCGTCGAGCCGCGTTATTACGGCGACGGCTGCGTCGATCTGATCACCGCGCTCGGCATCAAAGGCCAGTTCACGTCCGACGACGTATGGCAGCAGATCCGTCTCGCGTACGAACAGAATCAGACCGACGCCGGCAGCAAGATGCTCGACGCGCTCGGCCAGCAGCAGCCGGACCCGGCGCGTTTCGCGGAGGCGGTCAACACGCCGCCGCTCGCGCTCGCGCGCGGCGTCGGCCCCGATACGCAATCGCATCAGCTGGCGCTGCTCGCGATCACGGTGATGGCGCGCAACGATCCGGCGATGGCCGCGTCCACGTTCGCCGCGGTCGCGCCGTCGCTCGCGCTGCCCGAGCGCGCAATCGGCTGGGGCACCATCGGCTATCAGGCGGCGCTCAAGCGCATGCCCGGCGCGCTCGGCTGGTATCGCCTGTCCGCGAATGCGCCGCTGTCGACGCCCGCATACGAATGGCGCACGCGCGCCGCGCTGCTCGGCGGCGACTGGACGATGGTGCGCTGGTCGATCGAGCAGATGCCGGCGACGCTGCGCGCAAAACCCACGTGGGTGTACTGGCACGCGCGCGCGCTGAAGCAGGGCGGCGATGCGGCGCTGGCGAGCCAGGAGTTCCAGTCGATCGCACAGGGCTTCGATTTTTACGGCCAGCTTGCCGCCGAGGAGCTGGGCCAGAAGACGACGATCCCGCCGAAGACGCCGGTCACCGACGCCGAAGTCGCGCAGGCCGCCAACACGCCGGGCTTCGAGCTCGCGCGGCGCTTCTACGCGCTGAATCTGCGGCTCGAAGGCAATCGCGAATGGAACTGGCCGCTGCGCACGATGAGCGACCGGCAACTGCTCGCGGTCGCCGAATACGCGCGGCGTATCCAGTTGTACGACCGCACGGTGAACACCGCGGATCGCACGCGCGCCGATCACGATTTTTCGCTGCGCTACCTCGCGCCGTTCCGCGAGATCGTCGAGCGCAATGCGCAATCCACCGGGCTCGACGTCGAATGGGCGTATGGTCTGATCCGTCAGGAGTCGCGCTTCATTCTCAACGCGCGTTCGGGCGTCGGCGCAAGCGGCCTGATGCAACTGATGCCGGCGACCGCACAGATGGTCGCGAGAAAAATCGGCCTCGGCCCGCTGTCGCGCGATCAATTGAATGATCTGAACACGAACATTCTGCTCGGCACGAACTATCTGTCGATGATCTACAATCAATTCGACGGCTCCGCGGTGCTCGCCACCGCGGGCTACAACGCCGGTCCCGGCCGCCCCAGCGCGTGGCGGCAGACGTTGCAGCAGCCGGTCGAAGGCGCGATCTTCGCGGAAACCATTCCGTTCACGGAAACGCGCGACTACGTGAAAAACGTGTTGTCGAACACGGTCTACTACGCGGCGCTGTTCGAAGGCCGTCCGCAATCGCTGAAGGAGCGGCTTGGCGTGATCTTGCCTCAAACGCCCTGAAGCGAGTCGGAGCGAGCCCGTGCAGGCTGCGCGGCTCGCACGGGCGTCGGCCTCGGCGCGCGGCCGGCGACGGCAAGCCTACGCCGTCGGTGCTTAGGACAGCGAAGCTGCAGCGGCATCCGCTCCCAGGGAGGCGAACATGCGTCATCAATCGATTGCGTTGATCGGCGGTTCCGGGTTCATCGGCAGTCATCTCGCGAACGCGCTCGTCGCCGCCGGCAAGAGCGTGCGGGTCGCCACAAGACGGCGCGCTCATGCCGCACACCTCACAATGTTGCCGCTGGATGTGATCGAACTCGATGTGTTCGACCCCGTCGAATTGGCGCGCTTCGTCGAGGGTGCTGACGCGCTCGTTAATGTCGTCGGCA